>SUYQ01000007.1 GCA_015060325.1 Bacteroidales bacterium | reverse complement strand
CAACATTGGAAAATGCTCATGCAGTAGCAACAGCTGTTGAGAAACGACTCAAGGAAGAATTTGGTCCCGACACCCACATCGGAATTCATATGGAGCCAATCAAACATACGGTACAAAAGTAAATTCGGATTTATCTGCGAGAATACGCTTACTTTTCCAGACCGTCCATCACTAAATCGCCCGAAAACTTGTCGGACGGTCCTGAAAATGGCGTCAAATGCCCCAAAACAGAGACCGTCCATCATAAAATCAGTCATTTTTCAGCCGGACGCTTCATCCCCAAAGCAACCGTCACGTCTACCTGAAGAGGTTTTCGAGAAGGAAGTGCTGGGCGTTGATGTCGTAGGATATTGCAAGGTATTGGCCATGGGTTCCGTCCCGCCAGGCAGAGGTGATTCCGATAGAGGTGCCGAGTACGGTAGGGACCTTGTATTTGCGCCCATCGCCTCTTTCGCGTTCTTCCAGGTAGCCGACCGAAGCAAGCCACTGCGTTACCTTTGATGCAGACAAAGGCCTCATGTTTTCCGGAATGACCTTATTGATTTCCCTGACGAACATGGAGATTCCAGTCTTTTCGGTGATATAAACCTTGGCGGCGATTTCTGGAGTAAGCTGGAATTCAAGTTCATAGGTCTTTTTCGGAGAAGACTTTCTCTTTCCCAGATCTTCAAGAAGGTCAGCTGCAAAGAAAAGGCAGCGGGAGATGTGAACGTTATTCACGATGTCAGTCTCGGGAAGAATACTTCCATCAATGGGATTCACCCCGTCAGCAAGTTTGCTGATCCAGTCGATTGCGACGCTTAATTTTGTGTGGGCAGTGTCCGAAGTAATGTGCGGAGTCATATGCAGTCCATTTTTGCCAGAAGGCGTTAAACATTAAACCTATGCAATTTGATCGAGGACTGCGAACCTGAAGAATTCTGTACAAAGGAATGAAATTGTTTGAATAAAACCAAAGAAAATGTAACTTTGTCGTGTCGGGAATCCCGATGGACTGTTCTGGTTCGCCATCCACGATCAAATGGCACGTAAACAACTCTAAACGAAACATTTGATTATGGATTCTGTATTTCTTAACGTCAAGACCGTGCAGGCGTTCGAGCCTGCCACCTACGCACCGCACACCGCCTACACCGTGTACGCCGAAGCCGAAGGCGCCATCGCCCTTGCATCCGCATGGACCCTCAGGGACGCCATCAGCCTCTTTGCCGACACCTACAACTACGACCGCGCCACCATCAAGGTCCTGCGCCCGTTCAAAAGGCAGCGGTAGGGATCGAATTAAAAGATAGTTTCATCAGAAAGCAAGGTCATATTCAACCATGCTTTACGACAGTGCATCATTTACTTACGCAAATAATATGATTTCTCGGTGCGGATAACAGGCACCGAGATTTCCTCTTCCATCCATAACTCGCTCCGCGCGATTAACCCCTCAGTTATTTGCTATTCAAAATCAAATCGCATATCTTTACTGAGACAAATCGGGATTTACCGGTGCTTTATGTCCGTTTCCGGGCCAACATATTGTTTACTCCTGCAGTATTAGCAATGATCAGGATTATTGTTCTAGAAAATAGATTGTAGTTGATATGAATAAACGCCTTGTGTTATTGTCTTGTTTTCTCATGATTTCTGTGGCTGCTTATGCACAGTATCCATATAAATGGCAAATCGGTGGTACAATGGGGATAGGAGGTACAATCTATACGGGTGGGGGCGACCCAACGATGAGTATGACGATCGGCTTCAATAAGGCAGTCCAGAATACAAAGTGGAGATGGGGTATCGAAGCAGGAATCATGAATCAGGGGCTAGTGGATTATTTCTTTGAAGATGATGCGCCCGACACATTTGTCCGTCCTAACTTTGAGTACGTTGGAGTCATTGCTGATTATAGTCTCTTCTCAAAGGGAGAAGGATTTAACATTTTTGCAAGGGGTGGCTTTGCTCCTGCCCATCAAAGAGATTTATATGTTCATCATTCTGAAGACAGATTCACGGCCTTGGGATTGATTGGCGTCGGAGCTGACTATTATTGGAATAAAGTGATGATTACCGGATACATATCAACAAGTGGTATTGTCACAATACAAGTTAGTTATGGCTGGTGGTTCGGTAAAAGATGCAAATGAAAATCCCCGCTTTGATATAATCCTATAAATTCGAGCTTTTCAGCAAGAAATACGGTCACTCCCACACTCTCCCTATTCCGGACCGTCCATCACTAAATCGCCTGAAAAACTGTCGGACGCTCCCGAAAACGGCGTCAAATGCACCCAAACAGGGACCGTCCATCATAAAATCAGCCATTTTTCTGTCGGACGCTCCCCTATTCGATGGGCACCAATAGTCAACCTGAATCATAACGACATGATCATTGTAATCCATTCGGATTCATCTATCTTTACATCGATCGGGATATAACCGATCGCTGCAGGTAGGATTCTATGTAACCCATTCGGATTTATTTATCGTTGGACAGGTAAATCTGGATAACCGATCTCGGCAGGTACTACATAAAACTGGCTATTTATGTAGTACCTATCATTAAATCATTCATTTAAAGGTCATTCTGGTGACAGGTACTACACAAAAACCGGTTTTTATGTACTACCTGCGATGATATGACATTGGATAGGTGCAATGAGTCTCAGGACACATCCGGTATTCCAGGAGTGATTGCCGGGCGATGTGCACTTTATCCGTGGGCCAATACCGGAGCACAGGAAGGATGCAGGGCACTGTAGATTAATGAATTTTCAGTAATTTGACTCTTCGGCGTCACTGAATAACCGCACTTTTAAGGAATTCTCCGTAATTCTATATACTTTTGCATGATACAACCTATGACTTATTATGGCCAGGACATTACGCCTACTAACCGTTTCTTTTATCTTATTTTTCTGTGCGGCGGCATGCCGCTCTACCGGGGAGGATTCCGGACAATCTGACCTGTCTGCTGAGGTTTCATCCCTCGTCAGGGAGGCGACGTGTGATGTGAGCAATCAGGATTTTGAGGCGGCGATGGAAAAGGCTCTTCGTGCCCTTGAAATATCCCGAACCGGCAGAGGGTATCCTCTAGGTGAGGTGCAGGCCTTATATACGATAACAGGCATTGACATCATGACGAGCAGAGATGCAGATGCATGGGAAAAGGCTATAGAGGCAGAAGCCATTGCGCGCAGGCATGGGTTCAGCAAAGAACTGTCTGAGATTCTCATCGCTAAGGCCAAGCTGTGTTCCTATGCGGAGATTTCGCCTGAGACAGGCCGTAATGACGAAGGTCTGGTCTATGCGCAGGAAGCTCTGTCTATCGCAGAATGTGCAGATTATGTCGAGCAGGAAGCGGAAGCATGCTATATCATAGGATCCTTATACATAAACAAGAACAGGTGGAACGATCCTATAGACCAGAAGCTGTATGAACTGGCTGGCAAGTGGCTTGACAGAGGACAGGAAATAGCTGATGCCTACGACATCCCGAATCTGAAGCGCAACGGTATAATGTTCCGTGCCCGCTGGTTCCAGCAGGGAGACCGCGACAGTGATGCCATCGAATATTTTGAACAGGTCAGGGCGGGTCTCAAGGAAACGGATTATATGACTGCAGCCGCCCTTGAGGACCGTCTTGTCCGCCTCTACACCCGCGTAGGCGATACACAAAAGGCGCAGGAAACACACGATGATTACGTCCTCCATATGCAGAAATACCTCCAGCAGCAGGAAGGCGAGACGCTTCAGGAAATGGAGACCACCTATGAGGTGCAAGAGAAAGACAGGCAGATCGAACGTAACCGTTATGAGATAATCCTGCTGACAGCAGCCATTGTCATTGCTGTAATTGTCCTCTCTCTTATTGTCGTGCATTTCATGAAGGAGAAACGCAGATCGGAGGACCTACAGCGCCTGAGCAACAGCAAGGAACAGATCATCGAACTCCTGTCCAAGAATCTGAAGAATCCGGATGTCTCGTTGAATGATGAGATAGAGAGGCTCGCTGCAGAAGCCACCTCTCTTTCTGCGGACGAGATCAGGGAGAGGTGCATGGCGCTTGCATCAAAAGCAGAAACAGCCGGCACCGATGTGGCCGACTATGTGGGAGACATCCTCATTAAGCGAAACAAGCAGATAGCAGACATCGGTCTCTCGCAGCGCGAGCTCCAGATCATCCGTCTCAGCGCCGAAGGCCTTAAGGCATCAGAAATCGCAGAGCGTACCTATCTTTCAGTCCACACCGTCAACACCCACCGCCAGCGCATCTACGCCAAGATGGACGTAAAGAACGTCTCCGACATGCTCCGCAAAGCTACAGAACTCGGCATTATCTAGCAGTTGGATTGTGGCGCAGATAGCCGAGCGGATGATAGCCGACAAGAGCCTTTCCAGTATCCACATGAGACCAGATCACCGAAAAGGCCCTGCAGACGCCGGATTAATCCGCCATATCTTCAAGGATCATATTCTTGAGTTCCTTATCGGAAACTGAAGGATATCCGTACTCCTTCATCAATTCGGATAGTGTGAAGTACTTGTCGTACTTATCACCAAGAAGCAGGTAGATGACACGGTCCACTTTCTCTGCTATGATATTCATGAGCAGCTTATTGAGCTGGGTCGTATGAACCATCCCCTTCATAAACCCACTGGAACACTCCAACACACCTACATAGGTCCTGCGGATATCTTCTACCTTGACACGATATTTCATCAATGCGTGGAACATATCCATTCTATCATTGTAGACAGTGGCGTATGGATTATGCGGATCCTCCCCAAGCCTGAAGCCTGTTATTTCATAGATTTCATTTAACTTTTCATCGGAACATTCCGTATCAATCAAGATTCCGTCCGGGAAGTCTGATGACGGATTCATTCCGCATAAGGTGTTATACGCACGAAGCAGCGCATTCACTCGAGCTTTCAGGATTGAACGTGACTTTCCCTGCTGCTTTACATAAAGCAAATATGTCTTGAGGAGTGCCTCCTTACCTAACAATTGATCTTCTGTATTCATAATGCTATATCTGATTTAAATTTACTGGTACTATGTTATGTCTCATCTCTACAGGACCGAGATGGTCATTCCTTCTCTTGAGAAAGATTACCTCTGTTTTAGCTGCAAAATTATACGAATATCCAAAACAAAAAACACATTGTTGATAAGTTACGTACACGCCACAACACCTTGACATTCAAACATTTACATCAAAACAACCTTGTTTCAGTCATTGGATGACAAATAGATATCCTGTCGGAAAAAGTTATCAACAGGTGGTGCCCCCGGCAGGAAGGCGGGCATATGAGAATTGTCCCCCGCGGCATACCTCCTGATCTGGAAGATGCACGAGGGACAAGACTGAAATAATCGGTGATCAGACAGGCTTTACGATCTCCACTTTCATGCCGATGGCATTGATGATGCTGAAGAACAAGCCGACCCTTGGATTTATATGACCTTTCCCAATTTTGAGATATATGGCTTGGTGGTGTTGATCCTTTCTGCAAGTTCAGACTGAGTTATCCCAGCAGCCTTGCGGGCAGAATAGAGAATCTGTCCTGAGTAGAATGGATAGGCATCCTCGATCGCCTTTGCTCTTTCTGGAGAACCAGGCTTCCCGGACTAGGAATCCCATACCTGGTCGTAGTCCCTGATATGATGATCGTTTCCCATCAGTTCATGATTTTACCATTCATGTCCATGCTGATGGTCGGGATGTCGTCCATGTTCATGCCTCGGGCTGCCATGCTGCGCGTCATCATATCCATCATCACGGCATCGAGGGTCCTTTCATCATTGGTAAGCACACCGATATGGATTCCGAAACTCTCGATGAAGTGACCGGCGCTGTTGTTCTTCTCGTAGATCTGGGAGGCCACAGCATCAGCGAACATTCTGGCTTCCGTATCATGTTTACAGCATATCACAGCTTCCAGGCCTGTCGGAAACGATGCAAAGCCTTTGGAAATCACCCTGGTACGGACCGAAGCCTGCATCACTGCTTGAAATAGGAAGTTTTCTCCATTGAAGGATTTTGGGAATACTGGGGTGTCATCTACAGTCTTGATGGACACCAGATAATGGTTCTGTCTCATAATACAGTCATTTGCGTCTTACGACAATTAAACATCAAAAACTGCAATTTGATCGAGGACTGCGAACCTGAAGAATCATTTTTTAAAGATGGCAAGCCACCTCTTTTTCCACTGCTTTGCGGATGAATGCATTGATGGACATTCCAGACAATTTTGCAAGAGCAGCCACCTGGCAATGTGTTTCTGGAGAAATTCTCACATTGAGGCTGCCGGAATAGCTTTTCTGCGGATCTATTCCCTCTTCTGCGCAATATGCAAGATAATCATCTACTGCTTCATGAAAAGCTTCTACCAATGCCACGACACTATCGCCCTCAAAATTGACCAATCCGTTGACCCCTTCGACTTTGCCATAAAAGACCATGTCCTTCTCAGAAAAATCGATGGTACCGATATAGCCCTTATAATTCATTGCATTCATATCTTACCTTTATCTATAAGTTCATCTAAAATCTGTTTCATGGCATAGGACTTAACTGTATTTCCAGGATGTGGGCGATGAATCATTATAGGATTTCCCACTCTCTCCTTAAATACAAGTCTGGAACCTGATGTCCTACCTTTTGTATTCATCTCATATCCCAACAGCCACAACATCCTGACCAGTTCGTCAAATGTAAAATCAGACGGCAAGCGTTTGAATCTCGCTATCAACTTATCTTTGGTGCCCATACAAAAAGCATACAAATGTAACTATTTTTCAGTTACATGCAAACTAAACAAATCTAAAGATAGCTCACCTGCAAAACCCTGTGTTTGCGATTGCATTCCGACAGGTCTGACATGGCAGCCGGCAACGCGTCCGACATCAAAATGTCCAAAAACATGTCGGACGGTGCTAATTTCTGCCATTAAACACCTGTTTCGGGCACCGTCCAGCACCTTTTTCGCCTTTTTGATGTCGGACGGTCTGAAAGAATGAAAAAACAACCGGGATCTCAATAAATAGCTCAGTTCAGTGAACAGAGAGCAACTAGAAAGAATGCTAGAAGCGAAAAGAATCTGTGGAATCATATGCAGTCCATTTTTGCCAGAAGGCGTTAAACATTAAACCGATGCAATTTGATCGAGGACTGCGAACCTGAAGAATTCTGTGCAAAGAAAGGAAAATGTTCGGATAAAACCAAAGAAATGCCGGGAATCCCGATTGGCTGTCCGGGTTGCAGCACAGGGCAGGAGTACCATGACCACATGCCCCGAGAAGCGCATGATATGTGCACGGTGGTCATTTTCGCTTACCACCGAGCACCAAGATCGGGCGCTGACATGGTTACACGCCATATCGACGTGCACGGTAGTCAACAGATTCTACCACCGTGAACACATACCACAGTCAGAAAATGGCAGCGGCTGAAATACTTCACACCAATTGTCACCTACTTTGGCACAAGCTGCACCTATATTTGCAACTGAAATAGTTGTTGTAATTACGGAAAGCAAATTGATATGATGGTATTTATATTCATAGTAGGTCTGGCCATAATACTTTGGCCGGTGCTTGGGGGAACTATAGCTGCTCTATTCAATGGTGCAGTCATAATCATCTCACTTCCAATCTATTGGACAATGAGAATAATCAAGCGTCCTAAAGATGAAAAGGAAGAACTCATGATGACGAAGGCATCTGGTGCTGCAGCAATGTTTACGATTCTACTTTTATTGCTCGGATTATTGATCTGCTCATCTTTCCTCTAGACATCTCTCCCCTTGGGAACGATCTCACATCCGATTCGACACGGCCTCATTTCGCATGAAACGGACACCGGCTGCCGATGCACTGGGAGTTGGAAGACATGTGAGTGCAGGCAACTCTGGACCTGTGCATCCGTACTCCAGTCACTTCCTCGACATAGTCGATGGCAGTCAGGATGGACATATAGGAATTCCGCTTGCAGCAGCGTGGGCCTCCGATCTCGCCAAGTTTCTGCAAAGAACGGGATGTCATCAGGTTGGAATGTCCCCAGGCCTCGTTCATCAGAGGAGTGGAGCCGGTGATGATGGACATGAACATACCTGTGCTGACGGCCGCACCACATGCACCCCAGAACCCGCATGCGCCTCCAGGAACCTTGCTTCCCCGGCTGACCATTTCCTTCAAGGCCTTGGGCAGGTCGATCTCACCTCCTGCATTCGCATAAGCCGTCAGAAGAGCGCAGCCTACCATTATATGATGCTCCGGCCCATGCATATGGCACTGAGGCATATCCATCATCTTGCGGATGATGGCGATCGGGTCAGCCGACGTCTCACTAAGGCACAGCCCGACGATCTCGTCCACGCCCTTGGTATGGCACTCATCGCAGACATAGTGGCCATTGACACACCTGGTCTTGCTCATCTCCCTCTTGCGGCAGATACTGCATTCCATCATCACATCCTCGCTCAGATACTCAAGCGGAGCCTTGCATATAAGACATTCTTCTTTCATTTCCAATAAACAAAAAGTGACTGACAACTCTACAAATATATGCAAAACCAATCAGATTTTATATATTTACAACAGAAATTATAACCCTTGGCATCATGTTCAGAATCGGCATAATAGGAGCAGGGTGGATTGCACATAAGATGTGTTGTGCGATCGCACCTTTTGAAGACATGGAAGTATATGCAATCGCCTCGCGCACAAAGGAAAAGGCTGAAGCATTTGCAGCGGAACATAATGTAGTTGCCGCATACGGAAGCTATGAGGAGATGGTACAGGATCCGAAGGTGGACCTGGTGTATGTAGCCACTCCGCATTCCCACCATTTCGAGCATGCGATGCTGGCGCTGGAGAACGGAAAGCCGGTGCTGGTGGAGAAGGCCTTCACCGCCAATGCGGCGCAGGCTGAAAGGCTCATCGCTACCGCCCGCGAGAAAGGTCTCTTCATAACCGAGGCCATCTGGACCAGGTACATGCCGCTGTCGCACAGGATCAAGGAGCTAATGGACAGCGGGATTATCGGTGAGCCCCGCATCCTCACAGCCACACTCTGCTACATGATGGAGAACAAGGAGAGGATCGTCCGCGCCGACCTTTGCGGAGGCGCGCTTCTCGACCTCGGCGTCTACACGCTCAACTTCGCCCGCATGTATTTCGGCACAGACATCGTGAAGACCGTAAGCAATTGCCACACGGGACCTACGGGCATGGACATGCACGAAAGCATATCGCTCAGCTTTGCTGACGGAAAGATGGCCAACCTCCAGTCAGGAGCCCTCTGCCTCAACGACAGACAGGGTATAATCAGCGGCACGGAAGGATACATCAGGGTCGACAACATCAACTGTCCGAAAACCGTGGAGGTCTACCGGAACTACGAACTCGTCCGGAGGATAAGCAAGGACGAGACCATGGTCAACGGATACGAATACCAGGTCATCGAATGCAGAAGATGCATCCGGGAAGGTCTCCTCGAATCCCCTATGATGCCGCATGAAGAGACCGTCAGCATCATGAAGCAGATGGACGCCCTCCGCAAGGAATGGGGTGTGGTTTATCCTTATGATGAATAAATAGTGTGCTTTGTGAGGGGTAGCTACTGTCGGGAGGCGGTGATCGGTAGGCAGCGGTCGGGCGAGAGGGGTGGACTGAGCTAGTGTGACATGATTTGTGGCATTTCGTGTCACACTGGTGGGCAAAAGTGCACATTTTTGTTGATTTGACGTAGTAGTGTGACATAATTCGGCTGTTTCGTGTCACACTGGTAGGCAAAATGAAGATTTTGGATGATGCAACGTATCACCGTGGCACATTGTGTACTTTGTGAGGTAACGAGGTAGCGGTCGGACGAGGTGGTAGATTAGTGTGACATGATTTGTGGCATTTCGTGTCACACTGGTGGGCAAAAGTGCACATTTTTGTTGATTTGACGTAGTAGTGTGACATGTTTCGGCGATTTCGTGTCACACTGGTAGGCAAAACGAAGATTTTGGATGATGTAACCATTGTGTACTTTGTGAGGTAACGGGCAGCGGTCGGGCGAGAGGGGTGGACTGAGCTAGTGTGACATGATTTGTGGCATTTCGTGTCACACTGGTGGGCAAAAGTGCACATTTTAGTTGATTTGACGTAGTAGTGTGACATAATTCGGCTGTTTCGTGTCACGAGAGTCGGATAAAAGGCACATTGATGATGATGCAACGTACCACCGTGACATGCTTTGCACCATTTCGTGTCACGATGGTCGAAAAAACGAAAGAACAGACAGTATATGAAACAGATATATTTTGCAGGAGGATGTTTCTGGGGCACAGAGCATTACATGGGCACATTTGAAGGTGCGACCGAGACGGTCGTGGGATATGCAAACGGTGAGTTGGCAGATCCGACCTACCAGCAGGTGTACACCGACAGGACCGGTCATGTGGAATGCGTGAAGGTCACATATGACGAAGGGATCATATCCCTTGCGACACTGTGCCGCCTCTTCTTCAGGTCCATCAATCCCCTTTCGATCAACCGTCAGGGCAACGACTGCGGAACGAGATACAGGACCGGAATATATTGGACCGACGAGACAGACCGGGCTGTCGTAGAGATGGTCTATGAAGAAGTGCAGCAGGCATATGGAGAAGCACTCGCAGTTGAAAAAGGCCCGCTGAAGTCGTTCTACCCTGCCGAGGAATATCATCAGGACTACCTGGTCAAGAACCCCGAAGGATACTGCCACCTGTCACTGGACACCCTCAGAATGGCGAGGGACTATTCCGGCATCGTGCGTGGGCTGAGGGCTGCATCAAATGTGGAAAAGAAAGCGGTCTTGCAGCGTTTCTTCAAGACCGGCAAGGGAGAATACGGTGAAGGCGACATGTTCCTCGGAGTCGTAGTGCCCGAGACGCGCAAGGTTGCGAAGGCATTCAAGGCCGTATCATACGAGGTCATCGAGGCGCTTCTGGAAAGCGAATGGCATGAATGCAGGCTCTGCGCGCTGCTCATCCTCATCGAGAAATACAAAAAGGCTCCCGAAGAAGCCGTGCAGTTCTATCTGTCCCACCTCAAGGGCATCAACAACTGGGATCTGGTGGACCTCTCAGCGCCATACATATTGGGAGACTTTCTGGACGGCCATCCAGACCATAGCGTACTTTACGACCTCGCACACTCCCCTGTCATGTGGGAACAGCGCATCGCAGTCGTATCCACCCTGATGCTCATCCGCCACGGACACTTCACCGACACCATCGAGCTGGCCGGGATGTTCCTCGACACCAGGCACGACCTCATGCAGAAAGCCGTAGGCTGGATGCTCCGCGAAGTCGGCAAACGCGACAAGCCCCTCCTCGTCTCATTCCTCAACGCCCACAAAGCCGCACTCCCCCGCACCACACTCCGCTACGCAATCGAAAGATTCGATGCTGAGGAGCGCAAAGGGTTCATGGCAAAATAGCAAATTTACCTGCCGACGCGATCAAGAGTAGGCTGGCAGCGCCCGCCATCGTAATACTTCTCCAGTACCCGTGCAAACACATCGTCAGGAGAGACAAAGTCGAAGAGCGTCATGGACGAACGCACCTTCAGCGCATCGATTCCGCCGAGAATCTCCACGGCAGTCTTCCCCTCAACGGCCAGCAGCGCCTCCGAAATCTCCCTCAGCCTCATCCCCAGCACCGGCTCATCAAGATATGCCCGAGCCTCCACAGCTCCGGAGATGCCATAATACTTCGCCATATGACTATGCCCCAGCGAATCAAGCTGCGGAAACACATACCATATCCAATGCGACGTCTTCCGTCCCCGTCTGATTTCCGCCAACGCCGTCGCATAATCCCCTTCCTGCGCCTTCAGGAACCTACCAAGATCATAATCTGCTGCTGTCATATAAATATTATCTTTTACTATCCATAGTTTCTTGATCTCACGGTCAAAGTCGCTCTCGAGCATCTCCATCTCCGCCAACTTCTCTTCCGGTCATGCCGCTAAATGCACATACCGTCATAAAAATCACATTCATCTCCACAAAGTTATAAAATTATTAGCGCCGAACTTTCCCACAACCAAAAAAAGTGGACCATATACAGTCTGTTCAGCAGATTCAACAACAAAAAGGACAGATGCTAAATGAAAGGACATGTCCTCTATGTCATTCGCACCGGATTGAACGTCAAGGAAAATACGGAAAATTTTTAGGATGCTCCAATTACCCAATGTGCAAGTATACCCATAAAATATAAAGTCGGTACTGCAATATAGCATTCACTATATTATTGAATCACATCTAAACAAATCGGAACCATCTTAAGAGTACCGTGGCTATAGTGCATATTTTGTGGCACTATGGCCACGGGCTGATTTCGTATACTATTGATATTGAGCGATTTATAGAATATAGGCGTGGCTATAGTGCTGAAATTTTGGAACTATGGCCACGTTGGTGATTGCCGCGGATGTCGAATGGTATGGATTCTTCCACCTCACCCCCCTACTTTGGCACAAGCTTGTGATAATTTTGCAGTGTGGGAGGGAAAATGGGAGGTGAATGGAAAAATTTGATTAATTTTGGAATGTAACATCAGGAACTATGGTAGGGAAATACAAAGTTGTGACATTGTGCGGCAGCACGAAGTTCAAGGAGCAGTATCTGGAGGCTCAGAAACGCCTCACTCTTGAGGGTAATATCGTGATTTCGGTGGGGCTGTTCGGGCACAGCGGAGATGATGAGGTGTGGACTGAGGGCACGAAGGCGATGCTGGATGACATGCATAAGCGGAAGATCGACATGGCGGACGAGATCTTCGTCATCAATGTCGGCGGCTACATCGGTGAGAGCACGCGGAGCGAAATCGCATATGCCAAGTCACAGGGCATCGGGGTGCGATACTTGGAACAGATTCAATAAACCAAAACTATGAAAATCATCATTACAGGTACAACGGGATATGTCGGGGAGGGCGTAATGCTTTCCTGTCTGGACAATCCGGAGGTGGAGAAGGTACTCAGCGTGAGCAGAAGGCCGTGCGGGCATTCGCATCCGAAGCTGGAGGAGTATATCGTGCCGGATTTCATGGAGCTCAAGGCCGGAGATCCGAAACTGCAGGGGTATGACGCCGTGTTCTTCATCGCGGGCATCAGCAGCGTCGGGCTAAAGGAGGAGCAGTATGTCGGGATAAGCCATGACATTCCACTGCATTTTGCGGATGTGGTCGGGCCGAAGGAGAACATGACGTTCGTGTACCTGAGCGGTGCGGGTAACTACAAGAATACCAAGCATATGTGGGTGCGGGTGAAGAAGAGTACGGAGGATGCGCTGACCGTCATGCCTTTCAAGGGGGCATACAATTTCAGGCCGGCGATAATGTGGAGGTACAAAGGGCAGAAACGCATCCAGACCATGCAGTACTTCTTCTGGGCGATGTACCCGTTCTTCAAGCTCATCAGGATGTGGAATACGATGGATGACGTTGCCAAGGCGATGATTGCCGTGACCAGAAACGGATACCACAAGTCCGCCATCGAATGCAGCGATATTTCAAAGCTGGCGAGATAGTCTGTGCACGGTGGTCAATTTAGGCGACTACCGTGCACGGCGATAAGGCGTATAAGCATGTTAAACCCCTATCTTGGTGCACGGTGGTATGAGAAAATGAGCACCGTGCACATAATACTGAATAAGATATGTCAACACTAGAAAGAGCTATAGAGATTGCGACTGAGGCGCATAAGGGGCAGGTGGATAAGGCGGGGAACGAGTATATCGGGCATCCGCTGCGCGTGATGGAGATGGGAAAGACCCTGGAGGAGAAGATCGTCGGGGTGCTGCATGATGTGGTCGAGGACACGGACTGGACGTTCGAGAGGCTGGAGGCCGAGGGATTCGCGCCGGAGGTCATGGCGGCGCTGAGATGTGTGACGAAGACGTCGGAGAACGAGAACTATGACGACTTCATCGGGCGCGTGAAGAAGAATCCGCTCGCTGCGGCTGTGAAGATCAACGACCTCACGGACAACATGGACATCCGCAGGCTCCCCTATCTGAGTGACAAGGATGTGAAGCGGCTGAAGAAATATCTGAAGGCCTACAAGAGGCTCACCGGTGAGCCGGTGTATTCCGTATTTGCAGCACGGCAGGAGCATCCTAACGCATACGAGCCGTGGAGTGACGAGGCTGATGCCGAGCTGGCAAGGATGTGGGAGGAAGGCATATCTGTACATGAGATAGCAGAACACTTCGGAAGGAAGCAGAGCGCAATAATAACACGAATGAAAAAATTGGGACTATGACAAAGATTTATGTAATGGAAAGCTGTCCGGACTGCAGCGAGGCAAAGAAACTGTTTGCCGGGAATCCGGATTATGAACTGATAGACATCGGCAGGCAGGCAAGAAACCTGAAGGAATTTCTTGCACTTCGTGACAACCATCCGGCATTTGCCAAAGTGAGAGAACGCGGAACGATAGGAATCCCATGCTTCGTGAAGGAAGATGGTTCGGTTACTATATCGCTTAAGCATTTCCTCAGCAGACAGGATTCAGAGCCAGCTGAACAGTCTGTCACAGATCCGGCAGCTGGGACGGCAGCTGAGCCACAAGTCGAGTTGACGGCTGGGACGGCAGTTGAGCTAGAAGCTGGGACGGCAGCTGAGACAGCAGTTGGGATGGCAGTTGGGATGGCAGCTGAGCCGGCGCCCGAGTTCAGCGAAGGTGCAACATGCAGTCTTGACGGCTCAGGATGCTGATACACACGGTCGGGGTGCTGATATACACGATCGGGATGCTGATACACACGGTCGGGGTGCTGACACACGATCCGGAAGCTAATATACACGGACTGAGTGCTGACAAGCGACCTGGATGCTGACATACAGCACAAAACCGCGCAACGTAATTAACTACAAATCAACACATCAGGCATATTGCAGCGAGCTAAATAAGCACACACAATATGCCTAACACATTAACTATCAAGCACATAGACTCTGCACAAAAAAAATAAGGCTCAGCACCTCAAATTCCCCGCACATAACCACTCAGCCCGACATAACCATTTTGCCACACTCAACGGAACCTATAACTGAAATTTTCATCTGGAACTTACATCCGGAGAATTCCATTCCAAAACTACCCCGCCACCTTCATCAGACACTACCATCTGAAACCACCATTTCGGAACAACCATCGGGCACTGTCATTTCGAACAACTAACAGGACTGGCATACATGAGCTACCATCCGGAACAGTCATCATAAACAACTTCTAGAACTAGCATCCAGAAGCTAGCATCCTAAACATGGATCCTGAACAGGCATCCCTTAACAGCCAGCACGCAACAAGCGCCCGATACAGAGATTCATGAACTACCGTCAAGAACCACAATACCGAACACAGCAAGACACCTCGTGCCCTACCTCACATAGTGCGGCATTTCTTCGGGGATTACCATTGAGATTTCCACAAGGCCGGCCACTTCGCCGTTCTCGCGCCATGCGCTCTGGTAGATCATCTTCTTCTGACCGTTCTTCTGAATGGTATAGGCATTCGAGCCGCCTGTAGCCAGCAGGTCTGCAATGATTGCCCGTGAGCGGTCGTTGTGGCACGGGATAAGGCTCTTGCCTATCAGGTCGCCATGCTTGGCAAAGGTCTCCTTTGCCTTATCGTTCATATAGAGTATGATGCCGTCCTTGTCGCACACTGTGACGGCACAATTCATTTCCTTTGCCCAATCAGGTATCATATTATCGCAACTTTTATAACGTTATCTTCCTTGTTTTCAAACAGACGGTAGGCATCTTCGATGTCTGCCAGTCTGTATCGGTGAGTGATGAGAGGGGTCGTGTCTATGAGTCCCTGCTCTATCAGAGATAGTATCTCGTCGCAGTCACATCCGTCGACGCCGCCGGTCTTGAATGTCAGGTTCTTGCCGTACATTTCCGGCAGAGGGAGCATCTGAGGCTTGTCATAGAGAGCCACGACTGTGACGATAGCATTCGGGCGGGCTGCCTGCCATGCAAGCTGGAAAGTATCCTCGGCTCCGGCGACTTCGATGACCACATCTGCGCCTCCCCTCTCGCAACTTCGCATGAGCGGAAGGCATTCCTCAGGGCTGATGACCTCCACAGTCGGATAATGCGCACGCACAAAGTCCTGTCTCTGGGACGACTTTTCACAGACGATGATCCTGGCAGGACTCTTGAGCATGACACATAGCAAGGCACATAAGCCTGTAGGCCCGGCACCGATGATCAGAACCGTATCATCTTCCTTAATCTCGGATATCCTTGTCGCCCAGAATCCGGTAGCCAGCACGTCACCCACAAACAGGGCCTGCTCGTCAGTCACATTGTCCGGAATCCGACTCAGTCCCTGATCAGCATAAGGTACACGCACATACTCGGTCTGTCCGCCGTCTACGCGACATCCAAGAGCCCATCCACCTGAAGGATCGGTGCAATTGTTCACATATCCGTTGCGGCAGAAGAAGCATTCCCCGCAGAAGGTCTCGACATTGACAGCTACCCTATCGCCCGGCCTTACCTTCGTCACCTGCGGACCGACCTGCTCGACAACTCCGACCATCTCATGGCCGACCGTGATTCCCGGCACTGCCTTGTGCACACTTCCATGCTTGATATGCAGGTCGCTGGTGCAGATGCTGCTCATGGTTATCCTCACGAGCGCATCCTTAGGGTCCAGAATCTGTGGCTTCAGCTTGTCGATAAGTTCAAAGCGGCCTTTCTCTATGTATGTATATGCTTTCATTCAGTTTATTATTGTCAGTTTACATCTGCCATGTCGTATTGTGGATAAAGATCCTTCGCTCCGCTCAGGATGACAAGGGGGGGGCTCAGGATGACAAGGGGGCGCTCAGGATGACAAGGAGGCGCAGCCAATATGACAGGGGTACACCATTTCCTTTACTTTTTGGTCCGACAAAGGTAAACTTTTTTCAGGACGATACAATGCCGCGCAATGCAACAAGCTAGCAATCAATAACTTAAGCATTTAATACCGTACAAAAACGCGCGCTATTAAAGTCATAAAGCATTAGTGCTCAGGGACTTACATTGCGCAGCACTCCACATGCACCATCACCTGCACCACCACATACATCACCACATACATCACCACATACATCATCACCACAGGCACTACATGCACCACCACATGCCCAATCACCTGCACCACCCGCCTGCAACCATCCCCGCAACACGACAAGCAACACGACAAGCACCACATCCGAAAAAAAACATTATCTTTGTCGGCTCAAATAAATCAGACAGAAACTATGGGACTTGGAAAATGGATAGCCGGAGCACTTGGATGGGTCACACTCGGACCTCTCGGGGGCTTGCTTGGATTTTTGATAACAGCAAGATTTGAGGCTTTGTCAGAAGCCGTTGAACAATACAATAAGGGACAATACGGAAATCAGGAGCAGAGGAACAGCTTCCTTATGAGCCTCCTTGTCCTGTCTACAGCAGTAATAAAGGCTGACGGAAAGACGACCAGCAAGGAAATGTCTGTACTTCAGGATTTCTTTGCAAGGAACTTCGGCCCACAGGCTGCAGAAGAAGCGGAAGAAATCATAAAGGAACTGCTCGACAAAGACTTCAACCTGTATGATGTCTGCATGCAGGTCCGCAGCAACATGGACTACTCGCAGCGACTTCAGCTCTACCATTTTCTCGTAGGTCTGGGAGCTGCTGACGGACTTCACAAAAGCGAAACAGATCTTCTTGAAACCATCGCAAGCTACCTCGGACTGTCAAAAGGAGATTCTGACTCTATCTTTGCACAGTTCCAGCCAAGCAACGAGAGCAACTACAAGATTCTCGAGATAGACCCGAGCGCAACTGACGAGCAGGTGAAGAAAGCCTACCGCAAAATGGCAGTCAAGTACCACCCTGACAAGGTTGCCACCCTTGGAGAAGATGTCCAGAAGGCAGCAGAAGAGAAATTCAAGGCCGTCTCTCAGGCATATGAAGCCATATGCCGCGAACGAGGCATCTGATCCCTATTTCATACGGCTCTTGGTGTCGGTGCCGGCACCGGTGCCTCGGTATTTGCTCTGGGCCGCGTTGAAATTGTAGCGGATCGAGAGCTTGACCTTCTGATTGTCCAACAAATTGGTCTGACGGATGATATGCGAGCCGAAGTCTGTGTCGACATTGGCATGGGCCATGCCGGCAAGGTTCGCCCCTTCGAGTCTGAGTACAAGCGAATTATCCTTGAGCAGGGTCTTCTGCACAGCGGCCGTAAGGTCGAAATAGACATTTGTCATCATCAGGTTCTGCGAATAGCCCTTCGACTGCACCAGTCCTCCGACCTCGAGCTGCCATCCCCGGCCAAGGGTGAATGTATTCTGAAGCTGCGCAAAGCAGATAGGCTTATTATTGAACACAGTCCTACGCACTCCTGATTCCTCGCGCGGATCCTCGACATCTATCGTGAGCCACTGAGGCATGATTCCGAGAGTATAATTCAGCGTCCACGGACCTATGGTCGGAGTCAGGTTGACATAAGCACTCATCATCCTGTATGGAGAGCTGACGTTCTGCGGCTTGACCAGCACTACCCCGTCGTCACCATAAGGCGACGACCACGTCATGATGGCATCGTCAGTATGGACATAATTGACCATGAACGTGATGAACTTCCACATCGCGGTCGCACTTACATTATGCGAGGTCTGAGGCTGCAGCTGGGCATTTCCGCTCTGCCATACATAGCGGTTGTTGTAGCGTATGGCGCTGGAAAGAAGGGCGAAATTCGGTCTGACTGTCTTCACGCTATAGTTCAGCATCAGTTGCACCGGACCGGCTACGGCCGCATAGGAAAGGGACGGGAACCAGCTCCCATAATTGCGTGTCAGATCATTCTCGGGAGCCATCGCATCCTCGTATGCATAGTGCACAAACTCATACCTTAGTCCCGCACTTGCCTGTCCGAATTTTCCCAGAAAGACGCCATAGCTCAGGAAACCGGCATAATTGTCTTCGGTCACATGAGCGGAAGACGACGGGATGCCCACGCCCTGCACAGAATATTCGTCACTTCGGCGCGAGAATGTCTCCTCCGTGCCGACCTGCAGCTGTCCACGCCATATCGGATAGGAGAACACGGCCTTGGCTGCATATAGACGTCCGTCCGAAGTGTTTGCAGTGCGGACCTCCGCATCATGAGTCATCTCGCTAGTCTCCGCCGTGACACTGGTCCCTGCATCATCAGTGCCGTAATAGTCCAGGTTGACGTCCAGTCCCAGCTTTGCTCCAAGACGTCCGCTGTAATAGAGGTTCACGCCAAGATTGTAAGGCGCCCCCTTCTCCTTCTTATCATTGGAAACGGCATGAAGCTTATCTACGAGTACTCCGTCCTCGAAGACATCGTCAGTCATGTCGGACATCACGTCATATGATGCAGTAGTGCCCCATTCCAGCTTTCCGCCGACAGAGTGCCTGTCGGAAATCTGCCAGTTGACACCTATGTTGCCATATACATTCTGACCGATGTATTCGTTCAGCAGGTCGCTCTCGTTACGGATGACGCTTTTGCCATATGTCTCCTTAAGCAGGTCACTGATCTGACGGGATGTATAGCGGCCATAGTTGAGACCTCCGAAAACATCAACACCTCCTGTGCGGTAGTTGAGATTCAAGGCAGCTGCAGCATCATTACCTTTCGCCCACTTGAGCGACTGGGCATCGCTGGCGTTCAATGTGAATCCGAAGCCGTCTCCCTGACGTCGGATGGTACGGATACGTACGACGCTGTTGACTGTGGCAGCATACTGAGCACCTGGATTGGTGATGACCTCAACACTTTGGATCTCATTGCTCTGCAACCTGTCCAACTCACTGCTGTCGGTCACTTTACGTCCGTTTATATAAACGAGCGGAGCCCCCTTTCCGATGACCTCGATGCCGTTCTGGTTCCTGATGATGCCCGGGGTCTTGGCCAATACGTCAGACGCTGTTCCGGCATTTTCCAGGACAGAACCGCGGACGTTGGTCTGAAGGCCTTCGCCGGTGAGTTCGGTCTTCGGCATTATGGTCGAGACCATGGCGCCCTGAAGCATCGACGCATCTTCCGTCAAGGTCACCACCATATCATTTTCCGGTGCAAGATACCGGGTCTCATATCCCAGCATCGACACCATCACGATGCCGTCCGTCTCGTCTGTGATTATATTGAAAGTTCCGTCTTCAGCAGAAAAAGTTCCACCTACTACTGTCGAATCAGTCTTGGACAATAAGGCCACAGTGGCGTAGCCGACCGGATTTCCGTTCTCATCTACAACACGTCCTTTCCAGTCATCAGCAGCTTCTGCAGCAAGGGAAACCAGAAGCAGCCCAGTCAAAATAGCAAGTCGTTTCATAGTCGTTCGTTCATAACCCATACAAAGTTATATGAATTAATGAAACTAGCAATGCAAAGACATACCAAGAAATAGATTTCTCCACTCACTTAGTTCGGTCGAAATGACAGTCAGTGCAATGCATATCTTTCACTGAATATCATCCACGTTTGCGATATGTCAATGCCGCAAGAAAGCAGAACAGGACCGCAAAGCCGCCCAGAGCAGTATAATTGACCCAGAGTTCGGATACCGAAGCCCCCTTGAGATACACAGCACGCACAATCGCTACCATATGTGTAGGAGGCAGACATACTGAAAGTTTCTGAGCCCATGAAGGCATGGATTCAACAGGAGTCATCAGTCCGCTCAACAGGATGAACACAAGCACGATGAACAGCATCAGGAACATCGTCTGCTGCATCGTCTCAGACAGATTGGCCAGAATCACTCCTATGCTGGACATCACAATTATGAACAGCATGGCAGCCAGGAACAGAGTCCACGCGGCTCCGGCAATGGACAGGCCATAGACCAGCTTTGCCAGCAACATACAGATGCCAAGGTCCATGAAGCATATGACCCAGAAAGGTATGAGTTTGGACAATGTGAAGACAAATCTGTTCACAGGAGTCACATTGATCTGCTCTATCGTTCCGAATTCCTTTTCAGTCACCAGATTGAGCGCCGGCAGGAATCCTCCCACCATCACCAGCAGCATCACCAGCAATGCAGGGATCATATAGAACTTATAGTCCATCGTAGGATTGTAGAGATTGGTGGTCTCTATGACTCCGTCCGGCATCTCCAATCCCCTTTCCTGACGCATTTCCTTGAGACACTGCATCACGGTCTGCATCACATACTGACTGCCGAGAGATCCCTTCATTGCATTTACGCCATTGGACCATAGGGCAAGCTTCTCCGGCTTTCCTACCATGCTTTCGCCAAACCCGTCCGGGATCTCAAGTATCACATCTATCTTTCCGTCTTCAAGCACGTTCAATGCGGATGCATAGTCCGCATACACGTCTTCCAGCAGCAGGTATTCCGATGCATCTATTCTGGAGACCATTTTCTGTGAAACATCCGAACGGTCATGATCCACCACGCCGACATTTATGTCACGCACATCCATTGTGGCTATCCAAGGCAGCACCAGAATCAGCATCAGCGGAAATGCCACGACCAGCTTGGGCATGAACGGGTTACGTCTGAACTGGCGCATCTCCTTTATTATCAATGTCTTCAACACTCCCATAGCTACTCCAGTCTATCATTAAACTTTTTCAATGCCACTCCCAGTATCAACAATGCCACACCACATAGGATCCCGAACTCCAGCATGACATCACTGAAATCAAGACCTTCGATCATCAGCTTCCTCATCGCATCAATATACCATCTTGCCGGAACGATATAGGTAAAAGGCTTGAGCACCATCGGCATGTTTTCCGTAGGGAAAAGCATTCCGGAAAACATCATGATAGGAAGCATCAGCAGCATTCCGGAGATAAGCAGGGCAACAATCTGCTTGTCTGTGATAGTCGATATCATCAGTCCCAGCGACAGCGAAAGCAGAATATAGACCATAGAGATGATTATTATTCCGGTCATGCTGCCAGTCATCGGCACATCCAGGGCAAACTTTGCTATCAGCATGACTGTCAGCAGGTTGACGCAGCTCAATATGAAATACGGAACCATCTTGGCCACGATGATCCATATAGGCCTTACCGGCGATACCAGCAGGACCTCCATCGTTCCCATCTCCTTCTCCCGGACTATCGAAATAGAGGTCATCATGGCACATACGAGTATGAATATGAGGCCGAGGATACCCGGAACAAAGTTATATGAGCTCTTCATCTGAGGATTGTACAGAATATGGCTCTCGATCATGTCACCAGGATTCATATTCGAGAAGGACTCCCCGATCAATCCGGTCAGATATGCAGTTGCAGAAGCTGCAACATTCGGATTTGAGCCGTCCAGAACCAGCTGGACGGCCTTCCGGCCGGGCTCCTTGCCTGCAATGATCCTGTCGAAGTCCTCTGCAAAGACCACTACAGCCCCGGCATCTCCCCGTCTCATGACATCATCGACCTCGTCAGTTCCGACATATCCGACTACGGTGAACAGTTCATTATGACTTATCTGCGATACCAATCTTTCAACAGATTCACTCCTTACCGGAGCACAAACAGCCACATTCACGTTGTTCACATCCGTAGACACGGCAAATCCGAACAGGAACATAAGGATCACAGGTATGCCTATGACCACCAGCAACGTCCTCACATCCCTCAATATATGAAGAGACTCCTTCTTTATGAAATACAGCAGCCTACTCATTTCTCACAGCATTTCGGGCAAGGCTTCTGAAAACCTCGTCCATTGATTTTACTCCGAATTTCTCTATGAGGGCTGCAGGGCTATCCAGGGCCATGATCTGACCGTCCACCATCACGGATACCCTGTCACAGTGTTCTGCTTCGTCCATATAGTGAGTCGTGACAAAAACGGTAGTGCCTCGGGAGGCAGTCTGACGGATCATATCCCAGAACTGTCTTCTTGTCAGAGGATCAACTCCTCCAGTAGGCTCGTCAAGGAAGATTATCTTAGGCGAATGGAGATTGGCTACTGTAAAAGCCAGTTTCTGTCTCCACCCTGTCGGTATCGACTTCACAAGGTCATTCCTATGTTCCCAGAACTCGAGTTCCTTAAGCATCCTCTCCGCCCTAGCGTGAATCTCCTTTCTGGAAAGTCCGTATATCCCGCCATACAGCTCCATATTCTCAATAACCGTAAGATCCTCATACAGAGAGAATTTCTGGCACATATAACCTATATTCCTCTTTATCTCCTCACTCTGGGTCATGATATCACAGCCGGCCACGGTGCCGCTTCCGGCAGTGGCCTTGCTCAGACCGCAAAGGATCCTGATTGCGGTGGTCTTTCCTGCTCCGTTGGCGCCGAGGAAACCGAAAATCTCCCCTTTCGCCACATCGAAGGATATGCCGTCCACAGCAGTAAAGGTTCCGAACCTCTTAGTGAGATTCCTGACGGATATCATGTTTTCCCTGTTCATCCCTGATAAGTCTGATAAATGTTTCTTCCAAAGTGGTTCCTTCGTCAGTTATGTTCTCCGGAGTATCGATCCTCAGGATCTTTCCTTCGTTGATCAACGCGATCCTGTCACACCGGCCGGCCTCATCCATGTAAGGGGTCGAGACAAGTATGCTTATTCCATATTTCTTCAATCCTGACAGCATGTCCCAGAACTCGCTGCGGCTGACAGCGTCAACGCCCGTGGTAGGCTCGTCCAGCAGCAGCACCGCAGGCTTATGGACAAGGGCACAGCTTAGGGCAAGCTTCTGTTTCATTCCTCCGGACAGTCTGCCGGCACGTCTTTTCCTGAACGGCTCTATCTGGCTGTATACGGGAGCTATCATCTCATAGTTATCTTCCGGCCTGCCTCCGAACAAGGCTGCAAAGAACTCGAGATTCTCCTCGACGGACAGGTCCTGATATAACGAGAACCGGCCTGGCATATATCCGACTATCTTCCTTATTTCCCGATAGTCATCCACAACATCAAGGCCTTCTACCTTCGCACTGCCTCTGTCAGGTCTCATCAATGTAGTGAGCAGACGGAACAGCGTAGTCTTCCCAGCACCGTCAGGGCCTATGAGTCCGAACAGTTCTCCCTTCCCGACTTCAAACGATACGTCGTTCAAGGCCGTGACGGCACCATAGGTTTTGGTTATGCCTTCAATTATGATGGAGGGTCCTGTCATAGATTGACCTCGCCGTATATTCCTGCCTTAAGCCTACCGTCGTTCTCTACTGCAATCTTTACTGCATAGACCAGATTGGAACGACTGTCACGCGTCTGGATGGACTTAGGAGTGAATTCACTCTCGTCAGATATCCATACGACAGTGCCTTTATATTCATACTGCTGGTCACCGCCGAAATCTGCTGTGACATCAACTTCCTGACCGAGAGAAATCTTCGAAAGCTGATCTGATGTAAAATAGGCCCTCAGATACATCCTGCTCAGGTCAGCTACCTTCATCAGAGGTGCCCCTATTGTCACCAACTCGCCGGCATTCACATATTTTGCCAGCACCGTACCCTCCGCAGGAGATTTGATCCGGCATTTCTCAAGCTGGTTTTCCAGAAGAGCGATCTGGGCATTCAAAGCACTCGCATTGTAGTCAATGGCAGATGAGTTGCGCTCAAGCGAGGTCTGCTGAGCGGCAAGCTGGTCTTCCAGCACAGCTATCTGATTGTTGATATCATCCAGCTGCTTCTGTGGTGCAGCTCCTTTGGCAATAAGCTTCTCAACCCTTGACTTCTCCGAGTTGAGAGTACGGATCTGAGTCCTGACAGCGGCAACCTGGCTTTCGATATCAGGACGCGAGCTTTCCAAAGACTTCAGCTGGGCCTCAAGCTGGACTTTCTGCAGATAGAGCTGAACGGTGTCGATCTGGCCTAACACCATCCCTTTCTCCACCTTCATGCCTTCTGATGCGTCAAACTGCAGAAGTTCACCGGTCACCTGACTCGAAATCAGGATTTCCTCAGCTTCAAATATTCCGCATGCATCATATTCCGGCTCATCGGAACATGCGCCGCATACCAAAGCGGCTCCTATCAAAAGATATACATTTCTCATATTATCTGTTCAATGTGTTTTTCAATTCATATATCGCCTTCAGCAGTTCTATCTCGTGAGTGCTTCGGGCTATTTCTGCCGAGGACTCGTCACTGATCTTGGAGAGCAGGTCGTTCATGTCGACCACGCCTTCCTGCAGCCTTACTTCCGCTGCTTCCCTCACGTTTCCTCTCAGTCGTACGATCTCATCATCATCCTTCAGGACGGCCCTAAGCCTGGTGATCTCCGCATTGCCCTGCTCAGTCATGACAGCGGTATTGAATGAGAAGACATCCCTCTGCACATTGACCATGTCCATGGCATTCCTGAGTTGATTTCTGGATGTCTTGAGGTTGTAGAAACTGCTTATGTCCCAGACCATCCTCACTCCGATTATTCCGTTGAGCGACCATCTGCTGCTCATCATGTTCTCGAACATGTTCAGTCCTGGATAGCCATAATAGCCTTGCGCGAAAAGAGCAAACTTAGGAGTGAGCGACACGTCCAGCATCCTGTTCCTGGCTTCAAGCATGCCGATCTGGGCATCGAACATCTTGAGTTCCGGCCTTTCAGATTCGTTTCCCATCGGTTCCACAGCCGAAGGTACCGTGAGCGGACCGTCTCCTATCTCCTCTCCGATGAAGAGTTCCAGCATCCGCCTGAAACTGTCTTCGGCAGCCTCGACCTGACGCAGTGTCTGACGGGCAGACAGTATCTGCACCTGCACTGCATCAGCATCAGCCTGCATGGCCACTCCGTTCTCAACGAGCGCATTTACATAGTTCAGGTTGTTCTGAAGCCTGCCCATCATGTCTTCGATGGACTTTTTCTGCTCCTGCATGAGCAGGATACCGAAATAAAGGTCGTCAATACGCGAATTGAGGGAGTACATCTCTACGTCGGCACTTGTGCGCGACTGCTCCGCCTCGCTTTCAGCGAGTTCCTTGTCCGCCTTTGACTTTCCTCCGTCCCATATGGTCTGCTGGATGTCGATCTGGACCTTGTACTGATCGTTTCTGAGGCCCGGCATATCCAGACCCTGGGCGGCCAGCATGGATTCAAACTGCTCCGGCCATCTGACCACATCCGACTGGTAGGTCGCCTGGGCCGAAAGGCTGACTTTCGGCAGCCATGCCTTCGAAGCATTGCTTAAGTTATATTCCTGAGTCCGGGAGATCAGGTCATATTGCCTGATGGCCGGATAATTCTCACGTGCCAGTTCCTTGCACCGCTCAATATCCGGCTGTGCATAGGCGGCAAAGACTGACAAAGAGAACAATATTGAAAACAGGTATTTCATAGTACATGTCGTTTATTTTGCAAATTACGCATAAGAATGCGGTTGAAAAGTTACCTTTTCTTTGTAAAAAATGTTCTTTTCTTAACCAAATAGCAGAAAATTTCCACCAGAAGGACAATTTTATTACCTTTGCGAAAATTAGCCATCTAACAAACCATATGAACAGGACATTCCATCCTATGACAATAAGAAGTATCGTCGAATTGCTTGAGGATACTGACTTCAAAGTAGAAGGCCTGGTCATAAGAGAGAGACTGGGAATCAATCTCAATCTGCAAAAGTCCCTGACTCCGGAGACCGTATTGGCAAAACTTACCGTACCATATAACGTACAAGACAACAGGCTGCTGAGAATACTGTCCGGCCAGGCCACCATTGAGATAAACTTTACGGAATACAGAGTATCTCAAGGAGACGTACTTCTGATCAAGGAAGGCAGTTATTTTGAGACCATTTCGGTTTCCGATGACATGAAGGGTGAGGTTCTGGCATTTCTTCCGGAGAATTATCAATCATCACTGCTTCAGCATGACCCTGACCCTGTCCTGATCCACCCCGATCAGAATGATTGGAACAAGATATCCCATCTGTTGTACACGATACATGGATTTGCTTCTGAAGAGCCTTATAGAAAGGATATAACTGAGCCCATGATCATCGCTCTGCTGAACTTCGTCATCATGCGTGAAGACAAGCATGAGAAAAAGCAGCCTTCCACTGCTGCAGAAGGGCTGTTCTACCGGTTCATGTCGATCTTGAGTTCCAATCGTTCAGGCAAGCATACTGTGGCATATTATGCCGACAAGTTGTGCGTCACGCCTCAATATCTGAGCAGAACTGTATCTCAGAGCAGCGGAAAGACGGTTTCCGAATGGATCAACAAGGCAGTCATCACTGAGGCCAAGGTGCTTCTCAAGGACACAGCAAGATCGGTCCTGGAGATCTCCGAATCCATGAATTTCCCCAATGTATCTTTCTTCTGCCGTTTCTTTAAGGGAGAAACAGGAGTGACACCTACGCAGTATAGGAGGAGACAATAAAATAAATGTTTAACTTTGCGGCCGATCAAGTATACTTATATGGAAAATATATTCAACGAGATATCCGGATGGATGCAGAACATGGGAATGTCCGAGGAACTTGCGACATTCGTAATGAACGCAGGAGTGATCCTACTCATTGCGTTCGTGGCCTATCTGATAAACCGCATCTGCGTAAGGTTTGTCATTCCTGTCATACGCAAGTTTACAGCCAAGACCGATGCCCAGTGGGATGACTACCTGCTGAGCGACGATGTGCTGAAGAATCTCAGCAGGCTCGTAACCCCTATTCTGGTCTATATACTGCTTCCTCTGGCTGCTCTCGATGCAGAGACATTGGCTTTCGCGTTCAAGATATGCCACATCTACATCACGATAGTGATCATGATGCTGATCTGCTCGATAATATCCTCGTTGTACGCGATGACCAGCGAAAATGAGAAACTGAAGAACCACTCCCTGAAGAGTTTCTACCAGATGATCAAGCTGATAGTCATCTGCATCGGCACCATCATCATCATCAGTACCCTCATCGGTCAGAACCCTGGCGTGATCCTTACGGGACTCGGTGCCGGAACTGCGATACTGATGCTGGTCTTCCAGGATACGATCAAGGGATTCGTGGCCGGCATCCAGTTGATGGCCAACGACATGCTCCGTCCGGGAGACTGGATCTCAATGCCTAAATATGGGGCGGACGGCGACGTGCTGGAAGTGACTCTGACCACTGTTAAGGTGCAGAACTGGGACAAGACCATAGTCCATGTTCCGCCATATGCACTGGTCAACGACTCGTTCCAGAACTGGAGAGGAATGTTCGACATAGGAGGAAGACGTGTCAAGAGATCGATCAACATAGATATGAATACCGTACGTTTCTGCACTGCCGAAGAGCTGGAGGCGTTCAAGAAGCAGCCATGGATGGAAGGATTCGAGCAGACCGGAAAGGAGGAAGTGAACCTCTACATCTTCCGTCATTATGTGGAGTACTATCTCCGCCACCATCCTAAGGTGCACACAGGCATGACGCTTACTGTCCGTCAGCTGCAGCCTACCTCAGAGGGCATGCCTATCGAGCTGTATTTCTTCTCGGCCGACACAAGATGGCTGAAATATGAGCATCTGCAGGGCGAAGTGTTCGACCACATCATCGCAATGCTCCATACCTTCGACCTGAAGGTCTTCCAGAAACCGTCAGGACAGGATTTCCAGAGCATCAGCTAGCATGAAGACCATTCTGAAATTTCTCCGTGAGCTGGAGATGAACAACAACAAGCCTTGGTTCGACTCACACAAGAACGAGTACCTCGAAGCACGCTCCCATTTCAATGCTCTGGTCGAGCAGCTGCTCGCCGGCATCACATCATTTGACGATTCCATCCGCGGAGTCGGCGTCAACGACTGCACCTACCGCATCTACAAGGACATGAGGTTCTCCAAGGACGGCCTGCCGTACAAGACCCATTTCGGAGCCTTCATCGCGAGAGGCGGCCGCAAGTCCGGCTACAGCGGATACTATTTCCATATCGGCACCGGCTCAGGCGAGGAATACCCATGCAGAAGCTTCCTGGCTGTCGGCAACTACTACACCGAACCGAAGGTCCTGAGGATCCTGCGCGAAGACATAGAACTGGGCGGAGGTGATTTTGACAGAATCATCAAAAACCTCCACCCGTCACTTTCGCTCGATCAGGACCAGAAACTTAAAAGGGCTCCGCTGGGATTCAACGCCGAAGGGCCATACATCGACTACATCAAGCTCAAGAACTTCTGCCTTTCAGGCACCTTCGACGACTCTCGTCTCGATATCGACCAGATCGTCAAAGTCTTCCGCACAGCCAAGCCGTTCCTCGACTACATCAACCGCGCCATCGAATTCTCCCGCGAAGAGCCCGAGCCATCACTGTCTGATTATCAGTTTTGAGTTGACATTGTCCACAGTGATGGTGCCGAACCTTTCCAGCACGCTCTGCCAAGCTGGAGCATTCGTACTTAAAGGTGACCCGCTGTCCTGGGGCTTGTCGAAAAGAGGATATTGCGGCATCATCGACGGCAAGCTGACAGTCGGAGTGGCAGACAACTCCCCTCTCTTTGAAGAAGCCACAGAAACGGGCGGCTACTTCTTCCGCCAGTATCCCCTGGTTGACAATGGCACCCTCGTAGAGAACGAGCCCAAGGGCAAGTCCATCAGGAAGGTCCTATGTGACCGAAACGGTGAGATCATGGTTGTGATGAGCACCACTCCGGAATCATTCCACGATTTCTCCCAGGCACTCATCGACATGCACGTGGACAATGCCATCTACCTCGTCGGCAGCTCCTCATTCGGCTATTTCAGCGACAAGTTCGACCACCTCGCCATCATCTACAACAAATTCCGCTACGGCTACAAGAACGAAAACTTCATCGTCTGGCGAGTCGGCAAATAGCTGTTTTCACCTGGCGCGTATCTCACTACAAATCAGCCACTTATGCAAACCGCGTGCTCCCCAAAGGGAGCACGCAGTTTCAGCAAGTGGCTGACAGTCAGCGTATTACGCGCCAGGGTTATTCCTGGTTATTTTCGAGCCATTCGAGGCGGCGGGCATCAGGAAGATGCTTGATCTGGAAATGTTCGAACCTGGCCTTGAAGCCGTTTCCGTCAGGACATGCCGCCATCATTCCGACCATCACAGGAGTATTGTCCTGAAGCCAGCAGTTGCGCATCATGACGTACTCCTCGTCATCGAACGAGTAGAATATCTCCACTGCATCAAGCCTGCGGACTGCCTTGATCCAGATATAGTCTACCGGCTTGTCTAGCTGGATGACGCTCCAGTCACTGGTCTTGTGGGTCACTACAGCGCTGAGATTGTACTTTCCGTCCACGTATTCGATTCCGGTCTTGATATAGTTCTCCGCATCTATCCTGAGCATGAGGCCGGCCTGATCGAAACGCACCTTGTAGTCTCCGGAGATCTTCACCTTGACTTCGAATTCGCCTCCTCTCAATGTATAGAGGAACGGAGCATCATCTACGGTAAATCCATAATGTGATATCCTCCAGTAGTCGCTCTGAGGGGTAACATCCATCATGAGGACATTATCTTCGATTGTCCAGTTTTCAGGTTCGTTGAACCACTGCATCCTGTCAAGAGTCTGTGCTGACATCACTACAGATGTGAGCATGAAAAGGGAAATAAAAAGATTGCGTTTCATATGATATCAGAATTCATTTGAAACGCAAATTTACTGAAGCTTTTCACAGTATGCAAAAATATCAGATTTAAATCCAGTCTGCTCGCCGGGCTATTCCTTATTCGCCGGCTGACGTCCTGTGAACTGGTCCATGGCGTGGTAGATGCCGAAGACATGTCCGAAGAAGTAATCGAATACTCTGGTCGGAAGGATGGCCTGCCAGAATCTGATGAAATGGAACCCGAACGGTATACCCTTGAACGACTTGTTCTTTTCGATCGCACGGATCACCTTCTTCGCCACATATTCAGGCTCGAGTATAGGGAACACCTTAGACTTCACGCCATTGAACATCCCGGTGTTGATATAATATGGAGCTATGGTGGTGAAATGAACATTGCTCTTCATCTCCTGAAGCTCTATCCTCACGGAGTCCGACCATCCTATGACTCCCCACTTGCTGGCAGCATATACGGACATTTTCGGATTGGAAAGCATTCCGCCTGCAGAAGCGATAGTGCAGACATGTCCGGAGTTTCGCGCAAGCATGTCCGGAAGCATTGCCCTGGTCACATACATCGGAGCCATCGTGTTGATGTTCATCGTCTTGACTATCTCGGCCTGAGTCTGCTGATCGAAAGTCTTGTTGCTGGTGATGACGCCGGCGCAGTTGATGAGAATATCCACCGGACCGCAATCCTCCACTGTCTTCCTGTATGCCAGCTCGACGATCTCCATATCGGACACATCTACCTTATACCCCTTGACCTTGCCGAACTTGCCGAGTTCCTTGCGGGTCTGCTCTATGCCGGCAATGTTTATATCCCAGATGATGAAACATTTCGCACCTTTCTCAAGTGCCATACGTCCCATGATCTTGCCGATTCCTGATGCACCACCCGTAATCAGCACGTTTGCATTTTCAAATTTCATAACCACTGTTCTAACTTTTACGATCGCAAAGATATGTCAATAAAAATGCCGCATGCCATCTTCAGATGGCAATGCCGTAAAAGCTGACGATTCGTTGTAAACCTACCGGATTTGTGGTGAAATTCAGATCAGGTGTGGCGAAACTTTGGCAAAATCATCCCGCACCCCGCACCTACTCCGGCCAGACGAAGCGGGAGTTGATGGACTCGCCGCCATCGACGACGATGCTCTGGCCTGTGCAGAAACGGTTTTCGACAGTAAGAAAGTAGGCCCATGCCGCTATCTCCTCAACGGTGGCCCAACGCTTGAGAGGAGTCTGATCCATGATTTCCTTCCAGAGTGCAGGATCGTTCACCACGCAATCATTCAACGGAGTCAGCACTCCGCCGGGATCAAGACTGTTGCATGTAGCTCCGACAGCTGCCAGCCTGAGTGCCACATTCTTGGTGTAGGCGATGACACCACCCTTGCTGGCACAGTATTCCGGGAACTCGGAACCGGTGTGCCCGCTTGCAGAGCCGATGTTCAGGACCGCCTTGATGCAGCGGCTCCCGATGCCGTACTTCTCGGTGAGACGGATAAGGGCCTTCAGGTTGACATCTATGTCATCCTCATTCTGCGTACCGGCATTATTGACAAGCACCTCCACATCCGGGATCTCCGGCAGTTCGCCCCTGACGTCAGCCACGACATGGGTATAGGATGGATTCTGTATGGTTGCCTCCTGCCTGTCTATTCCTATGACATCATGGCCTTTCTGAAGAAAATGCACTGCTATCGCCCTGCCAATCCCCTGCGACGTTCCGCTTATCAATACTTTCATGGTCGTTTGATTTTAAGGTTTCAAATGTATGATTTTTCTGCGAAAAAATTACCCGGTTACGCAACTAAAGCGTAATTTTGCAGCGATGAACGAAACCACGCTATATATTGCACTTCTTGCAGCCGGAGCCAGCTTTGTACAAAGGACTACCGGCTTCGGTTTCGGCATATTCATAATGAGCGCGCTGCCCTACCTCATGCCGTCATACGGAGAAGCGACCACTTTGTCCGGACTCCTGGCTTTGACCACCTCTACGATCATCGTGCTGAACATGAGAAAATACATAGTCTGGAAACGTCTGGCAGGCATACTGATGACATTCGTTGCAATATCCGCCATCGCCATCTGCATGCTCTCCAAGATCGAGGGACGCACGATGAGGATGATCCTGGGCGCGGTCCTCATACTGACCAGCCTGTACTTCAGCTTCTTCAAGGACAAGGTCAGGAAATTCATCCGGCCCAACCTCAGGAGCCAGATAGGAGCCGGCACTCTGAGCGGAGTCATGGGAGGGCTTTTCGGGATGCAGGGTCCTCCGGCAGTGCTGTATTTCATCTCCACAGAACCTGACAAGAACCACTACATGGCGATTATACAGATGTACTTCGTCATCGGAAACACCATGATGACGATAGTGAGGGCATTGAACGGATACCTGACTCCTGCTGTAGGCACCACCTATATATATTCTCTGGCCGGTCTCGCGGTCGGAACCCTTGCCGGAAGCTGGGCCTTCAGCCGGATCCCCAACAGGATATTCACCTATGTCGTATACGCCTACATCGGAATAAGCGGAGCAATCATCCTGCTGACCGCTTAGCATTCTGAATAATTCCTTATCTTTGCTCTGTTATGAGCACATTCCAACCCCACAGCATAGACGAAGGCAATTCCTACGAGAGCGGAATGCTCGGAGGAGTCAAGGCCGGCTTTCCTTCACCGGCAGAAGATATACACGAGAAGCTTGATCTCATCAGGCTTCTGGTAAGGCACAAGGCCTCGACCTTCTTCTTCAGGGTCGACGGCGTATCCATGGTGGATGCCGGCATGGACGAAGGAGACATCATCATCGTCGACCGTAGCATTGATCCATACAACAACTGCAAAGCGGTGTGCTATATAGACGGAGAATACACCGTTAAAAGGGTCGAGATCGGAGACAACTGCGCACGGCTGATGCCAGCCAATGAAAACAGCACAGCCTACAGACCTATAGAAGTCACTCCCGAGAACAATTTCATGATCTGGGGAGTCGTCACATGGGTAATCAAGAAAATGTAGCCGTCATGTTTGCCCTGGCCGACTGCAACAATTTCTTCGCATCCTGCGAAAGGGTCTTCAGACCCGACCTGCAGGGCAAGCCCGTCATTGTGCTTTCCAACAATGACGGCTGCGCGATTGCGCGCAGCAACGAAGCCAAGGCGCTGGGCATAAAGATGGGTGACCCATACTTCAAGATCAGGCATCTGGTGGAAAGGCACAAGGTCGCTGTATTTTCCGGAAACATGTCTCTGTATGGGGATATGTCGCAAAGGGTGAGATGGGTCCTGGAGGAATATGCACCGGCTGTGGAGGTATATTCCATAGACGAGGCATTCCTCGACCTCCGGGGAATGGACAACATCGACTTCGACGCCTACGCAAAGGAAATATCGGCCAGATGCTGGAAGATGACCTCTATCCCGGTTTCGGTCGGCATCGCTCCGACAAAGACCCTGGCGAAGATCGCCTCAAAGCTCTGCAAGCAATATCCCAAGCTCCGCGGAGGGTGCTATATGCATCGGCCTCAGGACATCGAAAAGGTACTGCGAAAGTTCCCGGTCGAGGATGTCTGGGGCATAGGACGAAAATCCGCCGCAAAGCTTCATGCAAGGTACATAAAGACCGCCTATGAGTTCACCATGCTGCCACAGGCCGCGGTAAACGACATGATGGGCATCACAGGAGTGAGGACATGGAAGGAGCTCCATGGAATCCCGTGCATAGAATTCGAGGACGGGTTTGACGCAAGGCAGTCGATCTGCGTCTCGAGGAGCTTCTCGACAGAGATCTATGACATGAAGGAGCTCCAGGAACAGATTGCCAATTTCGCCGGCACGATGGCAGAAAAGCTCCGCCGCCAGCATTCGGTCACAGACGAGATAGCAGTCTTCGCCTACACCAACCGTTTCAAGGAAGACCTGCCTCAGACGCACTCCAGCATACTGTCCCATTTCGAATCCCCTACCGCCGACCAGAGGGACATCATCATCAGGGCGGTCCGTGCCACACGCGAGCTGTTCCGCGAAGGATACGGCTACAAGAAGGCCGGGGTCATCGCCACCGGCATCATGGGAGAGTCCGAAATGGTCCGCTCCCTTTTTGAAGACACCGAGTCTGTCGAGCGCGAGCACAGGATCACCTCCGCAATCGACGCAATCAACAGGACATATGGGGACGGCACGCTCAGACTGGCAGTCCAGGGCGAGGGACATATCCGATCCACCAGGGAGAACCAGTCCCCTCATTACACTACCCGCTGGAGCGATCTCCCAAAGACTTCCGTGAAATAAAATCCCCCTTCCAAAGCGCTTCTTGGCATAATTTGTGACCACCCCGCCGTGGTTATAAATTATAATTATTAAAAATTATGAATACTGAGAAGCAATTAAAGGAAGCTGCTGAACCGGACATATTCGGTTCAGAGCAGATGCGCAAGCCAGCCCCGGACAAGTTCATTCCGGAGCATAAGACTCCTGCATCCATAGCATACCAGATGGTCAAGGACGAGACATTCCCGCAGACTCAGCCACGCCTGAATCTGGCGACTTTCGTCACCACATATATGGACGATTACGGGACAAGGCTGATGAACGAATCCGTGGGCATCAACTATATAGATGAGACAGAGTACCCTCGCGTGGCAGTGATGTGCGGACGCTGCATCAATATGGTGGCAAACATGTGGCACTCCCCTGAGGAAGCGGACTGGAAGACGGGAGCTGTGGGCATAGGCTCGTCAGAGGCCTGCATGCTTGGCGGAGTCGCGGCATGGCTGCGATGGCGCGAGCGCCGCAAAGCCCAGGGAAAGCCGCTTGACAAGCCGAACCTCGTGATGAGCACAGCCTATCAGGTGGTATGGGAAAAGTTCTGCCAGCTTTGGCAGATAGAGATGCGCACGGTGCCGCTCACTCTCGAACATCCCACTCTCGACATAGAAAAGGCCATCGGGATGTGCGACGAGAACACGATCTGCATCGTACCTATAGCAGGAGTGACATGGACAGGCATGAACGATGACATCCAGGCGCTCGATGCAGCGCTGGAGGAGTTCAATGCAAAGACAGGCTACGACATTCCGATCCATGTAGATGCTGCATCGGGAGGATTCATCCTGCCGTTCCTCAATCCGGACAAGGTATGGGATTTCCGACTGAAATGGGTGCTGTCGATATCGACTTCAGGTCATAAATACGGACTGGTGTATCCGGGACTCGGATGGGTAGTATGGAAGGACAGGAAATATCTTCCGGGCGACATGTCGTTCAGCGTGAACTACCTTGGAGCCAACATCTCGCAGGTAGGCCTTAATTTCTCGCGTCCTGCTGCACAGATCCTTGCCCAGTACTACAATTTCATCCATCTCGGAATGGAAGGCTACAGGGAGATTCATTCCAACTCTATGGAGATAGCACGCTATTGCCACGACGCGATAGGAAAGATGCCATGTTTCGAGAATTACTCCAAGGATCTCGACAATCCTCTGTTCATATGGTATATGAAGCCAGAATATGACAAGAAAGCAAACTGGACGCTTTTCGACCTGCAGGACAAGCTGATGCAGAGCGGGTGGATGGTACCGGCATACACAATGCCGAAGAATATAGAGGACATGACCGTTATGCGCGTAGTGGTCCGTCAGGGAATGTCACGCGACATGGCGGACATGCTCATCGAGGACATCCGGAACGCGGTGGCAGAGCTGGACAAGCTGGAGTACCCTACTCCGACACGTCAGGCAGCGCTGAAGGCCGAAAAGCAGAAAGGTAAAGTATACACGCATTAAAATGAACTTTTATGGACACGAAAAAAGGAAGTGCGGGCAGGGTCTTCAAGCTGAGTGTGGCCACGCTCGCGATAATGAACATAACGGCAGTCGTGAGCCTTAGAGGACTGCCGTCCGAGGCCATCTACGGTCCCTCATCTGCATTCTACTATCTCTTTGCAGCCATAGTTTTCCTGATCCCGACTTCGATGGTTGCAGCTGAGCTGGCAGCGATGTTCTCCGACAAACAGGGAGGAGTGTTCAGGTGGGTCGGTGAGGCATTCGGCCCGCGGACAGGTTTCCTGGCCATATGGCTGCAATGGATCGAGTCGACAATCTGGTATCCGACGGTATTGACATTCGGAGCAGTATCCATTGCCTTCATAGGAATGGACGCAAGCGCCGACGCAGTCCTGGCATCCAACAAGATATTCACCCTTGTGACTGTGCTCGGCATCTACTGGGTCGCCACATTCATTGCGATGAAAGGTCTGGGCTGGGTCGGAAAGATAAGCAAATGGGGCGGTCTGATCGGAACGATCATCCCCGCCGGACTGCTGATCGTCCTTGGAATAATATACATATCCACAGGAGGACATAACTACATGGACATGTCGCAGGGATTCTTCCCGGACCTGACCAAGTTCGACAACCTTGTCCTTGCCAGCAGCATCTTCCTGTTCTATGCAGGAATGGAGATGATGGGTGTGCATGTGATGGAGGTGGACAATCCGTCGCGCAACTACCCCAAGGCCATCATCATCGGCTCACTTGCGACCGTATGCATATTTGTGCTCGGTACATTCGCATTGGGATTCATCATCCCGGCCAAGGACATCAACCTCACTCAGTCGCTGCTGATAGGATTTGACAACTATTTCAGACATTTCCACATCGCGTGGGCCGGACCTGTGATAGCGGTCGCACTGATGTTCGGAGTGCTTGCAAGCGTGCTGACATGGGTGGCCGGACCGTCAAAGGGTATCTTCACGGTAGGAAAGGCAGGATATCTGCCTCCGTTCTTCCAGAAGACCAATTCCCAGGGAGTGCAGCGCAACATCCTGCTCGTCCAGGGAGGACTGGTGACTCTGCTCTCACTGCTTTTCGTGGTGATGCCGTCGGTGCAGTCATTCTACCAGATCCTGTCCCAGCTTACGATACTGCTGTATCTGATCATGTACATGCTGATGTTCGCGGCAGCTATCGTGCTCCGCTACAAGATGAAGGATGCTCCCCGTCCTTTCCGTCTGGGCAAAGGCAACGCACTGATGTGGATCATAGCATCGGTAGGCTTCGCCGGATCGCTGCTGGCATTCGTCCTCAGCTTCATACCACCGGGACAGATCGCTACCGGAAGCAACACGGTATGGTACACGGTACTGGTGGTCGGATGTGTGGTAATGGTGGCCCTTCCTATGATCATCTACGCACTGCGCAAGCCGTCATGGCGCGACCCGTCATCTGAGTTCGCCCCATTCCATTGGGAAAAGAAGGAGGTATCTCAGACTGAATAGTCTGGGGTACCTTACTTTTCCTAAAAAATCATATCTTTGCAGAAATGTAAAACCTGGGAGATATGATGCTTACTGAAAAAACTATGAAAAGGGAAATCTGGCTTGACTGGATGAGAGTAGTCGCATGCTTCTTCGTCATGCTCACACACTGCTGCGAACCGTTCTACCTGGGAGGAGAAGGTTCCCTGATATTGACCGAGTCGGACGCAATCTGGGTATCCATCCTCAATGTACTGCCCAGGGCAAGCGTAGCACTGTTCATCTTCGCTTCCAGCTACCTTCAGTTCCCGCTTCACTATGACACCAGGCAGTTCTTCCGCCGCAGAGCGGCCCGCATCATAATCCCGTTCTTCATCTGGACCTGCGTATACGCCTTCATGTGGGGCGAGCCGGTACAGAACTTCAAGGATCTTCTTCTCAACTTCAACTACGCAGCCGGACATCTATGGTATGTCTACATGCTCGGCGGTCTGTATCTGCTGATGCCGCTGCTTTCCCCATGGGCAGAGAAGGTAGGAAAGAGGGAACTTCAGTTCTATCTTGCAATCTGGCTGTTCACGACCCTGATTCCTCTCATCCGGGGATGGATCGGAGGAGCGGCTCCTGTGATCTACGGTCCTTCCGGCATTCCGAATGCAGCAAAATTCCCTCTCTGGGGAGAGGCAAGCTGGAACAGCTACGGTCTGTTCTACTACTTCAGCGGCTTCGTTGGCTACATGCTGCTCGGCCTTTATTTCCGCAAGTTCGTCGGCGAACTTTCTTGGAAAAAGACCCTCGCAATCGCCCTCCCGGTCTTCACCGCAGGATTTGCGATCTGCTCTTACGGGTTCCTGTCAAGGGTATATGCTGACGCCAATGGCGTATTTCCGATAGGAGGTCCGGTAGGACTTGCCGCCCTTTGGGAAGGCCCATGGCTAAATGATACTTTGGGAGTAGCCCTGATGGCAATCGGATGGGTTCTGCTCTTCCGTAAAATAACCCAGGGAGGGAACTTCTATGAAAAAGTCCTCCTCCCTGTATCTAAAGCGAGCTACGGAATGTATCTCTGCCACATGGTCCTCCTCATCTATGTATCGACATGGATGCGCGAATCTCTCCAGCTCGGAGCCGACGGAGTGTTAGGCATCTGGACCACTCCTGTCCAGATCCTCTGCGCGACCGCCATCACATTCACCGGAGTGGCCATCTTCAGCGTCTTCGTGCAGAAGATTCCGAAAATCGGCAAATGGATCATCGGCTAGCTTCCATTCTCCGAAATCATTTCTGTCCACCTCCGAGAGCCCGATTCCATGCCTGCAGAAGCAGGAACTGACTATTTAAAGCAGACTATTTTTCACCGGGTTCTCCCGCCTGGTCATCCTCTGCTGGTCCGTCCTCAGGTCCGTCCTCGGCAAGTTCTTCTAGCTTCTCCGAACATATATCCTTGACAGTCTCCCAAGAATGTTTTACTTCATCGCGGATTTCAACTTGTGCCTTTTCTGCACTTCCCTTCTTTTCCGGCTTCATCTTGCCGTATATCATGATAAACAGCAACACACCGAATACGAGAACAGCAGCGATAATCAATGCAGTGTTTATCCTCCTCGATTTCTTTACCACATGATCATCTGCCATTATCTCAGTAGGATCTGAAGGAACTGCATGCCCGATGACTGTAACAGGCTCATCTGCCGGACTGTCATTCTCAACAACAGGTTCCGTTTCCGGAGCAGAAACAGGAGCCCCAATAACATCTTCCACCCTTATGAAATATGCAGAATGATTGTCCTTGTTATCTTCAGTAGCCCTTATGATGATATTGACCTTGTTGGCATCATCACCGGCCTTATCAGAAAAAATGAAACAGATGTTCTCATCTTCCATATTTTCAAGGATTCCGTCAGTGCACATGAAGAAACAGTCTCCTGGCTGCACATCGTCAACATGATGGATATCCGCAGACGGACGACGCTCCAATGACGGCTGCATTGCCCTGGTAATCACATTCTTCTGCTTGGAAACCTTGGCCTCCTCCGGGGTCAGCTCACCTATTTTCACAAGATCGTTGACCAAGGAGTGATCAGAAGTCTGGAACAATATTCTTGTATTCTCCTTATCAGCAGCAGGACGTATATGGTAAACACGACTGTCACCGATATGGGCAATGGTAGCTCCCTGATCATGAAACTTGAGGAAAGTCATAGTCGTACCCATCTTCTTGACATCCCCGTTATCATTCTGATCCAGAGCATCATATGCATCCTCCAAAGCATCCTTAAGAAGAGAATCGCTGAAAGCTCCCTCTGCATCCGGGCAGGCCGCCATTATAGAATTGCTCATCGCCTCACAAACGAGTGAACTTGCAACCTCTCCTGCCGCATGTCCTCCCATACCATCGCAGACAATGAAAAGTCTGTCATCGTCTGTTGCCTGCTGGTATTTTGGGAACATATTATCCTCCTGATTGGAACGTTGTCCCAATTCATAGATGGAGTATACTTTCAATTTATATTTCATACCTGTCATCAATAATCCATTGTTGTAACATCAGTATCTTCAACTTCAAGCCTGAGATCTGCATCTGGAAGACGAATCACATCTCCTGGATTCAAATACATGGAATCGCCGAAAGACACTTTTTCCGTACCGATAAAGGTATCATTAAGATTTCCCTTGAACAGACTGAAGCGGAATCTAGGTTTTCCATCCACCGAATCAAAGTCGATGACAATATGCTCACGGCTCATACGTTTACGAGATCCGGTATCTATCTGTATGTCAGCATTGGAAGTAGGCGCCGACCTGCCAATTACATTTTTGCCTGATTTCAAGGAATATGTCTTTTCAGGTGAAGAAACAAGTCTTAGAAACGCATGGACTTCAGACCTGCTGACCTTAATTTTAGGTTCAGCATGTGCAGATTCCTTCTGGACATACCTTGTATGCTCTTCTGAAGCAGAATTATCTCCAGCCTGACTTGGCTTAGCCTGAACCGCCTGCTTTAAAGAAAAATATGGAGTCGTCTGCTGGCAGGCCGGACATTTAACCATGGCCGACGCATTGACCGGCTCATTCCTGAAGAGAAGAGCCTTGCCACAATTAGGACATTTTCTGATTATCATAATCCTGATACCTATTATTAAATTAACATATCATCACTAAAATCACCGTCAGCAAAATCATCTGCACTGATACCGTATTCAGATATATCTATGATTTCATCAACATCAACAATGCCATCTCCGTCAATGTCAGTGACCATGAATTCATATTCATCAGATCCCATATCATCAGGATCCACATCCACTAAATATACTTCATCATCATCAACCATAACTTCCGCAACAGCTACTTCTTCATCCGAATACTGTTCAGAACCAAGAAGTTCAACCTCTTCAACATCTGCTTCAATGAATTCTTCTGTGGAAAGATCAAACTCATCCTTCTCATCCGCCGACAGTTCCTCCCACTCTTCTGCTGTATACGTATTGTATAACTGTCCTTTCCAAACAAAAACTCCTCCAGCACCGACTTCCTGCCTTGCTGAACTGAAAGCTTCTGCAAATGACATGCTGTCATCTACCGATTCAGCCAGACTTACCTGACCGTCATAAATTTCAATATCTTCGACCGGATCGACCTCTTCATCAGTCTCCTCTACAATCACTCCTTCAGATTCATCCGAATATGGTTCAATGATCTCATCGTCTACAGGTTCGATCACAGCCGACTCAACTGTCTCGACATCAGTTGGAAGAATCTCCGGATCAACAGTTCCGTCGAGAATCGGTTCATCAACCACCGGTTCGTCAACAATCGGTTCGTCGCCTGTCGGGGCGTCGTCTGCCGGTTCGTCGCCTGCCGGGGCGTCGTCTGAAGAATCTAGCGGCTCTTCCGGATCATCAGCCGACAACTCCTCTGCTGCGAAAGCTGCCACACCACCAAGCATGACTCCGCCAGCCAGGCCTCCTGCAACCTTGGCCACGCGTCTGCCGGAAGCAGTGCCCTTTTCAGGATCGGCAGCAACTTCAACGTCATGAATAACAGTAGACTCTGTATCAGAAGAATCTGCTATAATTGTCTTATCATCAGTACTCATAATAATACTTTTTTATAAATCCATACTATAGGCTCACAAGGGCAAATGTATGGAGCATATGATAAAATTCAAACAAACACCCGGGTTTCTGTATGAAATGGCAGGATTTTTACATGAAATGATCACTCAGCGGAGGTTTCCTCCAATTTTGCCTTGCAATACGGGCAGTTCTTGTTCTGTCTCAAGACTCTATATGGAGACATTCCCAAGAAATGATTGCAATTCGGATTAGGACACACGTAATTGTCCATGAACTGATCCTTTATCTTCTGTTCTTCTTCCATATTCTTCTTTGGAGCAGAAAGTCTTGCCTTGATAAAGTAGATACTGAGGACGAGGGTAATTACCAGGAATAGAATCCTCAGATCTTTCAGAGGCTCTATGAACATACATACCATTCCACATGTGGAAAGAATACCTGTAATGGATGACACTGCAACAAATCGTTCTCTTTTCAGTCTAAGGTCACGAAGCTGGTTCTCGTAATCGTTCCACACTTTTTCCAACGGTCGGATATCATACAATTGAGGCAATAATGCGGAAGCAGCAGAAATCAAGGCATCCAGACCTATCTTATACCCGTCAGGACCCAACTTGATGGAGAGCTGCGGATTGACATCAACCATCTTCACATCAATAGCATGATCATTTATCAATGTGACATTATGGTCATTCATATTCTTGATCTTGACCTTGTTGCCTGTACAGAATTCAACAGAGCAATGTGCTTTGCTTTCTCCAAGGCAGCGGCTCACTGTGTCAGGGACCTTGCCAGCCGCATCAACAGACGTATCCTTCATTGAACCATCAACGTTCATCATAAGTCTCAGGAGGGATGTGGCAGCCTCGCGTCCAATGTAGATAGTCTTACCGATAAGTCTTGTATCCATGATTTCAAATATTATTTTACGTACATATCCTTAAGTTTCTTCAGAGCTTCCTTGGAGACCTGCAACTGAAAAGCGAACCGTTCACCATCACTGAGCAGGAGACGTTGGGCTATAGGACTGATCTGATATATGTATTTGTGATTAATGATGTATTTCTTTCCTATCCTGGCAAACATACGGGCATTTTCGCCGAGACTTTTGATAAGGACTTCCTGCATATGACCTAGATTCATGCTTACCACTCCTTTCAGCTGATTTGCAAGCACGATATTGGTATAATTTCCATCCGCCTCGAAATATACGATTTTTGAAACATCTATACGAAGGAATTCATCTCTGGAATTAAGATGCAGATAAACAGGTTTCATAGTAGACTCAAAGTATATATTAGAATTGCAACATCAAAGATAAAGATTTTCCTTCAATTGGTCAAGAATTAACCGTGTACAGCACTTTGCAGCACTTCTGTCAAGGTCGGGTGGGTATGGATGATGCTTTCGAACTGCTTGAGCGTAGCATTGCGGGATATGAGTGCACATGCTTCCTGAACTATGTCGGAGGCATGAGGGCCATAGAGATGACAGCCGAGGATGCGGCCCGGAGCGAATGGCGATACGCAGCCTTCCTTCGGTTCGGCTGCTACGATCAGCTTGCAGAATCCGTCTGTCTCCCCCATGGTCACAGCCTTTCCGTTTGCACGGAAAAATGACTTCAAGCATTTCACAGGGATTCCGGCTTCCTTGCACTCATCTTCCGTCATGCCGACTGAGGCAGCCTCCGGAGAGGTGAACACTGCAGCAGGCATCACAGACAGATCGATTTCATTCTCGATGCCCATGATATGGTCAAGAGCAACGATGCCCTGGAATGTAGCTGCATGGGCCAGCATCATCTTGCCGTTGACGTCACCGATAGCATAGATGTGCGGCACGTTGGTCTGCATGGTCCTGTCGTTGGCGACGATTCCTCTTGGAGTGAATTCAATACCTGCATCTGCAAGGTTCAGCGAGCCGACGTTGGCCTTTCTGCCTACAGCCATCAGCACCTTGTCTGCCTCGACGGTTTCTTCCTTTCCCTTGCGGATGTAGGTGACGCGATAGCATGGAGATTCCTCGACTCGGCCTTCGGCCTCGCTCGGAATGACAGATGAGCCTTCGGCCTCGCTCGGAATGACAGTGGTGATACCGGTCACCTGAGCCTGAGTGCAGATTTCAATGCCCCTCTTGCCGAGACTTTGCTTGAGTCTCTTCGAGAGGTCGGAATCAAAACGAGGGAGGATATCCTTGAAGTATTCCAGCACGGTAACCTCGCTGCCGAAGCTGCGGAAGACCGAGGCGAATTCCAGTCCGATGACTCCACCGCCGATGACACACAACCTCTTCGGAACATCCTCAAGGTCAAGGATTTCCTTTGATGTCAGGATGCCCGGAAGGTCTGCGCCTGGAATCGGCAGGGACGCTGAAACAGAACCGGTCGCGATGATGATGTAGTCGGCGGTGTATTCGGTAGATTCCTCGACTCGGCCTTCGGCCTCGCTCGGAATGACAGTGGTGGATGTCCGAGTAACAACAACTGTATGGGCATCTTTGAAGGAAGCTTTGCCGCGGACCAGAGTGATGAGCTTATGGCCGAGCAGGCCTTCGACTCCCCCGCGCAGCTGTTCCACGACAGCATTCTTGCGGGCGGTCACAGCCTTGAAGTCGAAGTCATATGAAAGCCCGGTGATTCCGAACGTCTCCGCTTCACGGAGGCTGTCGATAACCTCAGCATTCTTGCAGAAAGACTTGGTCGGAATGCAGCCCTCATTCAGACATGTACCTCCTACATGACCGGCTTCGATCAGCACGACCTCCACTCCCCTTTTCGCAGCCAGCAGGGCGGTCTCATATCCGCCCGGCCCGGCACCTATGATGACTATTTTCATATAATCTTAAATTTACATTCATTATAAAGATCCTTCGCTGCGCTCAGGATGACAAGTGGGACATCTCAGTGTTAAAGATCCTTCGCTGCGCTCAGGATGACAGCGAGAATCTCTGTGCTAAAGATCCTTCGCTGCGCTCAGGATGACAGAGAGGCGCTCAGAATGACAGCAAACAAACTGTACAATTGTCATTCTGAGCGAAGCGAAGAATCTTTACATAAAATCTTCAGACAAATCTTTCCTGGCAGGATTGACACTGTCTATCAAATCATCCTTCCTGGATCTCTTCCATCCCTTAAGATACTTTTCTCTTGCGATAGCCTGATTGATATCTGAGAATGTCTCATAATATACCAATTTGTGACACGCATACTTCTGAGTAAACCCACCCAATTCACCGGTTTTATGTTGCTGAACCCTTCTGACCAAATCGCCGGTAACCCCAATATATAATGCTTTATTGGAGTTACTGGACATCATGTATACGTAGTAGGTTTTGTACATATTGGTTATAAAGATCCTTCGCTGCGCTCAGGATGACAGTGAGCATCTCAGTGTTAAAGATCCTTCGCTACGCTCAGGATGACAAGTGGGACATCTCAGTGTTAAAGATCCTTCGCTGCGCTCAGGATGACAGGGAGGCGCTCAGGATGACAACATACTGTCATGTTGAGCGAAGCGAAACATCTGTTACATGTCTTTATAGCGGAGGAGCGGCTGGCGGGCAGCGGTGGTTTCGTCGAGGCGACGCACCGGAGTGGTGTGCGGAGCCGTCTTCAGGGAGTCAGGGTCCGACAGAGCCTCGGCAGCGATATGCCTCATGATCTCGATGAATCCGTCCAGCGTCTCCTTCGACTCCGTCTCCGTAGGCTCGATCATGATGGCCTGATGGAACAGCAGCGGGAAGTAGATCGTCGGAGCATGGAATCCATAGTCGAGAAGTCTCTTGGCGATGTCCAGGGTTGTGACACCTGTCGACTGGTCCTGAAGTCCGTCAAACACAAACTCATGCTTGCATACAGACTCGATAGGCAGCTTGTAGCAGTCCTTGAGAGACTCCTTGATGTAGTTGGCACCGAGGACGGCAAGAGGTCCGACCATCCGGATGTTCTGCCTGCCGAGCATAAGGATATATGTGTATGCTCGAAGCAGCACTCCGAAATTACCCATGAAGCCGGAAATCTGGCCGCAGGCCTGACATCCGCACCTGCACTCTGGAGCGCATCCGCATGCAGGGCCGAAAGCACCCGAGCCCTCAGGAGACGATGCACACTGACACGTTCCATCCGCAACATATAGAGTTCCATCCTCATCCTCCATGACCTTAGGAACCGGCAGATGGGAAACAAGATGAGCTGCGACTCCTACTGGACCTGCTCCAGGACCGCCGCCGCCGTGAGGTGTCGAGAACGTCTTGTGAAGATTGAGATGGAGCACATCAAAGCCCATGTCACCAGGACGCACCACGCCCATCAGAGGGTTCATGTTAGCTCCGTCATAATAGAGCAGACCGCCGCACTCATGAACCAGAGCCGCAATCTCCCTGATATCCTTCTCGAACAGTCCGAGGGTATTAGGATTGGTCATCATGATGCCGGCAATAGTATCATCAAGCAGCGGCTTGAGATCCTCGACATCCACAAGACCGTTGGCCTTGGACTTGACCTGAACGATCTCAAGTCCGCAGACAGCTGCAGATGCCGGATTGGTTCCGTGAGCGCTGTCAGGCACGATGATGCGTGTACGCTTGTGGTCACCGCGCGAGATATGATACTGGCGGATGATCATAAGACCGGTGAGCTCTCCATGGGCACCGGCAAACGGATCGAGAGTAAACTCTGCCATTCCGGTGATAGCCGAAAGCGCATGAGAGAGGTCCTTGTACAGACGAAGAGCGCCCTGAACTGTTGATGCAGGCTGGAGCGGATGCAGGCCGGCGAATGCAGGCATGGCCGCTATCTCCTCGTTGATCTTAGGATTGTATTTCATGGTGCAGCTTCCGAGAGGATAGAATCCCGAATCCACACCGAAATTCATCTGGGAAAGATTGGTGTAATGGCGCACCACATCCAGCTCGCTCACCTCAGGGAGAGCCGGCGCCGAAGCACGCTGAAGGCCGGCAGGAAGCTCGGAAACGGATGACTCCCACTTGTTTGCCGGTAATGAATATCCCTGTCTTCCTGCCTTGGAAAGATCAAAGATCAGTTTGTCGTAGTACTTCATGCCTGGTCCTCCTTATTTAGATTTCTCGACTCGCTTTGCTCGCTCGAAATGACAGAGGGTGCGGTCGCAGTGACTGGTGAAGAGTTCGAAATGACAGAGGGTGCGCTCGAAATGTCAGATACTGTGCTCGAAATGACAGACTCACCGCTCGAAATGTCAGAAGACAAGCTGGCTATGACAGTAAGGACTGCGTCGAGGTTGTCCTTTGATACCTTCTCGGTCACGCAGAAGTTAACAAGACCCGGTTCCACTTCAACTGCACCGAAGACGCCGCAAACCTGAAGTCTATCCTGAAGAAGTTCCACAGGAACCAGCGACTTCAAAGTGAACTCCTTGAGGAACGGCTTGTCGAAGGCTTTCTCAAACAGCCCTGTAGCCAGAAGCTGGTCATGCAGATAATGCGCACCGCCATAGCTCAATTCATTGACCTCACGAAGTCCGCGAGGGCCCATAAGTGACATATATACAGTCACATACAGAGCCATCAGAGACTGGTTCGAACATATGTTGCTGGTTGCCTTCTCACGACGGATATGCTGCTCTCGGGCCTGGAGGGTAAGCACATATGCACGCTTACCGTCCACATCGCGGGTAGCGCCCACGATACGTCCCGGAAGCTTGCGCACATGGTCCTTGCGGCACGCAAGGAAACCTACGTACGGGCCGCCGTAGCAGAGCGGAACGCCGAGCGACTGCGAATCTCCGCAGGCGATGTCCGCATCCCATTCGCCAGGAGTCCTGATGACCGCCAGCGACGAAGGATCGGAATAGACCATAAGGAGACCCTTCTGTGCATGGACAGCATCAGCAAAACCTGTCAGATCTTCTATTATACCATATTTATTGATGCCAGGAACAAGAACTCCGGCAACGTCTCCGGCAGCAAGCTCAGTCAGCATCGCACCATAAGACGTCACACCGTCCTGACATGGAATGAATCCAAGCTCGACGCCGTTGAACTTCGCATAGGTCTTCACAACCTTTATCACCTGAGGCAGAAGGCCTTCAGAAAGAAGGACACGTGTCTTCTTCTTTGTCGCTGCCATCGCCATCATCATCGCCTCGGCAGCGGCAGTGGCGCCGTCATACATCGAAGCATTGGTGCAGTCCATACCGGTGAGTTCCGTAATCATGGACTGATACTCGAAGATATAGCGGAGAGTGCCCTGCGACACTTCAGGCTGATATGGAGTATAGGCTGTAAGGAACTCAGAGCGGGAGATGATATGAGGGATCACGGCAGGAGAATAATGGTCATATGCTCCCAGACCGCAAAGGCAGAAAAGATTGGTATTGAGTTCCGCCAGTTCCTCGAAATACTGTCTGACCTCATGCTCGGACATTGCATCCGGGAGGTCGTATTCTTCACGGTAGATGACGTCCTTAGGAACATCGGAGTAGAGATCCTCCAGGGACCCTACTCCGATTCTGTCCAGCATCTGGCGCACATCATCTTCCGTATGTGGGAAATATGCGAATGCCATAGCCGTGAAATTACTCGTTAGCACACATTGCCTCGTATGCAGCCGCATCCATAAGGCCTTCGAGCTCAGAAGGATCGATCATCTCGACCTTCATGATCCAGTTTGCGAAAGCGTCCTGATTGAGAAGCTCAGGAGCATCCTCAAGTTCCTCGTTGATCTCGACAACAGTTCCTGATACAGGGCAGAAAAGGTCGCTTGCAGCCTTTACGCTCTCCACTGCACCGAACTCCTCGCCTGCCTCGAGTTCATCGTCCACCTCAGGCATGTCCACATACGAGAGGTCTCCCATCGCATGCTGCGCGAAGTCTGTGATGCCGATGATAGCTACGTTACCTTCTACCTTAACCCATTCGTGTGACTCGCTGTAATAGAGTCCTTCTACTGTCTTTGCCATAATTGTATCTGTTTATTGTATTTTATAATTAATTCTTTTACCTGTTTTAAAGATCCTTCGCTTCGCTCAGGATGACAATTTTTCTATTTTTTATAATTGGTTTCATAGAAACGGCGTTTTGTAACTACGCCAGGGAACACCTTCTTGCGGATGCGGATCTCCACCTGAGTTCCAAGCTCGGTGTATGCCTTGTCAACCATCGCCACACATACGCTGCGGTCAGTAGAGATCGAGCGGTAACCTGTCGTCACCACTCCCACCTGGACTCCGTCCACCTCCACAGGATAGCCGGCGCGCGGAATAGCCTTGTCCTGAAGTACGATGCCGACGCTCTTGCGTGTCAGACCGGCCTCCTTCTGCGCGATAAGCGCATCACGTCCGATGAACTCGTCCTTTGTCTTGACCTTCGCGAACATGCCGAGCCCCGCCTCAAGAGGCGTGATCTCGTCACTGAGCTCATGGCCGTAGAGAGGCAGTCCTGCCTCGAAACGGAGGGTGTCACGGCAGCCAAGGCCGCATGGAACCACGCCTGCTGCGAGGAGGGTGTCCCACATCCGGTTTATGACCTCATGAGAGGCATAGATCTCGAAGCCGTCCTCACCTGTGTAGCCTGTGCGGCTGACGATCATTCTGGTGTGGGAAGATCCTTCGCTACGCTCAGGATGACATGTTTCATAATATGTATAGAAGCCAAGGGACGCAGCTTCAGTCAGGCCGAGGGTCCCGACTGCATATTTTTCAGCCTCCGGGCCCTGGAGAGCTATCTGCCCCCACACATCCGACTGATTGTCGATCTTCACATCGAATCCTTCTGCCTGAGCGCAGAGCCACTCGTAATCCTTGGCAATGTTCGAAGCATTTACAACCAGCAGATAACGATCCGGCTCAAACTCCTTATATACCAGCAGGTCATCCACGGTGGTGCCGTTCGGGTACAGCATCATTCCATAAAGGATCTTTCCGTCCTCCATTCCCGCAATATCGTTCGAGAACACATGACTGACAAACTTCTCGGCATCCGGACCGCTCACAAAGATCTCACCCATATGCGAAACATCGAACATTCCCGCTCTCTGACGCACGGCATTATGCTCGTCAGTGATATTTGTATACTGGATCGGCATGATGAATCCGCCGAACGGGCTCATCAGCGCACCAAGTGCCACATGCTTGTCATAAAGACAGGTCTTCAAAAGATTCTCTTCCATATTCAATATTTTTGATATTTCCTTTCCATTTCCAGAATAGTCGCCACCTGACCGGATGTCAACCTCACTTCCGAATCGGTAAAATACCTGACCAGATAGTCCTCGAGACTTTCCGCACTCCCCAAAGCCTCATGCAGAGGACTGTAATCAGAAAGATTGGTCACCCTCTGCCTCACGGACTCCACCCCATGTCTATGCAACTTCTCCATAGGAGGTCTTATCGCCTCCGTCAAGGCCTCCAGGTCGGCAGAATACAGCAATGTACCATGAACGATGCTCCTGCCCGGAAGCTGCTGGAATGCATTGCCGCTGACTTTGCGTCCCTCAACCATGACGTCATTACGGCTTGACTTCACAGCCGGGAGCCCAAGGGAGCATAACGCCGCAGCCAACGTCGACATATATCTGTCAAAAACATCCTCGACATCTCCCCGGTCAGAAACATAGGAAATCATGATGTTGCCCATATCTGAATACACACACCCTCCACCGCTCTTGCGACGCACGACCTCAACCCCATTACGACGGCAATAATCCATATTCACCTCATTTTCAAGGACCTGGTTACGTCCGATTATTACAGTAGGATCCACCCTCCAGACAAAAAACGCCTCGCCTTCCATCTGTTTTGCAATGTATTCTTCCATTGCAAGATAGAATGCGAGACTTCTTCGCTCTACGTCAGGCAAGACCACATGCTTCATAATTCCCGGTTAAAATCTTTCAAATTTAATGAATTTCAGATGAAATATCAAAAAAATATCCCGACAAAACAGCTACGGTATCAAATATGCCATTGGGATGAGCGAGCAAAACGATATGAGATGAAAAACGAACTTAACAAGAAGAAAGAACTCGCAATGAGGAACATCTTCAGGCATATGATGGAAAACGGATATAATCCCGTTTACCAAGACAGCTACATCATGTTTGACATGGATGACAACACATCGGTATTGGAATATGACGGCGAAATACTTTCCATAAGGACATTCTTCACTATAGATGAAGAGGAATATGACATGTTTCTCGAAGCATCGAACTACGCGATGATCAATACAAAGATGATCAAGCCTGTCATTATGGAAAACATGACCAACATCATGTTCAGTTGTGAGACATTATGCGACAACATGGCAGACGTGAAAAGGTTCCTGCCAAAGATGGTCAAACTTTCAAAGGAAGGGCTCAAGGCACACAAGAATGAAATGAGGGAACTGCTTCAGGCTACAAATATCATGAGTCAGAAAATGCCCGCCTCCGAAGATTCATTCTTCGAGACGGGCAGATCACCAAGAGGCAAGCTGCTCTCGTAGCCTGCGCCTTATCAGTTTTTCTGTTCCGGGAGATACCTGTTAAGAAGCAGGCATCCCAGGACAGCAGATATCACGGAACCGCAAAGCACACCAAGCTTCGCTTCGCCAAGAAGGGATGCACCTCCAGGTACTGCGGCATAAGAAAGGTCAGCGATGAACATCGACACGGTAAAACCGATACCGCACACCACACACACGCTTGCGAATGACTTCCAGTCTGCTCCGGCTGGCAACGAAACCAGCTTCATGCGTATCGCCAGCCAGGAGAACGAAAATACGCCCACGAATTTTCCTACAACAAGTCCGATCATCACTGCAAGTCCTACACCTGAGAACAGGCTTCCGACATTCATTGCAGAAAGATCGATTCCGGCATTTGCGAATGCAAACAGAGGGATGACCAGATAGTTGATCAGGAACGAAAGATTATCTTCGAGGTCCTGCAGCGGGCTGATCATCTTGTCGGCCGCAGACTCGATGCTCTTGAGAATATGGATATCCTCATTGGTAAGGACCACGGCATTGCGTCTGGCATCGACATCTATCTTAGGGAACTTGTTGATGTTCTCCCTGATGCGCTCCAGATAATGTCCAGTACCCTTTTTCAGCGTTGCAGGCACGCAGAACGCAACGATCACTCCGGCAATTGTCGCATGTATTCCGGAATTGAGCATCATGTACCAGAGCACAAGACCGACAACCACATAGAAGGCTTTTGAACGCACCTTCATTATATTTGCAACCACCATCACCGCCACGCAAAGTGCCGACAGGAGGAGGAATGTCATATTGATTTCCGACGTATAGAAGAGGGCGATGACAAGGATTCCACCAAGGTCATCAGCTACTGCCAGGGCTGCCAGGAAGACTTTCAGTCCTACAGGAACCCTGGTACGGAAGACAGCCAGCACACCCAGGGAGAACGCAATATCCGTAGCCATCGGGATTGCAAGGCCATCTGACGCCACACCTGCAGGAGAAAATACCCAGAAAAGAAGCACAGGGACGATCATTCCACCGCAGGCTCCGATAATCGGAAGCATGGCCTTTTCACGGGTCGACAATTCGCCCACACGGATCTCACGCTTGATTTCAAGGCCTACCGACAGGAAGAAGATAGCCATCAGAAAGTCGTTGATGACTGCACCTAGACTCATGGCATGACCGCCATGACTGAAAAAGTTGAATTCTCCGATGGAGAAACTCACAGGATTCTGCCAAAGATCGAAATACCACTCTTTGACATCAGGTATATTTGCACACACGAGAGCAAGTACGGTAAAGAATATAAGCACCATACTTGAGTTCACGTGTCTTTTGAACTTACTCAAGAAACTATAGTTCGAATGTGACATACAGTACAAATCTTAGAAAACGGGCGCAAAAGTAGTCATTTTTTCAACATTATTGTGAGTTTTGACATTTTTTTATAAATTTGCCGCCTGTTTTCCGCAGCTAATACAAGCTGCAACCGACAACGACAAATAAACAATAAGAAATATGGCAAAGAAACACAACAATGCGAATGCTGATACTCCGGTTGAGGCAATCTCCAAGACAGAAAACTTTATCATCAAGCACAAGACCAAGCTCCTCATTGCAACAGCAATCGCAGTTTGCGCAGTGATCGGGTATTTCATCTATCAGGGTATCCAGCAGAAGAAAGACAAGGCAGGAGTGGAGGCGTTCATTTCTCCTGAGAACAATTCACTTATGAAGGCCGAGTCCGATTCTCTCGATTTTGCAAATTTCGAATCATACATGACCGAACATGAAGGTCACACCGTATCGATCGCTCCATTTGAGACTGCCGTGGCTGCTTACAACTCAGGCGAGTACAGAAAGGCCATCAAATATTTCGAACAGTACAAAGGCAATGACAAGATTTACAATGCACGTGCAAAGGCTTGTATCGGAGATTGTCATGTACAGCTTGGCGAATATGACAAGGCACTCTCCAGCTATGACAGCGCTGTAGAGATCGAGGACGGTTTCTGGACTCCCGAGTATGCATTCAGGGCTGCACTTGTTGCAGAAAAGCTTGGCAAGAATGAAGAGGCGATCGAATATTTCACTCTCATCAAGAACGAGTATCCTGAATCTCCAAGAGCAGCAGACATGGATAAATATATAGCACGAAACGAGGCAAAATAATTCATCGTTATGGGAAGAGCATTTGAGTTCCGCAAGGAGAGAAAATTCAAGAGATGGGGTCACATGGCCCGCGTCTTCACAAAGATCGGAAAGGAAATCACTATCGCTGTAAAGCAGGGTGGTGCCGACGTTACAGGTAATCCGCGTCTTCGCGCACTCATCCAGACTGCACGCAGCGAGAACATGCCTAAGGACAATATCGAGCGCGCAATCAAGAGAGCGACCGACAAGGATCAGGCAGACTACAAGGAGGTAGTATTCGAAGGTTACGGTCCTCACGGCATCGCTGTTCTCGTGGAGGCTGCTACCGACAACAACAACCGTACTGTCGCAAACGTCCGTTCATACTTTACAAAGAGCGGCGGCTCACTCGGAACATCCGGCAGCGTTGACTATATGTTTGACCGCAAGTGCATGTTCCGTATGAAGACAACCAATCCATACGACCTTGAAGAGCTCGAGCTTGAGCTCATAGACTACGGTGTAGAGGAGATCTTCGAGGAGGAAAACGAGAACGAAGAGACAGAAATCGTACTCTATGGTGAGTTCACTGCATTCAACGGCATCCAGAAATGGATCGAGGAGAACGGATATGAGCTCGTTGCAGCAGAGTTCACCCGTCTTCCAAACGTAGAACTCAAGACTCTTGAGGGAGACGCAAAGGCTGATGTTGAGAAACTCATCGAGCGCATCGAAGAGGATGATGACGTTCAGAACGTCTATACCACAATGCAACCATAACCTGTTTTAACAGATATTTTACTTCAACCGGCGGAAATTTTTCGCCGGTTTTTTCGTATTTCACCACAAATAACCCCAATGTGGTGTAAACCGGGCTGATTAGGTGGAATTTATTTGCATGGAATAAAAAAACACTATCTTTGCGAGAACCTTACGTCTATGACGTGGATTAAAATTAAATTACCTTATGAGTATTCAACAGGAAAAGATCAAAGAACTGGTGGAGCGCAGGGAATCTGCGCGCATGGGCGGCGGAGCAAAGAGGATTGAGGCCCAGCACCAGAAAGGCAAGCTCACGGCACGTGAAAGGCTTGCACTTCTCCTTGACGAAGGCAGCTTTGAAGAATTCGACATGTTCGTTCAGCACCGCTGCACAAACTTCGGTATGGAAAAGACCAGATTTGACGGAGACGGAGTCGTTACCGGAATGGGAACGATTGACGGCCGTCTCGTATATGTATTTGCACAGGATTTTACGGTGACTGGTGGTTCGATGTCCGAAACTATGGCTGCAAAAATAAGCAAGGTCATGGATATGGCAGTCCGTAACGGAGCACCATTCATCGGTATCAATGACTCGGGCGGAGCAAGAATTCAGGAAGGCATCTGCTCATTGGCAGGATTCGGAGAGATTTTCGAGAGAAACATCCTTGCCTCAGGAGTGATCCCGCAGATATCCGGCATCTTCGGCCCATGCGCCGGTGGCGCAGTATACTCCCCTGCATTAACCGACTTCACCGTTATGGTCAAAGACACATCCTACATGTTCCTTACAGGCCCGGGAGTCGTCAAGACTGTCACCGGAGAAAATGTGACTCAGGAACAGCTAGGAGGCGCGAGCGTTCATGCGACCAAGAGCGGAGTGGCGCATTTTGCAGCAGAGAACGAGCAGGAAGGCATAGAGACCATCAAGGCTCTCCTGAGCTTCCTGCCGTCGAACAACCGCGAGGAGGCACCGTTTGTGGAGACTGCCGATCCGGCAGGCCGTGTTGACGATGCCCTCAACGATATCATCCCGGACAGTCCTAACAAGGCATATGACATGTATCAGGTAATAGGCAGCATCGTGGATGACGGCAGGTTCCTGGAAGTGCACAAGAGCTGGGCAAAGAACATCATTGTAGGATTTGCCCACATGAACGGTCGTTCGGTAGGCATCGTCGCCAATCAGCCGAAGATTCTGGCAGGAGTGCTCGACATCAACGCCTCCCGCAAAGCAGCGAGGTTCGTGCGTTTCTGCGACGCCTTCAACATTCCTCTCGTAACCCTGGTAGATGTCCCTGGCTTCCTCTGCGGCACCCAGCAGGAATACGGAGGAATCATCTCCCACGGCGCAAAGCTTCTCTATGCCTACGGAGAAGCTACGGTTCCTAAGGTTACAGTAACCTTGAGAAAGTCATATGGAGGAGCACATATCACCATGAGCTGCAAACAGTTACGCGGAGACATCAACTATGCGTGGCCGTCAGCGAACATTGCTGTGATGGGGGCTGAAGGTGCAGTTGAGATCCTCTACTCCAAAGATATCAAGGCGATTGAAGACCCGACAGAAAGAGCAAAGGTCGCACAGGAAAAGAAACAGGAATACAACGACCTTTTCTGCAATCCATACAACGCTGCCAGCTACGGCTACATTGACGATGTGATAGAGCCAAGAAACACCAGATTCCGCGTAATCAGGGCACTTGAGCAACTGGCTGACAAGAAGCAGCAGAACCCTTGGAAGAAACACGACAACCTGCCATTGTAAGACATGAACAGCATTATATTATTAGAGGTAGCGGGAAATGTTGCAGAGAAAAGTGCAGAAATGGCGGAAAAAGACCCCCATGGACTGATCATCACGCTTGTATCCGTGAGCGTGGTATTCATAGCACTGATCATTCTGTACTTCGCATACACGCTGATCGGCAAGGCTGTAAACGGCAAGATCAGCATGAAGTCATCAGAAAAATCATCCAGGAACGCTTCCAGCTACAAGCCATCCGACGAAGAAGCTGCAGCCATAGCTATGGCCCTGGATCATGAACTCAACGGCGAGACATACGCCGCCATCGGCATGGCTCTGCACCAGTACCTCAACGACACGGTGCACGACAACGAAAGCTACATAATTACAATCAAACGCAAAAACAGATAAAGATGAAAGAATATAGATTCAAGATCAACGGCAACGAATATAGCGTAGCTGTGAATTCGATATCCGGCAACATTGCCGACGTGACAGTCAACGGAACACAATACCAGGTAGAGATGGAGAATGCACCTGCAACGCCTGTACAGGCAGTCCCTGCAACGCAGCAGCCTGCCGCACCTGCGCAGCAGGCAACAGTTCAGGCACCCCAGCAGGCCGCACAGGCAGCTCCGAAGCCGTCAGCCGGAGGAAAGGCTGTCACTTCCCCGCTCCCCGGAGTCATAATAGCAGTCAAAGTGAATGTGGGTGACACTGTCAAGGCAGGCCAGGTGATCGCCATCCTCGAAGCGATGAAGATGGAAAACGAGATTCAGGCTGAGCACGACGGCACCGTGGCTTCAGTAAACGTGTCAAAGGGAGACTCTGTCCTTGAAGGCGCAACAATAGTAACAATCGCATAATCTTCCGTCATCCCCGGCTTGACCGGGAATACATAACATAACAGACTACAATGCAGACAGTTATAGAAAGTCTGGAGCAGTTTCTGCAATATACAGGCTTTGCAAACATGACATGGCAGCATATCGTGATGATTGCAATCGGAATAGCATTCATCACGGTAGCCATAAAGAAAGACTGGGAGCCCCTGCTGCTGGTTCCGATCGGATTCGGAATCATCATCGGAAACATTCCTTTCCATCAGGGGCTTCAGATAGGCATATATGAAGAGGGTTCAGTCATGAACATCCTTTACCAAGGCGTACAGCAAGGATGGTATCCTCCGCTCATTTTCCTTGGCATCGGAGCGATGACGGACTTCTCCTCACTCATATCGCAGCCAAGACTGCTTCTGATCGGGGCTGCCGCACAGATAGGAATCTTCGGTGCATACATGGCAGCAGCACATCTGGGCTTCACCCCGGCAGAATCCGGCGCAATAGGCATCATCGGTGGTGCAGACGGTCCTACTGCGATCTTCCTTTCATCAAAACTTGCTCCGCACCTTATGGGCGCGATCGCAGTGTCAGCCTACTCATACATGGCTCTTGTACCAGTCATCCAGCGCCCTATCATGCTAATGATGACAACCAGGAAGGAGCGCACCATACGTATGAAGACGCCTAGGCTGGTGAGTCAGAAGGAAAAGATCATATTCCCTATCGTAGGTTTCATCCTGACTGCACTCATCGTACCTTCCGGTATGCCGCTTCTCGGAATGCTGTTCTTCGGTAACCTGTTGAAGGAGAGCGGTGTTACCAAGCGTCTTGCCGAGACTGCACGCGGCCCGCTCATCGATGTCGTCACAATATTGATAGGTGTTACGGTAGGATGCTCGACTCAGGCAGACGTATTCCTGACAGCGACCTCGATCAAGATATTTGCATTGGGACTTTTCTCATTCGTGGTAGCTACATTCTGCGGAGTGGGATTTGCAAAGATAATGAACCTGTTCTGCAAGGAGGGCAACAAGATAAATCCTCTCATCGGAAATGCAGGAGTTTCAGCCGTACCTGATGCGGCACGAGTATCACAGAATGTAGGAAGAGAGTTCGACAAGAACAACCACCTGCTGATGCATGCAATGGCACCGAATGTAGCAGGTGTTATAGGCTCAGCTGTCGCCGCAGGTATCCTGCTCAGCTTCCTGGGCTGATCCCCAGCGGGATATTATGTTTATCTGATCCGGCAGTACGGTCATTCTCACCATACCACGGCCTATGACCTCGCCGTCAACTTCAACCGGTTCGGCATCGACCTGTGCGTATGGAAGCACCACCACCTCCCGGCACCTGGCCTGGGTCAGTACCTTTACCTTATGAAAGGTTCCCGTAAACAGACGAGGAGCCTTTCTTGCTATTACCCATAGAGAAATGTCCGGGATGACAGTTACATCCAGAAGGCCATCATCCATTATGGCCAAGGGAGTCTGCCGCATTCCTCCTCCCGAATACTTTCCAATACCGAATGCCATGGACAGATAACGTCCGTCAAAGACTTCGACACCATCACAGATCACACGTGCCCTCACCGGCACCCGATGCCTGATGCAGTACAGCAATGCGCTCACATACAGTTTCTTGCCACGACGGCCCTGTTCCTTCTTACGGTTTACGATCTCGCACACCCTTGCATCCAGTCCGACTCCGCCGATATTCATCATATAGGATTCGTTGTCCTGAACAGAGACCTTGACAACATCCTGACGGCTGCATTTTCCGGATGAAATCATAGATACGGCACGATACAGGTCCTTGGGAACCCCTGCTGACTTCACCCAATCGTTTCCTGAACCGACAGGCAGTACGGCGATGGTAAAATCAGATAAAGACACATCAGACAGACCGGACTTGAACACATATTGACATATGCCATTCAGCACATCATGGACGGTACCATCTCCTCCGACAGATACAAATCTGCGGAATCCCCGTGCGCATGCTTTCCTCGTAATAGCCTCCGCATTGTCTGCCCCACCGGTATACTCAGCCTTATAGTCCACTGAAGCATCATCCATCATGGATGCCGCCTTCTTCCAGATTGCCCCAGCCTGCTTGGATGCAGCAAACACATTGACCACCACAAGCCACCTGTCTTCTATCTTTTCCATGCCTCTTATGCGAATATTAAGAATTTATCAACAAATGTACAAATTAAAGCATACCAATGAAATATTTTTTGTAACTTTGTTTGATTTATGTCCTTAAGAAATCGAATATGGGAAAAGTAATAGCTATAGCAAACCAGAAAGGCGGTGTAGGAAAAACAACTACAGCCATCAATCTTGCTGCATCATTGGCCGTTCTGGAGAAAAAGGTCCTCATCATCGACGCAGACCCGCAGGCAAACACGACCTCGGGACTCAACTTCTCTCCTGAAAACGACCAGAAGAGGACTCTGTATGAGGTCATGATCGGAGAGATTGACGTAACCGACAGTCTGATACAGACTGAGATAGCATCACTTCACATGATTCCGTCTCATATCAACCTTGTCGGAGCAGAACTCGAACTGGTTGATAATCCGGAGAGGGAAAGCTTCATGAAGAATGCCCTTGCAAAAATAAAGGACGACTATGACTATATCATCATAGACTGCTCTCCATCATTGGGTCTGATCACCATCAATTCCCTGACCGCTGCAGATTCTGTAATAATCCCTGTACAGCCTGAGTTCTTTGCTCTTGAAGGTCTGGGAAAACTGCTTCAGACAATCCGACTAGTTCAGAACGGCCCGAACCCGTCCCTTACCATTGAAGGATTTGTAGTGACCATGTTCGACGGCAGGACAAAAGTGCACAACCAGGTTCTCAACGAACTTCAGGAGCATTTCAAGGACATGGTCTTCAAGACAATCATAAACAGAAACATCCGTCTCAGCGAAGCTCCTTCGCATGGAAAGCCGATCATTCTGTACGATGTGATCTGCAACGGAACAACCAATTATCTGAACCTTGCGAAAGAGGTTCTGGAGAAAAACAGCTAAAGAATATGAGCAAGCAGCAGAGAGGCCTTGGAAAAGGCATTGGCGCCCTCCTGGGCATGGAAGCAGACTTGAACAACATCAGGAAGCCGGTAGGATATATCAACAAGGGTGTGGTCAACGCAGAACAGCCACAGACCAATGCGACAGCAGACATACTCCGCATTCCTGCTGACCTGATAGAACCAAACCCGTTCCAGCCAAGAATGTCCTTCGACAAGGAAGCGCTGGAGGAACTGTCCGAGTCGATCAAGACCTTGGGCCTGATCCAGCCGATCACGGTACGCAGAAAAGAGGGTAACAGATATCAGATCATAAGCGGAGAACGCCGATTCAGGGCATGTCGTCTGGCCGGAATGGATATGATTCCTGCCTATATTCGCGACACCAATGATCAGGGCATGCTTGAGATGGCTATCGTGGAGAACATCCAAAGGGAAAATCTTGATCCGATAGAAATTGCAATGAGCTATCAGAGGCTCATCGACGAATGCAGGCTCACACAGGAGCAGATGGCGGTCAGAGTCGGAAAGAAACGCGCCTCTGTTACCAACTACCTGAGACTGCTGAAGCTTCCCGCAAAGATTCAGCATGACCTCAAGGTAGGGCTGCTCAGCGTCGGACATGCCAAGGTTCTTCTTGGAGTGGAAGACACTCAGCTTCAGGAATATCTCTGTGACCTGGTCATCAAGGAAGGAATGTCAGTAAGACAGCTCGAAGACAAGATCAAGAAACTTGAACAGAAGAAAGCCGATCCCGCAGATGACGGTCAGGAGCTTCCTGACGAGTATTTCAAGGTACTTGAGATTGTCGGTAAGTATTTCGAAAACAATATAAGCCTGAAACGTTCTTCTGCCGGAAAGGGTTCGATGACTATACATTTCAGCAGCGACGAAGAGGTACGAAGATTCCTCAAGGCGCTGGAGGATTCGCAATTCTAAGATGAACAGCAGATTCACAAAATATATCTTATCATGTCTCGTCGGGTTTCTTGGCCTTGCGGGCTTTTCCCATGCACAGTTCAAGGAAGACATCTATGCACAGGATCCGAATGTGCAGGAAAACAAGCAGACCCAGAGAGATACATCAGACAGGCTATTTTCATTCAAGGAATATTTCGGCGGCCTTGGCCACAAGAACACTCTGAAGATCGGAACCATGTTTGCAGGTTCCGTCATTCTTCCCGGAACAGCCCAAATATACAACAAGGACTATTGGAAGCTCCCTATAGTATACGGAGGCATCGGCTCCCTTGCAGGTACCGGAGGATATTACCTGCATAAATACACAAAGTCAAAGAAGGCATATGATCAATGGGAGACCGAAAAGCTCAATTACGAAACCGAATTCGGCCAGACATACCCGTATAAAACCCCTGTCATTGACTACAAGGCCAAGACCACAGGTACATGGCTGATGGTCGGTGCAGGACTGATGTACTGGGGTTCACTTCTGGACGGTGTCGTATGTTACCAGTCGGACAGGCATCCCCATCCTGGAAGAGCCACACTGTACTCCGCACTGCTTCCCGGACTAGGTCAGATATATAACGGCGAGCTATATAAAGTCCCAATATATTGGGGTGGTCTTCTGGTATCAGTACATTTCCTTACGACCAATCATACAAACTACATCAGGTTCAAAACCATCCATAATGAGGTCACGACATCGAGCAACAGTTCGTCCCCTATTTCTGCTGAAACCGCAAAATGGTACAGGGACGTATACAGACGATACCGTGACTATTCCATCGTTGCCACAGCGCTTGTATATTTCCTTCAGGTCATAGACGCAAATGTATTTGCATACATGCACGATTTTGAGGTGACAGATGACATCAGCATGAACATAGAGCCGACGATCATTGCACCAGACAATGCCTATGCACTTCACTCAGGAGGCGTTAATCCGTCCCAGAATGCCGTAGGCATAAGGATAGGACTGAATTTCTGAGAAACCGAATTTTAAACTATATACCTCACAAGAATGAAGATCAGATTATTTTTGACAGCCACGATCATGACTGCCCTGTTTTTCTCCGGAGCTTCAGAGGCAACAGCACAGACAAAGAAAGTAAAGGAGCTTGAAGAGCAGATAAAGCATCTGAACGATTCCATAGCAAAGCTCAACAGCCAGATAGATACTTTAGAGGAAGAGAACCTGAGATACAGGATCGATCTGTCTTTGACCCTGCCGGAAGATGACAGCTTAGGATTGGGCAAGAATGGAATTGAGCCTGATGGCTGTACGACTGAGGTGACTGACAGTCTGCTTGAGGTCTGGTATACCAACCAGCAGTCTGCGCTGGCATACAGCAATGAAGCGGATATAGACGGGATATCGTTTGAGTCTGACGTTCCGGACGAAATTTACATCGAGAGACTCAAGAAGATGAATTCATTCATCCAGATTCCATACAACGATGAAGTCCGCAAGGAAATAATCAGATATTCAGAAAAGCAAAAAGATCTGATGTCACGAATACTGGGACGAAGCAAGTACTATATGCCGATCTTTGAGGAGATTTTCGACAGCTACGGTCTGCCGATAGAACTGACGGCCATGGCTGTAATCGAATCATCTCTGAATCCTACTGCAAAGTCACAGGCAGGAGCAAAAGGAATGTGGCAGTTCATGTACCATACCGCAAAGATGTATGACCTGCACATCGATTCTTTCGTCGATGAGAGATATGACCCCATAAAGGCATGTCACTCGGCAGCGCAGTATCTTATTGACTCATACAACATGTTCGGAGACTGGAACCTCGCGATAGCATCATACAACTGCGGAGCCGGAAACGTGCGTAAAGCCATTAAAAGAGCAGGAGGAAGCCGGAAGTTCTGGGATATCTGGAAATATCTGCCTAGAGAGACAAGATCATATGTACCTCAGTTTGTAGGAGCATTGTACACAATGGAGTATCATAAGGAACATGGAATCCAGCCTGCTCCGGCTACACTGCCTGTTGCAGTGGACACATTTACAATCAACCGGCAGCTGCACCTGAAGCAGGTAAGCGAATTTACCGGAGCTCCTATAGAAGAACTCAGAAACCTCAACCCTCAATACCGGCATGACATCATCCCTGGACATGAGAGGGAATACATTTTGCGCCTGCCTTATCAGTATAGTGGAGCATTCATCGAGAATGAAGATACAATGTATGTCCACAATGCGCACATCTACTTTGACCCTATCACCCTCAAGAAGATAAAGGACGCCGGTGACGGTGAACAGATCATATACAAAGTCAAGAATGGCGACTATCTCGGCAAGATCGCAAGCAAGCACAGGGTCACTGTTGCCCAGATCAAGAAATGGAACAAACTCAAGAGCGACAACATACGTGTAGGACAGAAACTGATCATATATCCAAAAGGAGGAGCTTCTTCAGTTTCAGTCTCATCCTCAAGTTCTTCCAGCACTCCGGCCAAGCAGTCTGCCAGCGCTCCGTCAGGACAGAAGAAGATAACATACACAGTGAAGAAAGGTGATGTCCTTGGCAAGATTGCCGAGGCACACGGAGTAGGACTGTCCAAACTCAGACAATGGAACAATCTGAAGAACGATAAGATAAAGGTTGGGCAGAAGCTCATAATTTACACTGACGGAGGTCCGGAGGTGGCATCCGCCTCATCATCAGTTTCATCAGCAACCGAATATGTCACATATACCGTAAAGAGCGGAGATTCATTCTACTCAATCGCCAAGGATTATCCTGGAGTCAGTGCCCAGAACATCATGGATTACAATGGAATAAGCAGTTCAAAGCTCAGGCCCGGAATGGTCATAAAGATTCCAAAGCTTTAGAACCGGTATTGCATCTGAAACTTAAGCTCGGCTTTGCCGGGCTTTTTGTTTTTCTGTGACATGAACGGATATCCTGTATATGAGGCCCGCAGATACAGTCTCATATCTTGAGTCAGACGGGTTCTCACCACGGCACTGGTCCAGACTCCCCTGCCATACATAGCCGGTGCATTGAATGCCCCTGGCACGTCATGTTCATAGACATATATCCTGTCATCCCATTCATCAACGTAAAACACTCCCTGCCTTAAATGGAATGAAATCCTGTCTCTTTCATACTCTGCTTCAACATAAGCCAGAAATGCGACTCGCGAACATGACACGAAATTGAGACGCAGATTCGCAGCGAATTCACCATGATCATACGACAGATCCGTCCTGACATCAGTTCGGAAAGGTCTGCCCCATGTCCGCACGCGTTCGTTCAGGCGCACCTTCATATGAAAATATCTGGAAAATGTCATTCTCCAAGCAAGTACAGACTTGAGCTGTGCGCTGCATGAGTCATCTATATCTTTGGATATCGGATAATATGATGTTTCCACAGACCAATTGCAGGTATGTTTCCGTTCTCCAGTCATCCATGTCCCGCTGGCAGCAAGCATCGTCTGATCGTTATGGAGGTGTTTCAGGAGAACTGCCATATCGTGGCGTTCACCTGTCCTGAATCTGGAGCCTGCCACTGCAGACAGCATGGAATCATTCCACCCGTAGACCATTTCTCCGAACACATTTATCCCATTGATGCAGAAAGCACAATCCAAAGATGTCCGCACATCAATATCAGTTAATGAGGCCATGGCAGGAAAAGTGGCCACATTAGTAATTGCGGCGTGCCCGGATCTGCCATACCATGACACATTGACAGCAGGCATGAATTTCATCTTCTCATGCGTTGTAAATGCCGCCTTCAAGCCAGGGAATGCGGCCATCACGCATACTGACCAAGGGCCGGCCCTCACATCAGCTGCAATCCCTGTAAGAGACGATGAGCCAGTGTATGACCACACCGGGGAGATGCCGGAAGGTTTTTTCATAAAGGAGTCTGGAGAAGTCAGAGCAGTGACGAAGATATTGTTCCACAATGCCAGTCCCTGTCCGAACCTGGCATTGAAATCACCGAACACAATACTTCCGCGCTCTCCCCTGAAGCGCCAAAGAAAGGACGTCGAGTATATTGAAGGATACCACATCTTGATATCATATGGCCGCGAACACGATAAGGAAAACTGACATCTGCCATCAGATTGAAGACGATATTTCACTGCATATGATCCGTAGTGCCCATCCGAATTCATTTTATAGCAGGTACGCAGATGAAGGTCGTTACGAAAAGAGGACTGCTGCCCGTCAAGAGCACCCTCTTGGTCTATGAAGATGAAAGGAGCCAGCTTACTGACGAAATCCTGACCGAATCCATCAAGCTCGGCCAGCTCAGCCAACGACATTACTGCTCCATGGCGCGCCTTATAATCGGAAAGTACAGCCAGCTGATACTGGCTGAAAAGGCCAGTGGCTCTCAAGACAGACTCCGAGGTCCGGTTCAGCTTGACAGGGGCAGAATGGAATTCCGACAACCTTTCCATTTCGTATTCGTCAAGATCCTGTGGTGAATCAACTCCAAGGAAGTGCATGATGTCTTCAATGACATTTCTCTCCTGAGCATGGACAGCAGGCAAAATGGACATAACAAGAACACACATGAGCATGATACGTGGCATAGCATATGAATTTTCATCAAAAATATCTCTGGCCATCATGAAACGTGTTGTTTTTACATTAAACAACACGAAATTTTTCTTTTTTTTAAACGATTTATGCTACTTTTGCAGTTTGTAGCTAAATAGTGCATATATGGAAAAGATAACATTGAAGGACAAGACTTTCAAACCATTTCTGACCTATGACAGAATATCTGCCGCAATCGACAAGGTAGCTGATGAAATCAATGCAGATTTTGAAGGAGGCGAGGATTTTCCTGTACTCCTGTGTGTGCTCAACGGATCAATAATGTTTATGGGCGAACTGATGAAAAGGCTCAACTTCAATTGTCAGGTTGTATCGACCAAACTGACTTCATATGAAGGAACACATACGACCGGAGAGGTAAAGCAGGCAACTGCCCTTACGGCGGACATAACCGGCAGACGCGTCATCGTAGTGGAAGACATCGTTGACTCCGGCAACACTATCGTTGCTCTTAAACGCATCCTGGAGGAAAAAGGAGCCTCAGAATCATATATATGCACGTTGCTCCTCAAGCCGGAAGCCTACAAGAAAGATGTCAAGATAGATTACGTGGCAATGGAAATCCCGAATGATTTCATTGTAGGATTCGGTCTTGACTACGATGAATACGGAAGAAATCTCAAAGACATTTATGTTCTTGACGAATAAATGAAATATTACATTCTTTTTGGCCCTCCGGGTGCCGGGAAAGGCACTCAGGCCGCAGCAATGGTTGAGAAATACAACCTTCATCACATCTCCACCGGAGCACTGCTTCGAAAGGAAATTGCAGCTGGAACAGAGCTTGGAGTCCTGGCCAAATCCCTTATAGAAAAGGGATGTCTGGTTCCGGATGAAGTCGTGGAAGGAATGATTGAAAACGAATTCAGCACTGTCACGGGAGTCGAGGGATTCCTTCTTGACGGATTCCCCCGCACAATCCCTCAGGCAGAAGCGCTTGATGAGATCCTTTCCAAGAGAGGCACTGAAGTCACTGCTGTCGTCTCCATTATGATTCCTGACGAGATGGTCATGGAGCGTATCAAGGGACGTGCCCTCAAGGAAGGACGCGCTGATGACGCAAGCGAAGAGATCATCAACACAAGAATTGCTACATATCACAATCAGACCGAGCCTCTCATCGCATACTACGGCAATGCCGGCAAATACCATCATATCAATGGTGTAGGATCAATCGAAGAGGTTGGAGAACGCATATTTGAAGTGATGGACAGATTCTGACAGGAGGATTGAAAGTGACAACACCAGACAGACTCAAAGCCGCCTGTCGTTCATGCATGCAGTTCATTAAGGAGACAGCTTTTCCTAGAGTAAAAGATCTGCTCAGACGGTTTGACAAAATACTCAAGACGCCGGGAAGCCTGATGCGCATAAGCCTCATACTCAGCGCCTACACTTTGATTGTATTCAACATTCCTTTCTTCAAGGTACTGTCTGAATGCATCAGCAGCAACCTGAACGGAATCTGGATTTTTGCAAGCATGCTCATCATAATGTTCGTGCTCGACTTTCTGGTATATTATCTGCTGCTGTATCTTGGACGAATCGTGGGTAAATGCATCATAGCATTCACTCTGATCGGCAACTCAATCTGTCTGTATTTCCTTCACACATTCAATGCACTCATAGACAGGACAATGATGGGGAATGTGTTCGGAACACAGTTCTCCGAAGCATCAAGCTTCTTCTCCTGGACATTGATATGGTATGTACTGATATTCGGTGTACCAATATGCATCTGGCTGTTCTACAGAAGGATAAACTACGGTTCGATCCTGCGATTCCTGGCCAATCTGGGAGTTTCGCTTGTGGTGATCATTTCTGTGCTTTTTGGTAACAGAAACAACGTTCCATGGATTGACTATCACGCAACTCTCCTTGGAAGCAAGGTCATGCCATGGTCATACATTGTAAACTCCATCAGATACTACAGCTACTGGAAGATGATCAACCAGAAGGAAATCATTCTTCCCGATGCGAAAATAGTAACGGACAGCAAGGACATCTGTGTCCTTATCATAGGTGAATCGGCACGAAGCGAAAACTTCTCACTCTATGGCTATGAAAAGGAGACCAATCCACTTCTGGCAAAAGACAGTGTGACAGTGCTCGATGCCCGTGCTTCGGAAACATATACAAGGGCCAGCGTAAAGGCAATCCTGTCATACAAGCCTGGAGACACACTCTATGAAATCCTTCCGAATTATCTGGAAAGGAATGGTGTTGATGTGGTATGGAGAACAAACAACTGGGGCAATCCGCCGATTCACGTCGACAAGTACTACAATAAAAGCAGTCTGAAGGAAAGATTTCCGGAGGCGGACGACTCATATGACGGCATTCTCTTCCATGGACTGAAGGAGGACATCATGGCAAGCGACAGTGCAAAGATATTCATCGGCATCCACACCTACACCAGTCATGGTCCTGCATACTACAAGAATGTTCCTGACGAACATAAGACATTCTTACCGGAGTGCCGTACAGTGGAAATGGCTGATGCAAGCAGATCACAGCTAATAAATGCATATGACAACACCATCGTATACACCGATTATCTCGTACACTCAGTCATTGAGACTCTGAAGGAATTCCCGGACAGACGTGCATGTGTCATATTCATTTCCGACCATGGTGAATCGTTGGGAGAAAAGGGATATTATATGCATGGAATGCCGAAGAACATGGCACCTGACTGTCAGCTTGACATTCCTTTCATAGTGTGGACCTCAGACGATTCATTGAAGGTAAAGGATATTGAAAATGCAGGCCATTATAACATATACCACACTGTGCTCAATTTCCTCGGAATGGAGACCCCTATCTACAATGAGGACAAAGACATTTTCGAGTAATGCTGTTCATTGTTAATCCTATATCTGGGAAGGGCAGAAAAAAAAGCATTATAGCCAGACTGCGGAAGTCGGGCTACAAGGTGGTGTGCACCGAATATGCCGGTCATGCAGAGAAGCTTGCACGAGAAGCTGCCGAACAGATAGTTGTGGCAGTGGGGGGTGACGGTACGGTAAACGAGGTGGCCAGAGGGCTGGTCGGCACAGGAAAGACCCTCGGAATAATCCCCTGCGGCAGCGGAGACGGACTTGCGAGACATCTAGGCATCAGCCATGTTTTCAACAATGCCATGAAGACGATTACCTCCGGCAAGACAAGTCCGTTGGACGCAGGTACGATCAATGGAAGACTCTTCTTTTCGGTATGCGGCGTCGGATTTGACGCCGTCGTAAGCGAACGCTTCGCCAAATGCGGAAAGCGTGGCCTTTCCACATACATCAAGGAGGGGCTCAAGACATGGCGGATATACCTGCCAGAAAAATATAAGATCAACATTGACGGGCAGGACATTGAGCACGAAGCAATATTCATAACAGTAGGCAACTCAAACCAATGGGGGAACGGAGCTAAGATCACTCCCCTTGCAGACAGCAGCGACGGCATTCTGGACATGACTATAGTAGACGGATTCAGGGCCATCGAACTCCCATGGCTGGCAGGACGTCTTATGACAGGATCAGCTCACAAAAGCAGACGTGTACATACCTACCGTGGCAGGAACATCATCATAGATCGTTCGTCAGAAGGCCCGGCGCATGCCGACGGAGACTGGTTCGAGGCTGGACAGAGGCTCAAGATAAACGTCATCCCTCATGCGCTAGATGTTCTGGTTCCATGATGCGTCTAAAGAATCTACCCTGGCATTCAGGCATTCATTGAAAAGTTCCAGTTCCACGCATGGAAGTACGCTGGCATGAGGAAGCGCATTCATGACAGAATACAACGAATCAGCATAGGATGTCACGGGATCTTCCATCATATACAGGTCATCATAAGTCATTGCATTTAAATACATGTGGCTGTTCTTGATAAATTCGGCTCTGATTACCACGGCCCAGTCATAATACGGATACCGGTCTATCTCATCAAGCGCCTTCCTGTACTGCGATTCGATATAGTTGAGAGCCTGATCTACACGCCCTGCAACATCAGATTCATTATGTTCTGCAATCCGTTCTAGCGGCTTTGATGCGGGCATCATAAGCATCAATGTAATGAGAACAGCAGCAATAGTAAGCATTGTTGTAGAAAATAGAATCAAACGACGCTTCCGGATAGCCTTTCTAAGATCTCCTACACTTTGGAAACGGCGCGACGATTCTTCGCTTACAGCCCTGCGTATTACTGATGACGGTCCTGTACCCATATACTTCATGATCTTGCCGACAGAATAGATATCTGAGGCTGAGCACATGGATTTTTCTCCTCGAAGAATCTCTGGGGCTGTATATCCGTCCGATCCTCCCCTGACTCCTGAATACGCGCTGTCTTCGCTTGACGAGAAGCCGAAGTCGATGATCTTGGCTCTTGAGGATGAGGTAATTATGATGTTCGATGGTTTCAGGTCATTGTGAACTATCCCTCTTTTATGAAGGTAATCGACACCGTCCAGAATATCGTCCAGCACCTGTCTTGACTGTTGGCGTGAAGGCCTGGTTCTCATGAACTCATCCAAGGTCACTCCATCTATATACTCCATGACCAGAGCCGGGCCGACCTCGGTATTTTCCTCAAAGCCAAGTATATTCACCACGCATGGATGCGACAAGGTATAACCTATCTCATATTCGCGGCGGAGCATTTCGATATAGATGGTCTCAGGTTGAACCGGACACTTGAGGATTACGTACTTGGTTCCATGACGTGCCTTATAGATTCGGAATAATGAGCTTTCACCCATTACACCGCATATCTCCATTTCATATGGAGACAATGAAGAAGGAATATCTACGGGACCTGATGCAGTACTCATAACGACCCGCAAGTTACAAAATAATATGGAAATTACAGCTTTTCCAGAACGGTAAGCCCATTATTCAGACCCATCGAATAGCGCTGACATATTTCACCTCCATGAACCAGGTTGTCGACAAAGAGCGGATAGTTCTTCAGCATGACGCTACATTCAAAGGTATCTCCTACCTGAAGGGTCGAATTCTGAGTTGAAACAGCTTTGAAGACTCTCCCACCGACGAACTCTACCACGCATTCCCGGTCGGGAAGCCAGGCTATACGTACCCTGTCACCAGGAACCAGTTCATCTGCCTTTATGGAAAGCACACCTGACACAATATCTGATTCGCGGGATGAATCTTCCAGCGAAGACTGGAACGCATCCCAGTGCTTGTAACCAAGGTATTCACTAAGAACGTCCAAAGTCCTTACAAACACAGTATCGTAGCCTGAAATCTTTCCAAAAAGGCGTCTGAGAGTGTTCTCAGAAACATGTTCATGTGTTATCTTTTCAATATCAGCTACCAATGTAGCAAAATCCGATCTGGTAACGATCGGATGTCCGAATCTTCTTTCAACAGCCAGTTTCAATGCTGCAACTTGTGGGGAATCTGTCTTTATTGCCATAGTTGCAAAGTTAATCATAAATTTTCTTCGATATAAATTAGGACCAATTAGAACCACACGGTAGAAACAAAATCATCTATATTTGCATAAAATTTAATTAATCAACCAAAAAACAACAAAATGAAAAAGATTTTAACTATTGCAACAGCACTTGTTACGTTCTTTGCACTTGCATCTTGCGGAGGCGGAAACAAACAAAAAGAGGCAGAATTAACAGAAAAAGCACTGACTCTCACAGAAACTAATTTTGATAGTAACGATTATGAGTTAGCAAACTACATCTCGATAGTTGACAACGAATATGCACTGAAGAAAAATGCAGACACATTATCACTTGAACTAAAAATCAAGTTGACTAAAGAAAACCCTGAATTCAAAGGATTGAGCATAGACCAAATCCTGCTTGAGGATTCTTACACTGTGGCAGTATTTCTAACTGACGGTACTGAAAGTATTACTAGTATGTTTATAGAGGATAACGATCAGGTTAATGCTATAAAAACTCTTCTTCAAGGTAATGTCGGTGATGAACTTAATTTAAAGTTTACAGAAATAACCCCAGATGCAAAACAGATCATCAAGAAGGCTACTTCTATCGAGCCTTATCGTGTTAGTCAATATATAGATCTTGATACCCCTGAAGCAAGACGTGCCAAACATCCAGGATATGTTCTCGTAGAAAATGTAAAACTTCCGAAGTCTATCAGCGGATCAGTAGAACTTGTTGCTAATGAAGACGGATACTTCCCTATTTATCTGGATGAGTATAACTACCCAAGCATCGATTTCACATTTAAACTTTTGAAATCTGTTAACACTGCTCCTCTTTCAAGTGCTTATGGACAAATGTGGTTAAATGGAGTCCCACAGAAGTCAAATGGCGCAAATGTAAAAGATCTTATCCCATCATACGATGAGTGGCGTAGCGATGACTCAGATGGAAGGCAATTTAAAAACTTCCTTGAAGGCGAAGTCGGTGAAACCATCACAATGACATTCACAGGAGAGAACAACATCGAGTTATTCGAGACAGATCAAAGCAAGATCAATGCAGGAGTAGCTAAAACTAAAGCAGCATGTAAAGAAGTAGCTAAATTCCAGTTCTTTATCGTATCATATTAATATAAGACTAACCTTTAATTAAAAAAGAAAAGACATGAAAAAGATTTTAACTATTGCAGTATCTATCGCAGCTATCTTCGCTATCGCTTCATGTGGTGGAAATAAAAATGAGAAAAAGGTAGATGCAAGAGTAACAAAAGTAGTCTCGCTCTATGAGAATGCAGTCAATGAGTTTAACGCAGCAGCTGGTGACACTGATAAAGAGAAGGCGGTATATGATAAGCTCAATGAACAGCTAGAGGAAATCTTCAAAGAGGACTACGATACATATAAAGCTGAGTATGACAAGTACTTGGAAGGACGAAAGGCTGCATATGAAGATGGAACACTCAGGGAATTCGAACAGACTTGGGTAATGACAACAATCAAGTGGGCTGATAATCCTTTGATTCATGATGCGTACAAGAAGTGGGACGAGGCTTTCAAGAAGCATGAAAAGTATTTCTACAAACCATATGCATCACTTGAAAATGCCTATAGTTCTGTTATTATAAACAAGTAATTGAGAATTTCTCATATTGAAGTAAGAGGCTGTATTCTAACATTACAATAGAATACAGCCTCTTTTTATGTATTTAAATCGCCTATTATTTCAAATCGAAGATGCGGCGGTCATATTGACGCAACTGCTGAATACGATCTTCCGGAACATAACTTCCACGAATAAAGTCTTTAAGAAGATATGTAGCTATCCATTCATCATCCTTCACGTCACTCTTCTTGACTGGAAGCTGTTTGACGAAGTGAGGATTCACCAACTTGAGAGAGAAGTATCGTATTCATGCTGGGCAGCAACCAGCCAGTTACACTTAATGATGTGCGGCATGCTGAGAGGCCACGACTATTATACCCCAGCACTTTAAGATAAAGAGCACATATTTTATTCAGCACGGCCAGCGTCATTTGATGCTGGCCGTGCTACTTTTAGCCTGAGAGCAAGAGACGAGCGGTGAATCTTATACCTAATATATAATAATAAAGCCACCGTGATGAACGGTGGCTAGATATTGGGCTCGGAACCATATCAATGATAAGGGTTATCATCCCTTCTACGAAATCCCATGATGACTATTTAAGAGATGCATCTTGTAGCATCCGTCTTGAATTTATACATTCCAGTCTGATACGAAAGGCGTCCTAAAGCGATCCATTTATTGTACCCTCGGCTTTCAGCCCAAGACGAACAAGTTCTCTGAATTATCAGTGGTGACAAATGAACTTTGGGAACGGTCTTCCAATCAGCATCTGAGATCAAAGCGTTTGCAGCAAATTGATTAGCCGCCTTTTCACGAGGACTCTCATGATCATAATCATCAATATCAACATTAAAGTCTTCATAATCATGATTCTTGACATGCCCTAACTCATGCATTACGGAGAAAGCAAGATTATCGATCCTATCATATCTCATCGTCACAATTATGCATGGATGTCCATCATATTCAAAGGAATATCCGTCAATTGATGCTCCTTGCACCTTTGATACTACACCGAATAAAATACCATACTCAGCAAAAGTCTCCTCCAATCGCTTGATAGTATTTTCATTCTCGTGAAGAATCCCTGAGATCTTTGGAATCAACTCATCTAAGCGTGACTCATCATAAATTGTTTCCAGCACATTTGAATAAGCATACTGCTTCGCCTGTAATAGCCATGTCATAATCTTAACGGGGTCCTTACCGACTTTAGCTGACTTCTTGAATAAACCTTGAGTCTGCAACTGGAGTCTTTCTGGCTCGGGAAGTTTAAAAACATTTTTCAGGAACTCCACTGTATCCGAACAAAATGCATGTACTTTGCCCAAACGTTCCTCCAATGTTCTTACCTCAAAATATCGTGAATACTCTTGCAAAGTATTATACGCAGCCATCTCAGCAATTTGTCTTTCGGCATTCTGCTGAGTATCATACTCAAAGCCGATCTGCAGGTTCACCCAATCTATTGATGGGATTCCCAATACTTCTTCCAGTTTATCTGCCACTGGTTTCGTAATAGAACGTTTTCCTTTAATGATTTCGCTAAGATGCGATGGCTGCATTGAAATCATCTTCGCAAAATCTTTCTGAGAAATACCACGTTCTATGAGCTCCTCTTTTAGGATACTGCCCGGATGGATTGCCATCAAGGCGGGGGCTTCATTTCTTGTTGCCATAGTGGTCGTTATTTAATTCTATAATTGTAATTTCTATACCATCCTCCAATTCACGGAATAAAAGTCTCTCTACACGGCCATTCAATACTCGAACCGAACTGAGATTCAGGTTATTCGCCAATTTCTCATAATGCAGGAAACTATACAGCTTCAAACCATTTGTGTCGGCAACATTAAGCATCACCTTGTACACACGTGCCAACCCTTCCATAAACTTCCTATCCTTGGAGTACTTCTTATACTTACTATTCTTGCCGGTCCGAATCAGTTCGTCCAGGTCTTTATCCGATATATTAACTTTCATACATCATACCGTCGAATTTTATTGACTGTGCAAATCTAACAAAAATTCCACAATTTGGGAATTTTTGTTAGATTTTTTTATACCTTTGCAAACCAATTTAACAAAACATGAGACAGAAAAAGCTAAAAATCACTTTAGAAGACTTCATCCTTGCGAACCGCAGGGCAGCAAGGATGGAGGAGATTGAGGGACATGGACGGCAGATCCAGTCAAGAAGGATGGTACACAAGTCGAAGAAGACTTATGATAGAAACAGACTCAAAAGAGCTGTCATCAAGAGCGATGACGGCTCTTTGTCTTTATAAGAAACCGTTAAAAATCGTCATGGAGTCCAGTTAGAGTCCAAGAAGGGATTGTTGGATGAACATCAATCAGTTGAGGGAGTAGAAGTTCTCAATCATGAAGTTTCTGCGTATTCTCTATAAATTTCCTCTGCAAGGTAATGATCACTCCTGCAATGCAAGTCGGCAACGCCATCCTGAATCATCTGAGCGGTTACCGAATGATAAAAGACATCTATCGCCTTATCAAGAGAACCGCCAAATTTCTCCGCCAGTATCGCAATAATTCTGGCGTTCTTGGCTTGAATGATTATATATTTTGAGTCATCCATCATTTTATGATCTCCTCTGCAGATTTGAATGTGAGCAAGTCGATTGCTCTTTGGGTTCTAAGGCAATACTGGTTATTCGGCTTTTCATATTTGAGGCGCTTAAGAGCCTCATCCTTTGAGATGTCACCCGCAAAGTAGAGATCGATGGTCCTGAAAATCTTATCGTCAGCAATACCGCCAATTACGATGTCATACTCTGACTTATCCTCCCCTTTACGACACTGAAAGACAAAGTCAAGCCATTCCTCATCGTAAGCATCAAATGTCTTGATAGACAAGTCAACATATGCATCAGAAAGATTATATTCACCAAGGAATGCCTGTCGTCCTCTCAAGAAGAACCTTTCTGAATATAGAACCGCCTGATGACGCAAGGAAGTCAGGTAGAAACCTTTTCCGAAATCCAGATAATCTCTTGAGTGTTCAAGGTCAGGTTGCTCAACAACCATGTATGAGGTGTGGTATAGTATCATGACAATGCTCCTTTCTCCTGCATGTAATCAATCAAGTCATTCATCAAGTATTCCTTACCGAATGTATGGAGGACGTCATACCCCTTGACAATATAATCATCAAGTATACCACTTTCTTTGAGCTTTATGTACACAACCTTCTGAGGCATATTAAGTCTTATCGACAAATTGCCTATGCAAAAGGTTACAAAATCTAATTGATCAGCGCTCATAATTCCTCAACATTTGTTAACAAAGGCAAATATAACGAATTTTTGTACCAAATTATCGGGTCAATTATAGAAAACTGCCTAACTCTCCGAAATTTGTAAGCCAAACGCAAGATCTTGAGCCAGATTGCGGTAACCGGTGACGGTGTCTATCAATGTGTACCTACAGCAACAATACCAGGCACACATCAGATACTTCCTCATCGACTCCCAAACAGGCTACCGGAGCCGGGAACAGCAGATTTCTGTGAGATTTAAGGTCTGAATTCAGATAATTTGAATTATAATCTATTTCTGTCTTTCTTTTTGAAGAAATCATTAGAGTACTAATGTTTATGTTTTTTTTCTAACTTTGTCACACACTTGGGAATATTGTATTCCAATGTGTCACATATTTTGATGAAAGTGTTTCGCTTTTACCTCGAATAGGAATCTGGAAAATTCAATGCTGAGGGTGAACGACAGCACTCATCATCTGTATTTGTATGCGTTTAATACTCATACGATATGGGTGTGGAGTAATGTGTTCGTTTATTTCAGCAAAGGTATTCCAGAACCTCTATTCGAATAAACGGAGAACTGCTCCACACTTTCTTAATGTAACGCCAATACCATAAGGAGCAGAATGGTAATTAAGGATAGTACCATAAATCACATTATTATGAGAAGAACGATTACTTATTTACTTACTGCTGCACTGGTTGCCATAAGTTGCAGCCAAGAATTCGACGACTCCAAAATTTGGGACAAACTCGATGATCATGAAAGTCGTATTACAATAGTTGAAGAACAATGCAGACAGATGAATGCAAATATTCTGTCGTTACAAACTATTGTTTACGCCTTACAAAGTAATGATTATATCACCTCAGTCGCTCCTATAACGGAGTCTGATAAGATTATTGGATATACAATTTCATTTACGAAATCTGCACCTATCACAATCTATCATGGTAAAAATGGAGCAGATGGTAGGGATGGAGTGAATGGATCAACTCCTATCATCGGAGTAAAACAGGATAACGATGGGATATATTACTGGACACTCGATGGAGAATGGCTGTTAGACAACGGTGGCAATAAGATAAAGGCTCAAGGTGTTGATGGCAATGATGGAGCAGATGGGAATGACGGAATCGACGGTACGAATGGCCAGAATGGAGCAAATGGCAAAGATGGTGTCACCCCGCAACTCAAAATCGAAGACGGATTTTGGTATGTATCATATGATAATGGCCAATCATGGACACGACTTGGGAATGCATCTGGAGAGGATGGGAAGGACGGAATTGATGGAACAGATGGCGATTCATTCTTTCAAAATGTAGATACTTCTAATGAAGATTATGTTATATTCACTCTCGCTGATGGAACGCAAATTAAAATACCTACATGGTATGCATTTGAAGAACTCCTAACCATGTGCAATCAAATGAATGGTAATATTGAATCTTTGCAAACCATCGTTGCTGCACTTCAGAACAACGACTATATAACGAGTTGTACGCCATTGGTTGAAGATGGAATACAGATCGGATATACTATAACATTTGCAAAATCCGGATCCATTACCATATATCACGGGAAAGATGGTCTGGACGGCACTAATGGTGTGGCTCCAGTAATAGGAGCGAAATATTATACCGACAACGTCTTATACTGGACTCTTGATGGCGAATGGCTTTTAGATGAAAGCGGTGAAAAGATTCGCGTACATGGAATTGATGGAACGGATGCAATCACCCCTCAATTCAAGATAGAAGAATCGTATTGGTATATCTCTTACAACAACGGAGTGACATGGGTAAAACTAAATAAAGCCCAAGGTGAACCCGGTGATTCATTATTCAAATCTATTACACAGGACAATGACAATGTCTATATGGAAATGTCAGACGGACATGTAATAACCATTGCTAAAACATATAATTTGTCAATAACTTTTGACGAAGATGACTTAAATCAGTTACTGATACCGGAGACAACATATAGTATTGGCTATAAGGTAACTACTGGTACAGATAAGGTCGAGATTGAGGTTATGTCTTCTGATAACATGACTGCACGTGTAGTTCCAAATGACGACACTAATCTGAACGGAAATATTGAGTTGGCTGTCGGACAAACCGTTGATGCAGAGAACAAAATCATCGTATTTGTATCTAATGGGAACAAAATCATCATGAAAAGCATTGAGTTTGAAGTCGCCGGACTCAAGATTTATGATGAGGCTGTAATGGATATACCTAAAAATGGCGGATATGCAAATCTGGAATTCTTATCAAATCTTGAATGTGTTGCAAATATTCCAGCCTCAGCACAAAGTTGGATTTCTGTTGTCCCATCTACAAAAAGTACTATGCAATATGGTTCAATCCAAATATATGTAAGCGAGAACAACAAATCCACATCAAGAAGTGCAACAGTTCGTGTTGAATCACCAGACGGAAAATTTGGAGTTGATTATATCATCAATCAGGCAGGAGGACAACCAAATAACGAGATATGGTATACCACAACAACGGGCACAAAGTTGGAACTGACTCAATCAGGAGGATTTGGTAGTCCGTACCTGACAAATTCATATTCAAACGGTAAAGGTGTGATTAAGTTTGAAGGTAGCATAACCCTTATTGGAATATCCAGTTTTTCCAATTGCGAAACACTTACCAGCATAATATTACCGGAAAGCGTAACTTCTATTGGGGCTAATGCATTTAATGGATGTAAATCCCTGTCCGATGTAAACATGCCTGAAACAATTACATCGATTGGCGAATCTGCTTTCGCTGGATGCTCATCGCTATCGTCAATTAATGTACCTGCCAATGTAAACTTCATTGGAGCTTCGGCTTTCAATAATTGTACATCACTACGTGAATTTGATATGCCGGATAATGTCGCATCTGTTGAATCGTCATTGTTTAGCGGATGTACGTCTCTAGCAAATGTACTTCTGTCAAATAACACGACATACATTGGAGATAATGCCTTTAATGGATGTACCTCGTTGCGTGATATTTCTATTCCGGAGGGAATTACTACAATAGGTTCAAAGGCATTTCATAACTGCAATGGCTTAACTAGTATTGTAATTCCGAATAGCGTCATCACAATTGAATCTGCTGCTTTCGCAGAATGCAGTTTGCTGAAAACCATCTCTTTGGGAGAGAATATAACATCAATCGGAGATTGGGCTTTCTGGAATTGCGACGGCCTTACGGAAATACTGATTCCTGACAATGTTATTAAAATTGGGGAAGCCACGTTCAGTCAGTGTGATGGACTTCGAAAAGTCACAATAGGTAAAAATATTGCAACAATTGGAGGTGGAGCTTTCTATGATAATGCAACCTTATCAGAGGTGTATATTAAAGCCACTACCCCTCCTGTCTTGTATGGTAGTTTTTACGAAGAGCTTGAAGGAAAAGGACATAACAGCATTTCATCCATATATGTATTTCATTACTCTTATGCAAGTCCTTTAAAATGTATTATTTATGTGCCTCTATATTCTCTCAATAGATACAAAGAAGATTGGGAACAATACTATGGAGGCTATTCAGATGATAAACCATATAGTGAATATGTAGAAGGCTACGAATTTGATTAACAATTAACCATTTGTTTTAAAAACGCATGCAGTCTATGACTTGTATGCGTTTTTTTAATTTGTATAATATTTTGCTTTAGACAATGGCAAATTTCAGCGAAAACTCTGCAGGAATTTGGATTGTATGATCGGAATATTACATTTGCCTCTGTAATTGAGTGAAATGTAATATCTTATGCTATGATAGTAAAGCCGTCTATCGCGTTCAATGATTTTGCCGGATCTGCAAAGGGAGTCACTGCCAGGAATGTCAAAGGCAGGAACGTCCTCTCAAGCAAGGCGCAGCATTCCAAGTCTGTAACCCCGGCACAGGCTGTATCCCGTAATCGTCTGTCATCAATCTCGCGTTCCTATAAGAAACTCTCCGACCTCCAGATGTCAGCCTGGGGCAGACTCGCAGAGAAGATGAAAGGCATCTCCACATTGGGTACCGCAGCAGAAATGACAGCCCACAACGCTTTTGTCCGCATCAATTCCAACCTTCAGATGGTCGGAGAGCCTCTCATGACGGATGCACCAGCATACATGAATGATATTCCCGAAGTGCTTTATGACGACCTTTGGATCTATCCAGAGGTAATAATCTTCACCGGTCTGCAGCAGCCTTCCGAAAGTCACGTTCTCGTGTTCAAGACGTCGCCGGCCCTCAGTCCTGGAGTATCTTCCGGATAGGGGTCAGACAGTAATCATCTCTCCTGGTCTTGAACCCGAATATGGAGATGCGGAACTGACGGAACTATATACCGAAGTCAAAGGTTTCACCTTGGAATCCGGGAAAAAGTATTTCTGCGAATTCTATTGGCTGGACAAAAACACCGGCTTTACAGGTGAATCTATGGCCTTGAGTGCAATCTGCAAAACGGTATCAGCCGTGCATATAGTAAAGCTTCGCAGATTGGCGAACCGCTTGAGGCAGTTTGTGAGGAGTACGACCTCAAGACTGCGTACGATGAGAAGAACGGTGTTCCTACATCTGCTGCTCCTAAGGTATTCATGAAGTACTTCTTTGTGAACACTGTTACTGGAGAGAAGTCAGGTGAGATGCTTGCTGTGGTTTCTCTGAAGGAGGATGCTGCTGGAGAGCAATCTCTGTATGCGACTTCCCTATTTATGCTCGCCCCGATGGTCTGTTGGCTGTCGGGGCGAGGTTGTAAAATAGATAATGGAAAGTCATTCAGTGTGTTTCAGTATCGGAAAGAATCGTTATCTTTGCGTCCGGATACTTAGAAAAGCATTATGGCAGACAGCAATTTCATAGACTATGTAAAGATATATTGCCGCTCGGGCAATGGCGGTGCGGGTTCTACGCATATGAGGAGGGAGAAATATATTCCGAAGGGAGGTCCTGACGGAGGAGACGGAGGACGTGGAGGCCACATCATCCTGAGGGCGAATCCGCAGTTCTGGACTCTGATCCACCTGAAATACCGCAAGCATATCATGGCCGAGCACGGCGGAGCCGGCAGCGGACAGCTCCAGCACGGAAAGAACGGTGAGGACATCATCCTTGATGTTCCGCTTGGAACAGTGGCAAAGAATGCCGAGACAGGAGAGATACTTTTTGAGCTTGTGGAGCCGAACGAAGAGAGAATCCTCGTGAAGGGCGGCCGCGGAGGTCTCGGAAACAACAACTTCAAGACAGCTACAAACCAGACGCCACGCTACTCTCAGCCAGGAGAACCGTTTGAAGAAGGCTGGTTCATACTCGAGCTGAAGCTTCTTGCTGATGTCGGTCTGGTAGGATTCCCTAATGCAGGCAAGTCTACCCTGCTCTCCACAGTTTCAGCTGCCCGTCCGAAGATTGCAGACTACCCTTTCACCACTCTTGAACCAAATCTAGGAATCGTGAGCTACTACGACGACAAGTCATTCGTTATGGCTGATATCCCCGGGATTATCGAGGGTGCGCACGAAGGAAAGGGCATAGGAATGCGATTCCTCAGACATATAGAGCGCAACTCGATCCTGCTATTCATGGTAGCGGCAGACCAGGATGACATCCGCGAAGGGTATGAGGTACTGCTCAACGAGCTTCGCGAATACAATCCTGAACTTCTCGTGAAGGACCGTGTACTTGCAATCACCAAGTCAGACATGCTGGATGAGCAGCTCAAGGGCGAGATTGCACAGACCCTGCCGGAAGACATACCTCATGTTTTCATTTCCTCATTCACTCAGGAAGGCCTCAAGGAGCTGAAGGATATGCTCTGGGAGTCACTCCAGAAGGAAATGCCTGTAGAGGAAGAGGCTCCGGTCATTCTCTTTCCGGGCGATGACAACGAAATCACAGTAGGTTAGGCCCAAGCTTGTCATTTCGACCGAACGTAGTGAGTGGAGAAATCTATATGATCTGGCAAGAAATTCATAAATTCGACCAAGCAGTCACCCTTGAGATAAACAGTTGGGATTCGTCATTGACGGATCCCGTCTGGCAGTTTCTGTCTGATGTTCCTGCATGGATTCCCATGTATGTACTCATCGTGGCACTTCTGATATGGAAACTCGGCTGGAAGAAAGGCCTGATTGTCGTACTCGCTGCAGGACTGACATTCGGCTTCTGCGACCAGTTCTCCAATCTGATCAAAGATGCTGTCGGACGTGTAAGACCGCTCAATGACGCCTTCATGCTGGGCAACGGGCTCAACGTTCTGGAAAAAGGTTCAACCAGCTACAGCTTCTTCTCTGCACATGCTGCCAATGCCTTCGGACTTGCCACCTGCACTTTTATTGCACTTAAACGTATATTGGGGCTACAAAACTGCCAACATAGTAGTTCTGCGGTCTTGATAGCAGACGGGAAGAAAACCCTATACCGCATGCCATCATGGCTGAAGGCCTACGGCATATGGATGTTCATTTGGGCTCCATTGGTAGCTATCAGCCGCGTATTCGTCGGCAAGCACTATCTGGGAGACGTCCTGGTCGGCGGACTGATCGGCCTGGCTGCCGGCTACGCCTTCGCCCGCCTCGCCACCTTCCTTTCCCAGAAAATCCGCTGATAAGCCTGACGCATCCTCAAAAGACCTGCCGCAGTGGTGGCACATAACTGCCTGTCAATCAGCTGCTTCACAGAAGCTGCGTGCTCCCCAAAGGGAGCACGCAGCACTATATAAAGTATTGTAACACAAGTGGTTATGCGCCACTAAAACGTAAAGAGGATGCTAGAGAACAGGGATGACTTTCTCCATACGGGTGCCGCGGGAGCCTTTGATCAGGATCGTGGCTCCGCAAAGGGGATTGTCAGCAAGATATGTGGCAAGTTCGTCAGATGACGTAAAGAACTTCATACAGACCGGATTGTCTGCGTCAACAGAACCAGCCAGGCCAGAATCTTGTGACAATGCTTCCGAAGCTGCAATGAATTCCTTTCCGACAAAGAATGCTGCCGAAAGATTTCTGGATGCCACTGAACGGATTACGGCCTCGTGTTCTGCAAGTGAATCCTCACCGAGTTCCAGCATATCACCCAGAAGCGCAACCTTGCAGTCAGCAGAGACATTCGAGAAGTTGTCCAAAGCAGCCGCCATGCTGGTAGGGTTGGCATTGTAGGCATCTACAATCAAGGTATTTCTCTCTGTGCGGGTCATCTGCGAACGGTTGTTCGAAGGTACATAAGCCTCAATTGCCTTGATAGCGTCTTCAAGAGAAACACCGAACTGGGCACCGACAGCAAGGGCTGCCATCACGTTATCAGCATTATATGAACCGACCAGGTTTGTTCTGATTATACGGCCGTCAAGTTCTATACGAAGGAACGGTTCCTCTGCTGAGGATGGAAGCACCTGAGCACCTTGATATTCAAGGCCGTACGGAATCAGAAGCGACTCCGAACGCTCCGGATCGTGCTGCATGTTCCTGTCCGATGCCATCTTGCAGAGATGAGGATTATCCACATTTATGAATGCCTTATCTGCCGTCCTGCGAAGGTAATCGTACAACTCCCCCTTTGTCGCCTTCACTCCTTCGAAACTTCCGAAACCAAGAAGATGTGCCTTACCGACATTGGTTATAAGTCCGTAGTTCGGCAGAGCGACATCCACAAGTTCCTTGATGTCTCCAGGGTGACTGGCTCCCATCTCCACCACAGCTATCTGCGTTTCAGAAGTCACCTTGAGCAAGGTCAAAGGCACTCCGATGCTGTTGTTGAGATTTCCCTCTGTGGCAGTCACATTATATTTCGATGACAGAACAGCACGGATAAGTTCCTTTGTGGTGGTCTTGCCGTTGGTGCCGGTCAGGGCAACGACCGGAAGATGATGGCCATCGACAAAAATCATGGATCTGTGCCAACGAGCAAGCTCCTGAAGCGTCTTCAGGGTGTCGTCCACCTTGACCAGACGTGGGTCATCTGAAGCAGCCACTGAGGCCGACTTGTTCACAACTGCATATCTGGCGCCAAGTTCGAGAGCCTTGAGGGCATACTCGTTGCCGTCGAAGTTTTCTCCCTTCAGGGCGAAGAACATTTCGCCACCCTTCAGCGTGCGGGTGTCGGTTGTGACGGTGCCGCACTCCTTGAATTTATTGTAGATTGATATTATTTCCATATGAATGTATTAGATTTCTCGACTCGCTTCGCTCGCTCGAAATGACAGTGGGAGGCTTCATCGCTCGAAATGACAGTAGGAGGCTTCGCTCGCTCGAAATGACAGTGGGAAGCTTCGCTCGCTCGAAATGACAAACGGCGCTTTGCTCGCTCGAAATGACAGGTGGGACCCTCTAAAAGATCCTTCGCTCTGCTCAGGATGACAGTGGGGCGATAGCGAAAGAAATGATTATCTTCCTGTGGAGCCGAAACCGCCGGCACCACGGTCAGTCTCGTCAAGAACCTCGACCTCGTCCCATTCGACCTTCTCGTAACGTGCAACAACCATCTGTGCTATTCTTTCGCCAGGATTGATCACGAACGGCTCATTGGAAAGATTGACCAGAATCACCTTTACCTCACCCCTATAGTCGGCATCAATGGTTCCGGGGGCATTCAGGACTGAAATGCCATGCTTGGCAGCAAGACCGCTTCGCGGACGCACCTGCGCCTCCGTTCCGTCGGGCAGCGCGATGAAGAGTCCTGTAGGTACAAGAGCCCTTTCAAGAGGACCAAGAGTGACCGGTTCTGTAATATTTGCCTTCAGATCCATTCCGGCAGACTTCTCCGTAGCATAAAACGGAGTCTCATAAGAAGACTTGTTGACAATCTTTACTTTCATATCGTTAAGTTTATTCTTCAGAATCTTTCTTCAGCAATGTAAGCACCGGTATATCCTTGACCTCCTTTACCACAGGCTCCGCTCCATCATCAGTGATGATAGCCTTTATATCAACCGTATAATCTTCCGGATCGAAGAATATGAGTCCCAGAACATCAAATATCGATACACCAGGACATAACGACGCAACGCCTGAAATCACAAGACGGCCATTTCCTGTAGGAACGTAGTAATCATCTGCCTGTCCTTCAATCATCGGAACCCCGTTCTTGTAAAGCTTGCCATAGATCTCAGATACAGAAAAACCTACCTGAGGATTATCAACATCAACCCATACAGCCCCCTTTACAGATGTGAAACCTCTCGGAGTGATAGAAGAGATACCGAAGTCACCGAACTTCAGGACATCATACTGTGCTCTACAATTATCAGCAGAAGCCAATCCGGCAAAAAGAGCGATAATCAATACAAGTAACTTTTTATACATGGCTGAAAGTATTAGATATTAGCAGTAGCTGCGGCAACCTCACCGGCAACCTTTGCAAAATCTTCTGTCGAATCTGCAAACAGGATTCCACGCGAAGAGTTGATGAGCAATCCCCCATGATCATTTGCACCGTTTGCAATGACTTCCTCTGCGGAACCTCCCTGGGCACCTACACCCGGCACAAGGAAGAAGTTATCCGGACAGAAGCTACGGAGTTCCTGAAGTTTGTCTGCCTTGGTTGCACCAACAACGAACATCATGTTGTCAGGAGTGGAAATCCCCATCATCTCTTCCATAACCGCCTGATACAGAGGTTTCCCATCTTTTACGGCATTCTGGAACTGATATGCAGAGGCATTAGATGTCAAGGCAAGCACAATCGCCCATTTATCCTTATACTCCAGAAACGGAGTAACACTGTCGGCACCCATGTACGGAGCAATCGTAACAGCATCAAAATCCATTTCCTCAAAGAAAGCCTTCGCATACATCTTGGCAGTATTTCCGATGTCCCCCCTCTTGGCATCAGCAATCAGGAAAATCTCAGGATACTTGCTGCGGATATAATCCACAGTAGCATCCAAAGCCCTCATTCCATCGATACCATAGCACTCATAGAATGCCAGATTCGGCTTATATGCTACGCAATGCTCAGCCGTAGCATCGACAATCGCCTTATTGAACTCTATGATCGAGCGAGCCTTACCCTTGTAAAGTTCTCCTCTAAGCGCAAGCTCTCCTCTGTGTGCCAAAGCCTTGATATGCTCAGGCATCTTATCAAAATCCACATCCAGGCCGACACAAAGCATGCTCCTCTTTGCCTGAATCTGATCGAATAAATCTTTTCTTGTCATAATCAATAATATCTATAGAACAATGCAATTGCCTCCATACCTGCAAAAAGCTGCTTAAGGAGATAGCTTTCGTTCGGTGAATGGATGGTGTCTCTCTCCAGACCGAATCCCATCAGAAGCGGATCGATGCCGAGGATGCGCTGGAGATCGGCAAGAATAGGAATCGAACCGCCGCCACGCGAAGGAACAGGCTCGATGCCATACACTTCCGTCATCGCCTTCTCGGCAGCCTTGTAAGCCGGAGATGAAATAGGAATCAGGAAGCCGTCACCACCATGATGAGGGATGACCTCTACCTTCACATAATCCGGGGCAATTGAAAGGAAATGCTCGGTGAAGAGCTTTGTGATAGTAGCGCTGTCCTGGTTTGGAACAAGCCTCATGGATATCTTTGCATGAGCCACAGAAGGGAGTACAGTCTTGGCACCTTCACCGATATAACCGCCCCAGATTCCGTTCACATCCAGACATGGACGGATGCCGGTACGCTCGAGAGTGCTGTAGCCGGCCTCACCCTTGACCTCCTTGATGTCAAGGAATTCCTTATACTCTTCCATATCGAAAGGAGCACGCGAAAGCTTGGCCCTGTCCTCATCTGAAAGCACGACAACATCATCGTAGAAGCCCTTGACTGTGATATGGCCGTTCTCGTCAATAAGGGATGAGATCATGTCGCAAAGAACATTGATAGGATTTGCTACAGCTCCGCCATAATGTCCCGAATGCAGATCCTTGTTCGGACCGGTTACCTTTACCTCCACATATGAAAGTCCGCGCATACCGCAGTTGATCGAAGGGACAGACTCCGAAATCATCGTTGTATCCGAAACCAGAATGATGTCAGCAGCAAGACGCTCCTTGTTTGCCTTGGCCCAAGCCGCAAGCGACGGACTTCCTATCTCTTCCTCTCCCTCGAGAATGAACTTCACATTATGCTTAAGACCTCCCTCACGTACCATGAACTCGAAAGCCTTGATGTGCATGAAGAGCTGACCCTTGTCATCGTTTGCACCACGGGCATAGATTGCCCCATCACGGATCTCAGGCTCGAACGGATCGGAATGCCACAGCTCGATAGGATCGACAGGCTGGACATCGTAATGGCCGTACACGAGCATAGTCGGAAGTGAAGGATCTACGATCTTCTGTCCGAAGACAACGGGATGTCCTGTAGTAGGATATACCGCAGCCTCGTCTGCACCAGCTTCCATCAGGAGCTCTACCAGGCGCTCCGCACAACGTTGCATGTCTGGCTTGTGCTGCTCCAAGGAGCTTACAGACGGGATTCTGAGAAGTGAAAAGAGTTCCTCGAAGAATCTCTCCTTGTTAGTTTCGATGTATTTTTTCATATATGTAGTTTTATATTATATAGATTTCTCGACTCACTTCGTTCGCTCGAAATGACAGGAGCGGATGCCGACTCGCTCGAAATGACAGGAACGGATGACGACTCGCTCGAAATGACAGGAACGGATGTCGACTCGCTCGAAATGACAGGAGCGGATGTCGACTCGCTCGAAATGACAACGGGCTACCTGGTCAGTTTCTCCTTGGCATATTTGAGGGTGAGCTTGAAGGACTTCTTGTTGGAAGACGGAGCATCATACATGGCGTCGGTCATGATCTGCTCGCAGATCGAACGGAGTCCACGTGCTCCAAGCTTGTTCTCTATCGCAGTATCCACGATAAGATCCAGCACTGCCGGCTCAACTGTCAGCTTGATGCCATCCAGCTCGAACATCTTCTCATACTGACGCATCAAAGCATTCTTCGGTTCGGTAAGGATCCTCTTCATAGCATCTCGGTCAAGATGGTCCAGATATGTGATCACAGGAAGGCGTCCGATGATCTCCGGAATGAGTCCATATGAACGAAGGTCCTGAGCCTCAACATATTGAAGGAGATTCTCCTTATCTATCTTCTGCTTGTCCTGTGCTCCGAAACCGATCACCTGAGTATTAAGTCTCTGGGCAATCCTGCGCTCGATGCCCTCGAATGCTCCTCCGCAGATGAACAGGATATTCTGTGTATTCACATGCAGGAACTCCTGTTCCGGGTGCTTACGTCCCCCCTTTGGCGGAACGTTCACAACGCTTCCCTCAAGGAGTTTGAGAAGTGCCTGCTGAACACCCTCACCAGACACGTCGCGGGTGATCGAAGGATTGTCACTCTTGCGCGCAATCTTATCGATCTCATCAATGAACACGATACCCCTCTCAGCCTTCTTGACATCAAAGTCTGCCTCCTGAAGAAGACGGGTCAAAAGACTCTCCACATCCTCACCTACATATCCGGCCTCAGTCAGAACCGTAGCATCTACAATAGTGAACGGAACATCAAGAAGCTTGGCTATAGTCTTAGCCATCAATGTCTTACCAGTACCTGTCGGACCTACCATCAGGATATTTGACTTTTCAAGTTCAAACTCGTTGTCCTTTGACAGATTGTTATTCAACCTCTTGTAGTGATTATACACAGCCACTGAGAGAAGCTTCTTTGCCCTGTCCTGACCTATCACATACTGGTCCATGAACTCATGGATATCCTTCGGCTTGTACTTTGTCTCCAGATTTTCCAAAGGACGATCCGAAGAAAGATCACTTTGGAAATCATGAAGATAATCGCTGGCAATCTTCACACAATCCGAACAGATGAAGCCTTCCAATCCCTGAAGAAGTAAAGGGGCCTCATCTTCCAGACGGCCGCAAAACATACAATGCGGCTTGTTGTTACCCTTTTTTGCCATCCTTATCTAGCTTTTCTTGTGAGAATCTCGTCAATCATTCCGTACTCTTTAGCCTCCTGCGCGTTCATCCAGAAGTCACGGTCACCGTCAGCATAGATCTTCTCGATAGGCTGACCTGAGTGTTCAGAAATGATGGTATAGAGTTCCTTGCGGATCTTCTCAATCTCCTGAGCAGCAATGAGGATGTCCGAAGCCTGGCCACGCGCGCCTCCGAGAGGCTGATGGATCATCACTCTTGAATGCTTGAGAGCAGACCTCTTGCCTGCAGCTCCGGCACAAAGAAGCACCGAGCCCATCGAAGCGGCCATTCCTGTACAGATCGTAGCCACGTCCGGCTCGATTATCTGCATTGTATCATAGATACCCAGACCTGAAGAGACCTGACCGCCCGGAGTGTTGATGTACAGCGAGATGTCGCTTGACGAATCGGTCGAAGCCAGGAACAGAAGCTGAGCCTGGATGATGTTAGCGACATCATCATCAATAGGCACTCCAAGGAAGATGATCCTGTCCATCATAAGACGGCTGAATACATCCATTGAAGCCACATTCAACTTTCTTTCCTCAATGATCGTAGGATTGATGTACCCGTCCATAACAGACTGGTACCTGTGCATAGTCATAGAGCTGATACCATGCTCCAGGACTGCATATTTCTGGAATTCCTTATTCATATGTTAATGGTATATAGATCTCTCGACTCGCTACGCTCGCTCGAGATGACAATTCGAAGATGCTCGAGATGACAATTCGGAGATGCTCGAAATGACAACAAAAAAGGCCAGCTTTGCGAGCTGGCCTGTAAGTCAAAATTAGTTCAACTCGCGGAACTTCTCAACTGAAATCTTCTTCTTCTTGAGAGTAACCACCTCACGAACGGCTGCAAAAGTCTTCTCATTCTCAACCTGATCGAGGATTCTTCTTCCCTGCTCCTCCTGAGCAAGGATATTCTTAGCGAATGACTCAAGCTGCTCGTCCGGAACATTGTTCATTCCATACATAGCGAACTGGTAGGCTGCAAATCCCTTTGCACTCGCAAGGAGATCAGCCTCCTCAACCTTCACGCCATACTTCTCCATCAGGAAGCTGCGTACCATCTGCCACTTGTAGTCAACGATGAAGAGGTCCCAATCCTTCTCGATGTCCTCCATCGTAAACTTGCCCTCGTTGATCACATAGATCCATCTCTTGAGGAACTTCTCTGCAACAGTTACGTTCGCCTTATCAAGAAGGTAGGTCTTTGCGTCCTTTGAGAAACGGAAGTCAGCCTCCTGAGAATACTCAGCACGGATCCTCTCCTCAATCTTGGCATCGAACTCAGCCTCTGTCTTGACGCCGAAGATCTTCTCGAAAGTCTCCTCAGTCATAGGAGCGTTCACAAAAGTCTTCACGTTCTTTACAGTCATCTTGAACATCGGGTCAAGAGAAGCAAGCTCATCCTTGTTTACCTTGAGCATTGAAGCACGGTCAGTCTCGTTCTCGAATGCCTCGTTTACATTTACATCGAGAACATCACCTGGCTTGACACCGACGAATGACTTGCGTGCAGCCTCAGCCACGTTACGAAGAGCTACATAAGTTCCCTCTACCTTGGTCTCACCCTGCTCGAAGTCAACGATGATGAAGTCATCCTCCTTTGCCTTCTTGCCTTCCTCGAGTGAACCGTACTGCTTGAGAAGATTGTCCTTCATCTCCTTCTTCGCAGCCTCTGTCACTGTGATGGTGTAGTATGTAACCTCGTCCTCCTTTGAAAGCTCAAATGAAACCTCAGGATTCTGAGCTATATCAAACTTGAATGTGAAGTCGTTTCCATTCACCCACTCGTTCTGAGGACCATCCTCGCTTGGAAGCGGTTCACCGAGAACCTTGAGATTGTTCTCACGGATGAAGTTGTTGAGACCCTCGGAAATAACATCATTGATTGAATCAGCAAGAGCCTGCTGGCCATACATCTTCTCTACGAGAGACATAGGTACCATGCCTTTTCTGAAACCTTTGATATCAGCCTTCTTTCTGAAATCAGCAAGTTTCTTCTTCATTGGTTCTGCATAATCCTCCTTTCCGACAGAAAGGGTAAGTTCGAGATTAAGATCATCGATTCTGTTCTGTACAATGTTCATATTATATGTTTTTAATCATTATCATAACCGGCCATATACATGGTCCTGAAAAGCCTGCAAAAATAATCAATCCTACCGACATTTCAAAATATCATCACTTGGCAGGCACTACTCTCTTTGGATATTCTATCCTTGAATGGTACACTTGCTGAACAAATGACTTCATGACCTCATTGATCGTGTTCAGTTCTCTCAATGAGATATCCGCATCAGTAAACTGACCCTCACTTGCTTTCGCATCAAATATCCTGTCCACAAGATTGGATATGCTTTCGGTAGAATAATCCTTCAGACTTCTTGACGCAGCTTCAACGGCATCACTAAGCATCAGGATTACCTGTTCCTTAGTAGCCGGTTTCATACCGTCATAATAAAATTCCCCTGTATCCTTAGGATCACCGCCATCATTAAGATACTTGGTAAGGAAGTAAGATGCACTTGTAGTTCCATGATGGGATATAATGAAATCCTTCAGCACCCTAGGAAGCTTATGTTTCTCTGCAAGCTCCAGACCGTCAGTAACATGTCTGGTGATCAGAGCAGCACTTTCCTTCGGAGTAAGTCCTTCGTGAACTTTAACTCCAGGGATCTCATTTTCTGTAAAGCATTGAGGATTCTTTATCTTTCCTATGTCATGATACAAGGCCGCAGCCCTGATCAAAGGCACATTAGCGTTGATCGCACGTGCAGCTGCATCGGCAATATTCATCACCTGCAGAGAATGATGGAAAGTACCAGGTGCCTTGTCGGCCAAGAGTCGCAGGAGCGCGTTGCTGGTATCGCTCAGTTCCACCAGTTTAGCTGATGATACCAGCGCAAACACCCTTTCAAACAAATAGATAAGAGGATATCCGGCAATAGCCAGACCTGCACTAAGAGCTATATACAGCAGCAGATGCCAATTTCCGACATTATCAAATATCAGACAGAAACCCATCCATACCGCCACCATGATCAGGAAGATTATGAACGAGCCGACAAACTGCAGCCAGCCTCTGTTAAGCGTATGATATACATACAGTCCCAGGAATCCGGCTGTCAGATGCATGAAGAACACATCCACATTTCCCGGTGCCACAATAAGGATAGGGATCAAAGTGATGCAGTACATTATCATCACGAAACCCTTCCTGAAGAATGCCATCATAAACATCGACATCAGGCTGTATGGGATCATATAATACATTTCAATATCTTTCCGGGCAACCATGAATGTAATGATGCAGAACATTACATAAAGAATCAGCACGTACAGATATTTGTTGTATTCCGAAAAGATACGGTAATTGCAGAAGTACAATGTAAAGAAAAACAGCACTACCAGCAATAGAGACACCATAGATAGACCAGACCACATGGAAAGCATGGTACCACTGTATGCAACGCTCTTGTTGAACTCCGCCTTATACGAGTCCAGCAGATTTGCTATGTCATCCGTAATCATCTCGCCTTTTTCAACTATTGTCTCTGAGCGGCTTACATAGTTTTTGGTGTGGGATATGTGGTGCACCCTGTCAGAATGCAGTTCCTCAGTCATTTCCTGATCATACTCCATATCAGGAAGTACAAGGTCATATAGTTCAAGTGCAGAATACAGCGAGTCAGCTATTTCTGTTTCGAACTGTGAAAGCGAAGCTCTCAAATGCGTACGAGCCTTTTCGACTGTGAAGATTTCAGAAATAGGAACAGTCTTTTTTTCAGATGAGTTCTTCTTCTGAACATATGCCACCTTAGCAGGCACGTCAAGATAGAGATGTGAATCATTAGGATCGAATACACCCTTGGAATAGATGTCATGCAAAGTTGTCTTCAACGTAGGCACCAGGGATTCATATCCTTGCAAAGGAAGTCCCTCAAGATTTTGGATTATGGTCGAAAGGACCTTGTCCTGCTGCCTGAAATAAGGTATCCAGTTCTTCCTTTCCGCATCCTTTTCAGCCTTCAGTTCCTCCTCTGTCTTAAGGATAGGGAAATCGAACTCTGCCACCAATGTCTCATACATCCAGTGATCTCCCTTCTTGTATTCATAATTGAACCTTGGGCTGCGTGGAAGAAGGAATACAAAAAGGACAAACATAAACACCAAAGGCAGATAGACCTTCAGGCCACGTGGGAATTTCTTATTATTCATATCTCTTTCTTTATTTCATAACAAGCGGACTAAAATAAAAATGGTCCGCCACATAAGCTTCTATATCATTTTCCTGCAACAGGTCCACAAGTCGGAGACATACGTGATATGGTAATTTTCGTCCGCTGACAGTGACCGCAAGCTCTCCTTTGAATGTAGAGACACTCACCGACACAGTTCTTCCCGATGACGGTATTACCGGATAAAACTCAGTAACAAGCCTCTGCATGCTTTCAGGAAGGATTACATTTCCAATACGACATATATCATAGGTAGAACGCCTGCGCAAAGCATTCTGCAGATGCTCGAATGCAGCATCACGTTCAGCAAGGGTCACAGAAGATTCCAAAGCCTTATCAATATCAGCTATCTTTCTTTGAGCGCTATACGCAAGAGTATCATTCTTCAGCTGAGCTTCTAAAAGCTTCTTCTGTGACATCAGCACCGTACTGTAGGGATAATCCGAGAGATTTCTGTTATATGCCAGAAACACCGGAGTATGGTATGGCCTTAAAGATGCTGACGGATAATATGGACGAAGGTTGATCTGGACTGACGCAACCACATATTCGCCTGGTTCCATCGTTCCGCATACAGCTTCATGTATAGCATGGGAAAGAAACGGAGCGACATATGTCACCGGAATTACAGGAAGATCCAGATAATCCTTCTTCAGTTTGTTCAACGGAATGCGCACCTGGACAACCTCTTCCGAATCGGTATCATCGGTCTGAGGAGAAACAGCCTTTGCATCCATGAACCAGACCGGTTTTGATGAGTAGGCATCTTCCATCCTCAACATCGGATCCTCACCCTCAGCCTTGAAATACTCGGAAGAAAGCAGCTTGACCGATCCGTCAGTACGCACCGGGAATCCTGAAAGTTCCAGATATCTTAGGACGAGTGCCTTTACAAAGGCCATCATGCCGACCTCATCAGCCAGTGCGCGATGATAATCGACATACAGATGTTTATGACAATATGACACGCGGAACAGGTATCCGTTAAGCCTGCTGTCAGAAAAATCCTGAGGCATAGGCTCCCCGACACGAAAGACCGGAACATCTGCCGAAACAGGAATGAATGTGCGTCTTTCATCAGACTCGACCAATCCTACCGATATCTGAGGGAACCTGGTCATCGCTTCGGCCAGAGCCTGAGTCAGAAACGTCGGGTCAATATGCATAGTCAGTGCCGTCACAATGCGTGACGACACTGAAGCATCTGCATGAGAGCCGTATAGATATGTCTGTCCGCAAAGGGACGGAACTAGGTATCCGGTCATATCATATAATCTACAGCATATGCTGCTGCCTAAGCATCAATATTTGCATAATGAGCATTCTGTTCGATGAATTCACGACGAGGCGGAACATCATCGCCCATAAGCATCGAGAAAGTACGCTCAGCTTCTGCTGCATTTTCAATAGTGATCTGGCGGAGAAGACGCCTTTCAGGGTCCATAGTAGTAGACTGAAGCTGCTCGGCACTCATCTCTCCAAGACCTTTGTAACGCTGTACGAATACTCCCTTCTCAGAGCCCTTTCCAAGCTGGAGTGTTGCCTCCTTTCTCTGTGCCTCTGTCCAGCAGTAGATCTCTTCCTTACCCTTCTTGACGAGATAGAGAGGAGGAGTTGCAAGATAAACATATCCGTTCTTGATGAGGTCCTGCATATAGCGGAAGAAGAATGTCAGGATAAGAGTTGCGATGTGGCTTCCGTCCACATCGGCATCGGTCATGATGATGACCTTGTGGTAACGGAGCTTGCTGAGGTTCAATGCCTTGCTGTCTTCCTCAGTTCCAACTGTAACTCCGAGAGCAGTGTAGATGTTTCTGATCTCTTCGCTCTCGAACACCCTGTGCTCCATCGCCTTCTCGACATTGAGGATCTTACCTCTGAGCGGAAGGATGGCCTGGGTCATACGGTCACGGCCCTGCTTTGCAGTTCCGCCTGCAGAGTCTCCCTCGACAAGGAAGAGCTCGCATACCTCAGGATCTCTTGAAGAACAGTCAGCCAGCTTGCCAGGCATACCTGCACCTGACATGACGGTCTTCCTCTGAACCATTTCACGAGCCTTGCGGGCTGCGTGACGTGCAGTAGCTGCGAGGATAACCTTCTCCACGATGAGCTTGGCCTCCTTAGGATTCTCCTCGAGATATGTCTCAAGAGCAGCGGCTGTAGCCTGTGAGACAGCAGAAACGACCTCGCCGTTTCCAAGCTTCGTCTTGGTCTGTCCCTCAAACTGAGGTTCAGCCACCTTCACTGACACGACTGCCGTAAGTCCCTCTCGGAAGTCATCAGCAGCAAGATCAAACTTGAGCTTGGCAAGCATGCCCTGCTTGTCTGCATAGTTCTTGAGGGTCCTGGTCAGACCCATCTTGAATCCCTGAAGGTGTGTACCACCCTCTATCGTATTGATATTGTTTACGTAAGAATATATCTTCTCGGTATAGCTTGTATTATACTGAAGAGCAATTTCGATAGGAATGATCTTGTCAGTCTCGAGGTAGATCGGAGTCTCGATAAGTTTTTCTGCACCGCCGTCAAGATAGTCCACAAACTCACGGAGTCCTTCCTTCGAATAGAAGATATCGTTCTTGTAATGAGTAGTCTCAAGCTCGTTGCCATTCTCGTCCACATCATTCACAAGAGTCCTCCTGTCAGTAAGAGAGAGATGAATCCCCTTGTTCAGATATGCGAGCTCACGAAGACGTGCGGCAAGCGTGTCGTACTTGTACACCTGGGTAACCTGGAAAATTTCAGGATCCGGATGGAAAGTCACGATAGTACCTGTATCCTCAGCCTCACCGACAACCTCAACAGGCTTATATGGCTTACCCTTGGAATATTCCTGAACGAAAATCTTTCCTTCACGGTGGATCTCCGCCTTAAGATAGTCCGAAAGGGCATTCACACAGGATACGCCGACACCGTGAAGACCACCGGACACCTTGTAGCTGTCCTTGCTGAACTTACCACCGGCATGGAGAACTGTAAGCACCACCTCCAAGGCAGATCTGTTCTCCTTCTCATGCATACCTGTAGGGATACCACGACCGTTATCCTTTACAGTAATGGAATTGTCTTCGTTGATGGAGACTTCAATGTAAGAACAATAGCCGGCCAACGATTCATCAATACTATTGTCCACAACCTCATACACAAGATGATGCAGACCTCTCTCGCCCACATCACCGATATACATCGAAGGTCTTTTCCTTACGGCCTCAAGGCCTTCCAGGACCTGAATACTGTTCGCGGAGTACTGCTCCGCAGAAGAGTTGTTGATTACTTCTTCGCTCATTATCTTTTACTTACTTTCTTATCTTTGAAACATGCCGCACCGCCATCTGATGCGAGCCAAAACAAACGTACAAATTTAGTAATAATTTATTACAAATTCAAGCAAATTCCGACAGTCGCATTGATGCCTTTTTCAACATAAAGAGGGTTCCTTTGGATGGACATATTGAGAAGATTTCCTCCTCTGGCCCATACAGAAAAAACACGATTCACCGCAAATTCGAAATATATTCCAAGATCAGCATATCCAGGGATCTTTGCCTCATATACCGTCTCTGCAGCAGTAACATCAATCACCGATCCATGACGCGCAGTCGCAAACCTGCAGTCAACCCCGGCATAAATCCTTCTGTTCCAGTTATACTCAAAGCTGACGTCTCCTGTCAAGGCAGCCGGCTGAAAGAGTCCGGCACCGTTCCTTATACCCCACACATAAGAATACATGACATTTCCATCAAAGCGGAAAGCATCAGATGCCAGACGCCAATCAAGAGCAGCATAATATTTCTGATAAGGGGAATAACCGGCTCCGGGAAGATATTCAGTATCAATCATGACTGCATCCAGAAGAGCACCTGCATAATTTACATATCCAGTCCTCAGATCATAACTGAATATGGAAGCTATCCTTCCTTCCAGCCCGAGCGAAGCGGACACACGCTCAACCGTAACATCCATAAAAGGGTGCCTTCCCCGTCCAAAGGACATGTCAAAATGATGATTCCTGTCGAGTAGAGAAGCATAAGTATCAAGTCTGTTACCACCTCCGATAACAGCATATGCACGCATTGCATTCCTTATCACATCAAAAGAAGCCGTGATATCAGGATATACGATCTGTTCTGCAGCACCGAAAAGTCCGGCATCATTTTTTGAACGCAGCAGCTTGGATATCCTCACGCCGGCATCAAGGTTCCAGCGTCCCTTGCGCATAACGTAGTGAGGAGTCATGTAGAGTTCTCCCGCAGTCACTGACATATCTGCGTGTGAATAAGCGGCAACCTCTGCGCCTACATCAAACAAAATCTCATGTCCTCCTCCTATCACCTGGCCCAAGGTCAGATCAAGATCGAAAAGATGCTCACCGATATAGTCATTGACGGCATTCGAATACTTGACCTTGTCTTCCGCAAAACGGTATGTCGCCAGCGCGTCATACCTGAAATAAGAAGCATTCTGCGGCTTGGACGAAACCCCGATCTTAAAATCAACCGCATCATACATACGTCTCTTCCTCAGATCCTTGGATGCAAGACCATAATACGACACATCAAAGCCGAGAGACAACTTTGAAAGTTCATAACGGCCATCGACACCAGCCTCAGTCATGAGATCGTATCCTCTCCAGTGGGCCTGATCACCCCCCGACTCACGCCATCGGTCCACAACCAACGTTCCTTCAGACGGGAGGGTAGGACGAAATGCCCTGTAGTCGCCGACATACGATCTATGCACAGCATATACGTCCATTTTGAACGAACGGCTTCTAAAAGGAGACCACACCAGATCAAATGTCGGATGGAGAGTATACCCGGCGCCGGCATTAAGATACAAACGCATCGGATCATATACGGCAGACGACGGCTTCATCATCAGCACATATGGAGTAAAACCATCCGCCCCCTTGTACGGCTTTTCAAAAACAAGATAATCAAAGTCCAGTGCAAAAGAATTGACGGAATCAGGCACAGCCATCTCTATCGCAGGCTTATGCATTTCAACCAGCTTGCCTTCATACGCCCTGTTCACCACCACAGTTGGATCCAGTTCCTGTGCTGAAACCAATGGTGCAGCCACACAAAATACGGCCGACAATGTAAATATATGTTTAACGTTCATGGTCGTGGGTTTATTTGTTCTGAGAAATCAGTTCCTCCAATCTGGTCAGTCGCATGCGCACATTGTCCATTATGTCATCGTCGCTGCCCTGAGGATGATAGCCATCCCTGATACTTTCGAAAGTCGCCTTTGCCTGAGTGAGGTTATCCTGATCCACAAATGAATCGCCGAGCACAATAAAGCTCTTGGCCATCCAGTATAACTGTCTTGAGCCAGCGTCGCTGAATGCCATGACCTTATCTTCAACAGCAGCGAAATCGCCCTTATCATAACAGTCCAGAATAAGAAGATATGCCGCCTCTGCTCCATATGCATCACTGACATCGGCAGCCAGTCCCTCAAATGCAGCCAATGCTTCGGCTCTACGGCTGGTAGCCATCAAGGACTTGGCCTTCACGTATGAGGCCTCGCGTTTGATATCCGGTCCAAATGAAGGTTCGTACAAAACATCATCAGCAGCTTTGATCGCCTCGCTCCAGTTGTGCCATCTGTAAGCCGAACGCATCATACCCTTGAGAGCTGTGGTCCTGTTGTTAGGAAGCGATGCTGACGAATGAAGCGACGAATAGCCACCGAAGGCATCCTCCCACTTCTCTAATTTATATGACAGGTCAGCAAAATGCAGCATTGCCTGTTCCACATACGAAACCTCACCGGCCTGGATAACCTTCTGATAGTTGTCACACGCCTGTTCATACTTGCCCAACATACGATATGATTCCGCCTTGTAGAAATCAGCCTTATAAGCATATTTGCCAGAAGGATATTTATCGAGATAGGCCTGAAGCGAATTCAATGCCTTCTGATAATTCTCCGTCAGATATATCTGTTCTGCGGAATTGAATATCATATCCTCACGTTCATCAGATGTCTTCGATTCACCCTTGCCTATAGATTCGATATATCTGATATATGATTCGGGATCATTCTTGGTCTGATATACGGACTCGATGGCAGCCAGTGCCACATCTGCGTAGCCTGACAGCGGCATCTCTTCCACTACTTCCTTATAATAATCCAAAGCCTCCGCAAACTGTGACCTGTTTCTGGAAAGCGATCCCATCTCGATATACGCCCTTGCCACGTATGTACTGTCCTTGACGCTGTCGGCAAGGAGGCGGAAGCAGCTGAATGCATTTTCATCATCCTCGCGAACGACATATGAGCGTCCCAGTTCATATAAAGCTTCAGGATAAAACCTGACAGACGGATCTGCATCCATTACATTTGACAGAAGGTCTATCTTTTTGGCCATATTACCGGAAAGTCCGTAAGAGATGGCAGACTGATAATAAGGATAGACATCGTTTACATCAAAGTAATCCTTTATCACCTTATCATAGCATTCCGAGGCCTTCTTGTATTCCTTTCTGATGAAATGGCAGTCGGCGGTACGTTCCAGGGCATCCTTGCGGAATGTCACGGAAGGCTGACTGAGATAGCGTTCAAACCATTGGGCGGCAGACGGATAATCACCTTCCTTGTAGTAGCAGTATGCTATGTTATATGGTATGAGATAGGACTCCGGCTGGCGGTTCAGAGCCGAGATATTATACAAGTCCATGAACAGTTCCCTGGCCAGCCCGAACTGATCGTTACGGTAATATGATTCTGCCAGCCAGAAACGGGTGAGATGATTGAAACGGCTCGACTTGTCGGAATAGTAACCTGCCACCTTGAGATAATTTGCAGCGAGACGATATGAGCCGGAAGATATCAACTGATTTGCTCTCAGATAATTGGCCTTCATGTAGTTGTTCGACATATCATCATCGAGCTCATCTATCATTCCATAGGCATCAACAGCTGCTTCATAATCACGGTTGTGAAGGGCTGCGACAGCGATATAGCTGTAAATCCTGTCATCCTTCTCCTTTTCAGAATATCTGGTCATATAATCCTGGAATACAGAAGGATCATTATTGATGTCAAACGCAAGCTTGGCCCAGTTGAAGTGCGCATCCTCGGCTATGGACAGATCATAAGGATAAGCGGACGCCTCACGGAATGCCTCAAGCGCAGCAACCTTGTTCCTGGTCTGGATATAACTGAATCCAAGATGATAATTTGCGACCTGTCCTATCGAGTCGGTCTTCGGTCCCATCTGGTTGAAACTTTCGATCGCTCCTTTGTAGTCCTTTACGGCATACAGTACGGAACCGCTGTAGAACCAGTCTGCCCTGGTGTGCTTCAGTTCTTCCGCATTGATGGATAGATCATAGTATTTCCTCGCCTTCTCCGCATTACCCTGAACAAGCATGGACTCGGACAGGATACGGGCCAGGAACGGCTTACGTTCCTTCGATACGCGCTCATATACCTTCTCACCATACTTAGCGACATAAGCGTAATCCTTCAGAAGGAAACGGCACTCCATTATGTAGTATTCCGAAATTTCGGAAAATCTGCGGTCAGCCGATGCCTTCTCAAACCATTCCAGAGCCTGGAGATAGTTTCCCTTCTCGTAGTTTATATAGGCTATGGAATATCTGGACGGAGCAGTAAAGTCTGAAACAGGCCGCTTCACGATATCCTCGAACTGCAGCAGGGCTCTTTCCATATCCCCGACCTCCAATTCGCAATATGCCTTCTTGAACAGATACTCATCAAGATCCGCATCACTCATATGCGATGCCGGAACCTGCTCAAAGATAGCATATGCGCTCTTATAATCAAGCTCTTCAAACAGGTTCAATGCATGATGGAACCTGATCTGCGAAGCGATGACAGAATGTGGGTTACGTTCCAGATAATCGTCCATTCGTGCATCATAGGCACTGACGTTCATAACCACATCACAAAGCACCGCATAACCTTCCGGGTCAGTGTTTCTATAATCACGGGCAACCCCACGCATCATCATCGAAGCCCTGTTATGCATACCGCGATGCTGAAGTTCAAGAGCTTTTCTGAATTCTCTGGGTGCAGTCTCATGCAATCGGGAGCCGGCACCGTCATCCATCGCAGAAAGACCAGCGAAAGACATTGTCAGTGCACACAAACCGGCTATAATTGATTTACTGTTCATCATCAAACAAAAATTTTACAAATTTAACCATTTTCCACTATATTTGTGTCATTAATCATATTTTTTACTATGTCTGAAAACAGCCCTATTATCTCATTCAGAAATGCCGACATACTCAACGGCGAAGCTACTGTAATCTATTCACTTGACATGGATATCTACCCAAGCGATTTCGTATATATCGTCGGAAAGGTAGGTACAGGCAAAACATCCATAATCAGGACCATCACGGCTGAAAATCCTTTGAAGGAGGGAGAGGGCACCGCATGCGGATATTCACTGAAGAACATCAGGAAAAGAGACATCCCATACCTCAGAAGAAAATTAGGAGTGGTTTTTCAGGACTTTCAGCTCCTTATGGACAGGAGTGTGGAAGACAACCTCAAGTTTGTCCTCAAGGCCACGGGCTGGAAAGACAAGGCGAAAACAGATCAGCGTATTTCGGAGGTATTGACGGCGGTCGGAATGGAACGCAAGGCCCACAAGATGCCCCACCAGCTTTCCGGAGGCGAGCAGCAGCGTATAGCCATCGCCCGATCTATCCTCAATGAGCCGGAGGTCATCATAGCGGACGAACCGACAGGAAATCTTGACACAGAAACAGCAGACGGCATACTCACCCTTCTGACCAAAATAAACATAGAAAAAGGTACTGCGATCGTGATGGTCACTCACAACAAGCAGATCTTCGAGAAATACCCTGGCAGAGTCTTCGTCTGCAAGAATGAACATTGCACCGAACAGACATCCGACAACCCTGCCGAACTGGATATAACCATCTGATATGGGAATCAAGGAACTTTACCGCCATGTGACCGCATGGTTTTCCGAGAATATGGAGAGTGCTGAAACGGAGCTCCATTACGACACACCGTTTCACCTTTTGATAGCTGTAATACTCTCAGCACAATGCACCGACAAACGGGTCAACATGCATACACCATTGATCTTCAAGCGTTTTCCGGAACCCAAGGATCTGGCTGCAGCATCATTTGAGGAAGTCTACGACCTTATAAAATCCATATCGTTTCCAAACAACAAGGCAAAGCATCTGATAGGAATGGCCCGGAAACTTGTGTCGGATTTCTCCGGCATCGTACCTTCCGAACCTGAACTGCTGGAGACATTGCCCGGAGTGGGAAGAAAGACGGCCAATGTCATCGCTTCGGTAATTTACGACAAGCCGGTCATAGCCGTAGACACACATGTATTCCGCGTATCCAGACGTCTCGGTCTTTCTGACGGGGAGACAGTAGAGGCGGTCGAACGTGACCTGACAAGCGGCTTTGCACCCGAGCTACGTCCCAAAGCTCACCATTGGCTCATATTGCACGGCAGGTATGTATGTACTGCGCGCAAGCCCAAATGCGCATCATGCGGCCTTCAGAGTGTATGCCGGGAGTATAAACTGAACAATCTAGTGCTTTGATCCACCTGTTTCCAGAAGAGTTTACATTTGAGGGACCGTTCAATGGCTTTACGGATCCGTTCCGTTATGCGCCGCATCCGGCAGTGCTGGAAGCGGCACGGATCGTGACGGAACGGATCGCCAGCGACCTGTCGCTGGCGGAAGCCTTCGCAGAAGGCAAGATGCTCGGCGTCCTGATCTGCCGCCTCCCGAGCGAGCACCCTTCTGTCGTCCCAAACGAGCACCCTTCTGTCATCCCGAGCGAGCACCCTTCTGTCATCTCGAGCGACCACTCATCTGTCATCTCAAACGAGCACCCTTCTGTCATCCCGAGCGAGCACCCTTCTGTCATCTCGAGCGAGCACCCTTCTGTCATCCCGAGCGAGCACTCATCTGTCATCTCGAGCGAGCACCCTTCTGTCATCTCGAGCGAGCGAAGCGAGTCGAGAGATCTCTGCTACATCGCCGCCTTCTCCGGCAACGTCGGAGGCCGAAGCCACATCGATGGCTTCGTCCCGCCGGTCTTCGACCTTTGCACCCCGCAAGGTCACTTCAAGATCCGCGAGGCTGAGATCACCAAGATCAATCATCGTATTTACACTCTGTCCAATTCCGACCGGTTGCTCTCTTTGGAATCTGAATTACGGACAGTTACACAGACCAGGGATCAAGCCATATCCGGATACAGAATGCAGATGGCCGGAAACCGCATCAGACGCGAGGATATGAGAAGCATGACATCCGATCCACATGTATTGGCTGGATTGATAAAGGAAAGCCAGCATGAAAAAGCTGAATTCAGACGTTTCAAAGCTATGTGGGAGGAAAAGATTGCAGAGTTACAGGCACAGGTACAGGTCATTCACGATGAGATTTCCTCCCTCAAGGTCGAACGTGCCAGAATGTCAGATGAACTGCAGGAATGGATATTCAGACAGTACATTGTTCATAATGCACTCGGTGAATCGTCATCTATTGCAGAAATCTTTGCATCTCACGGTCTTACCCCTCCTGGAGGCACAGGAGAATGTGCAGCACCTAAGCTGCTCGAATATGCCTACCGCAATGGGCTTGAACCGCTTGCAATGGGAGAATTCTGGTACGGCAGATCACCAGAAACGGCCGTCCGGACCCACGGTCACTTCTATCCGTCATGCACCAGCAAATGCGGCCCGCTGCTGGGATACATGATGAAAGGGCTGGAGTCAGGACCTTCAGGATTTCGAGCAGACGGGACGATGACACCTACACCGGTGATCATATATGAAGATGATCATGTCGTCATAGCCGAAAAACCAAGCGGGATGCCATCAGTTCCAGGACTAGACAGAAGAATATCCCTTGAAGAATACCTGACAACCGTTCTATGTTTCAATCAAGGCACGGAGATGAATACTGACCCAGCAGGAGTACACGCCGTTCACCGTCTTGACATGGACACCTCAGGAATCATGGTATTTGCCAAGACTGAAAAGGCAGCATCTGCTCTGAGACAACAGTTCGCAGAACACTCGGTCCGCAAGACCTACATGGCAAGGGTTGCCCTCCAGGATATTCCCGTCTCAGTGGCAGAAGTAACATTCCCGGCCACTGCGTCCGCCAAGGAGTCTCAGTTGTCTTCACAACCTATGGAGAGACAGTGGATAGAAACATCTGCCGGATGCATAGACCTGCCACTTTCAGCAGACTACGACGAAAGACCACGCCAGAAGGTAGACTTTCAGCATGGCAAGCCGGCTCACACGGAATACGAAATCGTCCGGATACATCCGGACAACACAGCAGACCTGCTTCTGCGGCCGGTCACCGGCCGCACCCACCAGCTGCGCGTCCATTGCGCCCATGCCCTTGGCCTGGGCTCCCCTATCCTCGGCGACCTGCTCTACGGCGGCTGGTCAATCGAAGCTCCTGATCAGACCCACAGATGCGCAGAGACGTCTTATGACGAAATGTCACACATATACCACTATCGTCTGCACCTGCACGCCCTCAGCATCACTTTCCGCCACCCTGCTACGGGCGCCGAACTCACATTCACATCCCGCCAACTCTGCTATCCCATAGACACATAACACATTGATGCTCAACAACATACCTAGCAATACGGTGGGTCATTTTAACCCACCGTATTGCTAGGCAAGATGCTGATTTATAATGACTTAAGTGTCCATAAACACCTAATCAGCTGAAAATTATGGAATTCTCATATCAGCAACAGATTTTATATATTCATCCGACAGAAACGACGTCAATGAAACAGGGTTTATTTTGACGAGAAGTGCAATTTCCATGATAAAACGTTTGTTTAGCCCTTTCGACGTCAATGAAACGACGGATTTATTGACGTCATTGTCTGTGGCATCTGATCATTGCGTAGTACAGCCCAACGGAGCTGCCAGATACGCCAGCCAGCTCCTCAAAGCAGGCTGCGCGAGCTACGCCAAAGGGCTCGCTCCGCATGCTTTGTGCCGATGATGCAGAAAAATGCAAAACAACCGGAATTACACACAAAAGGAAACAAGCTAGAATCGAGTAGGAGGTAAACGAAAGTAATGGAGTTTATCTCCTACTTTCGTTTACCGACCTCTCACACCACCGTACATGCGGGTCCGCATACGGCGGTTCCTTACATCCGATGATACTTTCCATAGT
>SUYQ01000006.1 GCA_015060325.1 Bacteroidales bacterium | reverse complement strand
AAATTGTTATATTATATCTTAACCGCTATCATTGATAGTGGCGCCACCTCACGCACTCCTGAGAAGTCATGATGCCACCCATAGCGCAGTGATAGTATCTGATCTGGATTTATAGAGGAAATATAAAGAGAAAAATTGTATCTTTGCGCTGCTATTTGTTATTAAATGTCATCCTGAGCGCAAGCGAAGGATCTTTTGGATTAAATGTTTTAAAATATATACGGAATGGACAAGAAAGTTCTACTTATGATCCTCGACGGATGGGGCGAGGGCAGACAGGATGAGTCTAATGTCATCTACACACAGGGAGCGCCATACATCGAGGCTCTCCGCAGACAGTACCCAATGAGCACACTCAAGGCTTGCGGCGAGGCCGTAGGTCTTCCTGAGGGCCAGATGGGTAACTCGGAGGTAGGTCACCTCAACCTCGGCGCAGGCCGCGTGGTGTACCAGGACCTCGTGAAGATCAACATCGCCGCACGCGAGCACAAGTTCCTCGAGAACGCAGAGATCAAGGCGGCCTATGACTATGTGAAGGCAAACAACAAGCAGCTCCACCTCATGGGTCTTGCATCCATGGGCGGCGTACACAGCTCTCTGGAGCATGTGTATGAGTTCCTCAATGTAGCCAAGGAATACGGCCTCGAGGACGTGTTCGTACACTGCTTCATGGACGGCCGTGACACTGACCCTAAGAGCGGAAAGGGCTTCGTAGAGGCTCTCGAGACTGAGATGGCCAAGTCAACAGGAAAGGTCGCTACAGTATGCGGACGTTTCTACGCAATGGACCGTGACAAGAGATGGGAGCGCGTGAAGGAGGCATATGACATGCTCGTTGACGCAAAGGGTGTTCACGCGACTTCTGCCACTGAGGCTATCCAGGCTTCATATGACGAGGGCGTGACCGATGAGTTCATCAAGCCTGTAGTCATCACTGACGCTGAGGGCCAGCCTCTCACCAGGATCCAGGAAGGCGACGCCGTGATCTTCTTCAACTTCCGCAACGACCGCGCACGCGAGCTCACAGCAGTGCTCACTCAGCAGGACATGCCGGAGCAGGGAATGCACACAATTCCTCTCTACTACTGCTGCCTCACTCCATATGACGCATCATTCACAGGCGTTCACATCCTCTTCGACAAGGAGAACGTGCAGGAGACCCTCGGCGAGGTGGTTTCAAAGGCTGGAAAGAACCAGCTCCGCATCGCAGAGACCGAGAAATATGCTCACGTTACATTCTTCTTCAACGGCGGAGCAGAGTCTCTCTTCGAGAACGAGGACCGCATCCTCGTAAACTCTCCGAAGGTTGCCACATACGACCTTCAGCCTGAGATGAGCGCTCCTGAGGTTACAGAGAAGCTCGTAGAGGCGATCAACACAGGTCGCAATGACCTTATTATATTGAATTTCGCGAACGGCGACATGATCGGCCACACAGGTGTATACGAGGCGATCCGCAAGGCGGTCACCGCAGTAGACACATGCGTCGAGAAGGTAGTAGAGGCTGCCAAGGCTCAGGGTTACGTGATCCTCATCACAGCTGACCACGGAAACGCAGACTACGCAGTGAACGAGGACGGTACACCAAACACAGCTCACTCGCTCAACGACGTTCCATTCATCGTCGTGAACGCAGGCGACTCCGTAAAGGAAGTGAAGAACGGAAAGCTCGCAGACGTGGCTCCGACCATCCTCAAGCTGATGGGCATCGAGCAGCCTGCAGCAATGACCGGCGAGCCGCTCGTATAACTTTCTTTCGTCCGAACAGCTCAACATCAACTTCACCCACATATCAATCATCTAAACTAATCAAGTTATGAAAAAGTATTTTGCAGAAATGGTGGGAACTATGGTTCTCGTACTAATGGGCTGCGGAAGCGCTGTCATGGCTGGCGGAGCAGCAGCAACCTGCGGAGCAGGCGTAGGAACTCTCGGAGTTGCCCTTGCCTTTGGTCTTTCAGTAGTGGCTATGGCCTATTGCATCGGTGGCATTTCAGGATGCCATATCAATCCTGCAATCACCCTTGGAGTGTGGATGTCGGGACGTATGAGCGGCAAGGATGCAGGAATGTACATGCTGTTCCAGGTAATCGGAGCTGTGATCGGTTCGGCCGTCCTCTTTGCCTTGACATCAACTGGAGCAAATGATGCAGGCTGCACGGAAACAGGCGCCAACACCTATGACGCCGGCGAAATGTGGCAGGCACTCATCGCTGAAGTTGTATTCACATTCGTATTCGTCCTTGTAGTCCTCGGAACTACTGACGAGAAGAAGGGAGCAGGCAACTTTGCAGGTCTGGCAATCGGACTCACTCTCGTACTTGTCCACATCGTATGCATTCCTATTACTGGAACATCGGTGAACCCTGCACGAAGCATAGGACCGGCACTTTTCGCAGGTGGTCAGGCTCTCGAGCAGCTCTGGCTCTTCATCGTTGCACCGTTCGCAGGAGCCGCCCTCAGTGCCTTGGTTTGGAAATGCCTCGGCAGTGACTGCTGCAAGTGCTGCAAAAAAGCAGAATAAAGATACTGATACGATTTTTATGCAAACCGCGTGTCTCCAGAAGGGGACACGCGGTTTCTGTCTGTTTTATAGGAATTTATTGCTATATTTGTATGTTCACTGAAACTACGAAACCATGAAGAAATTTGCATTTTTCCTTCTGGCTATAAGCATGCTTGCTGCCGGCTGCAATGAGAAAGAACAGAAACCTACCTTACCGAAGCCAAAGGTCACTGTAGAAGTTATCAAGACTGACATCAAGACCATCGATCTGACACTTTCTGTTTTGTCTTCAGGCAATGAACTGGACAGCTGGGGCATCGTCTACAGCGAGACGGCCGACAGGGAGAAGGGCAAGGAAAAGGCAGCTGAAGGGATGCCTTCCCAGGAAGGCTGCCAGATGACGATGACCGCCCTGGAGCCTGATACCGACTATTACATCTGGGGATGGACTGAGGGTCCGGACTGCGGAAGAGTGTGGACAACTGACTATACCATAGCCAGGACTGAAGAGGAAGTGAATAAAACCCCGGAAAAGCTTACCGGTACAGTCATAGGATCGAGATATTCGGTAGACTATGACAACGGCAATTCCCAGTCGACCACAGTCAACACCAAGGAGAATGTCTTCGACGGCAACTACGACACATTCTTTGCCTCTTATGACCGTTCACGCACATGGGTAGGTCTTGACCTTGGGGAAAAGCATGTCATCACAAAGGTAGGCTACTCCCCTCGCAAGACTCAGGGAGCACGCGTGGAGCTGGCTGTGATCGAAGGTGCCAACAAAGCCGACTTCAGCGATGCGCTTCCTATCTTCATGATCAAGAATGCGGCGACGGAGGGAATCATGCATTATGGAAACGTTGACTGCTCGCGCGGATTCAGATATGTCCGCTATGTCAGCCCGCACGATGTGCGATGCAACCTCGCGGAGCTTGAATTCCACGGATACAAGTCAGAGGGAGATGACTCGAAACTATACCAGTTCACCAACCTGCCTACCGTCGTGGTGAACATCGCGAACGGAGAGGAGGTGATAGAGAAGGAAAAGACTCTCATCAGCAATGTATATATCATATCAGAGAACGGAACTGAGCTGCTTGCCACCAGCGGCACCGAGATCCGCGGCCGCGGAAACGCCAGCTGGAACTTCGAGAAGAAGCCGTACAGGCTTAAGTTCGACGAGAAGCAGAGTCCTCTCGGCGCGCCTGCATCAGCCAAGAAATGGACGCTGATCAGCAATCACGGAGACAAGACCCTCATGCGCAACATCCTCGCCTTCGAGGTCAGCAGAAGGGTCGGACAGCCATATACGCCGTTCTGCCATCCTGTAGATCTGATCATCAATGGCGAGTACAGAGGATGCTACCAGCTCTGCGACCAGGTGGAGGCTGCCAGCGGAAGGGTTCCGGCCAAGGACGGATACCTGATCGAGATCGATGCCTATGCATGGGACGAGGAGGTGATGTTCGCATCAAAGACAGGCATTCCTGTGACCATCAAGCATCCTGACGAGGACGACATAACTGACGAGCAGAAGAAGTTCATAGAAGACTATTTCAACAAGTTTGAAGCAGCTGCCCTTGCATCGAACTATACTGATGCAAGCAACGGATACCGCAAATATCTCGACCTGGACAGTTTCCTCCGCAATTTCATCATCGGAGAGTTCTGCGCCAACACGGACGCCTTCTGGAGCGTATACATGTATAAGGATGCCGCTGACGGAAAGCTGTACACCGGACCGACATGGGACAATGACCTCTCATTCGATAACGACTACCGCACGCACCCTATAACCACGTCCGACTATCTGTGCGCGGTCAACGGCTCATTCGCCGGAGGGCAGCTGAAGGATATCGTATTGAGAATCGTAAAGCAGGATCCTCAGGCCAAGGCAAGACTCGTGGAGCTCTGGGAGGCCGCCCTTGGCGAAGGCAACCTCAAGGACATCGCCACATATATGGAAGAGACCGCAGATCTCCTCAACGAGTCGCAGCAGCTGAACTTCAAGAGATGGAAGATCCTCAACCAATGGGTACATATGAATTTCCAAGCCCTTGGCTCATACGAGGCGGAGCTCGGCACCGTCCGCAACCACATCAATACCCGTCTGAATACGCTTGATCAGCTGATTAAGGAATAGGTAAACTAACACGGATAGTTTTGCTTGCTTATTTAATTAAGCTTTTGTAATTTTGCAGACAGGATTGTAATCCGTGATACGGATGGGTAATCGAGTAGCGCGAAAGTCCCCGCCCGCGAGGCCCTCGCTCTAGAAGTAATTCCGTCACGTTGTCTTGGGGCAAGAATAACAGGAGGTCAGACGACCTCCTGTTTTATCTTATACGCATCAATAGCGGTAATGCAGTATTGTACCTTAGACTTATCACTTCGCTTGACCCCAACGGTCATTTTTACACGTCCAATACCGGGGCAGACATATTCCATGACAAGCATCTTCTCGAATGGCCTTTGATTCTTGGTCTTTGGTTTTGACGGCGCTGTCCGCACGAGCCTGGCATTTGTTAGAATTGCATCTAGCTGAAGTACTGCAATTGTTGACAAATATGATTGAGACGCATGAGCTGCTGTCTCGTCCAAAGAGACTGCACGTATATTGATATCCTCTTTCAATGCCATGTTGTACTTCTTCTGATCCGGATTACGGCGCTTCCATTCCTGATAAAACTCATAGATCAAGCCCTGGCGTTTACGTTTATCCTCCACTGAATCCCCTCTCGGAATATCATCTTCCGTAATTTCGCATATATCCTCTTCAACATATGGAACCAATGGAATCACACTTAGTTCCGGTTCCTCTACATAACCCACAAGCTGCCCCAAAGGCACACCAAGTACATGTGCTGCCTTATATATTGTTTCCAGATTCTTTGTCTTGAAAAGAGCGCCAACATTTTGCCGATGTATGCCCATCCGCATTGCAAACTCGCTCTTGGTCATCCCTATTCTTCTCAAAAGTTCTTCTCCCTTTTCCTCAAAGTATATCCGGTTCATCTTATATGTTCTTTCTTACAAATGTAATAATATATTATTACACAGCAAATATCTTTTGAGCGACTGTGTAGATTTCTTTGAAATAACCCACCCAACTGATATTTGCAAAGGCTAAACCTCATCGAATTTGGAGTTTAAGAAGAAAAACTCTATCTTGTTACATTTTATGAAAATCAGCTATACAGATTATGAGAATATCGAAAATAGCATCTTTACTGGTTTGGCTTATGGTCTCCATTTCTTCTGCCGCTCAGGAGGCTAAAATCACCGACCATGTCAATCCGTTCATCGGGTCGTCGAATTACGGAACGACCAATCCGGGCGCCTTATGCCCTAACGGAATGATGTCCGTGACTCCTTTCAATGTGATGGGGTCGGAGCTGAACAGATACGACAAGGACAGCAGGTGGTGGAGTACACCTTATTGTTCTGACAATAAGTATTTTACGGGATTCTCCCACGTCAACCTCAGCGGGGTGGGCTGTCCTGAGGTGGGACTGGCGCTGACGATGCCGACAAGCGGACCCCTGATGGTGGACTATCATGTCTATGGATCGGAGTATACAGACGAGAAGGCCGAACCGGGTTACTACGGATGTGAGCTGCTTTCATATGACATCAAGGCGGAGGTCAGTGCGACGACACGAACTTCTGTTGAGCGCTACACTTTCCATGAGGGGCAAGGCAATATTTTGGTCAATTTCGGAGAAGGACTGACCAATGAAACAGGAGCATGGATCCGCAAGGTCAGCGATACTGAAATCGAGGGAATGAGGATGGCGGGAACGTTCTGCTACAATTCACAGGCAGTATTTCCTGTCTATTTTGCAATTCGCATCAACAAGGTGCCGTCAGAGTGCGGCTTCTGGAAATTCCAGCCTCCTATGACCGGTGTGGAAGGAGCATGGACTCCTGATGACGGAACCTATAAGATCTACAAGAAATACGGCCGGGAGATTGCCGGTAATGATGTCGGATACTGGTTTTCTTTCGAGACAGCTGAGGGCGAGCAGGTGGAGCTGCAGATGGGTGTGTCATTCGTGAGCTGCGAGAATGCATGGGAGAATCTGGATGCGGAGCAGGCTCAGTTGGCACCTGGCGTCTCGAATTTCGAGACGGTGAGGACTGCAGCGGAGGCAGCATGGGAATCCGACCTTTCACGCATCAAGGTTTCCGGGGGGTCGGAGAGAGATCTCGAGGTGTTCTACACGGCACTTTATCATACATTGATCCATCCAAGCATCCTTAATGACGTCAATGGGGAATATCCTCTGATGGAGTCTGACGGAGTGGGACGCGTGCCGGCAGGGCAGAACCGCTACAGCGTGTTCTCACTTTGGGACACATACAGAAACCTACATCAGCTGATGACCCTTGTCTATCCGGAAAGACAGCTGGACATGGTACGCTCTATGATAGACATATATAAGGAATGGGGCTGGATGCCGAAATGGGAGCTTTTCGGTCGTGAGACCTTCACTATGGAAGGCGACCCTGCCATCCCTGTCATCACCGACACATGGCTGAAGGGCCTGAGAGACTTCGACATCGAGACGGCTTATGAAGGCTTCGTCAAGTCCGCCACTACCCCTGGCCCTGAAAACCTTATGCGTCCTGACATCGATCCATATCTGTCGAAGGGATATGTGCCGCTTGGATTATATTCGGCCGATGCTTCCGGGGACAACTCCGTATCTCATGCTCTCGAATACTATATCGCTGATTACGCGCTTTCGTTGCTGGCGGCTGACCTCGGCCATGCTGAAGACGCAGAGAGATTCCTTAAGCAATCGCTCCGGTATAAACATTACTACTGCCCTGCTTTCGGCACATTCAGGCCTCTGAATGCAGACGGCAGTTTCCTTGAGCCGTTCAATCCTCGCCAGGGCGAGAATTTCGAGCCGGTGCCTGGCTTCCATGAGGGCAGCGCATGGAACTATACATTCTATGTCCCTCACGATGTGCTCGGACTGGCAAAGCTCATGGGAGGAAGAAAGGCATTCGTGAACAAGCTCCAGAAGGTGTTTGACGAAGGTCTGTATGACCCTGCAAACGAGCCGGACATTGCATATCCATACCTCTTCAGCTACTTCAAGGGCGAGGAATGGAGGACATCCAAGATAGTTTCCGAGTTGCTTGACAAATACTATACGGCCGAGGCGGCAGGACTTCCGGGCAACGACGACACAGGAACGATGTCGGCATGGGCCGTATTCTCCATGATGGGCTTCTACCCCGACTGCCCGGGCCACCCTTCATACACCCTGACAGCCCCTCGCTTCGACAAGATCGAGATCCGGCTTGACCCGTCCTACTGCAGCGGCCGGGACCGTCTTGTCATTACCAAAAAAGGCGACGGACGTATCAAGACCATCACCCTTTCCGGCAAGCGCCACAACGCTTATCGCATATCGCATGATTCACTTACGGGAGGCTCGTTGCATTTCAATTGTACGAAATGATCATCGCAAACGTGCTCGGTGGTCGTTTTCGGTTACCACCAAGCACGGCAATATGCCACAGAAGAGTGTTAAAGGCAACTAGGCGTGCTCGGTGGTCGGCATTTTTGACGACCGTGCACATAGCTCTAGAGAGAGCGAAAGCGTACCACGTAATACCCTAAAGTAAACCAGTTACGCAAATACCCTTCATGGCAAGGAAAGTAGGATATTTGCATAAAATATTGAACATCAACCAATTATGAGATACACTAAACTGATTATAGCTGCAGCGGTTATGGCCATCGGGTGCACATCCGGGACGGCCGGCAGCAGCGAAAACGACAGCTACACCTCCTATGTGGATCCGAAGATCGGTTCGGGAGGTCATGGACATGTGTTCGTCGGCGCCAACGTGCCGTTCGGCATGGTGCAGCTCGGCCCGACGAGCATCCCGCAGGAGTGGGACTGGTGCTCCGGATATCATGACAGCGACTCGACCGTGATCGGCTTCTCGCACACCCACCTCAGTGGAACTGGTATCGGAGACCTTTTCGACATCACTGTGATGCCGGTTGTAGGAGAAGGGCTGACCTACGCCCGCGGGCGGGAGGAGGACCAGCAGTCGGGACTGTGGTCCTATGCCGACCGCAGCAAGGAGGTCGCCAGGCCGGGATATTACAGCGTGCCGCTGACCCGATACGGGGTGACGGCAGAGCTGACGGCCACCAGCCATGTCGGAATGCACCGCTACACATTCCCGAAGGCTAACGATGCCGGCATCGTCATCAATCTCATGAACGGAGGATGCTGGGACAGACCGATGGATGCCTTCATCGAACGAGTCGACCCGAAGACCGGACAGCCGGATCCTGATGGACAGGCACTTAGAGGCTACCGCTTCTCTCGCGGATGGGCCGATGATCAGAAGATATTTTTCTATGCAGAGTTCTCAAAGCCGATGGAGTCGGTGGATATCCTGAAGGATGATATCCAGATATGGGAAAATGAATTCAAGAATATGTCCACATTTGCCCATGTGCATTTCAAGACAGCCCAGGACGAGCAGGTGCTCATGAAGGTTGCCCTTTCGTCCGTGAGCATGGAGGGAGCATACGACAACATGCAGGCAGAGCTCGCCGGTTGGGACTTCGATAAGACGGCAGACTTGGCAGATGATCTCTGGAATCATGAGCTTGGCCGCATTCATATCGAGACTCAAGACGAAATCGCCAGGAAGATATTCTACACGGCCCTCTATCATACCATGATTGCCCCAAGCGAGTTCAGCGACTTCGGTGGCGATTATAGGGGGAAAGACTACATCAGTGAAACTGATGGATATACTAAATATACGACATTCTCGCTTTGGGATACATATCGCGCTGCCATGCCGCTGTACAGTCTGTTCCAGCCGGACAGATATCATGAATTCATCAGCACGATGCTGCACATCTACAATGAGCAGGGCAAGCTTCCGGTGTGGCATCTGCATGGTTGCGAGACCAACTGCATGGTAGGAAGCCCCGGCATAATGCCGGTAGCAGATGCGATCGTTGCAGGAATAGCAGACGAGTTCGGATTCGAGGCGATGAAGGCCTCGGCAATGAATCCGGAAAGAGGTCAGGAGTACAGGATGAAATATGGCTACATCCCATGTGACCTGATGAACGAGTCTGTGGCATACGATCTCGAATATGCTGTTGCAGACGGAGCCATCGCCAACGCGGCAAAGCATCTGAGCGAACTCTTTGCCGACCCGGACTACTACTTTGCATCACCTGAAAAGGCAGAGAAATATAGAAAGGAATATGAATACTTCAACGAAAGAAGTAAATCATACAAACACCTGTTTGACAAGGATTCAGGATTCATCAGAGGCAAGGACAGCAAAGGACGGTTCCGTCAGGAATACAGCCCGTTCGCATCGACCCATCGTGCCGACGACTACTGCGAGGGCAACGGATGGCAGTATACATGGCTGGTGCCTCACGATGTAGAGGGGCTCATCGAGTGCTTCGGCGGAAAGGATAAGTTCATCAGCAAGCTCGACTCGCTGTTCATCGTTCCATCGGTCATCGAGGGTGCAGAATCCTCACCTGACATCTCAGGACTCATCGGACAGTATGCCCACGGCAATGAACCTAGTCATCATATCCTCTACCTTTATACCATTGCAGGACAGCCATGGAAGGCGGCGGACAAGATCCGCGAAGTGCTCGGCACCCTCTATACCGCCCGACCTGACGGACTATCAGGCAATGAAGACGTGGGTCAGATGTCCGCATGGTATATAATGTCATCGATGGGCTTCTACCAGGTGGAGCCGGGTTCAGGTCAGTATTGGTTCGGATCGCCTCTTTTCGACAAGGTAAGCATCAACGTAGGCAAGACGGGAGAAAACAAGGCTTTCACCATAACAGCAGAAAACAACAGCGCCCAAAACCGCTACATCCAGAGCATCACCCTCAACGGAAAGGCCTACACCAAGGGTTATATAGAACATAAGGACATCATGGCAGGCGGAGAGCTTGTCATCAGGATGGGAGCGGAGCCTAAGGTGTGGTACTGCGCAAATGAACCTTCCGAGTACGAGGACCAGCGGCCGCTGCCGGAAGACCGTCTTTTCACATCAAAGGCAGTGGAGGCGGAGATAGCAAGAGTCGTCGGAATGCTTGAGAATCCACGCCTGAAGTGGATGTTTGCCAACTGTTATCCCAACACTCTTGATACTACTGTCCACCCGGTAGAGAGCGAAGACAGTCTCCCTGACACATTCGTCTATACCGGTGACATCCCTGCAATGTGGCTCCGCGACTCGGGAGCGCAGGTATGGCCATACCTGCGCTATGTCAGCGAAGATCCTGAGCTAAAGGAGATGATTGCCGGAGTGATCCGCAGACAGTTCAAATGCATATGCATAGATCCATATGCAAATGCTTTCAATGTGGAGCCAGTGGGCGCTGCGAACAAAAGCGACTGGCCGGCTGCGGACCCGTATGTATTCGAAAGGAAATGGGAACTTGATTCGCACTGCTACCCTATCCGTCTCGCTTATGAATATTGGAAGGTCAGCGGAGATACGTCGGTCTTTGACGACGTATGGGTGGAAGCCATCGGGAAGATGCTGTCCGTTATGAAGGAGCAGCAGCGCAAGGATGGCCCGGGAAGATACCGTTTCCTGCGTGTGACCGACCGCCAGCTCGACACCAAATGCGTTGTCGGCAAGGGCAACCCTGTCAAGCCGGTCGGACTTATAGCATCGGCCTTCAGGCCATCGGACGATGCGACCACATTCGAATTTCTGGTTCCATCCAACTTTATGGCTGTCAGCAGCTTGCGCAAGGCAGCTGAGATTCTTCGCAAGGTGAACAATGACGCAGAGCTTACACAGGAGTGCCTTGACCTTGCATCGGAGGTGGAGCTGGCGCTGAAGGAGCATGCAGTATATGAGCACCCGGAATATGGAAAAATATATGCATACGAAGTGGACGGATTCGGCAGCCGGTTCCTGATGGACGACGCCAATGTTCCTTCACTACTGGCGATGGCTTATCTCGGCGATGTACCGGCTGATGATCCTATATATCAGAACACCAGACACTTCGTATGGAGCGAGGCGAATCCGTATTTCTACAGCGGCACTGCTGGAGAAGGCATCGGAGGGCCGCACATATGGTCAGAGGTAATCTGGCCGATGAGTATAATGATGAAGGCATTCACCTCTGACGACGATGATGAGATCCGCGAATGCATATGCCAGCTGATGACCACTGACGCAGGCACCGGATTCATGCATGAATCGTTCTATAAGGATGACAGCGAGACATTCACGCGCGAATGGTTCGCGTGGCAAAACACCCTCTTTGGCGAGCTTATCCTGAAGATCATAGACGACGGAAGACTGCACGTATTGAACAGTATAATATAGCTGCTGCACAATGTTGTGACAGTATAATATTGTAACAACACAATACAGTGGCGCAGAACCGCCTGAATATCAACAACTTCCACACCTTTGCGTGCTCCCCTCCGACAGCACGCAGGTTATAACAAAATACTGAATATCAACAAGTTACGCGCCACATAAAATTGATACAATGAAACGAATAATCATAGCGGCACTGCTGCTGGCAGGCTGCACAGCAAAGCCACAGACTGAAGAAGATCCGAAGATGGCCACAGACCCTGTGGACTATGTTTCCACCCTTGTGGGAACTCTGTCGCATCATGCATTTTCGACCGGTAACACCTACCCGGCGATCGCCATGCCATGGGGCATGAACTTCTGGACACCGCAGGGCGGAAGAATGGGAGACGGATGGGCATACAGATATGACCAGAACTGGATCCGCGGGTTCAAGCAGACCCACCAGCCGTCACCATGGATCAACGACTACGGCCAGTTCGCCATAATGCCGGTACGTGACGCCAGCCATGTGGATGAGAACTCACGCGCGAGCTATTTCTCACACAAGAGCGAGACTGCCAGACCGTATTACTACCAGGTATACCTTGCAGACCATGACATCAATGTCGAGCTCACCCCGACTGAGCGCGCAGCGGCATTCCGTTTCACCTTCCCGGAGAGCGAGACTTCCGGAGTAGTGATAGATGCCTTCGACAACGGATCATATATCAAGGTCATTCCGGAGAAGAATGCTGTCGTGGGCTACACAACCAAGAACAGCGGTGGCGTGCCGGAAAACTTCCGCAACTGGTTTGTCATCGGATTCGACAAGGCTTTTGAAAGCTGGACGCTGTATGATGGGCCGGAAAATCCTGTGGACGGCGTATCGGAGCTGGAAGGAAACCGCATCATGGCATCTGTCGGATTCAAGACCTCCCGCGGCGAGAAGGTCTGCGTAAAGGCTGCGTCTTCGTTCATTTCTCTAGACCAGGCATGGATCAACTTCAAGGAAGTGGAAGGACGGACATTGGCCGAGGTCAAGGAGGCGGCAAGGGACCGTTGGAACGAGGTTCTGGGCCGTATCGAAGTCGGAGGCGGCACCGAAGAGCAGTACCGCACATTCTACTCATGCCTCTACCGCGCGACACTCTTCCCACGCAAGTTCTATGAAATCTCTGAAGAAGGAAAGCCAATACATTACAGTCCATACAACGGTCAGATCTGCGACGGATATCTATATACCGACACAGGATTCTGGGACACTTTCCGCGCGCTCTTCCCTCTTCTTAACCTTGTCTATCCTTCTGTAAATGAGGAGATCCAGCAGGGTCTTGCCAACATCGCGCGAGAGAATGAATTCCTGCCGGAATGGGCAAGTCCTGGCCATAGAGGCTGCATGGTGGGAAACAACTCCGCCTCAGTCGTAGCTGACGCAATCCTCAAGGACATCACCCCTGAGAAGGACTGGCAGACGCTCTACGACTGCATCGTCTACGGCACAGAGCACGTACACCCGGAGGTCAGCTCCACCGGCCGCCTCGGACATGAATATTACAACTCCATCGGATATATTCCATATAACGTCGGCATCCACGAAAGCGTTGCCCGCACCCTGGAATATGCCTACAACGACTGGTGCATCCTCCAGCTGGCCAAGAAGCTAGGACGTCCGCAGGAGGAACTTGACAAGTGGGAGGAGCGTTCGAACAACTGGAAGAACGTGTTCGACCCATCGCATAACCTCATGCGCGGACGCAACCTCGACGGAAGTTTCCAGGAGCCGTTCAGCCCATACAAATGGGGCGATGCCTTCACTGAGGGCAATGCATGGCATTATACATGGTCCGTTTTCCACGACGTGGACGGACTGGCAGAGGCGATGGGAGGCAAGGAGGTATTCGCGCAGATGCTTGACTCTGTGTTTGTTGTGCCGCCGATATATGACGACAGCTACTACGGCTACCGCATCCACGAGATCACTGAAATGCAGGTGGCCAACATGGGCAACTACGCCCACGGCAACCAGCCGGCGCAGCATATGATATATCTCTACGACTGGACATCGCAGCCATGGAAGGCACAGAAATGGGTACGTGAGGTCATGGATAGGCTCTACAGCGCCACCCCTGACGGATACTGCGGCGACGAAGACAACGGTCAGACTTCTGCATGGTATGTATTTTCGGCCCTCGGATTCTATCCTGTGTGCCCGGGTTCTGACTTCTATGCCATCGGCTCGCCACTGTTCAAGAAGGCCGTCGTGCATCTTGAAAACGGGGAGGACATAGTGATAAATGCATCGTCTAACGGTCCTCAGGTCCCATATATCAGCAGCATGAAGGTCGAAGGCAACAACTGGGACAGCAACTTCCTCAAGTATTCTGACCTCGCTGACGGCGCAGTAATCGACTTCGAAATGTCTACGGTTCATTAACGCTAGCGCTTCCGATTTCAAGGGTCACAACTGTCATTTCGAGCGACCGAAGGACCATTTCAAGGGCCCCACCTGTCATTTCGAGCGACCGAAGGGAGTCGAGAAATCTATATTCCAAAATTTTTACTACCTTCGTAAGACTAACCGATTTATAACCGCATAATGATCAACTACAGCACCGACCCACGCATTATCCTGACACTGGATACCGGAGGTACAAACATGGTCTTCGGAGCCATGCAGAGAGGAGAATTCATTGTAGAGCCTCTTACACTTCCGGCACATGCCGACGACCTCGACCTCTGTCTTCAGACAATGGTGGAAGGATTCAGGACCATCATAGACCAGCTTGAAGAGCGCCCGGCAGCGATAAGCTTCGCATTCCCCGGACCTGCCGACTATCCTAACGGCATCATCGGAGGCCAGCTTCTGAACTTCCCTGCTTTCAGGGAAGGAGTAGCTCTCGGACCATATCTCAAGAAGAAGTTCAGCATGCCGGTCTATATCAATAATGACGGTGACCTGTATGCATACGGCGAGGCTCTCGGAGGTCTGCTTCCGGAAATCAATGAGATGCTTGACGAATCCGGCAGCAGAAAGAGATACCGCAACCTGCTGGGATTCACACTCGGAACAGGACTCGGTATCGGAATGGTTGTAAACGGTGAACTCAACAGAGGAGACAACTCCTGCATCGAGATGTTCAGCATCCCTTACCTCGGACACGAAGGCGTATTCGCAGAGGAAGGAGCATCCATCAGAGCTGTGAAACGCGTTTATGGAGAACTGTCCGGCAATCCTGACCACGGACTGGAACCTGTGGAGATCTTCGAGATCGCAGAAGGTACACGTGAAGGAGATGCAGAGGCTGCCAAAGGAGCATTCGCCCAGATGGGAAAGGTTCTCGGCGACACGATAGCCATGACAGTATCGATCACTGACGGACTTGTAGTCATCGGTGGCGGACTCTCAGGAGCATACAAATACATGAAGGACGCAATGTTCGAGAGCCTGCGAGGAAAGATGCAGCGAATGAACGGTGAGCCTATCAGCAAACTGGCATCCAAGGTATATGACCTTGACAACCCGAACGAACTGAGACAGTTCCTCAAGGGCGAGCAGAAGAGCATCAAGATCTACAACAGCGAGATCGAAGTCACCTACGACCCTCAGAAGCGCATCGGAGTAGCCCTCTCGAAGATAGGAGCAAACAAGGCAGTTTCTCTCGGAGCCTACACATTCGCACTCCACCAGCTTAGCAGATAAGAGTATTAACCAAAACATTTATTTATCATGGATATCAAATCATTATTACCGGATTTCAAGGCTATCGGCAAAACAGACTGGTCTAAACCGCAGATCAAGAAAGACAAGAGAAGTATCATCATATTGGTGGCAGTCGCCCTTATGGTCATTCTACCGTTCTGCTCATGGTTCAGCATTCATGTTACCCAGGGCAAGGCTGTAGCAGATGGATCAATGCTGGGAGTTCAGTCATGGTATGGAATTTTAGGACTGATCATGGGACTTGTTGCCCTTGTGGGTGTGCTGTATGACCACAAGGAACTGATATTCTGGGCCGGAATTCTTGCTGCCGTTTTCGGATTGATAGGAGGTACAGTATGGCCAGACCTGAATATTGAGGTAAGTAATAACGGAGTAAGGCTGTACGAAAGAATATACAATGAATCTGAAGCGCGAAAACTGATTTCAGATAGCATTAAGCATGGCAGCCATGAAGTCGGTCGCAGCATCCCGATGTTTTTCGCTGTAGTATCACTCGTAGCTACCATCCTTACTTATAAGAATCTCAAGAATAAGTAACAGCTTGTTCTTCATCATAACAGCCGCCATCAGCAATATGTATGCTGATGGCGGTTGTTTGCCGGACACACCTGAAGATCTACAGTAAAGAAGGCAATGAGAAAAATCTTGAAACTAACCGAAGTGGCGGTGATTCTGCTGATGGGATTTGCGGCAGTATCGTGTGGAAACGTACGCAAACTCAGTCAGCACACACTTTTTGAAGCTGATGCTGCTGACAGTATCCCCTACCGCATTCCGACAATCGCCACAATGCACAATGGGGACCTGCTTGCTTTGGCGGACTACAGGCATTGTCTTCTGGACATCGGCTGGGGCAGAGTGGACATCCACAGCAGAACGTCAGGGGACCGAGGAAAGACATGGAGCGACAAGGCCGTACTGATAGAGGGAACAGGGGTTTCAAAGGCGACAGACTGCGGGTTTGGAGATGCAGCTATCGTAGCGGACAGGGAAAGCGGAGACGTGCTGGTGGTGATGGTATGCGGAGAGACAGTCTACTGGCATCAGACCACTACCCGCCAGAATCCTAACAGGGTTGCAGTCATACGTAGCCATGACAATGGCAGGACATGGAGCCAGTGGGAAGAGATCACAGAGCAGGTCTACTCGCTTTTTGACGACTGCAGACATGGATGCATACAAAGCTGCTTCGTGGCATCGGGAAAGATATTCCAGAGCAGAACCGTAAAGACCGGAAGTCATTACAGGATTTACGCAGCACTATGTGCACGTCCGAACGGCAACAGGGTGATCTACAGCGATGATTTCGGCAGGACATGGCATGCTTTGGGAGGTCCTGATTCATTGCCAGCTCCGTCTGGAGACGAGCCCAAATGCGAGGAACTTCCAGACGGAAGCGTCATTCTCAGCTCGAGAGCAAAAGGAGGACGTATATTCAACATATACAGGTATTCGGATGTATCTTCCGGAACCGGACAGTGGGGTACGGCAGCATTTTCCGGAGCTGAAAACGATGGCTGCACAGCGGTCTCCAATGCATGCAACGGCGAAATCATTATAGTCCCTGCTATCCGGAAGGAAGACGGCAAGAAGGTCAGGCTGGTTCTGCAGTCCGTGCCGCTTGGTCCTGGCAGGAGCAATGTCGGCATCTACTACAAGGAACTGCCGGAAGATCCGGAATCGGTGACTCCTGAAGTGCTGGCTGCAGATTGGGAGAAGCCCTATCAGGTTTCCGAAAGCACCTCCGCCTACTCCACCATGATGCAGCTACGGGGAGGAAACATCGCGTTCTACTACGAAGAGCACGAAAACCACAACTGCAACGGCGGCTACGACATGGTCTACAAAGAACTTACCCTCTCCGAAATAACCTCCGGAGCCTACAAGGCTGCACGATAGACACATATGACAATCGTCTCGGAAAATAGTAGCCGTTTTTTCGAGACGATAACGACAAACGTAACAATGCATGTGAAATCAGTCATCGTCTCGGAAAAATGAGCCTGTTTTTCTGAGACGATGAAAAATTGTATGGCAGCATGTCAGATTTTTCTCTTTTTTAAACAAAATATTTCTTTTTTTTAAACAAAACGCGAAAACATCTGCATAGATTTAGGTAAAAAAATGAAAAAGACCTACCATCTATGCCTGTCGAGCGGAAACGAAGTAATGTTCCGTAGTGATGAAGATTATATTCACGGGAACAATTGTCTATGCCTTGCTGCGCACAAAACAGAATCAAATCTCTTAGGATACTCCATCATGTCCAATCACACTCACATAGGTGTAAGGACAGAAAATCCACATCACTTCATGAAAGCCTTCAGATATCCCTACAACAGGTACTTCAACAAGAAATACGGCAGGAAGGGACAAATATACCATCTTCTGGCAGCTCTTGCATATATATTAAGAAATGCCCTGCATCATGGTATTGCTGCAACTCCATTTGGCTACCGGTATTCCTCCATCCATGCATTGTTCAGGAAAGAGCTAGGAAAGTTTGACTGCCCCGAACTGATGCCGAAAAAATCACAATATCTATATCTGCCGGGAAACGAACCGCTACCTGATGGATTCAAGATGGACAGCAGCGGGATGATCCTGCCTGAAAGTGTGATCGATGTAGCAGATGTGGAGCATCAATTCTCCACCGCCAGAACCTTCCTTTATTATATGAACAGACTTTCCGGAGAGAACTGGGAGAAAGAGCAGCAGCAGGATGCCCTCAATATTCCGCCCATAACCTTGGAACAGATGGAGAGGAATGTCGGCGGGCAAGACTTGAAGTCCATGTTGGCAAACGAACATGGACGTGCGAACTACAATTCCATGACTGACATTAAGGTTTGCGATACTATTGACAGATTGCTGGAAGGCAGATCAGTTTACAGCATACCACAAAGCAAGATCGAACAGGTCGCCCGATATCTTTACGGAAGCTATCATATAACACAGGAACAGCTAAACAGATGTCTGGCAGGCAGATTGCTGTAGGCAGCATATCACTTCGGAACTGCTTCAGGCACAGTCTTACCAAAACCGTCTTGGATACAACAGGTATAAGTATGTTTCCCGTGACAGTCCGGACAGCTGTTCTAATTGCAATCGTCTCGGAAAAATATACCTTTTTTTTCTGAGACGATTGCATAGAACTGGGCAATCGGGTGCAAAATGACAATCGTCTCGGAAAAATCGCAGTGTTTTTCCGAGACGATGTTATAAGATCCTTCGCTGGCGCTCAGGATGACAGGGGGGCGCTCCGGATGACAGGGGTAGCGCTTAGGATGGCAGGGGTAGCGCTCAGGATGACAGGGGTAGCGCTCCGGATGACTGGGACGCTCCGGATGACAGGGGTAGCGCTCAGGCCGCTAAGACTGTTAGAGCCCGCGGGCGCGGGTGAGGGCTGCCGGATCAGGATCGGCGCCGCGGAAGCGGCGGTAGAGATCCATCGGCTCATCGCTGCCGCCCATCTCGAGGATGTTCTTGCGGAACGACATTGCAGTCTCAGGATCGAAGATGCCTTCCTGCATGAAGAGTTCGAATGCATCCTTGTCGAGAACCTCAGCCCAGAGGTAGCTGTAGTAGCCTGCACTGTATCCGCCACTGAAGATGTGCGCGAAGTATGTGCTGCGGTAGCGTGGGATGATCTCATCGATGAGGCCCATTTCCTTGCATACCTGTGATTCGAATTCTTCTACGAAAGATTTCTCGACTCGGCCTTCGGCCTCGCTCGAAATGACAGCGGAGTCGCTCGAGATGACAGTGGAATCGCTCGAAATGACAGTGGAGTCGTCCGAAATGACAGTCGGGATCTCAGAGAGCATATGCCACTTGAGATCAAGGATAGAAGCAGCTGCAAGTTCAGTGGTCATGAAACCCTGATTGAATGTGCCGGCAGCATTGATCTTCTCCACAAGCTCAGCAGGGATGACCTCACCTGTCTCGTAATGACGTGCATATCCCTCGAGAACCTCAGGCTGGAACGCCCAGTTCTCCATGATCTGTGAAGGAAGCTCCACGAAATCACGTGCAACAGCTGTTCCTGCAACACTCTTGTATGTACACTGGCTGAGAAGTCCGTGAAGTGCATGTCCGAACTCATGGAACATGGTCTCCACCTCGTCAAGAGTAAGCAGAGAAGGCTTGCCGTCAACCGGCTTTGAGAAGTTGCCTACGTTGACGATCACAGGACGGATATCCTCGCCGTCAACAACCTCCTGGTTCACGAAGTTGTTCATCCAAGCGCCACCTCTCTTGGTGCTGCGTGGAAAATAGTCAGTAAGAAGAATTCCGATAAGGGCTCCGTCCGCATCTGTCACCTTGAAGCCTTCGACATCAGGATGATATACCGGAATGTCCTCAAGTTTCTCGAAGTTCAGACCGAAGAGCTTATGGGCAGTATTGAACACACCCTCGCGGACGTTTTCCATCTTGAAGTAAGGTTTGGTCTGCTCCTCATCGAGAGCATACTTTGCCTTGCGTACCTTCTCAGCGTAATATGCCCAGTCCCAAGGCTCGATCTTCGAACCCTCAGGAAGAAGACCCGCCTTGATATCCTCATCCATGATAGCCTGCATATCGGCAATCTCCTCCTTTGCCTTTGCAACTGCTGGAGCCATGAGACCTGCAAGGAACGTATCCACAGCCTCAGGGGTACCGGCCATCTTGTCATGCAGAATCATCTGTGCAGGGTTCTCGTATCCGAGAAGCTTCGCCTTCTCGATACGGAGAGCCATCATCTTCATGATGAGGTCCTTGGTGTCGTTCGCATTTCCGTTGTTTCCGCGTGAAGCATATGCCTTGAACATCTTCTCACGAAGGGCGCGGTCCTCAGTAGAAGCCATCGCTCCGCCATACTCGGAAATAGCTATGCCGAACTCTGCAGCGAATGCATTGTTCTCGGCAAGAAGCCTGTTTCCGAATGTGTTGGAGAGAGAAGAAAGCTCGCTGTTGATCTCACGCATACGTGCCTGCGAAGCCTCGTCAAGAGCGATTCCGTTGTTGACGAAACCTTCATAGAGCTTCTTGAGAACCATCTTCTGCTCCTGATTCAGACCGAGATTGTCCATATCATTGTAAAGAACCTCAACCTTTGCAAAGAATGCAGGATTCATGGAAATGTTGTCAGAGTGCTCGGAAAGAAGCGGAAGAGCCTCCTCGACAACCTTCTGGAGCGAATCAGTGCCATCTGTCTCGGAAAGGTTGAAGAGCACACCGATCACGCGGTCCAACATGGCGCCGGAACGCTCGTAGGCAGCGACTACATTCTCGAATGTAGGAGCCTCCTCGTTTGCTATGATAGCATCGATCTCAGCCTGATGCTGAGCGATAGCTTCCTTGATTGCCGGAAGATAATCCTCCTCGCTGACTGCACCGAAATCAGGAATTCCATATGGGGTATCCCACTTCTGGGCAAAAACACCTTGTGGTTCTTCCGACTTCTTTTCAGTATTCTTACATGCAACTGCTGCCATAATTACTGCTGCAAACAAAAATATTCTTTTCATTACTTGATCTCTTCGTTGTTTTCGTTATACCATGGTGAACCGTCAGCCTTCTTCACGCCGCTGAGGTCGATGAGGGTGAACTGCATCTCAGCCTCGAACTTTGTCAGTACGCCGGTGAATGTGGCTGTAGCCGTTCCGTCAAGAACAGCCTGAGGGATCTTGACGTCAGACCACCTTGCATAGCCGCTTGAACGCACCTGGAGATACCTTCTGTTGCCGCTGAGGCCAGGCATCTCGAAGTACTGGTTCATGGTGTAAGGCTGAGGCTTGATCAGGTGCTTGCGCTCTCCTACAGTCACGCCATCGTTCATCTGGACGTTGTCGAAGTCGCCGTTGTCAACATGCTCCTTGAAGAGACTCTCCGACATGGCCCATGTATCTATGCCCCAGTTGGTTCCATCCTCATCATCAAGGAAGAAACGGTTCTCGTTGGACTTCTTCTTTGCCTCGTCCACGATGTTAGGATCGATATATCCGATAAGGAACACGAGGTTGCAGTACTTGCAATCCTCGATGGTAACGAGGGTACCAAGGTACTTTTCGTCATAGATCTGCTCACCGGAAATGACTGCAGGAGTTATGAGTTCCTTTTCATCTGCCATCGCTCCCTTGAACACATGGTTGTCGATGATTGCAGAGTGCTCGAGATATGCAGTCTCATATTCGCCTGTCTCGTCCTTGTATCCGATCTGGATCATGCCCTCATATGCACCTACCGTAAGGTCCGTACAGTCGACATAAATCCACTGACCTACCTTGTAGTCGTTATAGAGACCGCTCTTTCCGATCTTGATTTCGATACCGGCAGTCTCATCCTGGATGTAGAAGCTCTTGTAGATGTTTCCTGTCTTGTCGGATGAGATGATCTGACCCTTGATCACGCAGTTCTTTGTGATGTCATAAGGCTTGTTGCCGTTGTCTACATACATCTGCTTGACCTCGGATATCGGAGTGAACTTTCCGAAGTCTTCGTCGGTATAGACCTTCTGTGGCTCAGGATCAGGGTACTTGCCCTGATTGACCACAGGCTGGAACTCCTCGCATCCTGCGAAGAGCGCCGCTGCCAACATTATTGTATAGATTTTCTTCATAACTTATCTTGTTATAGATTTCTCGACTCGGCCTGCGGCCTCGCTCGAAATGACACTAAAACATGTCATCATGTCGTTTCAACCAAGCAGTCACTGTCGTTTCAACCAAGCAGTCACTGTCGTTTGACTGAGCGTATAACTGTCATTTCGACCGAGCGGAGCGAGTGGAGAAATCTCCTTTAGAATCTGAAATAGAGGTTCAACATGTAGTTAAAGCCCTGCATGTAGAAGTACTTCGAGTCGAAACGATAGTACCTCTCGGCGCTCTCACTGTCGATCAGACGTGTCTGCTCGTAACCGCCGGTCTTCACCCACTTGTTGTTGGTGATGTTCTGGAGGTTGAGTGAGAATCCGAAGTTGTACTTACGGTCGATGTACCAAGACTTTCCGATGCTTGCATTGAGAAGGAATACCGGGTCAAACTTCTCCTGAGCAGCCATATACTCAACCTCGACAGGTGTGCAGACTCCGTCCGGACCGTTCACGGCAAGGTCGGTTCTGTAACCAGGGTTCATATCAAGGTATGAATTTGCAAAGTACTGGGCATCTATCTCAAAGAACCAGTATGAGTTGGTTCTGTAGTTGAATCCGAGATTTGCTGCAAGCTGAGGTGTAGAAGGCACATAGTGCTTCTGGTTCTTCTCAACGATATAGTTTCCGTCGGCATCGGTCTCATAGATTACAGTTCCGAGGTCATCTGTGTATTTCTTATAGACCGGATGGCTTGCCCAGTATGGAACAGGGGCATTGTCATGAACCACCTCTGCGCTGTTGTCCACGGTCTGAGTCATGCGCGGAGTCGAAGTGTAGATGTATTCACCCCAGCTGAGAGCACCCTCGACAGAGAGTCCCTGCACCGGAAGAGGTGCCTTGAAACCGAGCTCGACACCCATATGACGCTGGTCGATGCCGCTCATAGCAAAGTTTGTAAATGAGTTCTGAGAATCATCATAGAAGCTCATCATGTCGGTCTGATCCATGATCTTGGTATAGAAACCTGTCACGCGGACATTGTATCCGTTGTTGCTGTACTGGTAGTTGAGGTCTGCGGAAACAGTCTTCATGGTCTCGAGGTTAGGAACGAGAGAGTTCCTTGTACGAGGAGAGATGAATGACTGAGCGAATGTAGGGGCATCATTGAAATAGCCTCCGTTCGCATAGATTCTGTGACCGCCGGCAAAGTGGTACTGAAGACCGAGCTTAGCCGAGTATGTAAAGAAATCAGCAACCGCAGAGTTGCCCTTTGAAGTGATAGGAACGAGTTCGCCGTTCACTGTCTCATATGTAGTGAGGTTCTTGTCACCGACAATGAAGTCAGTTCCGTCATCATTGAGGCCTGGGAAGAGACCCTTTCTCACAAGACCCTCTCTCCAGAACTTCTCATAACCTGCCTGGAGGGCAAGGTTTGCCTTGAAGCCACCGAGATCCAGAGCTCCATTTGCCCAGATTTCAGCCTTGCGGACATTTGCATAGTAGTCATAGCCGTACTTGTCACCCTGGGAGAGGATCTGTGCCGCTCCATGCTCGAGATAATAGTCAAGGTCATTCTGGACCATCGCCTGGTTAGAAGCGAAGTCGCGTTCAGCGAACTGGTCGATATTCACATAGTAGTCACCGCCAAGAAGGTCGTCGAGCTTCTTGTAATACTCGGTGCGGTTCCACTTGTATGTCGCACCTCCAGTGAGAGTGAAGTACTTGTGGGCATTCCACTTGACATTAGCGCCGACATTGATGTCGTTCTGGTCTACGCGACGCTCCTCGATCACATATTTCGAGCGGGCCATGCCGTTTGCATCAAGGTTGTTCCAGTTGACATTGTAGAGACGGTCCCAGTTGAGGTGCGCATATTCAGGGATGTTCTCCTCCCATGCATACTGCGCCCATGCAGCCTTCTCCGCATTCTGCCTGCCATAGTCAGGATCATCCATCCAGAAGTAGCTAGGAAGGTTGCGGTAGTAGTCAGGACGTGGGTCCGGTGCATCATACCAGTCCATTGCAGTGTAACCGTTCTTTCCGGTACGCCAAAGGAGGGTAGCAGATGCCTCAAGGTTGTCGGTAGGATTTGCGGTATACTTGAGGATGGTCACAGGCTCGAAGGTCTTGCGGACGCGGGCGTTGCGCACCCTTCCGTCCTGATAACCCCAGTTGCTGTTGTACATGTTGTCGCCCATCATGTCGTATACCTCCTGAGTCGAAGCATTCTGAGCACCACGCTGTCCCGGAGCCGCGAATGTGACGAGGCTGAGACGGTGGATGTCGCCGAACTTCTTCTCGACGCCGGCATAATATGCGAAGTTGCGGTAGAACACACCCTTCACCCAGTCGTTTCCACCGATGCGGGCAGAGACGTTGAATGCATATGACCAGCCGTTGTCAAGCTCGCCTGAAGCGTATGTAGCCATGAGGCGGAGGCGGTAGAGGGCGCTGTTTGTAAGTGCGCTGAATCTCCAGCCCGGACGTACGCTTGAAGGTACCGCGTGGATGTTGGTCACACCGTTGTATCCGCCATAGCCGTAGTCGGAAACCTCGTTTCCGACAGTTGTCTCCTTGCTTCTCATGGCCTCATTAAGACCGCTCCAGAGAGAGTATGGAGAATAGCCTGTGATGGCGTCGTTCATTCTCACGCCGCTGAGGTATACGTCCTGAGACTCATTGGTATAACCTCTGTTCTTGAAGCGGATGGAGCTGAATCCGAAGCTTGCGATGTTGGTGAACGGGTCATTGCTTCCGAAAAGGATAGATGGTGCGTCCTCAAATCCTGAGTCGTCCATATCGAACTCTGCGAAGTTGGAATCGTCAACATCTGTAACGACCTGCTCTACGACCATACCAACGAAGATAAGGTCCTTCACATAACCCTCGATGGTCACGTTTACATGTGCATCCAGGAATCCGGGAGCCTTGATCGTCAGGTCATACATTCCGTTTGGAAGATTTTCCATGAGGAACTTTCCTGACTCGTCCGATATTGCTGTATTGACAGTCTCTCCCGCCTGGGAAAGAGTAAGTTCAGCATCGGCGATAGGCGCTCTGCCGGCACGGTTTACGACCGTACCCTTCACTCCTCCCCATTCGCTGTCCTGGGCGAAGAGGGCAATGGAGCAAAGCAGCGCCGCGATTGATAGTAATGCTTTCTTTATCATTTTGTTGTCATTATGCAGATTTCTCGACTCGGCCTGCGGCCTCGCTCGAAATGACACTAAAACATGTCATCCTGTCGTTTCGACCAAGCAGTCACTGTCGTTTGACTGAGCGTATAACTGTCATTTCGACCGAGCGAAGCGAGTGGAGAAATCTCCTTTCTATTTAGTGATTACGATGTAAGTCGGATAGTGGTCGCTGTAACCGCCGATGAACGATCCGTTGGAGAATGTCCTGAACGGAGTGCCCTTGTACTGTCCCTTCTGGTTGGTCAGAAACTTAGGGTTGTATACGCGTCCATAGTAACCCTTCTTGTGAAGCTGGAGAAGGCCGAATGTGCCGTCCTGAGGGTTTGCAAGGGCATTGTTGACCAGGAGAAGGTCATATATGCTCCATACTCCCTGATATGCGAGCGAGCCGAAACCGGCCTTGAGCATCGAAGTGAAAGGAGAGAAGAAGTCCTTGTCGGTGACATCCTCCTTGAACTCCCTTCCGTGGAGATACTCGGCCATTGACGGGTCTGTCGGGTTGTCGTTCATATCGCCCATGCATACGATCTTGATACCAGGATATTTCTCCTGCATCATCATGGCGTGGTTGTACATGATCTCGCCGCCACGGTCGCGAAGCTGGTTGCCACCCTTCTTTCCGCCTGCACGTGAAGGAAGGTGCGCAACATAGAACGCGAAGTGCTCGCCATCAATGGTTCCATGCACCATGAGGATGTCACGGGTTCTGAAATAATCCCTTTCCTCCTGACTCTGAATCCAGTCGATGGAGCTGCCCTCAAATGTGAACGGGATGGACTCACTGTCGAGGTATGTGAACACTTCCGGCTTGTAGAGAAGCGCTACATCCACACCACGTCTGTCCGGACCGTCATAATGGATGATCTGATAGTTGGCCTCTGCGATCTGAGGCTCCATCACGAGGTCCTCGAGCACGAGACGGTTCTCGATCTCCGACACGCCGAGGATGGCATGCCATGCGCCGTTCTCCTCCTTCATCGACCTGATGACCTTGGCCATGTTCTGAAGCTTCTTCTGATACTTGGCCTCAGTCCACTTGTTCTTTCCTTCAGGAAGGAACTCCTCGTCGTTCTTTGCAGGATCATTGTATGTATCGAAGAGATTCTCAAGGTTGTAGAATCCCACGACATAATTCTTTGTGCCCTTTTGGGCCTGCGCGCCTGTGCTGAGAAGCAGCAGGGATGCGAAAACTATAAGTAATTTTTTCATAAATCATTTGTTTAAAGATTCTTCGCTGACGCTCAGAATGACAGAGCAACATTCAAATTGACAAAACCTTACTGTCATGTTGAGCGGAGCGAAACATCTTTTCCATCTACCACCAGACTGAAGAGCTGGCAGGATCGGCAGCCTCAAGCTTCGCGGCCTGGTCTTCGCCGATCTTGGCAGGAAGATTCACGAAGAAGTCTATTCCTGTGATCTCCTCAAGTTCGTCTATGGACATAGAGTGTGACTTGCTTATACCGCCCGAATATGCTTTATGCTCCAGATAGAACGCTGCCGCATTCCATGTTCCGAGTGTCGAAGACTTGCTGTACTTAAGGACAGCCTTGAAATATGCATCCGGAATTGTCACGCTGTTGCCGTACGAATCTTCCTCCTTCCTGCTTGATGAGCTTACGGTGACTCCAGTCACGACGTAAGTCGTATCCGATGCATTCGCCCAGCCTCTTACCTTACCTTCGAGATCGGCCCATATGCCTTCGTTATGTTCATTCAGCTGCGGAGTCATGTTGGTGCCATAGAAAGTCTGCTCATTCGCTTCATCGCAGCACTGACGGTCGGCCGAAGGAAGCTGATGGCCTCGAGCATAGCTTCCGGCATAACCTCCGAAAGGAGCCGCGGAATCCTCGCCAAGAAGCGGATCCAAAGCCCACGCATTTGTTCGTCCTGCGCTTCCGTTCGTATAGAACTTACAAAGCGGATATGCCACCCAGAGGGCCACACGGTCCTTCTGACTCCATCCGAACGAATAGTTCCTGTAGGTCTTGCCGCCCATCTGGAAGCTGTGGCTGTAGTATCCGAGAGCAGGATCATCCATTGCCGGAAGCTCCAGCCAGCCTGTCTTGGTCAGGTCCATGCTGCCCTGACCGCTGCCCGAACCGCTGCCATCATCCGGATCATCCTCAGGATGCTGGCCTGCTGCCATCTGTACCAAAGCGCAGTCTGTCCATTCAGAACCATTGTCAAGCACGATTCTGCATCCGCGGCTGCTCTCGGTGTTGTTCACATCATATTTGAGAACGATGCTGTTCTTGTCACCAGAGCCCGAAGTCATGCTGAGGGTAGCCCAGTCAACCTCCCCCTCGTCGGAAACGAGAGCAAGAGTCCAGCTGCCGCTGCACTTCACGCTTACAAACTGCTGTCCCTTGCCGGAGCCGACATTCGGAGTCTTGATGGACACCTCAAAAGCACCCTTCTCTTCCTCGACAGGCTTGTCACAAGAAACTGCAATCAAGGTGCAGAAGGCCATCACGACCGCCGCAACCTTGGATATTGAAGTCAATTTCATCATCTTGTTTTAGACCATCAAAGGGCCCGGCCACCCGGCCGGTCCCTTTTGATGCTTATAAATCCCGTATTATTACTCTGTAATAGCCTTGAGGCCGATGAAGATCACGCGGCCGTTAGCCGGATCAAGTGTCTCTACCTTCACATCAGTAGCACCTGAAGGAAGCTCCACCTCAAAGTAGTCAGACTCAGTCACTGTAATAGAAGCATAAGGAGGGTTTCCTGTTGCTCCTGTATTAGCTGTCGGAGTGATTGTAGTAATCTCTGTTCCATCAACCGAGAACTTCACAGAAGCCTTCTTGTCCTTCCATGCCACGCAGTAGAATCCGAGCTTCTTTGTGCCGGCAGCCACATGGAGAGTTGCATCACCGACAAGTGAGCCTGTACCGAGCTTGAGCATATTGGCTACTGAAACGCCATTGACTGTTCCTTTCTGAGCATTGTTTCCTGAGGTGTTGTCATATGCTTTCTCTCCGAGAGTCCAGGTAACGCCCTGAGGTTCATACTCGCCAGCCTCGCCTGCAGGAGGAGTGACTACCTCGCCGCCCTCTCCCGGAACATGGCTGATGTAGAATGCAGGAACAGGGTTTCCACCACCCTGAGGCTCACCGTTATATGATCCGCGAAGTGTTCCGAGTGTCACAATATCACCTACCTTAAGGCCGATCTGAGAGAATGACTTGTCGTTTGAACCTACCCACTTTGAAGTCATACCATAGATATAGATCTCGCCGGTAGCATCCTTGATTGTAAAGTTGCCATAGTCCTGCTTAGCGATGTTTATGATTTCGCCTGTGAGTTCATACCATACGTCTGAGCTCTCTGGTGCAGCGAGGAACTCTGCAACAGTAGCCTTTGTCAGTGACTCAGGCTGACCTGACGGAGTTGTCGAACCGGAACCGTCACCCTCGAAGCTTACGATATGAGCATTCACAACCTCGTGCTGAGACTTCTGCTCATAGTAGAGGTACTTACCGTAAATTGTGATGGTACCGCCGTTTGAAATCTTGCTTGTCCACTCTGCCTTGCTTGCATCGAGAACCGAATACACATATATGGTTCCTGTAGCATCAGTAAGGTCAAAGCTACAATAAGTTGCATTGAACCTTGAAACAGTACCTGTAAGTTCATAGTAGTTCTGAGTGTCAGCCGCTGCGATGAACTCCTCGACAGTCTTCTTGCCCTTAGACTCTGGTGCAGTAGCGCTGCCGCCACCTGTATTGCCACCGCCAGCTGTAAAGTCCATTTCTACAGCCTGAGAGAAGTCAACTGTCTCACCACCCTCTGAGATGACGAGCTTCATGTCATCCATACGATATGAACTTGCAACGTCTACCTTGATACAGATAGAAAGATTCTCTGTGCCGGCTGGAACTGAGAAGTTTGCTGTTGCGAGGTTCCAACGGCCCTCAGTTGTGCCGCCTGCGAATGTATAGTCAGTGAGTTCAACCCACTTTGCACCGTCCTGGCTGAGGAAGATGTGGAACTCTGAGTTTGTGAATACGCTACCGTTGTCCTGTGAATACTTCTCAGTACCGAAAGTAAGGGTGAAGTTGGTTGCACCGCCGAGAGCGATATTCTTTGTTGCAAGATATGCAGACTTTCCGAAGAACATGTTGTTCTTTCCTGATCCCGGATAGTCAGAATAGTTGCTGTCTGAAGTTGAGTTTGCACGTGCAGACATTCCGCTGTATGCATACTCTATATTTGCAGAACCTGTTCCAGTCTGATTCATCCAGCCGTCGAACTGATCAAGATATGGCCAGCTTGATCCTGAACCATAGGTCTTTTCTGCCTCAACCTTGTCATAGTCGTTGTAATAAACGATCAGAGCCTCTGCCGATCCGCCAGGGCCTGCCTGTGATACGGTCAGGTACTTGCTCTTCATACCGATAGTGAACTTGAGATCGGCAGTACGGTCCATGCCGGTATTCTCAAGAACTGTAACGGTCACGGTCTGGTCGTCAGCCGATGCCTCACCTTTGGCAGGATCAACAACAACCCAGTCTGCATCAGTCTCGACTTTCCAGTCTCTGGTTGCATTGACGGTAAGAGTCTGCTCTCCACCTTCAACATCGAATGTCAGCTCATTTGTGCTGATTGAAATGTCTGGAGTACCAAGATCGGTCACCTCTTTCTCACATGCAGCGAATACAGCCACAGCAGAAAAAGCTCCAAGAATAATGTTTCTTAGTTTCATGCTTAAACGATATTAATATTTAAAAATTTGCCTTTACACTTGAATCTGCAAATATAATTATCAATCAGCACTTTTGCAATACAACAGACATCCTCCGGCTTAAAACAAATCAGGCGACCCGAAGGCCGCCTGAAGAATATTTTGTATTTATAAAATTACTCAGCGTAAGCGTTGAGACCGAACAGAATAACGCGGGTCGCTCCCGATACAGTTGAAAGATTTACTGTAAGATCCATCGGACATGCTGATCCGAGAAGAGCTACAACATCAATCTCATAATAATCAGACTCTGCCACAGTCATTGTATATGGAGTATTGTTAGTAGCACCTTCGTTTGCAACAAGATCCTGTGAGAAGAACTGACCTCCAGCCAATTCAGCCGACGCAGTTATAGTTCCTTTCTTACTCTTCCAAGCAACACCGTAGAATCCAACCTTTGTCGTTCCTGCTGGAATGACAACTGTGGCATCTCCTACAACTGATGATGTTCCAAGCTTAAGAACTGAAACATCAGCATTGCCATTGATAGTTGCCTTCTCACTATATGCCTTAGTACCAAGAGTCCACTCGAGATTGCTTGTCAGAGCATGTGCCATATCGCCCGGAGTCGGCTCTGGCTCAGCGATCGGATCCTCTGCGAGTACAAGAGTTGGGAGAGTTCCTCTCTCATCTGAATAAGAACCATATGAGTTGTAGTTTGAATCATACTGCATGACCTTACCTACTCCAAGGTTCATGATTACGTACTGACCGTTACCTGAGTCATAAACTTCCCAGAGGTAGTCATCTGTCATACCATCTTCGTCAGCTACATTGAAGCTGTTGTATGTGCCGGTCTGATAGTAGTACTTTCCATTGCTGTCCTGGATTGTATACACGCCAGCCTCTACCTGTGTGAAGGTGAATGCGTTTGCTGCAGTGCTCTTTCCGTCAACAGCGTCAGTCACCTGAAGATAGCCGTAGCTGCTTGTAAGAGGAGTTGCAACCTTTCCGTCTGCTATGATCCAGTACTCGCCGTCAGCGAGGCCTTCGGCTGCTCCAGTAGAAATCTCGATGAGAGAAGTAGCGAGAGTACAATCGATGTTCTCACCTTCAAGGAGAGCTGCAGATTCAAAGTGTACGGTATTTTCAGTGGCATTTGAGTAAGGGATCTCAACTGACTGCCCATCTGCCGACAATGTAACAACACCTGATGTGCCGTCTGTCTTGGCAATAGTATAAGCACCCATCATGTATGGATAGTAGATACCTGCATAAGAAGGATCAAGCACACCCATATCATAAGCAAGGATTGCAACACCCGGCTCTGTAACGCCAAGGTCAATCACGCATGAAGCACCATATAATGTCTGCCATATGAAAGTCCACTGCTTGCCGTCGATGTCAAAATCTCCTGTAGATGGAACAAGAGGCTCCTTCTCGCCTGGCTTGAAGCCGGCTTCCATAACCCATACCTTTAGGTTTGCCTTGTCGAAGTATACGTCGTATGAGCCTTCTGGTGCATCTACTGCGATGTTCTCGCCGCCGTTCTGGACTGTAATCTCTGCATTTGCATACTGATCTACGTTCTTCTCAGGATATGCAAAACCGTCCCATGTACCTGTCTCGACAATCTTGAACTCGATTCTGTTATAGTCGCCGCCATAGCATGTAGAGTTCCATACGAAAGGAACGTTCTTAGCAACATAGAGGTCACCCTCCTTAGCCATGAGACCTGCTGCAGCATTGTTTACCCATGCATTGTCAGCAATTGTACCTACTACAGTGTAAGTGATCTCTACCGGATCCGGGTTCTGAGGCTCCTTCTCGCCTGGCTTGAAGCCCTCTTCCATCACGTAAACCTCGAGGTTCTCGAAGCTGAAGTATACGTCGTATGTGCCTGCCTCGCCGTTGAGCTTGATGTCAGCTGCGTCACCGCCGAGGTTAGCCTTTGAGTACTCTGCTGTAACGACTGAAATCTTGCCGTTTACAACACCTCTCTCTGAGCCTGGAGCAAGACCGATGTTGGTTGCATCTGCCCAGCTTGAGTTTGCGCGGATCTTGAATGTGAGCTCTGTGAACTGAGCGCCCTTTGCTACGATCCACTCGCCTTCCTTGGTCATTGGAACGTCTGAACCCCACTGGTTGTCAACGAAGCATCCCATCATACCCCACTGGTTCTCAACCGGTGCAGGTTCTGTAGCCTCTGAAGGGAGCTTGCCCTCTGACATTATATAGAACTTGGTGAGGTCTGCTGTAAGGTAGATGTCATATGTACCTGCCTCAGTAACCTTGATGTTCGATCCGCCTGCCGGCTGGATTGTATTAGGCTCCACAAGACCGTTACCTCCGATTTCCTGACCTGCTGGTGGCCATGCACCGCCCTTCAGGAACTTGAACTCTGTAGTTGCAGTGAGCTCGATGCTATAGTATACGAAATACTCCTCATCAAGAACTGAAAGATACAGGTCTGATGCCGGATTCCAGTTGTTTGACTCACCGAAAGAGCCCACGAGAGCCCACTCTGACTGAGGAAGTTCCGGACCAGGACCTGGCTGCTCGCCTGCGCCTGCTGCCTGAGTAACCTCAACTGTCTTGGTCAGTTCGCCTGCCTTTACTGTAACTGTAGCTGTTCTAGCCTCTGCAGTCTCATTGTCTTCTGCTGTCACCTTTACGGCTACTGCCTTTTCAGAAGGTGCACCGCTAGCTGGCTCGAGTGAAACCCAGTCAGCATCAGCTGTAGCTACCCAAGACTGATTTGAAGTCACATTGAAAGAAGCTTCGCCTGCTGTCGCAGCCACCTCGACGGCAGCCTTGTCAACATCGAGCTTCGGCGTGTCAGCAGGCTGTTCTTCCTGCTTACATGCAACGGCTGCCGCAACTGCGAACAGACCGATCAACAAATGCTTGATTTTCATACTAAAAATGTTTTTTGGTTATTGTTATGTCTTGTTTGTCTTGTGCTGTTTCCCCTTTCCTATTGAATGCTTATCTTGTGCGGAACTACAAATATACATTTTAAAATCTATTCAAGCAACACTAGTACTCAAATTCTATGTAGGAACTGCCCCACTCCATCCTTACGACATACCCGTCTTCGTCAAAAGTATATTTCAACGGATGGTCTTCCTTGCCGGAGCCCATCGGCGACGGAACTCTGAGCACATCCGGAAGATTTACCGACGCCTTGCCATACCACCCGAGAAGATAAGGGAAATACACGAACGGATCGTTTGTCTCCATCATGGCCATGTATGCCCATGCCACATCCGGAGCGGACGGATGATTCATCAGCTGCGGATCATTGTAGATGAAGTCAGTATTCCTGAATGACGTCAGATTGCCGGAAGTATAATCCAACGAACGGAATGAGTTCGTCGCAGATGCGATTTCTGTAAGATATCCGTCTGCATCATAAGTCCAGGCAAATGCTGTCGTCTTGCTTTTACCATATATGAGGACATCCGCAAGAGTAACCGTTCCGTCTTCATCGCGGGTATACGAGACTTCCATATCGTTGGATGATTCAAAACCATCGTGTTCCAGGATGAATGTACCGTCTGCGTCACATACATATCGATCATAGGCCTGAAGCGTCTCCTCCTCACCCTCGACCAGGAACTCTGACAAAGTCAAGGTCAACGGATCTTCACGATTGATTTCCCATGAAAGCTTGAGTTCCGATGAATTCAGATATGGGCTATAATAATCCAAGCGTACCAGAGACTTCACCTGCCCCCTTACATATACTGTGAATGAGTCCGAGATCAGCCACTTGGCACCATTCTGAACAATATACAGACTGTAATCTCCCTTCGGAACGTCGTCAGGAAGCACAACAGAAATACCTGAAATCATAAGTCTGGCATCAACAGCATGCTCATTTCCGTCAGCATCGACCAGCATGACAGAGCATCCGTCTTCAAATCCGATACCCTCGATGACCAGTTCTTCACCGCTGAAGGCATTTGAAGGGACCTTCAGCCCGGTTACAGGCATATCGGCCGCCAGCACTTCAATAGTCCCCAGCTCCTTATGTCCGCCCTGATCAAGCATGAAGACATATGTTCCTGCCGGCAGATCCGCCGGCACGACAAACATGATACCGGAATCCGTGAGCACCTCTATAGACATCTCATGCTCAGTTCCGTCTTCGGAGACCAACCATATCCTTGCATCCCCGGTAAATCCGTTCCACTGCACAAGAACCTCTTCTCCAGCCTGGGCAACTGAAGGCAGTACGCATTTATCCAGCGGATTTTCCCCTTCCCCCTGAATATTACCGATGTCATTGCAGGAGATGACGACCAATAGTGTCGCAAATATGATCCTGAACAGCTTCATTACCTTATACCTTCAAGTGCATTGAGCGTTTCCGCAGTCTCAGGGTCAGAAGGGCGCGACATGTCATTGCTGATGATCACACCATCCTTGTCCAGAAGAATGAAGCGAGGAATGGATTCGGCCCTATAGGCTTCCTGGAATGAACTTTGGGTCCCCAAGTACAGCTGGACACCTGTGAGGTTTCCGCTTCCTACCATTTCTTCCCACTTTGACTTGTCACGATCTACCGAAAGGCCCAGGAAGACGATCGAAGCATCTTCAAACTGCTTCTCAAGCTGCTTGAGATAAGGCATCTCCTGCTTGCATGGACCACACCATGTAGCCCACATGTCGATATACACATACTTTCCCCTGAAATCAAGCAGCGTCCATTCCTTACCCTCAATGTCTACCGCCCTGAAATTCGGAGAAACGCGTCCGGGACGGGACAGGTCCCACCTTTCGCACTTTGCCTGATAGATTGCCTGAAGCGCAGGATCCTTGACATAGACATAATATAGATTATTTAGTTCATCAATATCCTTTACGCCGAAATTGTCGACATAGGTTGTAGTGATATGGTGGATCAGAGACTCTTTCACAACAGCATTTGTCAAATGGTCTGCCGCATACTTTATCTGCGCCACAGTCTTAGGATATATGGCAGTCACATCCCTGTTGGCTGCATCCAGCATATGCATCGCTTCTGCAACAAACATCAGATATTCATCCAGATTCACAAGGGACTCATCTTCGACTACATATGTAGCAATGTGGTCATAATATGCCTGATCCGGAGCATAGGACATGTCTCCGGTCATATGACCGACTGGATACATCATCAGGGCAGCACCATAGGAATACCTGATCCTCGCCTCCTCCATGGTCAGGAACTCACCTTCCTCGGAAAGATCACCGGCCTTAAGGAGCCTGAGCGCATCTTTTTCCTTATCGGCAAGTCGCGACTTATACTCCTCGAACTGCAAAGCATAATCCTCATCGGGAAGAGGAAGCAGCTTTACATTATTGAGATACTTTGTCGCAGCTGATTTTCCTCCTTCAAGGCTATACGACCCAAGCATGTCTCCTCCTTTAAAGGACAACACGGCATTATCTCCTCCTTCCGCATACAGCTTGAGCATTTCACGACCGTGGTATAGCGTAAGATATGCCGCATCGACTCCGCTCAGTTCAAGTACAGCCTTGCCGTCCTGATCCAAGGCGATCTCATGAATATCATTATGATGCACGACCACAACCGACTCCGCCACCGGAGATTCGACCGAAATATTCAATTTAATGACATCAGAAGCAGGCTTCTTAGACTCCCCACATCCGACAATCATGATCAAAGAAAAAACAAGTAAATACAGTCTCTTCATATGTTTTGAATTTTAATATACTCTTTCCTTATACTCAACATCCACAATCTCTGCGAATCCCTCGTAGACCAGAGGTTCGACATTCCTGAAATCTCCACCCGACTCGCGTCCTTCGTAGACCCTCAGCTTTCCTTCTCCGTTTCTGCTGACACTTCCGACCACCAGATCATAGCTCTTCTGCATGTTTTCGTTTTTCCGGTAGAGATTGAACTTCAGGCAGGTGATCCTTTCACCACTGAGGGTGAACATCGGTTCTTCTCTGACAGGATTCTGGGAAAGGTCAACCCTATAGACTGTTTCGTCCAAAGCATAGTACATGCAGCTTTTCAAGGAGCTGAACGCGTACAATGCCGCAGGATGGAGAATATCGCGGCACTGCGAAAGATCTCCATAATAACCTTTGCCCAAAACGTATGTACAGTCGGCATATCTGAGAATATCTCCCAGCTGAATGCCATAGAGGAAGCATGAATTTCCATCTTTGAGCAAGGCGTACGTCATGCCCATCTTGGCATTGCCGGGATCATAGCGTGTATTTTCCATGTACACCAGATCGTTACCTTCCGGCCAGTCCTTGAATGCGGTCCCGACAACTCCCGAACCGGGAGCCATGCCTTCGGCAATCTGTCCCATCTCCTCCATCGTCGAAACTGGATTGAGATTGCCGAGATCATTGGTGGCAAGAAGAGAACAATAGGTCATGAACCTCTGACCGTCAGTATCGTACAACAGATACACGGCAGCATACACCTGAGTCGCCAGGACGTTAGCCCCTACGAACGGAGCTACCGGGAAGTCCTTGTTTACAGCACTGCCATACAGTCCGTCGATTCCCATGATCTCGCAATAGTGGGCATCCTCGCCGCTGACGACCATCTTGCCGAACCCGGCAGAGGTTATGCCACGCGGCACAAGTTTGTCTGACACAGCGACTTCGTAAGCAAAATCATACTCAGGCTTCCACTCGAACGCATCTCTGCCGAGTCTTGTAGCTCCGTCATCGGTCAGAAGGTAATAAGGAGAGGACGCATCTGTCTTGTCCGAAAGCCACTGTATCCTGCGTGGGCCGTTCATCTCCGGCATACCGTTGCCCTTGAGCACGTCATTCATTGTCTGTCCTGTAGTTGCCGACACAAAATCAAGACGTGCACGCCCTCCGTCCGAGCACAGTACCATCCATCCTTCTGACAACGAAGAGCTTACAGTAAGATTCACACTGCTTCTCCAATATAAGCCAGTCTCCCTCTCTGTGACAGTGAAATACAGCTTATATGCACCCGGAGCAAGAGTCACCTCATAATCAAGGTTCCTCTCCTGACCTATGACCAGAGGCTCGCTTGCCATGTTCTGATCAAGGACCATCCACTCGAAAGCATAATCCTCATCCGGAAACTCACCCCCTTCCAGCACAGGATCCAGCTGAAGTCGCGATTGGGTGAACACCTCCTGATCCTGAAGGCCTGAGATGAGCGGCTCATCAAGGGTTATATAATCATAATTACCCTGATCCTGGCTGCACGCACATGCCAGAAGCGCTACAGAAAACAATATATATCCTATCTTTCTCATTTCGTAAACTTCAATGGTTCTCCGGTCTGAGGATCAAACGCATCCTCATCATAAGCCTCTCCTGCCGCCTTCTTCTCAACCTCACCCTGAACATAAGCCGACATTTCCGTGCATACGTACAGCTGGCGGGCAAGCGTCATCAGTACAGGATCGTTGAAATCACCCGGGTCGACATCAAGGACCTTGCAGATAAGTTCGAACTTCTGCTGGGTGAACTCACCAAGCAGATTGGTATCCCATGCTGACGGAGCCTTTGTGAACATGTCAGAGAAATATATGCGGTAATCCAGTACGGACACGGTGTCGCTCACCTGAACGACTTCATTGACCGGAAGATCAAAATGCTCATTTGCATGGATCTGCAGATGCAGCATCTTCTTCTCATTCTTCAACTCCGGTGTCCGATTCAGCCTGACAATATAGTCGACAGAAGCCTGACCGGCAGGCAGCACTGCCTGCTGAGGGAGCTCATAATCCACACCCTCCTGAGCGTTATCAGACCGGACCGTGACTGCGAACGGGCGGTCCTCTCCGGCAGTCCTTCCCAGCAGCTGCACCCGCACAGGCACCTCCACCACGTCTTCCGCCTCATACACAAAGGTGACGTCGACGCTGTCGATGACTGTCAATCCGCCGGAGGTATTGTTGAAATACACTCCGGAGATGTCCATGAACAGGTCAGGATTGCGTTCCTGACATGAAGCCAGCACCAACAGACCGGCAAATATTCCTATTATATACTGTTTCATATCAATTGTCTGTTTCTGATGACGGAAGCGGCACAACGAAGATGGCATCCGATGGCTGCGGGTTCCTGCTGTCTGACGACGAGACTATCACCGGTGAGAACATTCTCTTGTACATGAAGAACAGCTGTCCTTCTCCGTAAAGTTCCCTTATATATTCATATTGCAGCGTCTTGCGGGTAAGGGTCGGGAGCTTTGAGACTCCTCTTGCCTCACGAAGCCTGTTGACATAAGAGACGCCGGCTTCAAGATCGGCAGAACGGCTTTCCGCTGCAATCAGATACATTTCGCCAAGCCTGATCATAGGGATCATCGTGTTGGTGATGCTTCCGGAGTCAACCATGTCGGAATATTTGTAGAAGTATCTGTTGGCTCCTGTAGCCACCCAGTTGACACGATAGCGATAGTCATCCTGACTTCCTCCGGTAACTGCTCCCCCGCCGTATATCACATTGCTCATCAGGTCATTGTCCATCCTGAACACATAGTTCGGGATACGGCTCGGGTCGAAATACCCCTTGAATACCGTATTCCTCTGAGAATGAGTCAATGCGAAGATCACCTCAGAAGAGAAAATACGGTCTGGATCTTCAGGAGAGCCGCTGACAAGGTTCCTGTCAACAAAAGGGAACACCTCCTGAGCCGCGTCTATCACCTCTGTCGAATACTTATATGCCGCATCATTGTCGCCGAAATACAGCGCTGAACGTGCCAGAAGGGCAGTGACGGCATAGTAGTTAAGACGAAGGTTCCTATAGTACATGAATGCAGACGATCCATCTGAAGGAGCTGACGTCATCGTGCCGGAAGTCCTGACAGGATCGTTTGCCAGAAGGATGCGTGCCTCATGCAGATCGCGCGTTATCTCCGCTGCAACTTCCGACGCTGCAAGCCGCTCATTCGGCACAACAGAATACTTCTTGTAGTATGGAATGGAGAGCATTTCAGGATTGCGCGAATACACAGGTCCGAAGAGACGGAGCATATCGAAATGGAGCATCGCCCTCAGGGCCAGCGCCTCACCTTTGATGATCTTGTAATTGTCTCCTGTAAACCGGACATCTGTCGTCTCGAGGTTTTCCAGAAGAAGATTGCAGTTCAGGATCAACGAATAGGCCTTGTTCCAGGTCTCATTGAGCCTTGCCCGCCAATAATCGGTACCGTATTCATATTCGGCAAGATCAGCATAGTTGCCCCAGACAGAATTATCCGTTCCTATCACATAGGCACCTCCCATGATCTCTATCATCTCCACAGACATTGCTCCTCCATAGAGCATGTCCCTGTTGAGTTCGATATAGATTCCGTTAAGAAGCTTCATATATCCGGCCTCCGAGGACAGCAGTTCGTCCTGAGCCATCTTGTCATATGGCTTCACATCCAGCCACGCATCACACGAGGTCAGGACCGCCAACGACACCATTGTTATAAATGCATATATCTTTCTCATCCTTCCTCCTGCTTAAAAAGTGATACCTAAAGACATCGTCACCGTCCGGGCAAACGGATAGTCTATACCGCGTTCCACGCGTACGGATGTCGCTCTGAACATATCGGTCATATTGAGCTGGATGTTCAGCGCACCCATCCTCATTCTGCGCACTATCCTGTCAGGGAATTCGTAACCGATGTTGAATGATTCGCCCACCAGAGAGTTGTCATCCATCACAAAGCGGGACGACTTCTCTGTCCTCTGGACCAGGGATATTCCCTTGAAATATGCCTCTCTGTTATTCTCGGACCACCTGTCATAGAGGGCACGCTTGTCCTGGTTGTTATAGACTTCCTGGGTACCGATGTTCTCGACCTTCTGGAAAAGCGACGAATTGAACACCTGTCCTCCTACCCTGTATCTCAGATAACAGCCTACAGACAGTCCCTTGAAATAAAGTGAAGTGCCGAGAAGACCTTCAACCTTAGGCTGGGTATCACCGACAACCACCTCATCATTCACATCATATGTGAACGAATATGTACCGTCCTTCTTTATGAACAGTTCCTTTCCGGTAGCCGGGTCGATTCCGGCAGAGCGTACAGCCCAGATCGCTGTAGGGCTTCCTCCATCGTAATACCTTGTGGTACCGACCAGCGAGGTCTTCCCGCTTTCATTCAAGGCGCTGAACGAGTTGCCGATATCAGCATATTCTGATTTGGAACTTGTAGCATTGATGCTTATGTTCCACATTATACCTTCCGCAGGCCTGTATATCGGCGAAATCCTTAGCGTAGCCTCCCAACCGCGTGTTTTCTGGCTGCCGGCATTCATTGCAACACTGGTCACACCCATGGATCCTGGAGTAGTGATGATCGCCAGCAGCGGATCGGTATGCTTCCAATAATAGTCAAACGTGGCATTGACACGCTCGCCCCAGAAAGTGAGGTCCAGACCTATGTCATAATTGGTGGTCTCCTGCCATGACAGTTCAGTGTTGCCCAGAGCATTCAGGATGACTCCTGTGCCGAATACGTTTGTCATCCAGCCGTTGAACTTATATGTCGAGAAGGCCTGATAGGCTGCAAAGTTCTGATTTCCAGGGTTTCCGACTGATCCGCGAAGCTTCAGCAGCGAAAAGAAACCGGAGTCCTTCATGAACGGTTCCTTATGGATGTTCCATCCGGTACCCACCGACCATGTGTTTCTGAATCTGTTGCCTGTTCCGAACATTGAAGCACCGTCGAGTCGGTAGTTGAAGTCCAGCAGATATCGCTCATCGTAGGCATAACCTCCATTGATATAGAAGCTGGCCGCCCTTTTTAGGCTTTCACTATAGTCCGGAGAATCCCCGACAGGATAGCCGTTTGCAAAGGAAGGTGCATCGAACTGGTCATCTGTAAAGCCGGTAGCCGAATATCCATAGATCTGGCGGCGGCTATTGCTGAAGTTGAATCCGCCTACAGCATTCAGCATATGTTTCTCGGCGATGAGCTTTCCGAATGTCACTGCAAGATCTCCCTCATAGATAAGTTCCTTGATCTGAGTATGGGTATACAGACCTTTTTCTGTCTCGCCCATATCGTCAAACTGAGTGTGCTGCGGCGACAGACGGGCCTGTTCGTCGTCGTCCTGCTTGGTCAGACCGAACTTCGCCCTCAGACGAAGTTCCTTTGTAACGAACCATTCGAAGATGAAATTATTGGTAAATCCAAATCCCGATGCCTTGTCCCAGTTGTTCAGGTGGGCATTCCAAAGAGGGTTTGACACCGGATAGTCATCAACCCCGTCAGCCGGATAGTAGAGGTATTTGTCTATGCCGCCATCTGCATTATACTTTCTATAATAAGGGTTTGCATAAGCGTATTCGGCAAATGAAACAGTAGGATTGGATACGTCAAGCCAGTTGATGGAAAGCTTGTTGCTGAACTGAAACTTGCCCGTTCTGTAGATAAGGTCGACATTGCCTTCAAGAGTCTGTCTGTCGGATCCCTTCATCACACCGTTCGTATTGCCGACACTCAGTCCGACTCCGTACCTGATCTTATCCTCGCCTCCTTCCGCATAGATGTTATGCTTGTGAGTGAAACCGGCGCGTACGGGTTCGCTAAGCCAGTAGGTATCCACACCTCTTTCAATTTCAAGAAGACGCTGATTGCGCAGGTCGTCCAGACGCAGCTGGGCAAACGGATCCCCTGAATTATCCTTATATACTCCCGCCAGGGTCTCGAATTCGAGCTTCTCACGGGCGTTCATGAGGTTGTAGTCACTCAGGTCCGCCAGCGAAAGTCCGAAATCGCCCTTATATGACAACTGAAGACGGCCACGGGCAGGTGCCTTTGTCTCGATCACGACAACTCCGTTCGAAGCCTTGGAGCCATAGATAGCGGTTGAAGCAGCATCCTTAAGAATGGTGACTGAGGCCACACGGTTCATATTGAGGTTCATGATGGTCTCGATCGAGGTCTCGAACCCGTCGAGAATGAACAGCGGCTGGTTCGGATCGGTGCCATACTCCTCCTTGAGTCCCACGACGCTGGTCTTTCCTCGGATCTCGATTTCAGGCATCACGTTAGGATTGGAACCGAACTGACTGCTTTCCATCATCTTGAATGAAGGATCCAGGGTGCTCAAGCTCTGAAGAACATTGGTCGTACCGACAGATTTCAGCTGATCTGACTTGAATGTGGCCGATGCTCCTGTAAAACTTTCCTTCTTTCTCTCGTAGACACCTGTCACCACGACATCATCAAGCTGGGTAGCATTCATATGCATGATGACCTTTGAGAACGAAGACTCGTTCTTGAGAGTATATCTGATTACCTTGTCGTCATAGCCAAGATAAGAGAAGACCACATCGCACTGCTGCTTAGGAATCTTCAACTCATAATATCCGTCTACATCCGTTATGGTGCCACCGCTCCTGCCCTCGACAGTCACACCGACACCGATGAGCGAATATCCGTCAACCGAATCCATGACCTTTCCTTTCAGCACAACGGTGCCATCTTGCGCAAAAGCAGCAAAAAAGGAAGACAGGAAAAGGAATATTACTGAACAAAACGACCTCATCGTCACAATTTATCACATTCGAACTTAAAATTCTTACCGTCCGGAAGCACTACATCTGCAAAGACCTCATATTGGTCTTCACCTGGAACACGCCTGATCATTATCGTTCCCGACTGGAGACTCCTATACTGGGAATAGTACATGGTCGGGGTCTCATATATAAAGTAATAATCATCATTGCTCCAAGCTCTTTCGACATCTATATATTCTCCTTCAAGAGAAGAGTTTATTCCTATTACCGCGTATGTAGTCTGATCATAAGGTTCCTTTATCGGAGAAATCTTCACAGCTATCTGAGACCCGCTGTCTGCTGATGAAACAGAATAGACAGGATATTCCTCATCGTCATATATGTATGTACATATCGGAGCCTCAGCCTGAGGTTCATCCTGCTGAGGAGGATCCTGGTCCTGGGGCTTTTCACAGCCCGACAATGCCGCCATGGCAATGGCAACGGCCATCAACACATTACTGAACTTTTTCATAGCTTCCGTTATAGGTTATTTTCAGATTATCATAATTGGTTACATCAATATGCATCACATCACCCTCGACTCCAACTGTTACTGTTCCGCTGTAGCCATTCGCCTTGCTGAAGACGTTGCCGTCAAACTCTATATACAAGTCAGGGCTCTGAGAGAATCCGTGGGCATTTCCATCGAGAAAATCTACAGGAAGCGTGATGGTAAGTTCCCCTTTTACGGACTGGAGCATCACCTTACATACAGAGTCCCCGGCAGGCATGTCAAGCGAAACCCCTTGAATTGCATATGTTTTATCGTCATAAATGATCTCATTACCGATAACTTCAACCAGATTTGCATCGATCGTCCTGCCGTCAAATCTCAGTTTCAAGGTAGTTCCGGAAAAATCAAGATCGGCTGAAACCACATAGTGAGCAGGATTCTCAGGATCGCTCAGCACATTCAAAGTACCTGTTGTCGGAACTTCATTGGAATCGACCACCAGCCCATTGATATTATCCACATAGCCTACAGCAATAACATCGCTGACATCAAGAGTCTTTCCATGACACGATTCATCATCAAGGACAATATAAGCATAATATGTCGCTACTTCCAGATCAGCAGAGAACTCAATTCCGGCTGGGGTAAGGTAGAGAGCTGTCATACCATCCTCAAGGAGACGGAAAGCCGTACGTACCGGCTTATTGTTGCCGTCCAGGGCGAAGATGTTTTCATTGACTACTATTCCAGGCTCTTCAGCCTCGAGTATTGCAGAGAAGGTCTGGCCGTCCCATAGAGTCAAAGATATCTCGACTGACACAACTCCTTCTGTACATGTAAAGGTACACAGGCCTTCCTGGATATCATCCAGCGTGGAAGGAGTCACCGATTCGAGTTCCGCACCTGAGAGTGTACTGATGACCGTATACAGATTCTCCTCGGTCATCAGATCGAATTCCTTTCCGTTCAAAAGCGGAGATATCGCCACATAGAAATACTCGTCCTGCTCGAATATTGCATCGAAAGACTCCACGCCCTCATCCGGACACGCAGCAATGCAGATGTACTCGCCGAAGTTGCTTGCAGCCACGCTTTCAAAAGAATATTTATCACCGTCAAGGATATATTCATTTTCTTTCAGTTCCGTATCAGGCACCTGCTGATCATCCGGATCCAGAGGCGTTTTTTCACATGAGAACAAGACCGACATCGCGGCCAATACTGTCAATATGGTGAGATTCTTTTTCATATTCGATTACCAGATTGAAAGTTCATCCAATTCAGTCGACCCAGTTATCTTCTTAGGAACTCCCTGACAGTCAAGAAGATCGTATGAGACGGTCTGGCTTCCGTCCTCCCCTCTGACAACAGTTATGGTTCCTTCGTTGATGCGGGCATAATTCTGAGTCCACACCCCGTCCTTGAGTTCATAATACCATGATCCCGAGACCCTCCACGCAGCAAACTCATCAGGCAGGCCTGTTATGGCTGCTCCAGGAACAATCTTATCCTTATCCATCGATGTATCAGGATTTCTCGGTGCCATCGTATATGTTCCCTCAGGAATACCATCATTCACTATATCCGTCTCCCATGGAACCAGGAACTCCAATCTCAGGACATGACCGTTTCCTGCAGGGCGGTATGATGACATATCCACACCATCATCAGCCAGATACAAGAGCAGACAACGATATGACTGGTCCATGAGATAGAAACTGTCTCCCTTATCCTGGAGCTGGGCCTGAGCAAAGGCAAGACCGGTAAGATCGTGCTTAAGGGTACTGTTAGGAACTTCTTCCGGCACATTATTCTTCGGCTCGACCGCCCCAGCCCATTTGAAATACCTCTTAGTATATTTCTTGCCTACAAGTATACCTTCTATACTATAAAGACCGCTTTCACCATCTTCCGTTATCAAGACGACTCCTTCATCAATAAGGTCATATTCCATTTCCGTCGACCCGTCCTTGACCTCAGCATAGAATGTAGCGTCAGCAAGTTCCAGCTGCTGTCCCGGAAGATTTATTGTCGTCATGTATCCGCTTACAAATGTTCCCGGCGAAAAATCGCCGGAATTGAACATTTCTGTATATTTCCCCAGCAGGAACTCGGCAGAGCCACTCTGCGCGTCATCATAGTCAGCATTCAGCAGAAGCTGGGTGACAACACCCGGACCGACAGGAGCTCCAGTCTCGTCTATCTCCATATCCGTATATAACTTGATGATCCATCCGTCCGAGCTGGCCTCTCCAATGTCATCACCATTATAGATGAACTCAGCATTGGTGAACATCACCGTGTCCGGAACATCCTCCACAAACCCCTTATCAGGTATCTGCGGATCGTGAGGAAGCGCAGAATCCGGTTTCTGGCATGAGAAACAGCACGTAGCCACAATCAAAGCCGGGACAGCCGTAAGATACTTCTGAAGCCTTTTCATAATTCTTATAGGTCGTTTCGTTTATTATTTACAAAAATAGCAAAAAAAGCGGACGATTCTGTCCGAATCATCCGCTTTTATAGATATTCCCTTTCGGGAAAGAGTATCAATTACTCAGCCTTCGATACGAAGAATGCGTTTCCAACCTGTGGAGTATCCTTGTAAGCTGTACGAGTACCTACGATTGTGATGTTGTCACCCTCAGCGAGGTTGAGTTCGCGGAACATCTTTGATGGACCGCCCCAGCCCTGGAGAAGGCCGTAAACATATACTGAACCAGACTCGTCAACGATGTCGAAGTTACCATATACGTTCTGGAGTGTAGGATCTTCCTTGTCCATCACGATGTTAGCCATTGTACCTGTGAGGCGATAGTAAACATCACTTGCCTCAGGTGCTGCGAGGAAGTCTGCCACTGTCACGGTTGCAACAGGAATGTGCTTCTCTACAACAACATTCTTCATCTGAGGAGCGCCGTTGTATGAAGTCTTCACACCGCATACAGTTACGATGTCACCCTCGTTGATCGGAGTTGTGAATGCATCGAATCTGTTGCCCTCAGCATCGTATGTACCGTATACGTAAACCTCACCGGTATAATCGCTGATATAGAGGTTGCCATACTTGTCGCTTGCGATAGACTTCACGCAACCTGTGATTCTGTAAAGTGTCGCACCGTCCTCAGCTGCGTTGATCTTGTCAGCCGTAGTCTCGATGATGGCACCTTCCTGAGTGAAGACCAGCTCAACCTGAGCCTCACGTCCATCCTCCATACAAGTGGTAAGGAGAACGTTAGCAACACGGTTTCCACCTTCATTTGCCTCATAAGTGAACTTAATGTTACCATCATGGTATCCATAGAAAGTCAACCATGTCGGAAGTTCAGCAACATGAATGTCTGAACCATTGTAGATCACAGGAATCAGGAGTTCACCTGCCTCAAGAGGAAGTTCGAATTCTGTCTGTTCAATAACGAAAGGATCCTCAGCCGGAGCCTCTGCCTTCACCAGTTTAGGAAGAGTAGCACCTTCCTGAGCATTAGCATATGCTCCTGCTGAATCATATGACGTGCTGTACTGCATCCACTTGCTGAGATCAGAAATCTCGAGCATGAACTCATCAGCAGAAATCTGGTTTACTGCCCATACTGATGCCTGAGCCTTGTCAGATGTAAGGTAGAAGTTATTATACTTTGCTACCTGATAGAGGTATCCACCAGCAGGATCCTTGATGATGAAGCCGCCTTCAACTGCCTCAAAAGTAAACACATTAGATGCGGTACTTGAAAGAGATCCATCCTCTGCAACAACAGCAGGAACGCTATAAAGGTAGTTGTAAGAACCGCTGTCATCTATTGTACAGCCTGTGCTCTTGAGCGCGAACCACTCACCATCTTCCTGACACATAATCCAGTAGTCACCTGCAGTAAACTCATCAAACTGAGGCTTCATAGAAGGATCACCTGGCTGATAGAACTTGATGAACTGCTTCTGCGCACCCACAAGGATAACGATGTCAGCATTGATATCATTGACAGATCCTACAGTCGAAATTGTCATTTTTGTCTCGCCGGCCTTGCCCTCCATAGGAGTGATTGTAACCTCAGCAGGTACTGTAGCTGCATCAACTTTCCAGTCTGAAGTAGCAGTGACTGTGATAGTCGCTGATCCACCCTCTTCAGGGAGCATAATCGTTGACTGATCAAGCTGAATCGAGCTGAGATTGCCTGTAAGCTCCTCTGTACAGCCGACAGCTATTGCAACAACAGCCAGAAACGAAGCTATGATATTTCTAAGTTTCATATTGACTTCCAATTAATTAATTAAACAAGTATTTGATACCGATAGAGGCATACCAGCACTGTCCGAGAGCATGGTTATATGCGTATCTCTGAGTATTTCCATCAATACCCTTGACAGTAGAGAATGTAGGATATCCCTCATTGTCCATACCCTCATATTTGAGAATACGAGCCTCACCGGTAGTAAAGACATCTGTATTCAGATGCTTTGAAACTCCCCAGCTTGAATTGAACATATTAAGAAGGTTCTTGATATCAAGACAAAGCTGCAGCGTGTTGGTAGACTTGCCGATATTCACCTTGAAATCATGCTTGTAGCTGAAATCAACTCTGTGAACCCATGGAGAATATACGCTGTAAGCTTCAGCATATTTACCCTGGTTCTTGCTGAGATATTTATCAGTATGAACATAATCAAGGAAACGGTTTGCATCATCCTCAGAGACGAATCTGAACTCTCCGTTCTTTACCTGCTCATCTGTCGGAACATAAATCGCATCATAAGTGTATGTATCACCATTCATATCGTTTGTAAGCATATATGAATAGTTGTAGCCACCTCTCCATGCTTCATAAATGAGGCTGAAGTGATTACCAGACTTGTCTGAGTGAGTTGCTGAAGCAACAACGCGGTCAGGTGTTACATACTGAGAATTGTGGAGTCCTGTTCTGTTGATACCGGAAACTGTAGGAACATAGTACATAGCAGACTCCGCATCTGAACCTGGCATACCGGTCACCTCCTTGCTTACAGTATGAGTATATGCTGCCATCAAAGACAATCCCTCTATCGGCTGCATTCTCAAAGTCACATTTGCTGACCATCCGTATCCTTTTGAAGTATTCTCAAGAACGATGGCCTTTGTACCCTGACGATATCCTTCAGGGAAGATAGGACGGTTGTCAACACCATTGAACTTAGGGAATCCCTCTGGTGGAAGCAAGCTCCAGTCAGAAGCACATACTGCGTTCACAGTCTTGTTGAAAATACCCTCTGCGGTAATAGAGAATGGGAATGATGTTGGGAAGTTGTAATCAACAGCCAAAGATGTCTTCCAGACCTGTGGCATCTTGAACTTAGGATCTACAGCTGCGATAGAAGAAGGGAGAACTCCGTCTTCTGGCTTGTATTCATACGGATAGCCGAGCGAAACGAGCTTGTCACGAAGAGCAGCGATTGTAGGATTGCCTTTATTGTCCACAACAAGTCCACCTGCGAATTTGCTCATGTCAACCTTGTCACCTGAAGGTCCGAGAGCAGCCTTGTACTGAACTGATCCGCTGTTGGTCGGCATGTTTGTGAAGAATACGAGAGGAATACGTCCTGAGAAGAGACCTGTACCTCCGCGAACCTTGAGAGAGTTGTCACCGAGTGCATTCCAGCTGAAGCCGACACGTGGAGAAACTGTCACGCTTGCAGATGGCCATTTACCTGTATCTATGTGGCGGACATTTCCGTTATCGTCATAATAGTCAAGTGCAAGAATTGCATTGTTGGTAACAACATCTGCATTATTGAAGAACAATCCGTCAAGACGGAGACCATAGGTGAGCTTGAAATTATCGTTTACGTTCCAGTCGTCCTGAGCATAAACACCGGCCTTGTAGAAACGCACTCTTGCAGCTGGCTGCTCCTCACCGTTGTAACCATAGGTAAGGGCCACAACCTCAGGAGCTGCTCCATTGATGAAATCATCTACACTGTTGTATCTGTAATAACCTGTACCGTTACGCATATATACGTTGTCAGCCATCTGATACTCTGCGCTCAAACCAAACACAATCTTGTGGTTACCAGCATAATATGTGAGGTCATCCTTGAGTGTTGCGATAGTGTTGTGAACACCATTGTTCAATGTAAAGAGCTCATATCCGAGTGAAAGATAGTTGTCTCCGTCCTTCTTGATATCGATGAATGGGAACATGTCTGAAGTCGAACCACGCACATCATTGAGCTGTGAGTAGGTCACGAGGAGCTGATTTGACAGATTGTCAGAGAAACGGCTGTTCAGATCCAATGACACTGAGTGCACAAGGTTATCCTGAGAATACATCGAATTAGCATAAGACATCGAATTCTTCGACATACGATAACTTGCAAGACGTGAACCACCGTCCATTGAAGTTCCGTTCGGAGAACTCCAACGTCTGTTCAACGTATAGTTGTAACGCACTGCGAGCTTATGATTATCATTGATATTCCAGTCGAGACGTGCAAGAATCTTTCTGTTGCTTTCATCTGCAGGGAAGTCTGTCCATGAACCTGTATCATAACCATATTTCTCCTTTACAAACTCCGATACCCTCTTAAGGTCATCAAGTGTTGTACGCGAGATATAGTTGTTAGCGTCGCCGACACCATTACCGTTTTCATCTATTACCGAAGTACCTCTCCAGCGATTCACGACTGAAGGCTTCTTGGTAAACTCAGCATTAACGAAGAAGAAGAGCTTGTTCTTGATGATAGGACCACCGAGAGTGAAACCATACGTTGTGTTCATATCCTTAGCACGTGCACCTTCTATCTGTGTTCCATCAACTGTATCACCGTGAAGATCCTGGTTCTGATGGTATACATATGCTGTACCTCTGAACTTGTTGGTACCTGACTTTGTAATTGCATTCACACCGCCTCCGATAAAGTTGGTCTGACGAACGTCATAAGGAGAGATGACAACCTGCATTTCCTCGATAGCGTCAATGGAAATAGGAGATCCGCCGCCAGGAAGACCATCGTTAAGACCGAAGTTGTTGTTGAAGTTTGCTCCGTCGACAGTGAAGTTTGCTGTACGTCCGTCTGAACCAGCGAAGCTCATGCCGTTACCTCCGTAAGGAGAAAGTCTTGTAACGTCAGTGATGCTTCTTGTTACCGTCGGGAGAGAAGTGATCTGTGTGCTGGAGATGTTTGTAGCAGCACCTGTCTTCTCCGCCGAGAACTTTGACGCTGCAGCAGCAACCACCATTGCTTCGCCGAGCATTTCAGAATCCTCGTTCAACTGACCGCTGAGAGCTGAAGTCTCACCGAGCTGAAGAGTTACATCTGTGTAAGTGAGCGGCTGGTATCCAAGGCAAGAGAACTCTACCTTGTAAGGACCGCCGGAACGCATACCGTTGATGGCATAACGACCGTCATTGTTTGTTACAACGCCATAGATGGTACCTGATGGCTCGTGAGTTGCAACTACTGTTGCACCTACGACAGGCTCACCGTTAGCGTCAACAACACGTCCACCCAGAGCTGATGTAGTTACCTGTGCATAGGCCGCTACGCTCATAAGCATTGCTGCAAAAGCAGCAATAAGACACTTAATTGTTTGTTTCATAACGATTTAGTTAATAATAATAGGTTTTTTATGGCGCGAAGATAGTACATTTTAATGTTTTTAGGAAGTTTTGTTGATACTTTTAGGTAATATTTATCAACCCTTCCTACCATCCGTCACCTCCTGTCATCCCGAGCGAGCGGAGCGAGTCGAGGGATCTTTTCACAAAAAAATTGACATATAAAAATTTTTATCTATCTTTGCCGCCCGAATAAGACATGTGGAGAGATTTGGCTGCTTGCAACCACGTAAAAAAATGCTAAAATGTTGACAGTATGTCATCAATGTTTTGTGTTTTTGTGTTGGCTCCGCATTCTTGTGGGGCTTTTGTTTTGCCCTATTGTCATCCCGAGCGCCTCCTTTGTCATCCTGAGCGCAGCGAAGGATCTTTAACACGGAAACAAAAAACAACAGAATATGAATTATCTTTTCACATCAGAATCGGTGTCGGAAGGACACCCAGACAAGGTTTCGGACCAGATTTCCGATGCCATCCTTGACGAATTCCTCCGTCAGGACCCTGAGGCCAAGGTAGCCTGCGAGACATTCTGCAGCACCGGACTCGTTGTCGTAGGAGGCGAGGTCCGCTCAGAGGACGCATACGTGGACATCCCTAAGACAGTGCGCCGCGTCATCAACAAGATCGGCTATGACAAAGCTGAATACATGTTCGACGGCAACTCATGCGGAATCCTTTCAGCTCTCCATGAGCAGAGCGTGGACATTAATAGAGGTGTGGTCGGCGAAGACGCTGACGCTCAGGGAGCCGGCGACCAGGGAATGATGTTCGGATATGCATGTCGCGACACAGAGGAGTACATGCCTCTGCCGCTCGCACTTTCGCATCAGGCACTCCTGATGCTTGCGAAGATCCGCAAGCAGAAGCCTGAACTCATGCCATACCTCCGTCCAGACTCTAAGTCACAGTTCACCATCGAGTACGACAGCGAGACAAACAAGCCTGTACGCGTACATACAATAGTGATTTCAACCCAGCACGACGAGTTCACCCCTACATCGCTCGGCAACATGAGCTATGCTGACGGATGCGCTCAGTTCGGTCAGAAGAGGGTTGACGAGGCAATGCAGGCAAAGATCCGCAAGGATGTGCAGAACATCCTTCTTCCTATGCTCATAGAAACTCTCGCACCTGAGACAGCCGCACTCTTCCAGGGTGACTACATCCTCCATGTGAATCCTACCGGAAAGTTCGTCATCGGAGGCCCTCATGGTGATACCGGACTTACTGGTCGCAAGATCATTGTAGATACATACGGCGGAAAGGGAGCACACGGCGGCGGTGCATTCTCAGGAAAGGACCCTTCAAAGGTTGACCGCTCAGCAGCATACGCAGCACGCTATATCGCCAAGAACATGGTAGCAGCGGGCGTAGCTCACGAAATGCTCGTCCAGCTTTCATATGCAATCGGAGTAGCACGTCCTGTCAGCATCTTCGTGAACACATACGGAACAGCAGCAAACGGACTGAGCGATGCTTTCATAGCAGAGAAGATCAATGAGCTCTTCGATCTCCGCCCGGCAAAGATCATCGAGAAGTTCGGCCTCAAAAAGCCTATCTACGAGCCTACAGCATCATACGGACATGTCGGACGCGACCCATACAAGGCAACCGTGACCGTGAGACGTGACGGCAGGAATGTTCAGGAACTCGTCCAGTTCTTCGGATGGGAACTCCTTGACTCGGTCGACATGATCCGCGAAGCGTTTGGACTGTAAAATAAGCTGGCGACTAAACAGCTGACACTCAGCCACTTACTAAAAGTGCGTGCTCCCTTTGGGGAGCACGCACTTTTCATATATCGCTGATAGTCAATCTCTTATGCGCCAGGCTAAATTCTTTCCATCTCACGGCGCATGTCCTTTTCCTTGATGGATGCACGCTTGTCATACTCTTTCTTACCTCGCGCAAGAGCTATCAGGAGCTTGGCATATCCGTTATCTGCGATGTATAGCTTGACAGCTACAATGGTGAGTCCCTTCTCCTTCACCGCTCGCTGGAGCTTGGTCAGTTCCTTTCGGGTCAGCAGGAGCTTGCGTTCGCGGCGCGGATCATGCTTTCCCCAACTACCCCACCAATACTCAGCCACGTGCATATTCTTGACATAGAGTTCATTATTGTTGAAATAGCAATAAGCATCCACCAGCGAAGCCTTGCCCGCCCTGATGGACTTTATCTCAGTGCCTGTAAGCACCATTCCCGCCTGGAAGGTCTCGATGAACTCATAGTCAAACGAAGCCCTCCTGTTCTTGATCTCAACACTGCTCTTTGCTTTCGGCATAATCCAATGATTTACATTTCAGGAGTGCAAATTTAATGCTTTTTCAGTTGAATGCAAAAGTGTTCAGCACATACTGATGGAATACAACGCACTGATTATCAGTCTATTACACCATCTATATCGCATCCAAACACGCGCTATAAAAGTCATAACTATCTGTCTTTTAAATAATTACATTGCGCAGCGGATTCTGTATCATAAAAACGTTATCTTTGCACTACTATGGCAAAAAGACCTTTCACACCGATTCCCCCTATGGCAGAATTGCCACAGGCAGAAGAAATAAACGTACAGGAGATTCTTGACAAGTATCTCTCCGGAGAGATCGACCTGATATGCGTACTGGGCCCTACCGCTTCCGGCAAGACCCGCTATGCCGTCGAGCTGGCCCGACGGATCAACGCGTTGCTTTCAGCCACTGACGGCGTTCAGGCGGGGTCGGAAAGCGTGCTATCCCCCTGTCCGCAGGGGGAAGGAGCTCCCGATAGGGAGCGACAGGGGTTCTTTCCGACCCCGCCTGAACACCGGACAACCGGAGCTGAAATCATTTCTGCTGATTCGAGGCAGGTTTACAAGGGAATGGACATAGGCACCGGCAAGGATCTCGATGAGTATGAGGAGATTCCATATCATCTGATGGATATCGTGGATGCCGGCACGAAATACAATATTTTCGAATACCAGCGTGACTTCGAGCAGGCATACAAGGACATCGTGGACAGAGGCGGCATCCCGATCCTATGTGGCGGAAGCGGTCTGTACATAGAGGCCGCCACCTGCGGCTACTCCCTGCCGGAAGTTCCGCCTGACCCGGAACTCCGAGCAGAACTCGAAAAGAAAAGCGACGAGGAACTCATAGCACAGCTTGCTTCTCTCAAGCCGCTCCATAACAGCACTGACTATGACACCCGCAAACGCCTGATCCGTGCCCTGGAGATAGCCATATATGAAGCCGAACATCCCGTACAGCGCACATGCTTTCTCCCGAAGAACACATATTATATAGGTACACTGGTATCGCGAGAAGTCCGTAACGCCAAGATCGACAAGCGCCTTGATGCACGCCTGGAAGAAGGTATGGTAGAAGAGATCAAAGGCCTGATCGACGGGACACATCCGGCGTTGGCACCTGAGCATAAGCCGATTCCGGCTGAAGACCTCATATACTACGGTCTCGAATACAAATTCGTGACCTTATATATTATAGGTAAGATCTCTTTCGAAGAGATGCGCACTCAGCTCGCCACCGCAATCCATCAGTTCGCCAAGCGGCAGATGACATGGTTCCGCGGCATGGAACGCAAGGGTATCCGCATCCACTGGACCGAAGTACAATAAACGCCTGGGGAAAAACCTATTGAGTATCAATAAGATACGCAAACCGCGTGCCGCAAAAGGGGAGCACGCGGTTTGCGTAAAATATTGACAGTCAGCGCACTAAGCGCCAGGCAAAACTATGCTTCAGGATAGAATTTCGAGGCGACAGGAAGGCCGGAAGGGACCACGAAATGATGCCCCTCGTCTTTCCAAAGGTCTTCCGCCCATTCCGGAGACTTGTAGTCACCTTCATGGTCTGCCAGAAAGGCAAGATATGTGATCGGAAATCCCTGAGCCAGATATTGAGCCTCATAGAAGGTCTGCACCTCAAAGAGAGCATCCACTGCACTCCGCCCGCTGACTGAGGAGAGTTCGCTGGCATAAAGTCTGTCTCTATCCTCTCCGTAGATGTCTATGCCGGCAGCCAAGATGTGAAGACCGTTCTGCTCGGCCATGGCACGGGAATATTCATGAAGGTAACGGCTGTCTGTCTTGAGATGGATTATGCCGCCCGGCTTGAGGAAATTGCGATAGCGCGACATGAACAGAGGAGCTGTAAGGCGTTTCTTCTCGCGGCCAATCTGAGGATCTGCGAATGTTATCCATATCTCAGATACTTCGCCCGGAGCAAAAAGCGACTCTATGAACTCGATGCGTGTACGTAGAAATCCCACATTGTCCAGGCCGTGCTCTTCAGCATACTTGGCGCCCTTCCAGAGACGTGCACCCTTGATGTCAACACCGATATAATTGCATGACGGATTCCTTTCTGCAAGATCTATGGTATAGTCACCCTTGCCACATCCCAGTTCGAGTATGATAGGATTGCCATTCCCGAAGAAATCGCGGCCCCAATGGCCCTTCAAGGGATGATCACAGTTCAAGACCTCGGATGTGGCCGGCTGAACCATACACCTGAAGGTCTCATTTTCACGAAACTTCCTGAGTTTATCTTTTCCCATAGGCCTTATTCTGCAGGAGTATCCTTCTTTGGTCTGTCGCCACGACGGCCTTTGTTGTTTCTGCCACCCTTATGTCCGCTGTTCTTCTCACCGGCATTCTTCTTTGGAGCCTCACCGGTATTCGGATTCATCTCCTTGGATTCACCGGTCCGGGCAGCATCCTCGGCAGGCTTCTGTGCAACCTTGGCTCCGGACGACTTCTTCTTTTTCTTCTTGCGTTTGCGTGCCTCATCGAAACGATTGATGGCGTCATCGCCGACAGCTGTAACAAATTCCGGTGCAGCAGGAACATCATCGCTCTTGAGCGAAGCCGGTTTCTCTCCTCGTCTGTTCATCTTGATGATTTCCCATACATCCTCTGCATAAACAGGATACAGATTGGCGAGCGATGTCTGGTCATAAGAGAAATACATCGTCTCGCTGAGAATGTCGGTCTTCATCAGATATGCAAGTCCGTCCTCAAACTCCAGAGGCTCATGTACCTTAGGGATACGCGACTGAGCATCCATATAGACAGCCGTCTCATAGTTCAGACAGCATTTAAGCTTACCGCACTGACCGGCAAGCTTCTGAGGATTCAGCGACAGATCCTGCACACGCGCTGCAGAAGTCGTGATCGACTGGAAATTGGAGATATAATTCGAGCAGCACAGTTCCCTTCCGCACACTCCAAGGCCACCGATAAGTCCAGCCTCCTGACGCGCACCGATCTGTTTCATCTCGATCCTGATACGGAACTCCTCAGCGAAGACCTTGATGAGCTGACGGAAATCCACACGGCCGTCAGCGATATAATAGAAGATTGCCTTCGTACCGTCACCCTGGAACTCCACATCACCGATCTTCATGTCAAGACCAAGCTCGGCAGCAATCTGACGCGAACGGATCATGGTCTCATGCTCCCTCGCTATCGCTTCCTGCCATTTCTCTATGTCAAACTGCTTTGCCTTTCTGTATATCTTCTTGAACTCGTAGGTCTGAGGATTGATCCTCCGGCACTTCATCTGCCGGCCTACAATCGGCCCCTCAAGAGTCACGATGCCGAGATCATGCCCGTTCGCGGCCTCTACGATCACCAGATCACCCGTCTTGATGCTCTGACCAGACGCATTATGATAGATTCCCTTGCGGGTATTCTTGAAGCGCACTTCAAAATACTCCTTGTACTGCTCCTGGCTGACTCCTGAAAGCCAGTCATAAACCTCCAGCTTGCAACATCCCGGACGGTAATTGCAATCCAGTTCGCCGCCTTCGGTACGCTCTACAGAACAACCTCTCGAACAGTCATATTTCTTTGATTCCTTGATCATACTTCCACCATCGGCCGAAGCCGTAAATTATATATTTAAAAACATTCTGTTGACAAGGTCACAGAACAATATCTTGGAACTGACATTTCTGTCAATCATCGAAACTACTTTCTCAATGTTTGCTATCGTCTTCACGCAGAATCCCTTAGGACACTTCGCCGCCATCTCCGAATAGAACTCATGCTCATGCTCCTCAACCTCGGAAATCTGAGGAAGCTTCTGCTGAAGCATGAATATCTTCCTTATGCATCCGGCTGCAAAGTTACAAAAAGCTTTCTGTTTTTCGCGGGAGTCCAATGCAGCCATAGCCTCACCACACTCCAGAGTACCTGTCAGATCACGGGAAACAACAGCTCGAAGAAGATCGGAGAACAGGTCCATGAACATATTGTACTCTTCCATATCCCTCTCCGGACGCAATGCCTCCACACGCGCAGCCTCTTCCTTGGTCAGCGGCATTACCCTCACACTCTGACAACGCGAGAAAATGGTCTGCAGGACCTTTTCCGGTGCATGTGTTATAAACAGAAAGACTGTCTTTTCAGGAGGTTCCTCCACCATCTTAAGAAGCCTGTTGGCTGTCTCCTGATTCATTTTTTCAGGCAGATAGAAGATGACTGCCTTGTATCCGTCAGTAACGGACGCCAGCGAAAGCTTGCTGATGATCGACTTTGCTTCCGCCACAGCAATCAGTCCGTTCTTGCTCTCGATGCCGATAGCCTGCTGGAGGTCAGATTCCGTAAAATACGGATCTGCCACCGCAAGTTCCCTCCAGTATTTCAGATAAGACTCGGATGTCGGCTTGTCATCTGACGACTTCGGTCCCTTGTTTACCGGAAACACAAAATGGACATCAGGATGGACAAGTTTAGCCATCTGACGGCAGGAAGGGCATTCTCCGCATGAATCACCGTGCGACGGATTGGTACAATTAAGATACTGGACATAGGCAAGTGCCAATGCCAATGCACCTGAGCCCTCATTTTCATAAAGAAGCATCGCATGAGCCACCCTGCCGCTATCCGCCATGGATGCAAGCATGTCCGCTACAGGAGCATTACCTATGATATCAGCAAATCTCATTTCTATTTATCCCTCCTGGCAGTAAAATATGCCAATTCCTTAAGATATTCCTTTTCCTGAGACTCCGGAAGGACGTCGAGAGCATGCACAGCCTTGTCCACATATTCATCCAGACGTCGTCTGGCATATTCCAGACCGCCATTCTCCTTGACAAAAGCCACTATCTCGTCTCTCAATTCAGGATGTCCTACAATATCATTGACCATCTTCCGCACCCGCATCTGTTCCTGCTCGGAAACATTTCCCAAAGCCCCAAGAAGCGGAATGGTGATCTTCTGTTCCAGCACATCCACTCCCAGAGGTTTCCCGACAGAGTCCGTACCGGAATAGTCCAGAATATCATCCTGTATCTGGAATGCTATCCCAAGTGCCACAGCATAATCTCTCGCTGCCTGCTCCATCGGTTCTGACACGCCCACTGAAAGAGCAGCAGAAAGACACGCTGCCTCAAAAAGCGAGGCCGTCTTGTTGTATATTATCCTGAGATAGTCCTCCTCGACCGTATCCCCGTTCTGAGCCTTCTGCAGCTGAAGAAGTTCACCTTCAGCCAAGGCACTGAGGGTCTTGGAGAATATCTTTATCACTATCGGATCGGACGGAGTATCCATCAGTATCATGTCCAATGCCTTGACAAGCCAATAATCTCCTATCAGCACAGCGACAGACGGCCCCATAAGCGACATTATCGTCGGCACTCCCCTTCTCTGGGTGCTGCCGTCTGCGACGTCATCGTGAAGGAGCGTCGCATTATGCAGCAGCTCCGCCGCTGCAGCATATCTAATGGTAGCTTCGGTCACCTTTCCGCCGGAGCAGGCACGGGCAAACAGAAGGGTCAGCAACGGACGCAGCTGCTTGCCTGAATTGGAAAGTATCGATTCGTTCGTCTTGTCAAGAAGGACTATGTCGCTATGCAGGGAAGATGAAATGCACTCCTGCACAGCTGTCCAGTCGCTTCCGACAAAATCCTTTACCACCTTTATGTCCATATCAATCTTCCAACAGGTTCAAAAGTTCATCAGGAGTCTGTGCAAAATGGAGTCTGGCCATTGTCTCCACACTCAACATACCTTCAGCGACGTAATGTTCCAGAAGTGCCTTCAGAGGCTGATAGAAGCCCTTATGATCCAGCACCATTATCTTTCCATCGTACTGCTTGAGATGGATAAGAGCAAGTGTCTCGATCAGTTCATCCAGCGTACCCACGCCACCCGGCAGGGCAACAACAGCGCAAGTTCCATCTCTGAGCAACGTCTTTCTCTCAGCCATGGTATCGGTCCATATGACTTCCGAAAGATCCGGATATACATATTGTTTCATGAATCTCGGGATTACTCCAAGATGATATCCTCCATTGGCATGCATCTCGTCAGAAATCACACCCATCGTACCTTTGACGGTACCGCCTGTGACTATTCCGAAACCACGCAAAGAAGCTGCCCGGACAAAACTGCGGGCAACTTCATTATATTCTGGATCAATATCGAAACTGGCGGAGCAAAAGACTGCTATCTTCTTCATGAATCTCAGCGATTAGAAAATAAAGGCCACCGTCAGAGTCAGTCCACCGAAATTCTTTCCATCCAATATGGAAGATCTGGCACTTTCCAACACGGAATCAGCATCCGGCAGATCACCCTCCGCATCGAAGAGAGGACCGAAATTCCAGTTATATCTTCCTATGACCTGAAACTTCCATATATCAATACCGACACCAAGTCCGAGACCATACTCAAGACGGTTCATGCCATCCCACCGGTTCTTCTCGACCACAACTTTATCGGAAGCGGCAGAATAACCTGAAAGCTTGTTGTTCAAACCATAACCGACAAAAGGAGTTACATCAAGAAAAGGACGGAACAGGATGAGGTCAGGTCCCCACTGAAAAGACACCGGCAGTTCGAGATATCCGGTCTTGAGGTCCAGAGAACTGCCGTTCTGATATGCATCCTCGACAAGCGAACTCTTCATATGGTACATGAGGGACGGCTGGATTGCAAAGCCAAACGGAAGTTTGAACTTATAAGTAAGACCGGCATGATAACCTGTGGTCATACCAGAACTTACATCCTTCAGCCCTGTGAAGCTTGCACCGCCTGTGATTCCGAATCCGCGGGCCATCAGAGTATTCGAACTCCAAAAAGTCACTGCGCAAAGCGCAATGACCATAATAAATCTCTTCATAAATGTCAATCAATTAAAGGAGAGCGTCCAACTTGCCGGTGAAGACATCCTTGCTGGCTGCACCGACATTTCTGTCGACAAGTTTACCATCTTTGAAGTAAAGTACTGTAGGAATGCTTCTGATGCCATACTCGAGCGGAACATCATCACACTCATCTACATTGCACTTGCACACGAGAGCCTTACCCTCATATTCTGTTGCGATCTCATCAATTATAGGTGATATTGCCTTGCATGGTCCACACCATGTAGCCCAGAAATCCACCATCACAACTTTCTCGCTATTGAGAACTTCTGCGAAATTCGCATCATTAACAACTTTTGCCATAACAATAAAAAATAAATTCCAGTCGCAAATATAATATTTTGCGACTGGAATAACAATACTGATACCTAAATCACTTTTTCAGGATGATTTAAGGAATATTTTAATAATTCTTTTCTACATTCCATACAAACGCTCTGATTCCGAGATCAGGGGTTTCCTCATCCATGGCCTTCAGCTGGTCAAGGATATCATCGACCTTGTCAGCAGGAACGAATGTCAGGATCGCGTTGTTCATTGTAGGCCATGCATGGTTGCCAAGGTGAGGTTCACCAGTGAAGCCTCCGCGGCCGGCGATATCCTGCCACATGGTAAATCCTCTGCAGCCGAGCTGCTCAAGAGCATCTGCAATCTCCATGTTGTATGCCTGGTCGTATGCTATAAATATACCTTTCATATTTTTAACGTGTTTTCTTTATTTTACGTCTATCAACGTCTCTTTATTTTGACGCCTGAAGGGCTTTCTTGGCTGCTTTCTTAGCTGCACGGCGCTCCTGGATGGATGCGAGTGAAGCATAGATGGTAGGAATGATGACCAGAGTTACCAGAGTAGACACTGACAGACCCCATGCCACAACCATACCGAGAGAACGCCACATTTCCGAACCTTCACCTGTTCCGATTGCCATAGGCACCATACCGAGGACCGTCGTGAGGGTAGTCATGAGGATAGGGCGAAGACGTGACTTGGCTGCCATCACAGAAGCTTCCGCAACAGAATATCCACGTTCACGCATCAGGATAGTATAGTCAATGAGCACGATACCGTTCTTTACCACGATACCCATCAGGATCAGGATACCGATCATACCCATAGCACCCAGAGGTGTGCCTGTAACAGAAAGTCCTAAAAGGACTCCCACGAACGCAAACGGCACGGAGAACATGATCACAAACGGACTCATGAATGACTCGAACTGAGATGCCATCACGATATAAACGAGGATGATGATCATCATCAGGAGCATTGTCAGGTCACCGAACATTTCCTGCTGCTTCTCATATGAACCTCCGATTCTTACCATGAGTTCTGAAGGAATCTCTGTGTCCGCAATAACCTTTTCAGCATTTGCCACCACATCAGAAAGGGCCACTCCGTCTGCAACCATGGCTGAAACTGTAATGAGACGTTCACGGTTCTTACGCTGGATTGCAGGAGGCGTCTCACTCTCTATAACCTTACCAAGGTCCTTGATTCTGACACCCTTACCCATGTTGTTGTAGATCATGATATTCTCGATATCCTCTATGCTGGTTCTGAATTCAGGAGCATAGCGTACACGGATATCATACTCATCTCCATCCTCACGGTAGAATGACATCGTCGATCCGTTCATTGCTGCAGTAAGGTAAGACGCTGCTGTGGTACTGTTAAGACCATTGAGAGCGAGCTTCTCTCGATCGAAATCCACCTGATACTCTGGAGTATACTCATCACGGCTCAGAAGAACCTGCGAACATCCTCCTGCCTCAAGCATCTTTGCCTGAAGTTCACGTGCAATACGGTCGGTTGTCGCGAAATCATATCCATAGATTTCAAGATCGACAGTCGAAGCACCTCCCATGCCGCCACCGCCACCTTCGGTAACCTTGACCTTCTTGAATTCAGGATAGTCTGCAAGGATTCCGCGGATGACATCGGCGATCTGGCCGGTAGAACGGTCACGATCTTCCATACTTCCGACATTCACGTTGAACGCCATAACGTGTGTTCCGTTATTCTGCATCGACGCAAATGCGTTATCTGTATCTGCCTGACCGAACGCATAAGAGCAGTTCACAATCTCAGGAATAGCCTCAGCAAACTTTCCATAGATTTCATGTGCAAGACCTCTGGTAATATCCTGACCTGTTCCGGCAGGAAGCTCAAGCTGGACTGTGATACGTCCTTCGTCCGCCTTCGGGAAGAACTCTGTCTTTGTCTTTGGTCCAAGAATTCCTATCGTAGCTACGAATATACCCAATGACAGAAGAATCACTATCGTCCTATGGCCGATACACCATTTGATAAGATGACCATAGCCTCTTGATATCCAATCGATGAATCTGCTGAAGTTTCCGAAGATCAACTGATTGAGCTTGCTCTTCTTAGGCTTGTAGCGCAAATACTGAGAACAGAGCATCGGAATCAATGTAAGCGCACCGATCGTAGACACGATCATGATGATACTTGTGATCCATCCGAGCTGCTTGAACATCAGACCCGCCATACCGCTGATCATTGTCAGAGGCATGAACACGGCAAGCATCGTGAGGGTTGATGCGATTACGGAAATACCCACTTCCTGAGTTGCATGCACGGCTGCCTCCTTAGGTTTCGCTCCCCTTTCAAGATGGGTGGAAATGTTCTCGAGTACCACGATGGCGTCATCGACGACCATACCGATGGCAATCGAAAGCGCAGACATGGAAACGATATTGAGCGTATTTCCTGTAGCCCACAAGTACATCAGAGATGCCAGAAGGGATATCGGAATTGCTAGTACGATGATGAAGGTTGCGCGCCATCTTCCTAGGAAGAGGTACACCACAAGCATCACTATGAGGAAGGTAACGACAATCGTTTCCTTCAAAGAGTTGAGCGTATTGAGGATATTGTCGGAACCATCTACGACAGTTCTGATCTTGATGTCAGAAGGGAGGTTCTTCTCGATCTTCTTCATCTCTTCCTTCACACCCTTTATCACATTCACAGTGTTGGCATCTGCCTGTTTCTGGATGACGATCTGGGCGCCCTGGATACCGTTGATATATGCTTCCTGATATCTCTCCTCGACACCGTCTACAACTCTGGCGACATCACGCAGATAGATCGTCTTGCCCTGCACGTGACCGACTACGATATCAAGCATCTGGTCAGCCGAAGTGAATTCCTTCTCGACTCGGAGCGAATATGAATTGGATCCTACGTCTATCGTACCGGCAGGTACATTCCTGTTCTCCGCAGCGATAAGCTGTGAAATTGCAGATACCGTCAGACCGTATGCCTCAAGTTTGTTAGGATCGCAGTATACCTGGATCTCACGCTGAGGCGCACCGGCGATAGATACCGTACCTACGCCTGATACACGGGCAAGAGGAGTTGCAACCTTGTCGTCCAGGATCTTTTCGAGAGCAGGAAGACTTTCCTTAGCTGTGGCAGCCATGATCATGATCGGCATATCATCAGCACTGAACTTGAAGATCAACGGCAATGAAGCTCCGTCCGGAAGTACAGAGTTGACCATGTCAAGCTTGTCTCGCACATCGTTAGTGGCGACATCAATATCCACACCTTCAACAAATTCCAAAGTGATGAGCGATATGTTTTCCTTTGATGTAGAAGACATATTCTTCAGATCACTCACACCGTTGAGGGAGTTTTCGAGGACCTTGGTAAGGTTGGTCTCGATATCCTCCGCACTGGCTCCCGGATACGAAGTCATGACCATGATCACGTTCGCATCGAACTTAGGGAACCTGTCCAATGAAATATTTACCAGCGAGAAAATACCGAATATGGCCATGGCGATGAATACAAGCGCCGTGGTTACCGGATTATTGACCGCTTTTCTATAAATGCTCATATTCTGACCTTATTCGTTTACGATAACCTTAATTCCATCCTTCAGACGGATCTGACCGCCTGTAACCACCTTGTCTCCGTCATTGAGACCTGAAAGGATCTCATACTCGGTGCCCATTCTGCGGCCGATCTGCACCTTCTTGTAGTTTACGGTGCCATCCTCATTGAGAACGTAGATGAATCTTTCACCGGAACCCTGCTGCTTGATGACAGCCACGTCAGGAACGACAATGCTGTTGTTTGAACCGAAAGTAATGTTTGCCCTCGCAAACATGCCTGGTCTGAGTTCCTTCTTCTCATTGTTTACCTTGATCTCAACAGTGAAAGTACGGGTTGCAGGGTCCACTGTAGGGTATATCCTGTTAATAGAGCCGTTGAATTCCTTGCCAGGGAGGGCATCTGCAGTGATGTTCACCTTATCCCCCTTGTGAACCTTTGAATAGTCAGACTCTGAAATTCCGACGAGAAGCTTTACAGGAACGATCTGCTCGACTGTAAAGATCGGAGCACTCATCGAATACATATCACCGACATCATAATTACGTGCTGTCACTACTCCGTCGATCGGGCTGAGGAGAACTGAGTTTTCCTTAAGATTGTCATACTGAGCCTTTGCCACATTATATGCAAGTGTGCTGGCATTGTATGCAAGCTCGATAGCATCGAGGTCTGACTCAGAAAGTCCGCCTGCATCATAAAGTCCTTTGAGACGACCATACTCCACCTCGTTGTTCTTCATCTGAAGTTCAGCCTGCTGCATCTGGATTTCAGCCTGCTGCAACTGTGTCTGATCCATGGTAGCCAGAACCTGCCCCTTGGTGACATAGTCACCTACCTCAACATTTATCTTCGCAATACGGTTGATGCTCTGAGGAGCTATATTGTTCTTCGCGAAAGGCTGTACTGTCGAAGAATACACAACCTCCTGAGGCACATCGCGTCTTGTAACCTGCTCTACAGCAACAGTCGGAATGACCTCTGTAGCAGAAGTATTGTTCTGAGTCTGAGTATTGCTGCCGCATCCGGCTGTCAGGCAGACAGCGCCGGCAATGCACATCATCTTGAAAATAGTCTTCATATATTTGTTCGTCTTTTAATTATTCGCTTATAAAATCCTGACCGAGGGTCTGTTCCAACTGGGACTTGGCAGTAAGGAAATTGAACACTGCCTGAGATGCAGCTAACTGAGCCTGAGTGAGTGCAAGCTGGGCATCATTCACCTCCATAAGAGTACTGCGGCCTACCTGGTATGATTTCTCTACAATATCATAGCCCTTCTGTGCAGTCAACACAGCATCCTTAGCTGAATAATAGCTCTTCATGCTGGTCTCCATCGTATTGAGATACTGACGGATGGCGATCTTGAGCTGACGTTCCGTATTTACAGTCTGGAGCTGAACCTGATCATACTGATTCTTTGCCTGACGGATCTGCTGGTGGCGTTTTCCACCGGCGAAGATCGGAATGTTGAGACTGAGAGCTACATAAGAATATGGAGTCCAGCGGTACTCACTGAAATTGAAGTCATTTGTCATTGCATTGAGACTGAAGTTGAACGCAAGGGCAAGAGACGGGATATTCGCATACTGCTGGACCTTGATTGAAGAAGCCAGCATATCAGCCTGGATGGCAAGCTGCTTCATGGTCGTGTTTCTGTCAAGAGATATCTCATCGTGCTGATGAATATCGTAGAGCATGTGCTGAGACCAGTCCTCAAGTTTGCCTTCAACATCGAGATTCATGTCAAGATCCACTCCAAGCACAGCCTTGAGCTGCCACAATGCAAGTATCACCGAGCCTTCTGCGTTATATACATTCGGAACTGCATTGGCAACGGTAGTCTTTGCTCTGAGAAGTTCCATGTCGGAAACCTTCTGTGCATCATATTTCTTCTGGGTCTCGGCGAGATTTTGAATGGCATTGTCATAAACCAGCTTGTATACCTCCAGGGCTTCTTTTGCAAAAAGAACGGAGAAATACGCATTCTTTACCTGAGTAACCATATCCAGTCGCGACGCACGAGCCTTTTCTACTGCCAGTTCCACATCCTTTCCTGAAATCTTCAGGCTCTCCCAAAGCTGGGCGTTCACCAACGGCATTGCTGCAGATACACCTGCACTCCATGTATTCCAACGTCCTACTTCCATTCCATCCGCCATTGAGGATGTCGACTCTGATTCCGAAGGGACACTTGGAGTTGTTCCAGTACCGGGATCGGTTCCTGGGGTTGTTCCAGTACCGGGATCCGTTCCCGAAGCATCATCACCGGTGCCTGCACCACCTCCCATCATTCCGGAAAGCGAACTCATGTCAAAGTCCATGTACATCACCTGCTTCTTGATTGTTCTCTGATAAGCTCCGGTGAGATCGATCTGCGGATAAAGTGCTGCATAGCTGCCTTTCTTGGCATACTCTGTTCTTTTAACTTCCATGTCAGCCACCTTTACCGCAACATTTTCGCTCAAGGCAATCTCGAGCGCCTGTTCCAAAGTGATGATTACCGGAACATCAGATGAGTCAGCTTCATTCAGAAGAAGTTGAGTCTCATCGCTCATATTTCCTTCCTGCACATCCTTTGACTTATACTGCGCAAAAGCATGGGAAGAGGAAAAAAGCATTCCGACAAAAATCACTGCTGTTACCGCTAAATTTTTCATCTGATTATTATACACTAAACTGTTTGATTTTCAAAAGGCGTTTTAAAGCCGCAAAATTCGCGCCATTTAGCCAAATTATATTGGTTCATATTTATATATATTTGGTCCTTTCTGCTAAAAGAATTATCTTTGGGCGAGATTTGTACAAAAATGGGCGAAAAAAGGCAAAAAAACCGCAGGCCAGCAGTCCTGTTCGGAGAAAAAAGCGTCAAGAGAGTCGGGTATATTGACGACTATATCTTTGCTTGTGAAATAGAAGGCGAAGATCATATCATATACACAAAACCACGCAGACCGAAATACCACCTGGTGATCATCGTCAGGAACGGCTACATACGCATGATCATTAACGGGGAAAAATATGAGTTCGGCAAAAACACGTACATAAACCTGCCTACATGGGCGGATATCTATGAAATCGAATATGGAAATGACTTCCACGCCATGGTGACGGCAACTGACCGTAGCGTCGTGGAGGATATCTTCAGGAACCGAAATCCGTTTCCTCCTGACTTCAAGATCAGAATCGATCACGGTCTGGGAGGAGAAATAATCGAGAAACAGGATCTGGACATATTGTGCAATGATATCAGCAACATGATCACCTCTCTCTCCAACAAGAAGCATAGGTTCGCGGAAGAGATAAACTACGCTTACTTCTACATTCTGCTGACAGATATGGCTGATATGGTCTGGAGAAAATACGGACGTTTCCAGCCGCACCACCACAGCGAGATGAAACGTTCGGACAACATATTGAAGGAATTTGCCGAACTTCTTAGCGCCAACATCAAGAAAGAAACCTCAGTGGGATTCTATGCCGAAAAACTCTGCATTTCTAAACAATACCTTTCGCTGATCGTAAAACGGAAGATGATGGTATCAGTCAGCACCGTCATCGCTTCAATGAGGACAGAAATCGCAGCCAGACTGCTTCGTGACCCTGAAAAGACAATACAGGGAATCGCCGAAGAAATGTCATTCTCTGATCAGTCTTCCTTTGGAAAATTCTTTAAGAAGCACACGGGCAAGTCACCTATGAAATATAGACAGAACCTCATGAAGACTCTCCTTACCCTAAGGCCGAAAGAGGTTTTGGACGAAGATGCCATCAGGCTTGACTAAAACTCCTGAGACACATCGAGCCATTCGTATTCTCCACCCCAGATCTGGAGAAATTTCATGAAGTCCCCATTTGAAAGCACTACACTTGCAGTGTTGTCGCATGGATGGAAACTTATGCACTCTGCGGTCTTGAGATCGCTGTCAAGGAAGAGCTTGACTCTATGGCCGTTAGGAAAATGTTCCTTTGTAAGTTCCTCTGTGAAAGGGTCGTGAATCAGTCCAAGCGGAGACACGGATCCTGGCAGCAGGCCAAGGCATCTTTCCATTCTTTCTGCTGAAGCGAAAGAGAGCTTTCCCTGACGGAGCATATGTTCAAGAGAATGGATATCAAGAGCCTTGTGGCATTCGAACACCACCAGATAATGACGGTTTCCCTTATGATTTCTGAAGAACAGGTTCTTGCAGTGGACCGAATCTATATCCTTCCAGTATTCGAGGGCAAGTTCGATGGTAGGGAGCGGCGGATGGGTATGCAGTTTATAACCAAGGTCGTGGTCTTCCAAGAACTTCAGGACCTCATCTATTCTTCGGTTCCCTGTCATCGGTTCAGGCTTTTAGCATAATGCGTAGGAGCTGCTTTCTGTTTCTGAGGATGAACGGCTTCTACTGGCAGCTTCTTCTTATAGCTGTATATAAGAATCGCAATACCAAGCAGGATGAAAGGTATGCTCAGCAACTGACCCATATTCAATGCCATTCCTTCCTCGAATCCGACCTGATTTTCCTTTACGAACTCTATGATGAAACGCATGCCGAAAAGCACTATGAAGAATATTCCTATATATGATCCTCTATATAGACCTTTGGTCCTTCTTACATACAGGAAGAGCAATACAAGGCCTAGGATTGCATAGCTGAGAGCTTCGTACAGCTGTGTAGGATGCTTTGCCTCGACCTCTCCTCTGCGTTCAAATACAAAACCCCAAGGGAGGTCTGTAGCATGGCCATAAATCTCCGAGTTGAAAAGATTGCCGAGTCTGATGAACATGGCGGCAAAAGAGACAGCAATAGCCAGATGGTCTAGCAGCCACAAGAAATCAAAATCGTTCTTTCGCCCATAATGCCTTGCAAACCAAAGCATTGCAAAGAATAGGAACAGTGTACCTCCATGGCTTGCCAGGCCGCCCTTCCAAGGCATGAATATCTCAAGGAATCCTTGCGCGCTACCCAGATAGTAGGTGTGTTCATAAAAGAGACAGTGACCCAGACGGGCACCTACAATAGTTCCTATGAGAAGTGTATAGAGAAGCGGATCCAGAAGTTTCTCACTGATTCCCTCTCTCTTGAAGAACCATTTGAAGATGAACCATCCGAGAATGAATCCGGATATGAAGAGCAGAGAATACCACCTGATCTCGAAAGCTCCCAATGTGAAGATGACAGGATCTGCATTCCAATGTATTGCCAGAGTTTCTAACATAGTCTTTCAGTTTTACGACCTGCAAAGATAGCAAACTGTTTAGATATATTAATGGGCGTAAGCAAAAAGGAATGGTCGGACACAGGCGACAGGAGGAACGGCCACAAAAACAGGCCCTATATGTGGCCAGGTCGGGCAAAAACAGGGAGCTGGCCACAAAATTGGCCATATACGTGGCCGACCCCGGGAAAAACAGGCAGTCGGCCACAAAACACATAGGTTTTTGTGGCCCACCGGCAAATCTTCTGCTCCATGCACGATCGGACACCGTACTTCATCACTTCTGACCGATGACTGAGAGTTTGGATATATCCTTCACATCGAACTTTCCGATGATTTCCAGTATTACACATCTGTCCGATGTTGAGTTTACCATCACAAAGGACATCTTACTATGTTTGTCACCAGTATCGTAAAGATAAAAGCGAGAGCTTGATCCTCCTTCATCCATTCGCGAAATCAGTTCGTAGTCACCCTCAATCGCACTTATGACCTTCGACTGCAGACTGCCAGAGTCTCCAACAGCGCTTATGATTCTGATCTTGTCGATCCCTCCGAGCAGCTTCTTGACATCATTTGAAGCGTTCTCCTGCATCATTGATATCATCCTCTTACCATAGATATAGCTCTCACAACCTTCCTTTCCGGCATACTCTTCATAGATCTCCTCCAGGTCGGACATCTGAGCAAACGATACCATAGGGATAATCAACAGTGATAATATGCTTAATAATCGTCTCATGGTCTGCCTATATATTAAAATCCTACACGAATACCTATTGAAAGAACTCTACCATCGTTTCCGACACCTTCTCTGAAAAGAGGCGTAAGGGAATAATCAGCGTATATTCCGAAATCTCTCAGCGAAATTGCCGCACCTGCTCTATACCTTATATTATTGAATCCGGCAATGTCATATTTTGTCTTGGACGGATTCTTATATTTTACATATGAACCAGTAAGAGCATCCACATTGAAGTCCAATGTCAGTTTCACACTGCGACTCAACTTGAATCCGAATCCCGCACCCACACCGACATATGTCGTAACCATTTTGGATTTCTTTACAACTCCTGAAATCGGCTCCGGCATAAGAGCGCCACCATCTTCATTTATCAGCGTCATTGCCCTCTTGAAGCGATACATGTCTATGCTGACATTCAGCGACGCCTTAAAGAACACATTTCCCTTCCTGTCGAGAGACACCTGGATTCCCATCGCCTCGATTCCCAAACGTCCGGCCCCGATATCATCTGTCATAAAGTTGGGCTCGTCTGTCCAATTTCCATAGTTCGGCTCGTTTGTAAGAACATTTAATCCATATGAGATTCCTGCAAAGTTTGTTGAAACCCTCTTTGGTTTTTGAGCGTTGGAGCTCCTGTCATCTTCTCCAAGAGAAATATTGAATCCCGCGATACTGATTCCAAGATTATCTCCTTGAGTGTCAAAAACAACAGGAGTATCCGTCTGCGCGTATGCCACCGAGGCTATCACCAGTGTGGCCAAAAGAGTTATAATACGTTTCATATCCATTTGTTTAGTCGTTATTTTCCATTTCCAATGCAAGCATTTCAGCCATGTCTATCGTCATCTCAAACTTCTCAAGGTAGGTCAGATATTTCATTCCTTCCAGAGACTCCATCTGATCAACAATCTCAGCGTTTTCATAGACAGCCTCCGTCGCTCCACGGTTCCTCAAGGCAATGATCATGGCGACGGAAGCCGCAGCTGCCATCGTACCCCACACCAATTTTCTGACATAGGATTTCGGCCGGACTGTTTTCGGTGCATACTTCATGGATGAGGCATCTGAAAGACCGCAGATCATCACTCTCACCGCCTTCAGATCTGCAGGAATATCTTTCTCCTGAGTGAAATAATCCCTCAGCATCATTTCTTCCTCTGCCGTGGTATCTCCGTCGAAGTACCTGTCGCAAATCGAACGTATCTTCATGATATCATATTCCATATCCTATCTCCTTTTCTATTATTTCCCTGAGCGTCCTGCGGCCTCTGGAAAGAATTGTCCTTACATTACTGTCATCCGTTTCGAGGATGTCGGCTATCTCCTTGTTTGAATATCCTTCTATATCCTTAAGGTGGACTACCAATCTCTGTTTTTCCGGCAGACGAGCCATTGCCTTATGAACAAGCTCTCGGTCGCTCCACCTGTCCGGACTTCTGGTGTCCGGCACTTCCGGAATCTTCGGGGTTGTATCCTTCCTGCGGCGCAATCTGTCAATGCAGGCATTCCGAACAGAGCGGGTGATGAAAGCATCTATGTTTCCGACGTCATCCATGCTGTCCTGACGGCGCAAGATCCTCTCCGCCACATCCTGCATCATGTCCTGAGCCTCATCTTGCCGTCCAAGTATGCTGCAAGCCAGCCTGAACATGAAATCCAGCCTCTTCTGCCCGAATATGTTTTCCCTTATGATTCCCATTTCCGATTATATGACGCACAAAACTACAAAACGTGTCACACAAAATGAAAAAACGGCAGTCGGCCACAAAATGGGCCCTATATGTGGCCGACCCCGGAAAAAACAGGCAGTCGGCCACAAAACACATAGGTTTTTGTGGCCGACATGAAAATTTCCAATGCTGAAGTTGGAGGTCAGGTGATTTGTTTTTACATTCGCGTCAGAAAGAAAACCAGTTCTGCGAAAATGTATTAAGACTTGACAGACCACTCTGGTCGGGGTATCTGAAGCCCCTCTCAATGACTGGCTATATACACAGTACAATATCAAGTCACCTTCCGAGGCGGTCTACGCTCCGGCTAAAACACATTATATGAAAGCAGAAACTTTCTTTGATATGGAACAGGTGTCCGAATTCCTGTTCAACAACAACGGCCCATTCTGGCATATGTACACACCTGGCAACCTGACGTCCGTAATATTTGTCGACCAGGAAGACCTCATATTTGCAATGAACCTTGTAGGACAGATTGCCGTCCGGATGCCTGATGTGGAAATCTATACATTCGAGGTCATGAACAACCACCTGCACTTCATACTCGCAGGAGAAGAAGCAAAGTGCTGCATTTTCTTCGACATGTTCAAAGACAGGCTGTCCAGATATCTCAGAAACAAAGGAAGATATATCGACCTGTCAAGATTTGTATGCAATCTCATAAGGATTCCCGATCTGAAGACACTGAGGAACGAAATAATATATGTAAACCGCAACGGATATGTTGCGCGACATGATTGCACACCTTTTTCATACCCATGGGGAGCAGGTGCTGCAATCTTCAATCCTTTCATGGAGTGCATTCCAAGAACTGAATACTCGAAACTTACAATCAGGGAGAAACGATCCATATGCAAGAGCAAGGATATTGATCTCCCGGGGAACCTTATGGTATATAACGGCATAATACTCCCTTCATCATATTGTGTCCTGAAGAAGACCGAACAACTGTTCCGTGATCCACATCACTATTTCAGCATGCTGTCCAAAAATTGGGAAGCATACAGCGAAATTGCAAAGCGTCTGGGAGACACCGTCACCATAACAAACGAAGAAATGTACGGAGCTGTCTGCGCTCTATGCGCAAAAGAATACGGAATCAAGAATCCAGGCCACTTGAACCCTGACCAGAAGATCGAAATGGCCAAAAGAATGAAACACGACTACAATGCATCCAACAAGCAGATCAAAAGCATACTTAGACTTGAGATGCACCTGGTCGAAGAACTGTTCGGACACTAAAAAGGGAGGGGCGGACACAGGCGACAGGAGGAACGGCCACAAAAACAGACCCTATACGTGGCCAGGTCGGGCAAAAACAGGGAGCTGGCCACAAAATTGGCCATATACGTGGCCGACCCCGGGAAAAACAGGCAGTCGGCCACAAAACACATAGGTTTTTGTGGCCGACTGCTTATTTAGCTGGCGCAGATGCGCCGCGGTGTCCGGACTATTTGCGGATGGCTGCGATGCCTGGCAGTTCCTTGCCCTCGAGGTACTCGAGCATTGCACCACCACCTGTAGATACGTAGCTTACCTTGTCAGCGAAGCCCATCTGAGTTACAGCTGCAACTGAGTCACCACCTCCTACGAGTGTGAATGCACCGTTCTCTGCTGTTGCCTTAGCGAGGATCTCAGCGATGCGGTTTGTACCCTTTGCAAATGCAGGGATCTCAAATACGCCTACAGGACCGTTCCAGAGGATGGTCTTTGACTTCATGAGAACTTCCTCCCACATTGCGAGAGTGCTTGGAGCTGCGTCCATACCTTCCCAACCGTCAGGAATCTCCGAGTTGAGGCAGATCTTGGTGTTAGCGTCGTTGGAGAAATCGTCAGCAATCACGACTTCCTTGGAGAGATATATCTTCACGCCTTTCTCCTCTGCCTTCTTGAGAGTATCGAGAGCGAGCTGCATCTGATCATCCTCGCAAAGTGAACGACCGATCTTGCCACCCTGAGCCTTCTTGAATGTATAGACCATACCACCACCGATGATCATGTTGTCAACTGCGTCGAAGAGTTTCTCGATGATAGTGATCTTTGAAGATACCTTTGCACCACCTACGATAGCAGTCACTGGGTGCTCAGGAGTCTTGAGAACGTGGTCGATAGCCTTGATCTCACCTTCCATCACATAACCGAACATCTTGTCGTTAGGGAAGTAGTCTGCGATGAGGGCTGTAGAAGCGTGTGCACGGTGTGCAGTACCGAATGCGTCGTTGATGTAGCAGTCAGCGTAAGAAGCGAGCTTCTTCACGAACTCCTTCTGGTTCTCCTTTACCACAGCCTTAGCAGCCTTCTTCTCCTCCTCAGTAGCGAACTCGCCTCTTGGCTTGCCCTCTTCCTCTGCATAGAAACGGAGGTTCTCGAGTACGAGGCACTCGCCCATCTTGAGTGCAGCAACCTGAGCATCAGCAGCCTGGCAGTCGTCTGCAAACTTTACAGGAGCGCCGAGGAGCTCCTCAACGCGACCAAGGATGTGCTTGAGAGAGAACTTCTCAGTCACGCCCTTAGGACGACCGAGGTGAGACATAACAATCACAGCACCACCCTTCTCGATAACCTTCTTGAGGGTAGGGATAGCTGCGCGGATACGTGTGTCGTCGGTGATCTCCATGTTTGCGTTGAGCGGAACGTTGAAGTCTACTCTGACGATGGCCTTCTTGCCTGTGAAATCGTAATTGTCGATAAACTGTTGCATAATTTATGATAGTTTTGTTAATATTTCCCACAAAGATCCTTCGCTTCGCTCAGGATGACAATCTCTAAAACCGAGCAAAGTTAGCAATTTTCGGCGAAATACAACACAAAACAAAACACCGTCCGTAAAAAAGGCATTCCCAAGCGTGCTCGGTGGTCAAAAACACTGACTACCGAGCACACCCACATGCCACACAGCGCCGCCAAAGCAGGATCGGCGTGCTCGGTGGTCGGCACAAATGACCACCGAGCACATTGCTGCCGGGATCAGCCACAAAAACGCAGGTTTTCATGGACAAGTTTCTACAAAAGTGTATCTTTGCCGGTGAAAACGGCCGGATAGGACGGCCAACGAAAAACATTCTGCATATGATGACTATTGAAAGCCCTGGTGCATTCTGGAAGGATTATGAACTCATTGATTCCGGCAATTTCGAGAAGCTCGAAAGATTCGGACCGTTCATCATGGCCCGCCCTGAGCCTAAGGCCCTTTGGGACAAGTCCCTGTCGGACGGAGAGTGGAACAAGATGATCCACACCCGCTTCAAGACGGGAGCAGGATTCGGCAAGGCCGGCAAGGAGGACAGCGGCACATGGGAGCGCAAGAGAAAGATGGATGACCAGTGGTACATCCGCTACAACGGCGCGCAGGAAGGCCTGAACTTCTCGCTCAGACTCGGCCTCACATCGTTCAAGCATGTGGGCGTGTTCCCCGAGCAGTCATCAAACTGGGAATATATCTACAGACAGACCAGAGAACTGGTCGAAAAGGCAGAAAAGGAGGGCAAGCCGAAGCCGAAGGTCCTCAACCTCTTCGCATATACAGGAGCCGCGTCCCTCGCAGCCAAGGCAGCCGGCGCGGACGTGACTCACCTCGACTCTGTTCGCCAGGTGGTAACATGGGCGCGCGGAAACATGGAGGCGAGCCGTCTGGACAACATCAGATGGATCGTGGAGGATGCTCTCAAATTTGCGCGCAGAGAGGCCAAGAGAGGCAACACATACCAGGGAATCATCCTTGACCCGCCGGCATACGGACACGGTCCGGACGGCGAGAAGTGGAAGCTCGACGAGTGCCTCAACGAGATGCTCCAGTGCGTGGCTGCGATACTCGCTCCACAGGACAGCTTCATGGTCCTCAACCTATATTCGAACGGCTATTCTGCCGTGCTTGGAGAGACCATAGTGAAGCAGGCGTTCTGCCTTAAAAACGCATACAAGTCCCTCGATTTCGGGGAACTTGTATTACGTGACTCATATGGCAAGAATCTGCCGCTGAGTGTATTTGTGAGATTGGCGAGATAACACGTCATTCCATCTCCAGACCGTATTTGTCACACAGTTTCGGAATATCTCTTAAATAGACGCGTTCACTGTTTTCGAGCAACTGATTCCATAGGGCATATCGTTCCTCGAGATCATAACTATCATATTCGTCAATCTGATCATGCAATCTCGATGCTGACAGATATGATGTCTGATACAACGATCGAAGAATCTCTTCGACATCAGCCACGTATTGCTTGACGACAGGCTGCGCTTTCTCATCAGCAATTTTCAGAAGTTCCACGAAATCCTGAACATCAAAGTAGAGAGCTCTGGCTACTTCGTACTTGGCTTTCTCACCTGAAATTGTCTCTTTCTCGTCATAATTCAGCTCAGAAAGATATTTTTCATATGTATCGAGGTACTCCATGGAATCGATCATAAGATCCCACTGATGCTCCATATACAAAGGTAGTTCAGAAGCCACCTTGCTTCCCTGATCTAGAGCAAAAGCATGACGGAAAACGTCCATCCATACTTCAGCATCATCAAAAGTACAACCGGCAGGAACAATGAGAGGCATATATAAATCAAACAATTTCAGTGCTTCCTGCTTGTAAGACGACAGAGCTTCTGAGCCAGATTCACAAGTACCTGCCATTGCAGCACAATAATGGATGTAGTTTGGAAGGACCACTTCCTCGAGCTTCTGCAGCACGGCCAGCTTGTGCTTAAGATCCTTGATATTTTCCATGGCATTGTCGAGATACCACTTTGATTCATTCTGGTTTTGTATCTCATTATTACGCCCCGATATCAATTCATCATATTCTGACACCAGCTTCTCCAGCAACTGATCGTCTGCATACGGCGCCTTGGCAGCTATCGAGTCCAATTGCGCACTGAGTGATTTAACCATCGATTCCGCATCGCTGTACCTCATAGCATACTCGGATTTCTGAGATTCTGCCTTTTCGAGAGACATCTTCACAGAATCAGAATATTCTTCTATCTTCTCATGAATGTTATCCATGGCGATTCCCGGACCCAATAATTCAATCAGCTCTATTGCAGTACGCCAATCTTCATCAGGCAACCACGTGCAGTAGTTACGTACAAAAGTTGCTAAAGCAGATGAAAAACCAGACTCGATGCCAATCAGAGTGCTCACATCATACTGGTAAGCCATGAGAATGCGCAGAATTTCAGTGCTCAGGTTTTCATACTCGTCCGGAGCAGAACCCAATTCCTCCAGAAAAGCTTGAGACTGGAGGAGCTGCGAGACGAGATCTTCCAGCAGAGCCAGGCCTTTATCACGCTCACCAAGAGAAAGATACAAGACTGCAATCTCCTTTACCCAGTATTCATTAGAGAAGCCGAGATATGACATATCCAGAGGATAATTCTCAACCGGAACACACTCCATACACATATCCAGCATCTCCAATGCCTTTTCACATTCGCCGACCTCGAGAAGTTCCTTGGCAACATTGACGAAAATCTGTCTCTGAGGAAGCACTCCGCAGAAAGTAGACATATTCTGATAGTCTACAAAATAATCCGTCCTTTTGAGTGCATCCCATTTATAGACATTCTTCATCTTGTAGTACAGGTCCTCCGGATCAGAAAAGCCCACATCAGAACTGCTGGTCTTGTTCCTGATCGGAACGAACCTGTAGTAGTACAGGTCCTCCGGATCAGAAAAGCCCACATCAGAACTGCTGGTCTTGTTCCTGATCGGAACGAACCTGTATGAGAAACCTTCATACATCAGATATTCCTTCAACCCTATATTGATGTCACCTCCCATGCTGAGCATATTGAGCGGACGGTCCCACTGATATCTTGCAAGGAAATCAAGCATGAACAGCTCAGGCTTTGTAATATAGCCTTTGCTCTCCGATATGGACAATTCAATCTTTTCCGGAATAACATCAGCGTACTTTTCATCAAGAATACCATACTTGATGACATTATCCTTATTGACCGGCACTATGATTTTATGAGTCGGAACATAAGGGCCGATCTCCGACATGCTGATGATTTCTATATCATCATCTTCAAGAGGCCTGCCAAGCAAATACTCGATGAACGCTTTTTGGGAGATATATTCAGGATTCTGACTGATGCAGAACTCGTCATCTTTCAAAAGATCGGCGCGAATATCAGGAACACCCTTCTTTGATCCGACATAAGCCCACTCCTGCTTGACAGGATTGTTCCTATAGTCCGGATTCCATTTAGGATTCTTGTCCAGTTTCGGGATATGATAGAAAACCATATACAGTACATTGTCATCATTCTTGATATGTTCGATGACATTGGCAACGGTACGAGGCCTTATACCATGAATGTACATATATTCATTGGTACCATACAGATACTTTGTCTGGTCCAGAGTCAGATCCAGAGGAGCTGACTTGTTTGCAGCCCATCTCATCTGATCGATATGCCAATCCGTTCCTAGAAGAGATGTGTTTACCACACGGACATCCGTACGGAAATCCTCCACCTCCTGTGCATACCACAAAGGGAAGGTATCATTATCTCCATGAGTGATGAGGATTCCGTTCTCCCCTACAGAATTAAGATAGTTCTTTGCAATCTCAACTGCTGTATATCTGTTGCTTCTGTCATGATCATCCCAGTTTTCGGAAGCCATAAGGACAGGAACTCCAAGAGTGATGCATGTCACAGCAGAAGCAATGGCAACATCACGTTTTACCTGCGGATCCGCCTTTCCAAAAACTTTAAATAATCTGACTGCCAGAGCATATAAGGCAGCCACACCGAGTCCTATCCATATCGAGAATGAATAGAAGGATCCAGCATAGGCATAATCTCGCTCACGGACCTGATATGGAGGCTGATTGAGATATATGACGATAGCGATTCCAGTCATGAAGAACATAAGGAATGTGACCCACGAACCTCTCTTGTCTCTGGCAAACTGGAAGAATATTCCGATAAGTCCCAAGAGAAGCGGAAGCATGTAATAATGATTCTTTCCCTTGTTGTTCTTCATATAGTCAGGAGCATCAGACTGGTCTCCCAAGCGTGGCTCATCGATGAAACCGATTCCCGATTCCCAGTTGCCGAAAAGCTGCTGGTGCGGCACCTGACCATGGAAATCATTCTGGCGTCCTGCGAAGTTCCAGAGGAAATATCTCCAATACATCCAGTTCATCTGATAATCGAAGAAAAATCTGAGGTTATCAGTAAAAGACGGCATTACAAACCAATTCTTCCGTCCATCGTCTGTCTTGTAAGACACCCATTGAGGATCTTCGATATACTGCATATAAAAGTCGACATGACTTCCTGGCTTAGGGTTCATGTTGCCATAGCCGGCATCAGATATGAAGTCATGGCTATAGTCATCCTCCGGACTTACGTCACGTCTATAATAACCCACATCCGGATGGTTGATCGGCTTTCGGGAGTCAATACCCACAGAACTCCACATTCTCGGGAAGAACATCTCACCCTCCGGGAGGTATTTCGGCACTTCCGGAGCATTTGCTTCCACATACTCATACACCTTCTCCCCGGAAGCGGTAGTCTTCACAGATGGAGCCCAATATGTCTCCTCTTCCAATTCATATGGAGAATCGAATGTCTGTCCGTAAAGCAGAGGATTGCTTCCATACTGCTCTCGGGCAAGGTAACGGATAAGAGTATATGGATTGTCAGGCTGATATTCGTTGGTAGGGGTCTTTACACTTGAGCGGATTATCACGATTGCAAACATCGAAAATCCGATCACTATCATCGTAAAGCAGAGGAGTATCGTGTTCAAGAGAGCCTTCTTCTTCTTCAAAGTGACATACATGCCATAGAAACAGAGGCCCAGGAGGAGAAGCATGAAGAATGCCGCTCCCGAATTGAAAGGCAGACCCATGGTATTCACAAAGAACCTGTCAAACCATGCCGCCATCAGAGGAAGCTTCGGTATTATACCATACAGGATCACTGCAAGGATCACAACAGACACCAGAAAAATTCCGATGAGCTGCAGGAATGAATACTCAAGATCTTCACGTTTTCTGTAATAGAACAGGAAAACAAGAGCTGGAATAGTAAGGAGGTTGAGCAGATGGACACCGATAGACAGACCCATAAGGAAGGCGATAAGTGCCAGCCACCTGTTGGCGTATGGTTCGTCAGCCTGCTCATACCACTTTGTCATCGCCCAGAATACAAGGGCCGTGAAAAGCGATGACATGGCATATACCTCACCCTCGACCGCCGAGAACCAGAAAGTATCACTGAATGTATAGGCCAGAGCTCCGACAGCACCGGAACCCATGATGGCAATGGATCTGGCCAAGGAATATGTTCCATCCGGCTCTGTCTTGAAAAGCCTTTTCGCAAGGAATACAGTAGTAAGATACAGCAACAGGATGGTGAGAGCAGACAGGATTGCATTCATAGCATTGACTGCAACCGCAGCGTGCTCCGGACCGGTAAACATTGTTGCAAATCTTGCAAAAAGCTGGAATACAGGGTTTCCAGGAGGGTGTCCAACCTCAAGCTTATATGACGACGCAATGAACTCACCGCAATCCCAGAATGATGCTGTAGGCTCAATTGTCAAAAGGTAGGTCACTGCAGCGACAAGAAAGACTGCAAGCGCTACGATTCTGTTCCAGAATTTGAATTTCTTTGTATTCATTTATACTACACTGATTATCAATAAACTTACAAATATACAACTAATATCGCTATATTTGCAAAATAAATTTTCTACTCATGGCAGACAACGATTGGAAAAAAAGATTGGGGGTTGTATTCTCCACCAACCCTGATTTCAAATACGAGGAAGAGGGCGTGGAGGAACCAGATACTCTGAAGCCCTCCCAGCAGAATCTGATTGTTACCATTGACCGAAAAGGGCGTGGCGGAAAACAGGTCACACTTGTAAGCGGTTTTGTCGGAACTTCGGAAGATCTGACAGACCTGGGCCGCACCCTGAAAGTGAAATGCGGAGTCGGAGGCAGCGCCAAGGACGGCGAAATCACCATCCAGGGGGACTTCAGAGATCGCGTGGTTTCAATTCTGAAAGACATGGGATATAAAGCAAAGAGAGGGAACTGACATGCTTTTCAATATACTCGCACTATCATCTCTTCTTATAGTCCTGCTGATGTTGAGAAGGCTTGTAGGGGTGTTCCCTTCGCTCATGGCCTGCCTCATAAGGGCAAAGGAAAACATCAATCTTGAGTCCAGCGTCCAGCTGAGCCGGGATAGAGACATTCTGTCCCTGACGATGATCATACCTTTCTGCCTGACCGTATGGAAGTATGGACTCTATAGTCCGTCATTCGTGTCGGAATGCAATGACAACATACAGCTGTGCATCATTGCAGGGGTGCTGCTTGCCGTTATAATTCTGCGGAAAGCACTCGGATGGATATTCCACTCTCCAAAGATCAACGGGAAAGTCTACAGCTGCGCAAGCAAGGCCGTCCGTACATTCTTCAGTCTTCTGACGCTGGTGCTTCTGGCATGCGGATGGATCATGTCATCCGCTGATGCTCCAGCTGAAGCAATCAAGAGTGCAATGCTTTGGATATCAGCAGCTATTTATCTGATATTTCTTATTAGAAAAACACAAATTTTAAGTTCTTCCTCTTCTTTTTTCGTTGCTTTTTTGTACCTTTGCGCCCTCGAAATCATTCCGACTGGAGCAATTATTGCTTCAGCCATTATTTTATAAGCATATATTGCTGTACATTAACAAGTTACGATAGTGATATCGTTTATATAGATGAACGTTAGAAAAATACTTATTTCACAACAGCAGCCGAAGACGGCTTCGCCTTATGCCAGCATTGCGGAAAAGTTTGGAGTAGAGATGGATTTCAAGCCCTTCTTCAAGATCGAGCCTTTGACGTCCAGGGAATTCCGTGCACAAAGAATAAATGTTCTGGATCATACCGCTATCGTTTTCTCAGCGAGAACAACAATTGACGCATTCTTCCATATCTGTGAAGAGTTGAGAGTCAAGGTTCCCGAGACAATGAAATATTTCTGTACAACTGAAGCAGTTGCAAACTACCTTCAGAAGCACATCGTGTACAGAAAGAGAAAGATCTTCTTCGGAGACGGCACACCTGAATCCATACTCGGTCTCATCGGAACAAAGCACAAGGATGAGAAATTCCTTATAGCCACCTCCGGAACATCAGGAAAAGATGCCGTCACAAAGATATTCGAGACCCAGAAATATTCATTTGAAACCGCTGTCTTCGTAAAACCTGTATCACAGGACATCAAGGACGTGGACATGCATTCCTATGACCTGGTAGTGCTCTTCAACCCGGCAGACGTAAACTCTCTCAAGGAGAATCATCCTGATTTCGTTCAGGGTGACATAAAGTTCATCTCATACGGAAGATCCATCGTGAAAGCAATGGAAGAGGCCGGACTGACAATCGAGATCACCGCTCCTACAGCAGAGGCCCCATCTGTTGCAAAAGCTATCGAGATATATCTGTCAAATCACAAATAAAGTGGAAGCGAAGGCTTCATATACATTAAAAAAGGACGAAAGGCTCTGCGGCAAGACACTGATTGAAGAACTTCTCGCCAAGGGCAGACACGGAAATGTTCCTGGCATGCGATATCTGGTTCGTAAAAACACCGGATGCGGGCATGCCAGGATTCTTATATCCGTACCTAAAAAGACATTCAAAAGAGCAGTCAAGCGCAATCTGTGCAAACGAAGAATACGTGAATGCTGGAGGAAGCAGAAGCACATGCTGGAATGCGACAACGGGGCAGATATCCTTTTTATATACTCAGCCAAAGAGATTCTCAGTTACGAAGAGATCTACACTGCAATCGGACAGATCATAAAGAAGATAAATGGATAAATTCCTTCATATCCTGAAGAGGGTCGCTATATTTCCCTTCATCTGTCTGATAAGGTTCTATCAGATCTGCATCTCCCCTCTCAAACCCCCTTCATGCCGATTTACTCCGACATGTTCTCAATATGCACTTGAGGCATTCAGGAAGCACGGACCGTTCAAGGGGCTGTACCTGACCGTAAGAAGACTCTTGAGATGCCACCCGTGGGGAGGGAGCGGATATGACCCAGTTCCATAGCCAAAAGCAGCACTGACTGGCTTGCAACGGGAAAAACAACACAAAAAACAACAATAGCTACAACAAGAAAAGACGAAAAACAACTGACATTTGTAACGGTTAAGAATCTTATTCGTCTCTTTCTACAGGTCCAACCTAAAAAATGTGTGCAATTCCTTAATGGACCTGTAACGAAAGACCTCTTGAGAAGGGGAATAAAAAAGGGAAGCCGTGACGGTTTCCCTTTTTATCTATATATTCGATCTATGTTAATCCAGCTTGAGCACTGCCATGAAGGCACTCTGAGGAACCTCTACTGTACCTATCTGGCGCATACGTTTCTTACCTTGTTTCTGTTTCTCAAGGAGTTTTCTCTTACGCGTGATATCACCGCCATAACACTTTGCAGTCACATCCTTACGCACTGCCTTCACAGTCTCACGCGCAATGATCTTAGCTCCTACAGCTGCCTGAATGGCAATATCGAACTGCTGACGCGGGATAAGTTCCTTGAGCTTCTCGCACATCTTACGTCCGAAATCATATGCATGGTCCGCATGAATCAGGGTAGACAAGGCATCGGCAGGATCTCCGTTGAGGAGAATATCAAGCTTGACAAGCTTTGCCTCCTTGAAGCCTACCACGTGGTAGTCGAATGAAGCATAACCCTTCGAAATGGACTTTAGCTTGTCATAGAAATCGAAAACGATTTCAGACAGAGGCATTTCATACGTAAGCTCCAGACGGTCAGAGGTCAGATAGTGCTGGTTGATCAGTACGCCACGTTTGTCAAGACAAAGCTTCATGATCGGTCCATAATAGTCAGACCTCGAAATCACCTGTGCACGGATATATGGTTCTTCAATCTTGTCAATGAGAGTTGCAGGTGGAAGACCTGACGGGTTATGTACATCCAGGACCTCACCCTGAGTAGTATACACCTTATATGACACGTTCGGAACCGTTGTGATCACGTCCATATTGAACTCTCTGAACAAGCGTTCCTGCACGATCTCGAGATGGAGCAGGCCAAGGAATCCGCAACGGAATCCAAATCCGAGGGCGAGCGAAGACTCAGGCTCGAATACGAGCGAGGCATCGTTGAGCTGGAATTTCTCAAGCGAAGCGCGAAGTTCCTCATACTGGTCGGTCTCAACAGGATACATACCTGCAAAGACCATCGGTTTCACCTCCTCGAAACCGGCGATGGCATTGTTGCATGGATTGGCAACGTGGGTTATCGTATCACCCACCTTGACTTCCACAGCACTCTTTATACCCGATATGATATATCCCACACTTCCGCAAGGAATCTCCTGTCGAGGATGCATCTTCATCTTCAGGACGCCGATCTCATCTGCAGTATATTCCTTACCTGTGCTGACGAATTTCACCTTGTCACCAGTGCGGATACTGCCGTTCACTACCTTGAAATACGCAATGATACCTCTGAATGAATTGAAGACAGAGTCGAATATAAGAGCCTGCAGCGGTGCATCCGGATCTCCTACCGGAGCCGGAATGCGCTCGACGATAGCATCCAGAATCTCTTTCACGCCCTGACCAGTCTTTCCTGAAGCAAGAAGGACCTCTTCCGGCTTGCATCCGAGAAGGTCTACCACCTGATCGGTGACAACGTCAACCATTGCAGAATCCACGTCAATCTTGTTGAGGACAGGTATGATCTCAAGATCATGCTCTATCGCAAGATAAAGATTGGAGATTGTCTGCGCCTGGATTCCTTGAGTAGCGTCAACGATGAGCAAGGCTCCCTCGCAGGATGCGATGGCGCGTGAAACCTCATATGAGAAGTCCACGTGGCCCGGAGTATCGATCAGGTTGAGCGTATACTTCTCGCCCTTATATGTATAATCCATCTGGATTGCATGGCTCTTGATGGTAATGCCCTTTTCCTTCTCCAGGTCCATTGAGTCAAGGACCTGATTTTCCATGTCACGTGCTGTCAGAGTATTGGTCACCTCCAGCATTCTGTCTGCCAATGTACTCTTGCCATGGTCGATATGGGCAATGATGCAAAAATTTCTAGTCTTCTTCATCGTATAAGTATAATCGGTGCAAAGATAACAAATTAAGAAAATTTTTACGTATTTTTGTTTAAACCTGCAGTGCTTAAAAGAATCTAATTCAAGATGACTGATGCAGAAATAAAGGAACTATGCCAGACATGCCAATATGAACAGGCATTCAACGGCATCGTGGAGTCTTATACAGAACGGCTCTACTGGCATGTCCGTCGGTTTCTGTGTTCCCACGAGGACAGCAATGACAAGATGCAGGACATCTTCGTCAAGATATGGAAGGCTCTGCCGGAATTCAGAGGGGAATCCGGACTATATACATGGATCTACAGGATCGCGACCAACGAGGTGCTGAACCACCTCAGAAAGAAAAGGATCAATGCGACAATGGAGATAGATTCCATAAGCAGTTCAATGGCAGGAATCATAGACGAAGATCCATACTTCAACGGGAACGAACTGCAACGCGAGTTGCACAAGGCCATCCAGATGCTTCCGGACAAGCAGAAGATAGTCTTCTGCCTGAGATATTTCGACGAAATGAAATATGACGAGATATCAGAGATAACCGGGACATCGGTCGGAGCACTCAAAGCCTCATATCATCATGCATATAACAAGATCAAGGAGCATCTTGAAACCATATTCCTTTAAACCTTTTAATGAAGATGGAGTCTAACAGAACGATGACGGAGCAAGAACACGACATACTTCAGTCAAAAGACCTGAAAAAGATGCCTTATACAGTACCCGAAGGGTATTTTGAGAAATTGAAGGCTGAGGCTCGCAAGACGACGGAGCCTCAGTATGTCCCTGTCGGTACATGGACAAGAATGGCTCCATATGCGGCAGTTGCCGCCATGTTCCTGTTCATTTTCACTTTAGGAAAGATCTTCATACGTGAAAAACCTGCTATCCAAGGCAATAACGTAGAAATCCTATCTGAAGCTGCTGAACTGGAAGATTATCTGGTATTTAATCATGACATTTCCGACGTCGCCCTATATCTTGCACAAGAAGAGGATTCATACGAAATTTCTGATGATGAAGATATCGTGGAATACCTTATATATATAGGTGCATCGGAAGAATATGTAGAATATAATAAAAAATAACGACATGAAGAGGATAATTTTAGCCACTGCTGCAATCATCTTTGCCTGCACAAGCCTCACGGCAAATGCTCATAAGAAATGTGACAAAGACTGGAAGGAGAAGATGCAGAGCGAAAAGATTGCATTTCTGACCATGGAAATGGATATAACTCCTGAGGAAGCTCAAGAATTCTGGCCTGTCTACAATCAGGTTGAAAAAGAGAAGGACGCTGCGTTTGAAGAAGTCATAAAGACATATAAGGCGTTGAATGAGGCAGTTGAAAAAGGAAACAGTTCAGATGTACCGAAGCTTCTCGACAAATATCTTGAGGCGCAGGACAAACTGAGAGCTGTTGAGAGCAAGGCCCCGGCAGAATATCGCAAGGTTCTTCCTGTAGAAAAGGTTGCCAGACTCTATGTAGCTGAAGAGAAATTCAGAAGGCAGCATATCCGTAAGCTTCACGGAAAGAAGGACGGAAGTGGTGATGCGGCACCTCAGGCGAACAAATAGAAATCATGGGTGAGGGACAGGTACTCTTCAGTATACTGTCCTTCATTCTGTATGGTAAGCATCCCATCTTCAGGACAGGCACATCTTTGCCGCGAAAACTCTGCAATGATGCGTATCGGTTGTTTGCGAGGAACAGTTCTGATGCGCAAGATCCTGAAAAGGTGAAGTCCACTCATCCTCGCATACCTGCACAGGTCATTTTCCTGTTCTGAAGGAAGGATGATCGACACTCTTCCGTTTTCTGACAGTCGTCCAGAGGCAAAATCGAGTATTTCTCTGTATGAAACCCCGTCAGACGTATGCCTGGCGGCACTTTTACGTTCGTCCGGAGCTGCAAGCGAATCCTCAAAATAAGGAGGATTGGAAAATATCAGGTCATATTTGCCAGACTCGGCGTCAGCGAAATCCTGAAGCGAAAGATTATGAGCCCTGAGATGCTCCGCCCAAGGAGACTCATGAAAATTGACAGAAGCCTCACTCGCAGAAGGTTCATCAATATCAATAGCATCGATCATGACGTCAGATCCTTTAACGTCATCCACGGCTCCCTTCTCGTCATCCCCGGCTTGACCGGGGATATCCAAAACCCTCTGAGCCGCGATAAGAGCTATCGTGCCGGTACCCGTACCTATATCAAGAAGACGACGGTCGTCCTGGCGTATGGTCATGGCTGCTCCCAGCAGCACCCCGTCGGTATTCACCTTCATGGCACTGCGTTCATTGACGACATCGAACTTCTTGAAATGGAAAACGCTCATACTTCCTGAAAAATCACACAAACTGTCCGTCTACCATATAAAGAGACCTGTCGCACATCTTAGCCAGATCAGGATCATGGGTCACGATGACAATTGTCTGAGAATACCTGTCTCGAAGAGTAAAGAAAAGCTGATGTATCTCCTCCTTGGTCCTGGAGTCCAGATTTCCTGACGGCTCATCTGCGAAAAGGACTGCCGGCCTGTTGATCAACGCCCTGGCGATAGCAACTCTCTGCTGCTCTCCTCCTGAAAGTTCCGAAGGCTTATGGTGGAGTCTCTGGGAAAGTCCGAGTTCGGAGAGCAACTCTGTCGCCGCTTTCTGACATTCCTTACGGGAACGTCCGGCAACCAGAGCAGGAATCATCACGTTTTCCAGCGCAGTAAACTCAGGGAGAAGATGATGGAACTGAAATACGAATCCGACCTTCCTGTTTCTGAATTCAGCAAGAGCATTGCCCTTAAGATGAGCGACATCAACTCCGTCAACGATAAGAGTACCGGCATCCGGGGTGGAAAGAGACCCCAAAATCTGCAGAAGTGTCGATTTGCCTGCACCTGACGCTCCCATTATGGAAATCACTTCGGATTTCCCGACATGAAGATCGATCCCCTTCAGCACCTTCAGCTGACCGAATGACTTTTCTATACCCTTTGCCTGTATCATATCCGCTCAAGTTTCGCAAGAAATAAGTTATAGAGAATTAACGGTACAAAGTTATCAATTTTGGGATATGGTACAAAAGAAAAACGGAAGCAGGTGTTCTGCTTCCGTCGTTGAGTGCGGTGGGCGAGACTCGAACTCGCACAGGCTTACGCCCACTACCCCCTCAAAGTAGCGTGTCTACCATTTCACCACCACCGCTTGAGTTTGGGATTGCAAATGTACGACAATATTTTTAATCTGCAAACTTTTCCGGAAAAATTTTGCAAAATATTCTTCTACAAAACCCGAAACAGCTGAGAATAAATTCCTTTTGTATTGTTTATTAAAGAATTATTCGTAATTTTGCGCGCTTTTCCTCGGGTAGGAAAACACAGGTAATTAATTATTTAACTTTTAAAACAGATTCACAATGGCTGTTAAAATTCGTCTTCAGCGCCACGGAAAGAAGAATTTCGCATTCTTCCACATTGTTGTGGCTGATTCACGCGCACCTCGCGATGGTCGTTTCATCGAGCAGATCGGCTCTTACAACCCTAACACAAACCCTGCAACCATCATGCTCAACTCAGAGCGTGCACTTGCATGGCTTAACGTAGGTGCTCAGCCTACACTCACTGCAAAGCGTCTCCTCTCATACGAGGGTGTGCTTCTCGCAAAGCACCTTCAGGAAGGTGTAAAGAAGGGTGCTCTTACTCAGGAGCAGGCTGATGCAAAGCTCGCTGCATGGAAGTCTGAGAAGGCTGCCAAGATCAACGCAAAGAAAGAGGGTCTTAGCAAGGACGCTGCTGCTGCCTACAAGGCTGCTGTAGAGGCTGAAGCTAAGGTAAATCAGGAGAGAGCTGAGGCTATCGCAAAGAGAAAGGCTGAGGCTGAGGAAGCAGCTCGCGCTGCTGCTGAGGCTGCTGCTGCTGAAGCTGCTGCACAGGCAGCTGAGGCTGAGGAAACTCCAGCTGAGTAATTCTATGCTGCAGATAGCTCAGGTGCTGAAATCAAACGGAACCGACGGGGAACTTGTCCTTGGTTTCCGTGAAATAGCTCCTGAAGATATCAACCTGCAGGAACCGGTGTTCATCATTTTTGATGGACTTCCGGTTCCTTTTTATATTGAATCATTTACCAAGAGAGGTAACACGAAGGCCTTGGTGCGACTGACCGACATCCGCAGCATGGAAGATGTAGAGGAGATCGCAGGCAAGGCAGTATATGTCGAGGATGACCAGATTCCGGAGATGTCTCTGGAGGAGGACGGTTTCGCGGCGCTTGTGGGATGGACGTTGCTGACCCCGGAGATCCCCGATCAGGTCGGGGATGACATGGCGACGGTCGGGGATGACGTGGAAACTGTCGGGGATGATGTGGAGGATGCGTCATTGCCGGCTTTGACCGGCAATCTATACGAAGTCGGCGAAATCACTGACTTCATCGACATCCCGAACAACCCATGCATCGAGGTCGAAACAGAAAATGGAGCAGTAATGATACCGCTCCATGAAGATCTTATCATATCTGTAGATCCTGAATATCAGGAGATTATAATGCAGATTCCTGCAGGCCTTCTTTCATGAGGTATTCCGCCTTCACATCCTGATAGAAGGCAGCAAAGGTCGTCATCATGTATGGAATCAGCCAAAGCATACCTATTCCGAATGTCAATCCACTTAGAACGATCCACCCAAGGAAACTCAACTGAAGCTTGAAGAGTCTCATCTTGTGTCCCTTCATCATCTTCTTGCTTAATCTTAATGTCTCCATTACCGAAAGCGTAGGGAAATCCTTCAAGAGGTATGGGGTGAGAAAAAGTGAAAACGACACAATAAATCCCGGCACAATAAGCAAGATAGTAAACAGATTGGTCACAAGGGTCATCATGAACATACCTCCTATACTATGGGAGATATCAATTGATGCCAATCTGCTGAAATTCCTTAAGAGATTGGGGTCAGAGCTGCAATAAAGACGATTAAACGCATTTATAAAACCTGTAGCTACCGGCATCACCAGCATAAAGAGGAAACACAGCATGAACAGGATGAAAGCTGATACGACCACAGGCAGAACCCATGCTTCTGCATCCATGACGACAGTAACCAGCAGCCTTTCAAAGCCCCAACTTGCAATATTTATAAATGCAGACAGGAGCATTATGATAAATACAGCTACGATAGACTGCTCCCAATTGCCTTTCAATGCCGCCAGTGCAGCATTCTTATATTCTTGATTGCTTCTCATAAAATCAATATTCTACTTGTACATTTGAATAAAACCTGTCCATGCAGAAATAAGCAGGGACATCAGGATTGGTAGATGTCACCTCAAAATCAACATAATCGACAGTACCGAGCGGCGACAAGTCAAACGTTGTCCAATTGTACATGACAGAGTCCTTGTCTGCAGAATATTCTGCAAGCACTATCGATGCCTCAGTCCTGGTGCCGTCTCCTCTATGACCGATGGCTTTAAGCACCATCTTGTCTCCCTTCTTGAAATTATCCTTGATCTTACGTGCAACAAGGGTGGTATTGTTCACATAACATGCCTTCGGGGTCATATCACCGGAATTCCGGTAGGCAAATTCGATGTCATGCTGCGGCATGATTGATTGAACAGGATTGTCGTAAAATACTACATATGTCTTGCTGCCCTGAGCTCCGGACTTGGCATGCACCCTGTATGCATCATTTGGCTGAAGGGCTTTCTGGAGCTGACCGTCAGCTTCCCCCTGAAGGTATGACATTATGAAGCCACCCTGAAATTTCCCGTCCAGATGTTTCTGTGAAAAGACTATCGGATACTGCATGTATACAAAGCCTTCGCCTTCAGTCAAAACGAAAAGACTGTCCTTGAAACTGTTCTGATACGCATTATCAGAGAACTCAAACGTAACATCGGCCATGTATGATTGTGAGAACGAGCCTTTCGAAAGACATGACATCATCGAAAGGGCCGCAACACATAAAATCAAAATTTTCTTCATATATATCTTATAAGTTTACCATTATCTTCGCAACAAAAGCGGCCGGACCGGTAAGCCACACGTCAGCCGCCACGACATCATCAGAAGGAATGAAATCCACTGAAAGCCTGTCCCTCCTAGCTTTCACATCATATCTTACCCTGCCGTCGGAAGATATTTCAGATGGTGCAATTCCATTTCTGTAAGAAGCGACGCACGATGCAACAATTCCCGTGCCGCAGGCAAAGGTCTCATCCTCCACACCTTTCTCATATGTACGCACCTTGATGCCTCCATCGAAAAATTCCACGAAATTCACATTTGCACCTACCGGCTGCAATTCCACTGCATTGTATCTGATATCGCGTCCCTCCGAGACTATATCATATGAATCCAACGTTTCCACAAAACGTACATAGTGCCTTGTGCCTGTGTCAAGAAAGCATCCATTTGACGGCACCTCAACGCCGGTAAGGCGTTCGTATGGATCAATGGAAGAGACGTCCTTCATCTTCAGGCGCACCGACTTTGTTCCGTTTTCGTCAGAAAGGATCTGAGCCGTGTGGAACCCGTCGGCAGCAATGAAGTCAAAGTGCTTCAGGCCCATATCAGACGCAAAAGCCACAATGCATCGTCCTCCGTTACCGCACATCATGCCACCGGAACCATCGGAATTGAAATAGACCATCCGGAAGTCATGGCTACCGCTGCCTTCCAGCAGCATCAGGCCGTCGGCTCCGATGCCGTAGCGGCGGTCGCAAAGTCTTGCGACCTGCTCCGGCGAAAGCCGGAGCGAGCCGCTACGGTTGTCAGCTATCAGGAAATCATTTCCTGCACCCTGGTATTTATAGAATGTCGTTTCCATATCATTTATCCTTCGCTGCGCTCTGGATGACAGAGTGCAGCAGCTGTCCCAAAAGTGTCACACCTTCGCAGATCTTCTGCTCGGACATGAACGAGAAGTTCATACGCATGGTATTCTTTCCGCTTCCGTCGGGATGGAAGAACTCTCCCGCCACATAAGCGACTCCCGCATCAAGAGACTTGTCATAGAACTTGACCGCATCAAATCCTTCCGGCATAGTCAGGAAGAGGAAGAGTCCGCCTTCCGGATGGGTCCATGACACACCCTCAGGCATATGTTTTTCCAATTGCTCAAGCAAAAGATCCCTCTTTCTCTTGTACAGGCTTATGCTTTTCTTCAGGTTTTCATCCAGCCGGCCGCTGCTGAGGAACTCTGCCGCAACATACTGGTCAAAAATAGGAGGACAAAGGTCAAGAGACTGCTTGCACACATATATCTTGTCCAGAATGTCCGGATGGGCGATAGCCCAGCCGAGGCGGAATCCCGGAGCAAAAATCTTCGAGAACGACCCGAGATGGATAACCCTGTCCGGATCAAGCGAATACATGGTAGGAATGTGCTCTCCCTCATATCTGAGTTCTCTGTACGGACTGTCCTCCACTATCAGGAAATCATGCTTCTGCGCCAGCGAGACGAGCATTTCACGCTCCTGCAACGAGAGCGATTCGCCCGACGGATTCTGAAAATCCGGTATCATGTAGAGGAACTTGATTTCCTTTCCTTCTGCCTTGACCTGAGTTATAACATTTTCATATTCCTTGCGGAACATGTCTATATCCGCATTATGTGCCACTCCCCTGACGTCAGCACGATAAGAACGGAAAGACTGGAGCGCTCCGAGATAAGACGGGCTTGATGTGAGGATCACATCTCCCGGATTCACGAGCACTCTTGTGCACACATCGATTCCCTGCTGGGATGACGAGGTGATCTGCACGCGCTCCACAGGCACTCCGCATCGCTCGGCCACAGCCTCGCGAAGCTCCGGCACTCCCTGCGTCGCACCATATTGGAACGCCTTGCCGGCATATTTGTCTATCACTTCAGACATCGTCCTGCGGATCTCCTCCAGCGGGAACGTCTCTGCCGAAGGATAGCCTCCGGCAAAGGAATATATGGAATTAAGGTCCACCTTCTTGAAGATTTCCCTCACGGGAGACCTGAAGAAGGAGCCTACGTCTTCTGAAAATTTACTATCGTACATATTCATAATTCAGATGTCTCGACTTCGCTCGACATGACAATAAAGGATCCTCCGACAGTCAACTTGTCATTTCGACCAAGCGACAGCGCGTGGAGAAATCCGTTATCGAAGCATATCTTCCAATGTGATGGACCCAGCTGTCTTCTCATCGCGGTATTTCACGATCACAGGGCAGTACAGATGTATACCCTGTTCTGCACCAGGTCCCTTGCTTATAGGACGGCTTCCTGCAACTACCACAGCTCCCGCAGGCACCACCATCTGGCCATTTTCATTGGCCCTGATATATTCGCCTGTAGTCGCATCGAAAATCGCCGTCGAAGCATTGATTATCACACCTGTACCTATCACAGCATTCTCCTTCACTATCGTACCTTCATAGATACCGCAGTTACCGCCGATGAACACATTATCCTCGATGATCACAGGAAGGGCACCTACTGGCTCAAGCACTCCTCCTAGCTGAGACGCGGCCGAAAGATGCACATGCTTTCCTACCTGGGCGCATGAGCCCACAAGGGCATGGGAGTCGATCATGGTGCCTTCGTCAACATAGGCACCTATGTTGACATATGCCGGAGGCATCATGATCACCGAGGGAGCGAGGTATGCGCCTGTGCGCACACTGCTACCGCCAGGAACGATCCTGACGCCATTCTCCGCAGTAAAACGTCTTGCGGGAATGGTATCCTTGTCAAAGAATGAGAACTGTCCTTCGGTCATGTCCGTGAGCTTGCCCAGACGGAAACCACTGAGAATCACTTCCTTGACCCACGAGTTGACCTTCCACTGTCCGTCAACCTTCTCTGCTACCCTGACCTTGCCGCTTTCGAGGTCGGCTATGGTCTGATAAAATTTTTCTATATCTGTCATATTCATTTTCGTTCTATAATAGACCTAACGGTCGTATTGTTTCGACCATCAGGTCGTATGTGCTCTGCTGGGACGGTACCAGAGGAAGACGAAGCTCGTTCCTGATGAGTCCCATCGCTGCAAGCGCCGCCTTTGCCGGAATCGGATTGCTCTCCACAAAGCAGTTGTTGAAGAGCGGAGTCAGGCGGGCGTTGAGCGCTTCTGCCTTCTCAGTCTGACCGTCACGTATCGCATCCACAAACTCAGCCAGAAGGGCTGGAGCTATATTGGATGCGACGCTGATGATGCCGGCACCGCCGTTCTGCATCATCCAGAGAGTGTCGTCATCGTTGCCACTGAGCACCTGGAATCCTTCCGGAGCACCCTTGAGGATCTGCATGATCTGCTCCTTGTTACCTGAAGCCTCCTTGATGGCAACTATGTTATCTATCTCGGCAAGCCTGAGCGCAGTCTCGGCTGTCATGTTGGCACCGGTACGTCCCGGAACATTGTAGAGCACGATCGGCTTGTCCGTAGACTCCGCCACCGCCTTGAAGTACTGATACTGACCTTCCTGAGTAGGCTTGTTGTAATATGGGACAACAATAAGGAATGCATCCACTCCATAAGGCTCAAGCATCTTCATGCTCCTTATCGTATGCTGAAGTGAATTGGTTCCGCCGCCGACCACGACCGGTAGTCCCCCGGAATGCTCCTTCGCAATCTGGAGCACCTTGATGCGCTCATCATCTTCCAGACATGGGGTCTCTCCAGTAGTTCCAAGCGGCACCAGGAAGTCGATTCCAGCTTCCACCTGGCGGTCAACCAGTGCTGCAAATGCGTCATAGTCAACAGCTCCGTCCTTGAACGGAGTTATAAGTGCTGTTCCGCAGCCAGTTAGATTCTTCTTATTCATAGTAATACAATTAATTCTGTTGTAGATCTCTCGACTCGCTCCGCTCGCTCGAGATGACATGAAACGCGGCTCGCTCGAGGATGAGATGTGGAGAACTCGAGAGGACATGTGTCGAGAGGAAGGTTTAGCCGATAAACAGGTCCTTGAATTCGTGTACTCCTGTCAGGCCCTCGGTACGAAGGGCAGCCTCTACAGCTCCTGCTGCAAATCCCTGACGTGAAAACGCCTCGTGCGAAAGCGTGATGCGGTCGTTCAGTCCTTCGAAACCGATGGTATGGATGCCAGGGATCTCTCCACAGCGGACAGACTGGATGTCGGTCTTCACGTTCATGTTTGTGTCCACGATGTCAGCCAGAGACTTTGCCGTTCCGCTAGGCGCATCAAGCTTATGGCAGTGGTGCATTTCGACCATATACGGGCTGTAGCCTCCGAAATCTGCAAGCAGCTTCGACATATAGTCGGTCACAGCAAACATCACGTTCACACCCACAGAGAAATTGGTCGCCCAGATCATAGGAGTGCCGCATTTCTCAAAGTATGCCACGACCTCTTCCCTGATGTCAGCCCATCCTGTGGTGCCGACTACCACTGCCTTAAAGTTCTCTGCAAGGAACCTGTAGTTTGCCCTGAAGGCATCCGGAGTGGTAAAATCGATACATACGCACTCCTTTGCAAGGGCCGGATCCGTCTCGGTCACAGCCTCGGTCCAGCCTGCATATTCAAGGCCACGCGAGAGGATGATGCTTTCGATCATCCTTCCCATCTTGCCGTAGCCGCTGATGTATAGTTTTGTGTTCATTTTCTTTATTTTTTAGATTCCTCGACTCGCTTCGCTCGCTCGGAATGACAAGGGGAGGGGATTCGCTCGGAAGGACAGGTCCGGGATGACAGGACTAAAAGACCTCCAGGTCTTCGGGGTTATCGAAGAGGTGGTCATGAAGATCCTGGACCACTTCGGTCAGCTCCTCGCGGTCAACCACGAAGCTGATGTTCACGAACGAAGCACCCTGGGAAATCATATACACATTGGTCCTCTTGAGCGGAGCGAATGTCTTCTTGAGCATTCCGTTCAGACGGACGATGTTCTTACCGATGACAGAGACCTGAGCCTTGTCGTCATCGACGATCACGTCAGCAAACTCCGACAATTCTGCCACCACCTTATCTATCTTCTCAGATGCATCTACAGTCACCGAAATATTGGCCTCTGATGTACTGATAAGGTCAACCGACACCTTGCTTTCGCTGAAGATCTCAAACACCCTGCGGAGGAAGCCCGAAGTGTTGATCATCTTCATCGAGAAGATGTTGATCACCTTGATGTTCTCCTTGAACGAAACAGACTTCACTCCGTCCTCGATGAGTTCGTTGCGGAGGATTGCAGTTCCCTTGCCGGAAGGGTTCATCGAATTGAGCACATAAAGAGGGATGTTCTTCTTTACAGCCGGCTCGATTGTGAGCGGATGGAGCACCTTGGCACCGAAATGTGCCATCTCGGCAGCCTCTTCGAAAGATATCTTTTCAAGATATTTGGTATTCTTTACCTTACGTGGATCTGCCGAACGCACTCCGTCCACATCGGTCCAGATCTCAATCCTTTCAGCATCCACAGCCATACCGATGAGCGAAGCCGAATAGTCCGAGCCTCCCCTGCCGAGCACGGTCTGCTCTCCTACAAGATTGGATGCTATGAATCCCTGGGTGATGACTGCATTCATGCCCTCATAGGCCTCAGCAACGATAGCAGGAACCCTCTCCGCGATCTCATCCACGATAGGCTCACCCTTCATGTATGAATCATTGGTCACCATCATCCTGCGCGCATCTATGAAACCGGTCTTTATGCCCTTGGCATTCATCGTATAGCAGATGATTGTAGACGAAAGGAGTTCGCCGTTGGAAATGATGATGGCCTTGTTGCGGTCCGAAAGCTCGCCGACTGCGCACACGGCATTTGCAAGAGCATCCAGCTCGTCACATATCTGATTTACGCGTGCAAGCGCCTGCTCAATCAGCATCGGGCTCTGCTCGAGAAGTTCCTTGGTCAGGTTCACATGGCGTTCACGAAGCTGACCAAGAAGTTCCTTGGTCTGAGCCGCATCCTTGACTGCGGCAGACTCTGCAATCTTGTAAAGCAGGTCTGTGACCTTCGAAAGGGCCGAAACCACCACTACTGGCTTCTGGTCCAGTTTGCTTCCTATGATGAATATTGTTCTTGTGATGGCCTCGAAATTCGCTACCGAAGTGCCACCAAATTTCATTACTATCATATTTATACTACACTATTTGTTTTTCAATTATCATTTCATACATCCTGACATAGGACTGCACCGCGGTCTGCAAGTCATCCAGGGCGATATATTCGTCCGGGCGGTGAGCCACATGTATCGATCCCGGGCCGCACAATATCCTGTTCCTGAAACATGTAAGCACCGGAGCGTCACTTCCGAAAGCGACCGGCTTCGACTGGAATCCTTCCAGCACTTCAAACCTGGTCGGAGTGTCGCCTCCTCTGGCATCCACACTCATGGCCTCCTGCCATGGAGCGACCTTCCGGGCCACCATATCCGATCCGTCCTGGGCTTTCGGACGCCCGAAACGCAGCCGGGCATCAGGTCCGGCCATGTTCTTCATGATGTTCTGCACCATCTGGTCAGACTCGAAAGTCGTCCTGAAATAGATGCGGCATGTGAGCTTGTCACTGAGGATATTCTGAGGATTCGGGCTTGAAAGCAGACCTATGTTCCATGTCGTCTGACCAAGCAGTTCATCCACCGGGAACACTATGCTTCTGAGAGCATTTACAAAGTCATTGAAGTATTCAATGGCACTGGCACCCAGTTCCGGATAGCCCGAATGGCATGACTTCCCGGTAAAGGTAACGTCGAACGACTTGGTTCCTTTTGCAGCCGAGACCATACAGTTGTCTGTCGGTTCCCCGACTATCACCCATGCCTCAGGAGAAATCCTTGATGCACCTTCAGAAAGAATCATCGAATTGAACGCCTTGGCTCCATACGACCCAGTCTCCTCTCCTGCAAGAAGCAGCAGACCGAAACCGTCGCAACCCCTGCTCTCCAGCACCTTGCATGCCTCATACATCGCGAAGATCTGCCCCTTGGCATCGCATGTGCCACGTCCATAGAATCTCATATCGTCACTCGTCGGAGGGATATACGGAGGGACAGTATCCATATGAGTACAGAAAACAACTCTAGGAACACCCCATGAGACCAGTAGATTCTTCGTCCCGTCGCCCACATCGAACGTCTCGACCTTACGACCCGGACCCGCAAGCTCAACTGCCAACAGATCAGCCAGTTCCGTCTCCCTCCCGGAAGTAGAATCCACACTCAATATCCTATGAAAAAACTCCAAATCCATATAACTGAAAATGCAAAGAATGCACACTGACGCATTCTTTGCAAATATAGTTAATTTTACAATAAGTCCGGCACAGAACTTCACAATCTGAACCCTCCCGCACAGCCCGCCTGCTGCGCAACGCAACCTCCTGAACGACAGTCAGTTAAACCCACGATACCGCGCAATTTAACACCATATAAACAGCTTAACAAGCTGACAATCAGCACCTTACATTGCGCACCACTGTTCTCCCCACCATCATCCTGACCGCCACACTGTCATCCTGAGCGCCACAATGTCATCCTGAGCGCAGCGAAGGATCTTGAACACTGACCACCATCACTGTCATCCTGAGCTTTGTCCTCACTGTCATCCTGAGCGCAGCGAAGGATCTTAAACACTGACCACCCTCTCTGTCATCCTGAGCTTTGTCCTCACTGTCATCCTGAGCGAAGCGAAGGATCTTTGCGGATCACTGGGGTGCACAATAAGGCGGCTCGGTCAAAAAGACAGGGTGGCAAAATAGTGTGAAAGATGTTTCGCTTCGCTCAACATGACAGGGTTGGCATCTCGAATAATATGTAATACGGAGCATCCAAAGGCCATACAGAATGACACACTGTCATCCTGAGCGCAGCGAAGGATCTTAAACACTGACCACCCTCACTGTCATCCTGAGCGCAGCGAAGGATCTTCTGCTCTAATGGTAATCTATAGCAAAACCTTTGGGAGGACCGAGATGTCACACAGCGCACAAATTGCCGATTCGGACTCCCAAGGGTGCAGAGTCATGCACCAGTAGGAGTCACAACATGCCACAGAACGCACCAGAGCATGATTGACTTTCCCAAGGGTTTTGCAGAAAGTATCAATTTTCAGACACAGCAGATGGTAAATACACCACCCATCCAGCCAAAGAACACTCGGCAGCTAGGGTCAGACTACACCAACTGCCTTGGGCCACAGACACGGATTCTCAACTGCTTTGGGCTAAACAGACACGGACCAATCTACAACGCTGCGCAACGTAAACAAATGAGCGACAAACAGTTAGGCTCACAACATCGCGCAAAACGTGCGCATGCTAAAACGTTAATCTCCGATCAATCAATCCATTACATTGCGCAGCGCTGCAAGCCCCAAGAGAATCGCAATGATGTTACAGCATGACTTTCAGGCATCATAACTTGCGGATACGCCAACCTCTAATACAAAGTTAATTCGCAACAGATAGAAAAGACCACGAAGACACCCCGACGTCTTGCGAACATGGTCACGTAACATCCTTACGCTCAGCAATATAACTATCAATACGGTGGGTCAAAAATGCCCACCGTGTTGATAGTCAAACAATTAATAGACAGTGCATTACATGTACATAAAAATACAACATTTCGGGCAAAAGAAAGGCAACAGCCAGGCGCGAGGAGAGCCCTTCAGGGTCGAGCTCCCCGCAGCGCCTGAGCTGTAGTCGTCGGAGATCGTATATTCCGACGACGGTACCGCGCATGATAATCAGATTTCTCCACTCGCTCCGCTCGGTCGAAATGACAGGGGAGGCTCGGTCGAAATCGCCAAAGTCGCTTGAGCGCCTCACTGTCATCCTGAGCGAAGCGAAGGATCTTTGCGAATCACTGGGGCACACAATAAGGCGGCTCGGTCAAAAAGACAGGGAGGCAAAATAGTGTGACAGATGTTTCGCTTCGCTCAACATGACAGGGTTGGCATCTCGAATAATATGTAATACGGAGCATCCAAAGGCCATACAGAATGACACACTGTCATCCTGAGCGCAGCGAAGGATCTTTTGCCCTACTGGAAACCTACAGCAAAACCCTTGGGAGGACCGAGATGTCACACAGCGCACAAATTGCCGATTCGTACTCCCAAGGGTACAGAATCATGAACCAGTAGGAGTCACAACATGCCACAAAACGCACCAGAGCACGATCTCCCATCCCAAGAGTTTTGCAAAAGAGATACACAATGACTTGCATGTACCGCAACTGGCGAAACGCCAAATTCTCTACACAATAGTAATTCGCAACAGATAGAAAAGACCACGAAGGCACCCCGACGTCTTGCGAACATGGTCACGTAACACCCTCACCCTCAGCAACATAACTATCAACACGGTGGGCATTTTTGATCCACCGTGTTGATAGTCAAACGATTAATAGACAGCGCATTACGTGTCCATAAAACCGCAACTTTCCGGGTCACATGGACATTCGGGGTGACGGATTTCTCTTAAAAAGTTCCATATGGACATTTGGGGTGATATTCGGGCAACAGCCAGGCGCGAGGAGAACCCTTCAGGGTCGAGCTCCCCGCAGCGCCTGCGCTGTAGTCGTCGGAGACCGTTTATTCCGACGACGGTGCCGCGCATAACTAGCATACAGATTTCTCCACTCGCTCCGCTCGGTCGAAATGACAGGGGAGGCTCGGTCGAAATGACAGTGAGGCGCTCGGTCGAAATCGACAAAGTCGCTTGAGCGCCTCACTGTCATCCTGAGCGCAGCGAAGGATCTTTGCGGATCACTGGGGCACACAATAAGGCGGCTCGGTCAAAAAGACAGGGTGGCAAAATGATGTGAAAGATGTTTCGCTTCGCTCAACATGACAGGGTTGACACTTCGAATAACATGTCATCCTAAGTGCCGAAATGTCATGCTGAGCACCTCACTGTCATCCTGAGCGAAGCGAAGGATCTTTACAAGAATTCATGAACAGGCTCCCGCCTGTTTCTTCTATTCTAAGACCGGGCGGACACTGCGCCCGCGGTCACGGAGGCCCCAATCCACGCCGTGGCGGTCCCCGCCGAAGCAGAGGCCGTACGCGTAGTTGGCATAGCTCTCGTCAGGCGTAGAGCTCCAGTAGTAGCCGCCCGAACCAACGCGGCCCTCATCAGTACCGTAGCGCCAGCCCGCAGCAGGGAGGAAGATGCTGTTGCCGTTTGGACCTATCACCTTGTAACCGTTGTGACCGTTCAGAGTTGTCCATTCCCAGGTACATTCACGAAGCAGTTCCTCAAAATCTTCCTTAGTCGGCATACGCCAGTAACCGCCCCAGTTCGCAGTCGCTGCGTCGTACCTTGAATTACCGCCGATATTATTCCATTTTGAATCTGAACTTTCGTAAGAATCGCTATTAGACCTCCAATATTCTTCCTTAGTGCTCATCTCGCCCCAGGCATAATAGTTTCCATAATCTCCCGGACGCGATGCTCCAACGTTGCACGTCGCCCATTTCAAACCAGATGGAAGGCCTAGATCGACATATCCATGATCTTTATGGTAACCGGTCGGTTCAGATACTGATTCCTCTTCATTTTCTGCACACAAGCCTATTAAAAACAATACGGATATTATACCCAAAAGCCATTTAAGCCATTTGCGCGATTTTTTCTTCGGAGAAGATTGGGAAGTCTGAGAAGATGACTCTGATACCGGAGCGGAAGGTTTGTCGGTATCATGAACTGCCTCATTCTCGAAGGCAGTCTTATCCTCAGATGGATCTACTACTGGCTCCGGCTCAAGGATGTCTGGCTCAATCACTATCGGATCAGGATCTACTTGTCCGGTCCTTGAGTTCACCGATACGCTCTCTGAAGATGAGTCCAGAAACGCAAGGAATTCATCTATGTTCTGCGGACGGTCCTTGCGCTTCGGCTGCATAGCCTTCTCTATCACAGAAGCTATTTCTGAAGGAACAGATGATGGGAATGCCGGAAGGCCATCTTCGTTGACCTCATCCGCCTCAGGAGGTGTCTGACCGGTAATGAGCTTGTAGAATGTAGCACCCAGTGCATAGATGTCGGTCGACGGAGTGAACTGCGAAACACCGCCGGCCTTATTCTGCTCCAACGGAGCATAGCCACGGCTCAAGCCCACTGGGGTCGAGCTGGTCTGGCTGCCTCCTTCACCGTCATAGTGTTTAGAGACACCGAAATCGATCAGCACTGCATCAGTTCCCTTGCGAAAAAGCACATTCGAGGGCTTGATATCCAGATGCAGTATATTCTGAGAGTGGATGTAACCCAATGCCGCAGCGATCTGCATTATATAACCTACAGCTTCCTGATATGGCATACCTGAAGCCGGGATCCTGGACTGAAGGTTATCCTCGCCCAGGTACTCCATCACATAGTATGCGGTTCCGTTCTCCTCGAAGATATCATGAATACGTACTATATGATCATTCTCCATTGCAGCAATCGTAGCAGCTTCCTTCAGGAACTTATCCTTGAACCTGCTGACAAGTTCCTGGCTACCCAAGGACGGAACACTTACATGGGAAGTCTCCGCATCACGGTTGCAATGTTCCTTCATGAAGAACTCCTTGATTGCCACCTTGCGGTTAAGGCCGGACTGGATGGCCATATAGGTGATACCGAAACCGCCCTGACCGAGCAGCCTCTCTATTCTATATCTGCCGCCCTGAAGGACGGCACCGTTTTTCAGATGCATAATGATTTCGGGTTGAATATAGGATTACATATAAGTTTACAATGAAGCCGATATGGTCTGTTCACTGTCATGCTGAACAAAGTGACACATCTTCACAATAAAGATCCTTCGCTACGCTCAGGATGACAATGAGTGCAGAACTGGATGGCAATCAATGTAAACAGGTATATCATTACCTATATTGAATTGCAACTCAAAGGTAACATTTTATTGACCGTTGAGCAAGTTTACATCAAAATCATTCCGCTGTATTCAATTCAAAGAAAACAGGGAAGGTATAGGACACACGTACCGTACGGCCTTCCTGTTTTCCTGGTTTCCACTTTGGTGACATCGAAACCACGCGAACAGCCTCGTTGTCGAGCGATGGGTCAACACCACGAAGAACCGTTACATTTGTAATAGAGCCATCCTTTTCAACTATAAAATGGAGAATTACACGACCCTGAACACCATTGCCCTTTGCAATCTCAGGATATACAAGTCTCTGGTTAACCCAATTGGTGAATGTTCCTGCATCTCCTCCCTGAAATGAAGGTTTCTCCTCTACCAACTGGAATGGAATAGCCTCCTCTTCCACCAGTTCCTCGACTTCCTCTTCATCCTCATAGTATTCCATCATTCCTACGACCCACTCATCTTCATCCTCGGTAATAATGGTATCATCATCCAGCTTATTTCCTAGGACAGGGCGGACAGTAAGTCCAAAAAAACGATCGAGCCATTCCAAGCCGCAATCATCATCTAAAAAGTATAGTCTGTACGCAAAGTATGAAATCTTTCCGTAAGGAGTAGAACTCCAATACTGGACATCTTTACCGTCGTCATACAGAATATCGTCGTAGTAACAACCAGCGGCAGGAAGGAAGATGCTGTTGCCATTGGGACCGGTAATCTTATAACCGTTGCAGTCGTTCTGAGTTGTCCATTCCCAGGTACAGTCATCTATCAATTCCTGAAACTCATCCTTCGTCGGCATACGCCAGTCGCCGCCCCAGTTGGCTGTAGCAGGGTCACATCTGGAATTGCCTCCTATATCACCCCAGCCTGCCATATTAAATGAAGTACTATTATCCTCAACATATGTTGGTTTGGGTCTCGTCTCGCCCCAGGCAAAGTAATCACCATATTCTTCAGGACTCGAAGCACCCACGTTGCATGTTGCCCATTTAACGCTCAAGCCTAGGTCCACCCAAGTGTGTGCCTCATGTGTGTCGGTCGAGTAAACATCTGGAGCAGTCTTTTCCGTATATGCTTCTGACATGGATGAAGGATTAGCTGAAGAACCGGCAGGGTCGGAATAGTCACCTGTGAACAATATTAGAACTGCACATAGGATTACTACAGGCAAAGCAAGTAACCACCACAGCCATTTGCGGGATTTCTTCTTGGAAGAGGCTTGTGAAGGAGTAGTAAGGCCACGAACTGATTCATTATCTAAATTGGTCTCGTAATCAGATAGACTGACTACAGGATTATGTTCATGGATATCCTGTTGAATGACAATCGGGCCAGGACCTACAGGCTCATAATTTCGAGTCGAGGCAATGCTCTTCAAAGCCGAATCAAGAATGGCAAGGAACTCATTTATGCTCTGAGGGCGGTCCTTGCGTTTCGGCTGCATGGCTTTCTCGATAACAGATGCGATCTCGGAAGGAACCGACGACGGAAATGCCCTGAGACCATTTTCATTGACGTATTCTGCCTCTGGAGGAGTCTGACCGGTCACGAGCTTGTAGAAGGTAGCAGCCAACCCATAGATGTCGGTCGAGGGTGTGAACTGAGATACACCGCCTGTCATGTTTTGCTCCAACGGAGCGTAGCCACGGCTCAAACCAACCGGAGTCGAGCTGGTCTGACTGCCTCCTTCACCATCATAGTGTTTAGAGACACCAAAATCGATCAGCACGGCATCAGTTCCCTTGCGGAAAAGAACATTTGAAGGCTTGATATCAAGATGGAGGATATTCTGAGAATGGATGTAACCCAAAGCTGATGCGATCTGCCTTATATATCCAACCGCATCCTGGTAAGGCATGCCCAAAGCCGGAATCCTGGACTGAAGGTTATCCTCGCCTAAGTATTCCATCACATAGTACGCTGTTCCATTCTCCTCGAAGATGTCGTATATACGTACTATATGATCATTCTCCATCTTAGCAATCGTCGATGCCTCCTTAAGGAACTTATCCTTGAAGCGGCTGACGAGCGTCTGACTGCCTATGGACGGAACACTGACATGGTTGGTCCTTGCATCGCGATTGCAAAGGTCCTTCATGAAGAACTCCTTGATTGCTACCTTGCGGTTCAGACCGGACTGGATGGCCAGATACGTGATGCCGAAGCCGCCCTGACCGAGCGTCTTCTCTATCCTATACTTACCGCCCTGAAGGAAGGCTCCGTTTTTAAGATGCATGATGATTCGGGTTGTCATATGAATTGCAGCCCAAAGGTAACATTTTATTGACCGCCAAACAAACCATCAGTACTTATTGTACGAAATGGCGGGATTTCTGTATGAAATGACGGGTGGCAGGTCGGGCTGGGTAGATTTATCTCGCTGCGGCTCAAGCGACTTCGTCGGTGACTCCACTCGCTCCGCTCGGTCGAAATGACAGTGGGAGGCTCGGTCGAAATGACAGTGGGGCGAACAAGTGGGAGGATTGGTAGAAATGACAGTGAGAATCGGTCGGTCGTAATAGGTAAAGTCGCTTGAGCGCCAGCGAAAGAAATGACAGCAAAACCCTTGGGAGGACCAAAGTGGCACACAGCGCACAAATTGCCGATTCGGACTCCCAAGGGTGCAGAACCAGGCACCAGTAGGAATCGCAACATGCAACAGAACGCACGAGAGCACGATCTCCTGTCCCAAGGGTTTTAATCAAAGCTAAAACCGGATCAAGGTAAAAAGTCAGTTGGAAAAAGAAAGTATACTGATTTAGTATGACGATAACGACGTCAAGAAAACCGGGATTATATTGACGACAGGTGCTGTTTTTCAGTCAAAATGATTGTTTTCTTCTCTCGACGTCAACAAAATCGTCCTTCCATTGACGTCATTAGCTGAGGCATCTGATCCTTACATAGTGCAGGGCACCGGAGCTGGCAAATACGCAAGCCAGCTCCTCAAAGCAAGCTGCGCGAGCTATGCCAAAGGGCTCGCTCCGCATGCTTTGTGCCGGTGAGCCCCAAAACGCAAAACAACCGGGATTTTACGTTGAGCCCTTATATACCCTTATATCCGGTATAATTGACATTTTTGGTTGGTGATCATGACAAAAGTGGTTGGTGAACGAGCTCGTTCACCAACCACTTTTAGCAATGTAAAGATCTCCTTATTTCTTGGACTTCTTTTCGTCATTGAAGTAC
>SUYQ01000030.1 GCA_015060325.1 Bacteroidales bacterium | reverse complement strand
AGGACTTCTGCGAGTTCGGTCTCGGTATGAAGCTCGGTTCTGACAGGGCACGCATGACAGTTGCCAAGCTCATGGAGCAGGGTCTCTCATGCTCATGCTGCACAGACGAGATGAAGGCTCTCTTCACTCAGTGGCTTGAGAACAAGAACGACGCTAAGGTTACACGCGAGGTTGCAGACAAGCTCATTCCTCTCTGCGAGGGTTGCGGATGCGACGTATGCAAGAGCCTCCTTGAGTACAAGACATTCATCCCTGCACGCAGTCAGTGGATCATCGGTGGTGACGGTGCATCTTATGACATCGGATACGGCGGACTCGACCACGTGCTCGCTTCAGGTGAGAATGTAAACATCCTCGTTCTCGATACAGAGGTTTACTCAAATACCGGCGGACAGTCATCAAAGGCAACTCCTGCAGGTGCTATCGCGAAGTTCGCTGCTTCAGGAAAGCGCGTACGCAAGAAGGACCTCGGTATGATGGCGATGAGCTACGGATATGTATACGTTGCACAGGTTGCAATGGGCGCATCTCCTGCACAGTACTTCAACGCTATCAAGGAGGCTGAGGCATATGACGGACCTTCACTCATCATCGCTTACGCTCCATGTATCAACCACGGTCTGAAGGCCGGCATGGGACTGAGCCAGAAGGAGGAGAAGCTCGCAGTAGAGTGCGGTTACTGGCACCTTTACAGATACAACCCTGCACTCGAGGGAACAGACAAGAATCCGTTCACTCTCGACAGCAAGGAGCCAGACTGGAGCAAGTTCCAGGACTTCCTGAAGGGTGAGGTGCGTTTCGCATCACTCTACAAGATGTATCCTGACAATGCAGAGGAACTTCTTCAGAAGACCGAGGAGTTCGCAAAGGTACGCCTCGAGACTTACAAGAGACTCGCTAAATAATTGCCATGAAAGCAATCAAATACTTCATCACGATAGCTGCAACGATGGTTGCAGCTATCGCTGTTTATGCGCAGCCTGGTTGCAAGCTCAAGCCGACCGAAACATTCTACCTCTATCCTGAGGGACAGAATGTCGACAAAGGACTTGAAGGGGCGCTTGGACCGGGATGGTCAAACGGATTGTCAGGAGAGGAATATCTTAAGGAGAACGGAGCCAACGGCAACATTTCGGATGGAGCAAGAATAGACCTCTACATCCCGAAGAAGCCAAACGGACAGATGATCATCGTATGTCCTGGCGGGGCATATGAATATGTCTCAACACACAATGAAGGCACATATGTGGCTGACTGGATGACAAAGAACAGCATCACACTGGCTGTTGTAAGGTATAGAATGCCTGACGGCCACTGGGAAGTGCCGCTGAGGGACGTGCAGAACGCATTCCGTTTCTGCCGCGCGAATGCGGAGAAGTGGGGCGTGAATCAGATCGGAGTGATGGGGTTCTCGGCAGGAGGACACCTTGCAGCGACTACATCAAACATGTTTGTTGACGAGATCACAAGGCCGGATTTTTCAATTCTGATCTACCCTGTCATCACAATGGATGAATCCTATACTCACAAAGGAAGCAGAGAAAATCTCATAGGCAAGAATCCGGCAGAAGAGCTTGTCGGGAGGTATTCGATGGAAAAGCAGGTGACAGAGAACACACCTCCGACATTTCTTGCACACTGCACTGACGACAAAGCCGTGCCTGTAGCAAACTCGATAAACTACTACACCCAGCTTGTAAACCATGGCGTACCTGCTGAAATGCACATCTACCCTACCGGCGGACACGGCTGGGGCTTTTCTGCAGACAAGTATATAGGCAAGGGCAAGGACAAGCTCGGATATGCACGAGAAGAGTTCTGGTCATCACTCAAGCGCTGGCTTGAAGGCATCCACAAATAAATCGTGAGATAACATATGACATCAAAAAACGGGTGACCATCATAATTGGCCACCCGTTTTTGATATAGATTCCTGAATCCTACTATTTGACCTGGAAAAGCGATGCATCAATCTGTGCGCCGTACTGAGGCTTATCCATCGAGTACTTTGTAACAATGTTGTTCTTTCCGGTCATAGCCATAGATTTGAGTCGCAAGGTTGACTTGTCATATGTAAGTTCGACCTTCTTGAAGTCTCTTCCATTCTTTGCTTCAGCAGTAAATACAACAGTAATGATTCCGTTCGCTTCAGATGTAGAAACTGCGGCATCGTTTGCCTCTGCCAGTTTGATCAGCTTGCCAGAAATGCACCAGAGCAGAGTATTGCTGAGATCCTGCATCGACTGGTTCTTTTTCAAGGAGAACTTGAATGTCTTGCCCTGTTTCTTCTTCTGGGCAATTTCAGTTGTATTTATAACAAGATAATCACCGGCAGGGTCTATATAACGGATAGCAAGCAGATTCGGACTTGAAAAGTAGAAATTTCCAGTAGACACGAACTCCTTGCCGTTAGGCATCATCCTGGTCTCTGTCACCGGACTGGAAATCGTACTCAAAGACTCATTGGCCTTCTCAATCTTAGCAAGAACGGCTTTAGTCTTTTCAGGAATTTCCGCTGCATTCACAGAAAGTGCAACAGAAAGAAGGGCGATTATAACTGCTATCTTTTTCATCATATGAATTTCTTTAGTTTACTTTAATATCCTCTGGAAGAATTTGAACTTCGTCATAAACCGGAACAAAGCAGGCTGAATGGTATAGGTCAGCAACACTGTGGCAGACATTCCGATCAATGTTGTCAAGCCAATTGAGTAAATTGCAGGATGTGTGGCAAACAGCAGGGATCCCAGAACCAGAATCAACATGAAAGCAGAGAGGAAAATAGCAGTCTTGTGCTGAAGCAGAAGACTCTTATCCTCGCGCTTAGCCTTGGCAATAAGTCCTTTCATGACAAAGATACTGTAGTCAACACCGACACCGAATATAAACGTAGCAATCACAATATTGATCATATTGAAATCCTGACCCATAAGTCCCATGACTCCTTGCACTACATACCAGCTTACAGACATAGGAATGAATGCAATGAGGGACAGAACAACACTCCTGAATGAAAGAAGCAGGATGATGAAAACGAAGATTGAAGAGATACCAAGCACCTTGTCAAAATCTTCATTAACCATCTTTACCAGCTCGGTAGTGTAGAAGTTAGGATCTACCACAACCACTTCCGGGATATCGTTAAGAACCTGGCTTACATCCTTGAGACAATCCTCAGGCATCACTGCGGAGGTCATTACCAAAGACTTACCTGAAGCTTCGTCTATAAAGTTGCCAATTATATCTTCTGGAAGAAGTCCAAGATCATATAGGGACCCCGGTTCATAATCTGTCCTGCTGACCGACTCGATGAACGGATAAAACATTCCATCCCAGTAATCTCCTTCAAGATTGTTTCGAGCTGCAGCATCAATATCTAACATCACAGAATCGACATGCTCCGGTGTCCAATATGCATTCCAATATTCTATTCTCCTCTGCTGTTCTTTCTCCGGAACGAAAATCTGGGTTATATCCATGTAGCTGCAGACTTTGCCCTCCTGCTTGAGCGAATCAAGCGCATGCGTAAGCTTGGATGTATATTCCAATGCCTGATCACGAGTATCTGCAAAAGTAGCAAAGTAGAGCGACAGATTTCCGTCATTGAATTTATCCGCGTAGACTTCTCTTGAACGGACAACCTCCTTGTCATGGTATCCGATATTTCTGAGATTGCTGTCAAAGCCGACTTTCGAAGAAGCCCAAATGCAGATGGCACAGACAATCACCAACACCCATCTGAATACAACAAGTTTGTCAAACGGATATTCATTTATCTTGTCCAGGGCTCTGAATATCTTTCTTGCAATCTTGTTTTTCTCCGGTTTGAGGAACTGAGGAGTGAACACAAGTGAGAAGAACACAGTACCTGCAATAGCCAATGTGGCAAAGATTCCGAAATCCTTGAGCAGCGAGCTATTGGTAAAGAGCAATGCAATAAAGGCACCGACAGTGGTTACACCTCCGAGAATCACTGGCGTACTCTGATCTTTCAGGACCTTCTCTGGCTTGGATACATATTTATAATGTGTGATTATATGCAGACAATAACTCAATGCGACACCTAGGATTACTGCACCGATTCCCATGGCGAGGAGAGATATGGAACCCTGTATCCAATATATGCATGAAAGCGCAAACATCGCTCCCCATGCGATCGGAGCCAGCAGCAGCGGCAAAGTGGACTTGTTACGGAATATGAATCCGAAAATGATACATATGATGAGCAGCGATATGCCGAGTGTCAGCATAACATCCTTCTTGATCTGCCTTGAGTTGTATGCACCATTGACCGGAATACCATGAAACAGTACATCCACACCAGGATTATTCTTCTCAAACCGTAGAGCCGCCTCCTCTATCATCTTGACCAGATCGGCACATTTGTCTGATTCGACCGAGTTGAATGCAGGGGCAATAAATGACAACGCTACAGTTGAGTCAGCAGACATCAGATGTCCATCTACGAACCTGACTCCACCCATTTGTTCAGGAGCATCCGATGGCAGGAGTGTCATAAGCAGACCGGCAGGGTCCTCGCCCAGCATATTCAGAGCAGTGATATATTTATCGGAATCGCCATTGGCATCACATTCAACGAGATAATCATGCTTTTTCTTCATGGTCGAATCCAGAACCTCAGGAGTAAGAAGTGAATCAAACTGCCTGATCTGGGATTCGCTGAAGAATGTCGGGATATGGGACTTGATGAATTCCTTACCCTCTTCTATCTTGTCATAGTTGTTCTCTATGAAATTCTGGGCATTTATACCGGACAGAATATTTGAAATGTACAGCGACGTATCCGGAGCACTGCCTATTTTACTCTTCCACGAAGACTGGTCCTTCTTTGCCTGGACACTTCTGGTCGTATCAGCCTTCATCAGCTCCGCCACAAAGCGGTCGGAAAGCTGTGCCAGTTCAGCCCCCTTCTTATCTTCAGCAGCAACCTGCAGAATAATCATGTCTTTGACCTTCAGGTCATCAAACACGAGTGAGCTCTTCGATGCAGGACCTTCCTGGGGAAGCAGCTTGGTGATATCTTCAACGAAAGTAACCTTAGTTCCGAAATAAATGAATACTAACGACGAAGCTATCAACAGAACGTACATCAAAGCTCTGTTACGTTTCAAGAAGCGATATAGTGGTATAAATATTCTGTCCATCTCAATTATTTAAGCCTACAAAAGTAGAAAAATATGTCAAAATCTACAAAGATAAAATATAGTTTATGCCCCAAATGTACGTCAATCATGTCAGGAAACTAAAAATTCTTTTATCAGTCTGCAGACTCTTGTACATGAGAAAGCAGAAGTCGGCTGAAAGATGAGATCAAAATATGAAGTCCTCTCATGGGTAGATTTAATGTCTGCGGACTGTGGTACAGGGAAGATCGACATGCGTATCCGGGCAATTGAATCAGCAGGAACATTGTATGGAGAGCCGTCAGACGGCATCAAGGATATCTTGAGATCCGCATCGTCGAATATCGCACGTTCAAATGTGACTTCCGGATGAATCCTGGAAAATGACTCCAGAGCGGGAGCTACAAGATAATTATATACTTCTTCAGAAACAGAAAGTTTTACTGTCGAAGGGGGCAATTTTGCAAACATGTTTCCAGCAGAAGAGCAGACGGATGAAAGCCTGTCGGCATAATCTTTGAAGACAAGTCCCTCCTGCGTAATGACCACCTCTCCCCTTAACCTTTCGAAGAGTTTCATGCCTACCATTTTTTCAAGCTCCGCAATATTCTGGCTTACAGCAGGTTGCGAAATTCCTAGGATAGCAGCCGCCTTGGTGAAGCTGCGTTCTTGGACAAGAGCATGGAAAACCTGTAGTCTGAAATCTTCGAGCATATTGATGTTATTTTTTACAAATATACATTATTATTTCGGTCTGCAGAGTGCTGCAACGTGAAAATTATGCTTATATTTGTAAGTTATATTGCCATTTTAGGCAAAATAAAAACCGACAATTATTAATTAACAATAACAGGCTATGAAACGTTTATCTATTTTGTTTGCGGCACTTTTTGCCGCTGCGGTTGCGTTCGCTCAGGCCCCACAGCCACTTCCAAATGACCCTGCTGTAAGGGTAGGAAAGCTGGACAACGGCATGACTTACTACATCCGCCACAATGACCAGCCTGCGCAGAGAGCAGAGTTCTATCTCGCTACTGACGTGGGAGCTTATCAGGAAAGTGACGACCAGGACGGTCTCGCACACTTCCTCGAGCACATGTGCTTCAACGGCACAAAGAACTTCCCTGACAAGATGCTTCTCGAATGGCTTCAGAGCATCGGAGCAGAGTTCGGAAGAAACATCAATGCATCTACAGGATTCGAGCAGACACAGTACATGCTCAACAACATTCCTATCACACGCGAGAGCGTCATCGACTCATGCCTTCTCATCCTCCACGACTATTCTCACTTCGTGACTTGCGACCCTGCCGAGATCGATGCGGAAAGAGCGGTCATCCTGGAGGAGAGAAGAACAAGGAGAAACGCCCAGTGGAGAATGTTCGAGAAGTCTCTCCCTTACTATTTCGGTGATACTCCTTACGCAAGGAGAACCCTCATCGGAGGCGAAGAGCAGCTCAAGACATTCGCATACGAGAGCCTGACAAACTTCTACAAGACATGGTGCCGTCCTGATCTTCAGGCTGTCATCGTAGTGGGAGACGTGGACGTTGACCAGATCGAGGCAAAGCTGAAGACCATTTTTGCGGATATCCCTGCAGTTGAGAATCCTCAGGAGAAGATCATCTACGAACTGCCTCAGAATGAAGAGCCTATCATCGGTATCATCACTGATCCTGAGGCTACATCTTCAAGCATCGAGGTTCTATGGAAAGGCGCACCTATCCCTAAGGAGATGGCAAACACTGACCAGGCTTTCATTGTCGACCTCATGAAGTCATACATATATTATATTATGGATGAAAGATTCGGAGACATCACCGCCAGACCAGATGCACCTTTCCTTGGCGGCAACCTTGGCATAGGAAGACTTTGCACTTCGTGCGAGGCTGTATTCGGAACCGTAGAGTTCAAGGAGGGTGATTTCGCCAACGCATTTGCAGCATTCATGACAGAGGTGGAGAAAATGAAGAGATTCGGATTCACCGACGGTGAGGTAGAGCGTGCAAAGGCTAAGATCCTCAGCCACTTCGAGAAGGCTGTAGAAGCAGCATCTACACGCAAGAACGCAGACTTCGTACGCCCTCTTCTCAATGCGTTCTATTTCAATGAGTCATATATGGAGCCTGAAATGGAACTCATGCTTGCACAGCAGGTGTGCGCAATGCTGACCGCTCCTGTTCTCAGTCAGGTAGCCGCGTCAATGATCACTGACGAAAATATGTTGGTTCTTTACAACGGTCCTGAAAAAGAAGGCCTTGTGAATCCGACTGAAGCTGAAATAGCTGCAATCCTTACAGCTGTCAAGAGCGCAGAGATCGAAGCTAACGTAGAAGAGGCAATCAACGAACCTCTCATCAGCACAGAGCTCAAGGGTTCAAAAGTGAAGAAAGAGACAACAGGCATCTACGGTTCTACAGTATGGACACTGAAGAACGGTGTAAAGGTGGTAGTTCTCCCGACACAGCACAAGAAGGATCAGGTTCTGTTCAATCTTGAGTGGAAAGGCGGAAAGACTCTCATCGCAACTGAGGACATGCCATCATTTGAGGACAACATCTGGGGCTTGTTCATGCAGAACTCCGGAGTTTCAAAGTTCCCTAAGACAACTCTCTCGAAGATGCTTGCCGGCAAGATGATAAGCATGGGACCGAACATCGGCAACACAACCCATTCAATCGTCGGTAACAGCACGCCAAAAGATCTTGAGACAGCACTTCAGCTGATGTATCTCTATGTAGCAGATCCACGCTTTGATGCTGAGGAGTATCAGACAGGTATCCAGCAGATCAAGGCTATCCTCCCTAACCTCGCAAACACTCCTGACTTCAAGTTCCAGCAGTTCGTAAGCGAGAAGCTTTATGATGGAAATGAAAGAGTGGTGACAATCAACGATGAGGTTCTTGAGGCTGCAAACCTCGAGACAATCGAAAGAGTATACCGTCAGCTCTTCAAGGATGCTGCAGGCGCTACCCTCACTATAGTAGGAAATGTAGACCTCGAGACTCTCAAGCCAATGGTTGAGAAGTACGTCGGCTCGATTCCTAAGGGCAAGAAGGCAGCCGGACTGAACAAGAAGAACATGATCCAGATGGCAAAGGGCGTTTCTGAGAACGTTCTCAACGTTGAGATGGCAACCCCTAAGAAGACCGTATTCCAGGTTTGGAGCGCATATATGCCTGTCACTACCAAGGACATGGTTACTCTGAAAGCCGCAGGCTATGTTCTGGATATGATCTACACAAAGACCATCCGTGAGAAGGAAGGCGGCACATATGGCGTCGGATCTAATCTCAGCGCAGCAAGAGAGCCTTATTCAAGGGTTACCTTCATGGTTCAATTCGATACCAATCCGGAGCAGGCCGAGAAGCTCAGCGGTCTTACAGTACAGTATCTGGAGGAACTGGCACAGAACGGTCCTACAGAAGAGGAGCTCGCAATGGCTATCGAGAATCTCAAGAAGAACGTTCCGGAGTCAAGAATCAGCAACTCATACTGGCAGAGTAATCTTGAACTCAACCTTGAGCATGGAATAGACTATGACGCAGAGTTCGAGGCCGCTCTCGAATCTGTAACTGCAGAGGACATCAAGACCTTGATGCAGGCTGTTCTCGCCCAGGGCAACTTCATTGAGATCGTTCTTGCTCCACAGGAGTAGTACTACATAGCAATCGAAAAGATCCCCCGAAGGTCGAAAGACTTTCGGGGGATCTTTTTGTCTTGCAGGTAAAGATTACTCACCTGGCTCGATTGCACCCATAGGGCAAGCGTCAGCACATGTACCGCAGTCGATGCATGCATCCGGATCAATCTTGTAGATGTCACCCTCTGAGATAGCGCCTACCGGGCACTCTGGCAGACATGAACCACATGCTGCGCAGTTTTCAGTAATTTTGTAAGCCATTTTCTTTTATTTTAACAGTTAGTATATATCCTATATTAGCGCCAAAGGCACATATATGCGCAAATTTAATCAATATTTTTGATATTCAAAGTATGATTTATGTTATCTTTGTATGGAAAATATATGATTTATGAAACATCTTCATCTGTATATATTGTCAGCATTGCTGATGACATCATTTCAGTTATCAGCGCAAGTCAAACTCGGAGAGGGACTTGAGGTCGACAAGACCGTGCACAACTTCGGAGACATCAAGTTGGATAGCGGTCCCGTTTCATGTACATTCACACTGACAAATACTTCAGACAAGCCGATTGTCATATATCAGGTCGTATCATCCTGCGGATGCACTGATGTAGAATGGACAAAGGAGCCGATCCTCCCTGGAAAGAAAGGGAAGATTTCTGCAACATACTCAAACGACGAAGGCCCTTACCCGTTTGACAAGACCCTTACAGTATATGCATCAAGCATCAAGAAACCTATCTTACTGAAACTTAGAGGTGTGAGCGTCGAAAAGCCCAAACCCCTTGAGGAAAGCTATCCTGAACACATAGGACAGATTGCATTCCGCACCTTGGAGCTGAATTGTGGAAATCTCGAGCAGGGCGAGGTAAAAAGTGATGCCGTCATGGTGGCGAATCTTTCCAATTCGCCACTTAATGTCAGTTTCGAAGACATATCACCAGATCTTGACATCTCAGTAAATCCCAACCCGATTCCGGCAAGAGGCACAGCTGAGATGTCATTTTCAGTTACAGCCAACAGAAGCCGATGGGGCAAGAACAAGTATTGGGCGACTCCTGTAACAAACGGGAAATCACACCAGGAGAAAAGAATATGCATACACGCATTCACCCGAGAAAGTTTCAAGAACATTTCTGAAAATGATAAATCCTCAGGACCTAGGCCAAAATTTGACGAGAGCACATTTCAGGCAGGAAAAGTCCGCAAAGGAGATGTCATAAAGGCAACATTCAGTTTCAAAAACGAAGGAAAAAAGGCCTTTGGAGTATATAAAGTGGATATCGATGCTCCTAAATGGGCTCATAGCAGGATTTCGCCGACAGAACCGGGAGCAAAGAACAGCTTTACAGTGGAAATAGACACTTCAGATCTGCCTGAAGGAGAAATGCTGACGATTGTAACGCTTACCACCAACTCTCCCCTCCGGCCAATTGTGAATCTTTTTATAGCAGGATGGATTGAGTAGATCCTCACGTCGGCCTTCGGCCTCCTCAGGATGACAAAAGAGGGATGGCCTCCTCAGGATGACAAAGGAGAAAGGCCTCCTCAGGATGACAGCAGTGAGTACTCCTGTCGGAATTACCAAACAAACAGTTTATGCTACAGCTTTTTATAGAGATATTAAGAAATTCCATACTGATTACCGGTCTTGTTGTAGTCATGATGATGATGATCGAGTCCCTGAACATTGAATCCAGAGGACTGTTTTTCAAAGGATTGAGAAAGACCAGGACCGGGCAGGTAGTCATAGGGGCGCTTCTGGGTGCGATTCCGGGATGCATGGGAGGATTTGCAGCCGTTTCGTTGTATACCCACAGGATGCTCAGTTTCGGAGCTCTGGTAGCAATGATGATCGCCTCTTCAGGTGACGAGTCTTTCGTGATGCTTGCATTGATACCGGAACAGGCGCTGATACTGTTTGCAATCATGTTCGTCCTCGCTGTCATAGTCGGCATAATCACCGATAGGATCTATGACAGGAGGCACCGGATGACATGCAGCAGGCATGATCATGACGACTGCGGAGTCGAAACCGAATGCGAGGGATTCGAGATACACGGGCATAACGAACAGGCATCCCATGGCGCAAGACGCCATTTCGGATGGAAGCGCATCGGCATGTTCGTAGGTCTGGCAATCTTCATCGCAGCATTGGCCTCCGGACAGCTGGGGCACGACCATTCGGCACATGCAGGACATGAGCACTCCGAATGCACCGAACACGCACACACACATGCGCATGATCATGGTCACGAATCGCACGACGGATCTTTCAATCTGCTCAGCGAAGACTGGATGAACGTACTTTTTGCCGGATTGAGCATAATCGTATTGTTTGTGCTGCTTCTTGCCTCGGACCACTTCGTAGAAGAACACCTTTGGAGACACATCATAAAGAAGCATCTTCCCACCGTCTTCGCATGGACTTTCGGAGTGCTTCTCGTGCTTGGAATCGCATTGAAATACATTGATATCGAGCATTGGATAAGCAGTAATACCGCACTGATGATACTGCTTGCAACACTCATAGGCATTATCCCTGAATCCGGGCCGCATCTGATCTTCGTGACCCTGTTCGCTGCAGGAGTCATTCCGTTCCCAGTCCTTCTTGCCAGCTCGATATCGCAGGACGGTCACGCATCCATTCCGCTGCTTGCTGAAAGCAAGATAAGCTTCGCATGGGCGAAGCTTATCAACTGTATCATTGCTCTGGCAGCCGGATTCACTGCCATGCTTTTCATTTAGCGATAGGTAAATTCAAATGCGTCCACATACAGAGTCGACCCGACTGCACCAGTGAAATAGTCTCCACGATAACTTGCACTGGCAACTATGATTGCATATATCGGAGTGCGGGTATCGCCTTCCCTATACTCAAGCGGGATCTCAAACTCCTGATACTCACCATTCGAGTCCTGGTCACTAAGGATCTCACCATATGCAATCACCCTTGGATTTGTATGGAAATTCGGTTCGCCAGGAATGCTGCTGTTCACGACAAAAGGGCTGGTATCGCCATCTTCACCCTCAGCGACAAGGGCAACCAGAATCTGCATGATGTCAGGTTTTCCAACCATTTCCGGGAACTGGCCCATTTCATCACGGTTAACAAGACCCGGCTTATAGTCATACCACCCCTTCAAGGAATACGGACGTGAGGTAAATGGGACGCCCCAATCGAGTTTGGCTGTCCAATCCTTGAATTCCACAAATTTTCCGGTGAACAGGTTTCCTGCAGCAAACTTGATCATGGCCAGATCACTCTTCAACTTTGCGGCTGCATCTCCTTCGACCTTATGGTCATATTCTGGAACTGTAGTGTTCGCAATCAGGCTTGATATACCCGTATTGGGAGAATCCCATAGAGGAGACGGGTCATTTTCCGCATATGGGAACCAGGTCTTTCCGTTCTTTCCTCCATAATACCAGCTGTTGAATCCCATTCCAGCCAGCTGTGCAGGAGTATCTGTCTTGAAAGTGACTTCCGCGCCCACCACATCTCCGGACACCAGTCTGACAGCATATTCTGTTGACTCCTCAAGTCCGGTAATGTCTCCTGTAACCTTGACGCCTTCTACAGAAACAGCATCGAAACGAGTCCATTCCTGCTCTGAAGTCTTGCGATATTCGTAATATGGGGTTCCTTCACCGTCAAACTCTCCGGTAACGACAACATGATAGGTCCATGGAACTACGGAACGTATCTCATTCTGGATAGCCTTCTGGACAAAGGTAAGTTTCCATACATATTCAACACCTTTGTAAAGGACAGTGAAATCCCGCGCAAGCGTACAGTCAAGCGTCATCGGAAATTCAACTCCCATGGTCACTTCTGCATTGGATGTGCCGTCATATCCTGTTGTGCTGATGATCCTAGAGGTTTCTGGCCCCAGTTTCATGCCTTCAAATATAACAGACTCCAGAGGCTGTTTCTCGACAACATATACAAGCGCTGTCCTGTTTTCCGGATCAAAGACAGTTTCGATCAGTCCGCTGCAATCGATATATCTCTCTATAGGCTGAGAAGCTGATATGGTCCACTGATACTCCTGACCCGGATAGGTCCTCAGAAGTATACCTACAGGATTGGACAGATCGATATGCTCCCCCATCACATAATCAGTGGTAGTCTTTTCTGAAATCGAATACTCAGTAACTCTGAGATCCTTTATTTCAGCTGTTTCTTCCAAAATGACCTCGACGGTCTGTGTGTCATCATTGATGGTGACACTCTTCTGCCCCTCGACGGCAAATGCAGTTATCTTACCCTGAAGCTGAGGGTAGGACATGTCATTGTCGAATGTGCAGGAAGCACAAAATGACATTGCCAGAACAAGGGTACCTATATATGCAATTCCTTTCATACAATTCTACTTTTTAGGTCTGTTCTCACCTGTCGGAATGTAGAAAGACAATCCGAGTCCGATGGAAAGAGGGTTGATCTTGAAGTTGGCTCCGCTGCTCTCCATCACACTCTCTTCCACCTGATTGGTCACCTGGACGGTCTTGTTGTAATTGAATCCCATCAGACCGACTGACAGTTCAACAGCAACACCATTGGTAACGAATACGGAAATGCCAGGCACAAGTCCAAGCTCGAACTTGTAGATATCCTGATATGTACCATACTTCTCATCGTCCTGGATCCTGTATGTCTCTGACTGACCGTATCCTCCGATTGCCCTCAGTTCCGTGAACATTGCAAAACGCTTGCTGTTTGCTATCGGAATGTAATATCTTCCTGTGATCGCACCTGTATAAGAGTGCTTGAGAAAGTGAAAGTCGCTTATCGAAAAGTTGGCTATATCGCCAAGTGAGATGCTTGCATTGCCAAGTCCGAACGACGAACGATCGTAGTCGAACCTGAGTCCGAGAGCAAAGTTATCAGCAAGGAAATATGAAACCCAGGGAGCAACACCCCATGTCTGCATATTGCCATGTATGCCGCTTATGAGAGAAAACAATGCGGAATATCCGGAATCTCCAGCAGCCTGTCCAAGATTGTAATTATTGTAGGAAAATGCAACTCCTGCTCCAACAGTTCCTTTAGGGATAAAGGTAGTGGTCGAGATGCCTATTCCTCTGTCAAACGGTTCCTTAGGGTTCGCTTCCTCTGTTTTTGCTGTATTTGCAAATGCGGCTGAACCTATCATGAAAGCCGCTGCAATGCATATGATAATTCTTTTCATTTTCACTACTTATATTTAACCTTATCCAACTGGTCTTCAGTAAGTTCTGCAGGATCATAGACAAGCGAGAACTCGTCCACATACATGACACTTGACGTCGATCCGGTGAAGTAATCACCATACTTGCTGGCCGCAGCTGCAATTACAATATATTTTGGTTGTCTTGTAGTACTGCGGTAGGTAAGAGGGATGGTGAACTCTATGTAACCTTCTGTCTTGCTGAAATCAAGCGAACCGTATGCGATGATACCTGCATCATTGGCTGTATCAACGAACTTGCCGCTCGAAGTACTGATACGGAAAGGACCGCTCCAGTCAGTGATGAACACCTGGACTATACCGATATCCGATTTGCCTGACATATTGTTATATGGAGCCTTGGTCTTGTTTACAGTTCCCGGACTATAGTCCAGATAACCCTTGAGAGCCAAAGGACGCGAACCGAATGGAACGCCCCAGTCAAGTTCCGCACCAGGATTGGTGAGGCTTGTATTGGCTTTGACAAACTTACCGGTGTAGATATTTCCAGCGGCAAGACCGACAAGAGCGACACTCTTACTCTCCAGTTTTGCTGCTCTTCCGGACTTGACATGAGAATCTTCCGGACTGGTAGGATAGACACCTACAGCATCAGAACCTCCATTGGCAGTATCCCAGAAGAAGTTACCGGAATCGGAGTTAGGATACCATATGCTTCCGCTCTTGTACCATGAGTCAAATCCCATGTTAGGAACTACACCCGCAGACTCAGTCGTGAATGTCTTCTCCTTTGTTTCCTTGTCCTTGGCAGATACAGCCCGGAAGACATAAGATGTTGATGGTTCAAGTCCCCAGAGTTCGACTGAATATGTCTTGTCTGCGGCGCTTGCGACAATGTCTCCTGCTGGTATCTCCTCCCATTCAGAAGCAGCCTGTTTACGATATTGGAAAGTGATTCCCTCCGGCTGCTGATCGGTATACCACTTGCCTGAAAGGAATGCAAACTTCGCCCACGATACAGCAGAAACCGCTTCTACTTCAACAGCGGAGACAACTTCGAACTCACATATGATAGTCCTGTTCTTTCCGTTATTCGATTCTATATAGATTTCTATTCTGTACGATCCGATCGGAAGCCTTGAGAACAGTCCGCTCAAATCAAGTTCTGCAGAAGTGTCGCCACTTTGTATTGACGGAATAACGATCCCCCTCTCTGCATAGTATGTCCTGTCAGAGGCAGAAAGTCCCATTATCTTGAAGTTGTATGGAAGACTGTTGCTGCTCAGGCTCAGTTCAGAATGGCTGAGTTGCACATACTTTGCACCTCCTGGGATATTGAGATATATCTTTGCCTCGACGGCATCTCCTTCGGCGAACTTCACCTCACGATTCATGTCAAACGAGGCGGTCACAGAAGGACGTACATCAGCCTCAAAATCCAGAAGCAGATTGTAGGTCTTGTCAGATGTCTCACCATTCAGAGACACGGCAACTTCTGTCCCTCCAAACTCCTCCTGCTCCCCAAGAGAGAACTGAAGGTTGTAGTGCTGACGAGGCCGGATATCTGTATATGTTTCTGTAATCTCTTCGTATGATGTACCCTCAACATTCTTCAGGTTCAAGGTCCATGTAAGATGGTCTGTTACAGTGAAGTATCCTTCATTTGCGAATGAGCCGTCAACACTGCTGTATACAAGGGTTCCATCCCCGTTGGTTACTGTCAGGACATATTCAGAGAATAATGACTTCATTTCATCAGAGATCTCTGCAGTCACCTTCACATTTGCCATGGAGCATGTAATGGAGGCTGTATTGACCTGCTTTCCGCGTACCGTCACAGTAGTTTCACCACTATAGAACGGAGCATCAAAAGCAGCTGCTCCGGAAGGTGCTGATGAGGCAGTCACACGGTAAGTCCCGACACTGACCTCCAGCGGTGATGCAGCAAGTTCACGGTGATCGTCATATGCAGCCACGATTTCATCCTTGGAATCATAGACAACCAGCGCAAACACAGGATCCTCCGCAGAACTCTTGAAGACCGGATCGACGGTAATGTCCTGCTTGAGGCTGACATACAGGTAGCCGGTCTCATTGACATCGGACGGTCCATCTTCCTTTGTACAGGAAGCAAGGCCCAGAATCATGAGTACGGCAACCGATATTCTGGTAATATACTTATACATGACTATTCAACTACAGGATTGTAGAACAGGACATCCTTAACAAGTTTCTGACCTTTCTCGTCAGTCACCTCCAGAGTGAAGACATAATCCTCACCCTGACTGCCCACAGCGGCAATCATAGGGACAAGCTTCGAGAGAGAGAATGCGACTTCGGTCTGACCAAGAAGCTGGTCGCCTACAGGAAGCATGGTTCCGAGCTGCTCCTTAGCGACTTCGTCATTGATAAGGTCAAGGTATTCCGCACCTGGAACAAGCATCTGGATCGCACCCTTGAAGTTGTCGCTTACCTTGACGACAAACTCCTTTATCTTCTCCGGTGCATACACCATAAGTTCCACGCTCATGCCCTCTGCGATATCCATCTTTTCAAAGTCAGGGTTAGTCTCCCATACAACGTATGGAGCAGTAGACTGAGTACCAGGACCTTCCGGAGTTCCAGGATTATCTTCTTCGTCCGAAACATCCCATCCGGCTTCGATGTCGTCGTCTATCATCGAGTCATCTGGATCGATACCTGGGATGGCGATGTCAACTTCCTTGTCATTGACAGATGTGTCGATACGGAGAGTCATTGCAGACTGTCCGGTGACATGTGCATCAAGGTAGATGATATGGTGGTCGCGTGCCGCAACGTCCTTGATCTCATATTTCAGACTTGCAGTAGTGTTGTCTATTGCCCTGTAGCCGTCAACGCTTATACTCAATGGACTTACAGAGAAATATGCATATCTTGCAGGAGCCTTGACAATGGTCTTGTTCCCGTTTTCATCTTCAGTATATACTCCCACTTCATCCTTTCCCCATACGAGGTGCCCGTCTTCATTGACGATCTTGACATCGAAAGAACTGAGCTGATCCATGAAATGCTGAGAGCAATACACTGAGTTCTTCATATTCTGGAGCGTGCATACAAGATCCACTGGAGTAACCGTACCACCGACAATGGCAAAATCCTTTGTTCCTCCGTAAACAGGTGAATCCCATGCCACTGGAGAAGATTCTGGAGAAGACACTGACACGGTGTACTCCCCTGTCGAAAGTTCGACAAGCGACGGCATCTGGCCATATGTCCATGACTGGGAATATTTTCCGTCCTTTCTTTCAACTGTAACTGTAAACAAGCTGATATCGACGCCTGCGGTCTCTGACTTGACGACCTTGTCGATATAGTCTCCCTGCTCGGTTGTAATCTTCAGTTGCAGACCGGCTTTCTGTTCAACGATCTTTTCGCGGCATCCGGTCAGAACGGCTGCTGTCGTAAGAATGGCAATAAAAATCTTTTTCATATATATTCGTCTTTTTCTATTCGTAAATAAGTCTGAGATTGTCAATACGGAGCTGCGGGCCGAAATGACCTGTATAGTTTCCGCCGTTGTATTCAATTGTAGTCTTGGTATTTACACCGACATCTGTCGTAGTCGACAGGAACACAAGGGATATGTCGGTTGCCTTTGCTTTGCCACTGGTATAGGTCAAAGGCACCGTCATTTCTGTCCATGATGACGCCGCTCCGCCAGTTACGGATCCTGTTGCAAGAACCCCCTCACTGCTGTTGAGCTTGAGTTCAGCAGAGAACTGGCTGTTGCTCTTTGCCACATATTTATAATGGAATTTCAATGCGGAAGGACGGGACTGACAGGCAACTGTACCGTATGTAGGGTTTCCGCTGTCATCGGCAGAACCTGTAAACAACTGGCCGATATGCGTCTGATTTCCCGCTAAAACATCATTATCTGTGTTCATCTTACCCACATTGACGACAAATATGAATGCGGAATAAGAGCCTGAATAGCTGTCTGTAGAGCGACCGCCGCAAGGGAAACACTTGACATTAGGATTAGCCGCAGCGAGGCTGGACGAAGGCATTGAAGCCTTTGCGTTCACATCCCAATATTGCGTGCCGCTGTAAGGCTTATACCAATAGTAATCTACTGAACTTGACCATGTCCGCTCCAACGTGTGCTTGAATTCAGTCCACTGTTCGAAGCCGCTGTTAGGGAACTGCCATATGTTCTCCGTAGTAAAGTCGGAACGAGTCGTCGAATTGCTGGAGTTATTGTTGTAAACAGCCCAGATGCGGTAGCTGGTCCCACCGTTAAGACCGGTTATAGCCGGGAATGTCACGGTATTTCCTGATATTGATAGAGGAGAAACAACCTTGATGTTCTGCTGAAGCATGTCATTGGCTGCCACACATTTCAGTACGAATTTGCTAGGATCTCCTCCTTCAACCGTCAATACCGGAGACACAAGCTTGGTGGCATAAATATCCCAGTCGTTGAATGAAAGTGTAGCCACGGACTTGTCCACCGCCAAGGTATAGGTCTCCGAAGACACGGTCTTGCCTGCCTTATCTGTCACATGAAGCCTAAGGTCTGCGCATGATGTCCCATTCTGCGAGTTATATGGAACACTTGATGCCACATGGGTTACAAGTCCAGAGAAATCAACATATGCAAGGCGGCATCCTGACATGTCCTTGAGACATCTGATACCATAAGACCTGAGAAGTTCTGCAGTACTGACATCCATGGCTGCAAGGTCCACTGAAGCCGGAAGACCTTTGGACTGAAGGTATGAAGAATTTATCTCCAGAACGCAACTTTGGATTCCGCCCATCGCCACGATGTCTGCCTTGAACCCTTCATACGTCCTGCCGTCTGCCTCATATGTAGAAAAACGATTGTTTTCGAAACCCGATACCGCAAGCGACGGTCCGTCCTGAGGCGCCGCTTCTGCCGGAACGCTGACTTCCTTTACAACGGTATCAACACCGTCATCTATGACAATCTCCACACTGAGTTCACCGGAACGTCTGGTATCAACGTTGAATGTGATGAAATCCTGCGGCTCTCCTGTGACTGGAGCGGTCTTGTAGACCATCCACTGGCCTTGAACATGGACATAAAGATTCAGAGAGAGGTCACCAGCCGGCACATATCCGGCCCTTTCTTCGGTCTTGACGAATGTCAGTTCCGCACCATTTGACGCAACTACATCGGCATAGTACTCCTTATGATCCAGTCTGAGTCCTTCTCCGAAGTTGACGGCAACCTTCACGTTAGCCAGACGGGCCACTGCATCCACTTCCACAAGTTCTGCAGGCTTGACATCGAATAAAGTGTCCGCAACATAGTAAAATGCATTGAACCCGGCTTTCTGAGGATCGCCATAATACGCATACAGCCTATGCTCTCCGGCATTCAACGGAATCTGCATTTCCTGAGCCTCTGCATAGGTCTTTCTGAAGAAGAGGCGGTCTGTCGACATCTCCTCGATCTCCACAATGAAATCATTTATATCCGGAAGATCCTCAGATGTCTTGACGGCTGTCACAGAATGATCCTGACGAAGCTTGATGGAAACCTCACCCTGACCATTATGCGCATCTTCTTCCACCGTTGTCGACACGCATGAAGCAATGACGACAGCAGTAATTAGAATTGATCCGATACGTCTCATCTTGGTTAAGAATTATACAATTTTAATCTGCAAAATTACGCAAACGCATCGAAAAATCAAAATCGGGGATATCCCGGATGGTTTTGACTTACATTTCGAGTTTTTTTCGTATCTTTGCATGATTATGTCCAGTAAACTGGACAAATATAAGGAGAGATATTTTATGGCAGAGGTAATAAACTACACCGACGACAACATCAAGACGCTGGAAGGCGTCGAACATATCCGCAGACGTCCGGGAATGTACATCGGACGTCTTGGAAACGGAGACGACCTGGGAGACGGAATCTATGTACTGCTCAAGGAGGTGGTCGACAACTCCATTGACGAGTTTTCAGCCGGATTCGGAAAGCAGATCCAGATAACCGTGGACGAAAAGTCCGCGACTGTACGAGACTTCGGACGAGGCATTCCGCTCAACTCAGTCGTCAAGGCAGTAAGCGTCCTGAACACCGGTGGTAAATATGACACCAAGGGATACAAGAAGTCGGTAGGTCTTAACGGTGTTGGTCTCAAGGCCGTAAATGCACTTTCCACACACTTCTATGTGGAGGCGTTCCGCGACGGCATGAGTTCCTATGCAGAGTTCCGTGAGGGCAAGCTCATCGATTCGGGTCAGAGACCTGCGAAGGAGAAGAACGGAACCCTCGTGAAATTTATTCCAGACGAACATCTGTTTGTCGGCTACAGCTTCAGAATGGAATTCATCGAGTCTATGATGAAGAACTACTCCTATCTGAAGAAAGGCCTTGCCCTCAACTTCAACGGCACGACATACAAGTCAGAGAACGGACTCCTCGACCTGATCAAGGACAATATGTCCGAGACCCCGCTTTATGAGCCGATTCATCTTGTTGGAGAGGATGTCGAGATCGTGCTCACCCACGGCAACAGCTATGGAGAGAACATATCATCATTCGTGAACGGCCAGAACACCCGTGACGGAGGTACCCACCTCGCGGCTATGAGAGAGGCCGTATCGAAGACGCTCAAAGAGTTCTACAAGACATTTGCAAAGAAGGACTTTGCTCCGGAGGATATCCGACAGGGAATCATCGGTGCGATAAGCATCCAGATCCAGGAGCCGAACTTCGAGGGACAGACCAAGACCAAGCTCGGTTCGACATATATGTGGGAGACAGACATCGAGAATGAAGACGGAAGCCACACATATGACCAGGGCCCTACCATCCGAAGCTTTGTCAACGATTTCGTCAAGACAAACCTGGACAACTACCTGCACATGCACAAGGAGATCATCCCTGTGCTGCAGGAGAAGATCACTGCTTCCGAGCAGGAGCGCAAGGAGATCTCTACCATCCAGAAGAAGACAAAGGAAAGGAACAAGAGGACAAACATATACAACCGCAAGCTTCGCGACTGCAAGATCCATTACAATGACAAGCTTCCTGCAGCAAAGAAGGAGCTTGCAGACTACACAAGCATCTTCATCACCGAGGGAGACTCTGCGAGCGGAACCATAACAAAGGCACGCCAGGCAGAGACCCAGGCAGTATTCAGCCTGAGAGGAAAACCTATCAACTGCTATAAGGAAAGCCGCAAGAAGGTAGCTGAAAACGAAGAACTTAATCTCCTCATCAACGCCCTTGGCGTGGAAGATGATATGGAGAACCTCAGATACAACAAGATCATTGTAGCTACCGATGCCGATGACGACGGAATGCACATCAGGATGCTTGTGCTGACATTCTTCATGAAGTATTATCCTGACCTCATACGCCGCGGACATGTACATATACTTCAGACTCCCCTCTTCAGAGTCAAGAACAAGAAGGACATCAGGTACTGTTTCAGCATTGAGGAGAAGGAGAAGGCGGTAAAGGAGCTGAAGACCGGAGTGGAGATAACACGATTCAAAGGTCTAGGAGAGATCTCATCTACCGAGTTCGTGGATTTCATCGGAGAGAACATGAGACTGGACAGAGTTAAGCTGAGCGATGAGGAATCTATCGCAGAGATCATGGAGTTCTATATGGGAGACAACACCATCGACCGTCAGAACTTCATCCGTCAGCACCTCAGAAGTGAAGAGGAACTGGAAGACGTAAACATTTAGTGTCATCCCGAGTTTGACGAGGGATCTAATAACAAGATAATTATGTGGAGAAAATTCTGCGGATGGCTGCTCCGCGTCATGGGTTGGACAGTTGACGACTCGGTAGTCCCTGAAGACAAATGTATAATCCTTGGTGTGCCTCACACATCATTCTGGGATTTCATTATTGCATATCTTTATTATGTATCAGTTGGAGGAAAACCTCACTGCATGATCAAAAAGGAACTGTTCTGGGGACCGCTCGGATGGATCCTGCGCAAGATGGGCGGAATTCCGATTGACAGAAAGAACGCGACGTCAGTCATCCTCAGCGTGATAAAGGAAATGAAGAGCCAGAAAACCGTTCATCTGGCACTTGCCCCCGAAGGAACCCGCAAGCCTGTAAGAAGATGGAAGACAGGATTCCATACAATCGCCCGCGAGGTAGGATGTCCGGTATACATGGGATATTTCGACTGGAAGACCAAGCACGTGGGGCATGGCAGGAAGGTTGAACTCACTGATGACCCTAAGGCCGATATGGCACGCATCCAGCAGATGTATGAGGAGATGCATCTTGTCGGCAAACACCCCGAAAAATACGTAACCAAATAAATAACAAAGATGATTCAAGTTTACAAACGTATCAAGAGGATGAGGGAGAAGTATATAGACACCCTCGCCAAATTGTACGAGTTTGCTACTACCGTATATTCCAAGAATCAGTACACCCAGTGGTACGATACCAAAGAAGGTGGTTACACCTACAGCCAATTCAAGCTGAAGTGCGACAGTATTTCCAAGAAACTCACCCAATATGGAATCGGAGCAGGCGACAAGGTGGCCATCTTGTCCCAGAGCATGCCTAACTGGTCTGTAGCGTTCTTCAGCACAGTATCCTTCGGCAGAATTGCGATTCCTATACTTCCTGACAGTTCCGAAAACGAGGTGACCAACATACTCAACCACTCAGAGAGCAAGGTGATGTTCGTTTCACAGAAGCTTGCATCCAAGCTCAGCAAAGAGTGCATGGACAAGCTGACTCTGGTCATCGAAATGGACACATTCGATATCCTGAAGGCTGATGACGAGAAGTTCACATGTGACGGACGCGCATCTATTCCGACTCCGGAGGATATCGCAGCGATCATATACACATCAGGAACAACAGGAAGCGCAAAGGGAGTCGTGCTCAGCCACCGCAACCTTGCTTCCAACGTGATCACATGCTACCACTCATGCCCGAGAGGCGAGAAGGACAGATGGCTCTCAATCCTCCCGATGGCTCATACTCTTGAAATGACACTCTGCATGCTCTACCCTATGTATTGCGGTGCAACTGTGTACTATCTGCCGAAGCCGCCTGTGGCATCACTGCTGCTGAAGGCAATGAAAGTGGTCAAGCCGACGACGATACTTTCTGTTCCGCTTATAATAGAAAAGGTATACCGCAACAGCGTACTCCCTACAATCAAGAAGAGCCGTACGCTTACATGGATGAACGAAAACATGAACGGACTCATGTGCCGCATCATAGGAATGAAGCTCAAGAAGACATTCGGAGGCAAGATCTCATTCTTCGGTATAGGTGGTGCGAAGCTTGATCCGGAAGTCGAGGCTTTCCTTCTCAAGGCGAAGTTCCCATATGCGATAGGTTATGGTCTCACAGAGACTTCCCCGCTGCTGGGTTATTCGATGAACGGATGGAGGAAAGTAGGTTCGTTCGGCTATCCGGTATATAATGTCAAGCTTAAGCTTCATGACACCAACCCTGAGACCGGAGAGGGAGAGATCGTAGCAAAAGGTCCTAACGTGATGCTCGGATACTACAAGGACCCACAGCGTACAAAGAGCGTCTTCACAGAGGACGGCTGGTTCAGAACCAATGACCTGGCTGTCATGGATGAAAAGGGAAGATTCTTCATCAAGGGACGCCGCAACAACATGATTCTCGGTCCGTCCGGAGAAAACATCTATCCGGAAGAAATAGAAAGCGTGATCAATAACGTGGAAGGCGTTGCCGAGTCTATCGTCGTCGAGCGAAACGGACGTCTCGTGGCACTTGTCCAGCTTGACGAGAACATGATCGAGTGGAACAAGGAGAGCGAAGACAAGATCTATGAAAAGCTTGACAAATACAAGGCAAAGCTGCTGGGTCTTGTAAACAGGAACGTGAACAAGACATCACAGGTAAGTTCAGTCGAGGTGATGAAGGAGCCTTTTGAGAAGACTGCTACCCAGAAGATCCGTCGCTTCAAGTACAAGGATTCAGCTCCGACAGTAGAGGAAGAGCAGAAATCCAAATAAGACAAAAGAATCCGGCTGAAAATTCAGCCGGATTCTTTTATTTATTATGTATGAAAACTGAAATTACTCAGCTACGATCTCATACTTGAATGTACCCTTGACATCCTTGTAGCACTTAACGGTAGCCTCGTATGTTCCGAGCTCCTTAGCCGCCTCAACTGTGATGTCCTTCTTGTCAACCTCGATACCAGCTGCTACGAGAGCCTCAGCGAGCTGAGCTGTAGTAACTGAACCGTAGATCTTTCCTGACTCGCTTACCTTTACAGCAACCTTTACTGTAGTCTCTGCAAGCTTTGCTGCAAGAGCCTCAGCGTCGGCAACGAACTTAGCGATCTTGTGAGCCCTCTGACGGAGGTTCTCAGCGTGCACCTTCTTTGCAGAAGGAGTCGCCATGATAGCGAAGCCCTGTGGGATAAGGTAGTTGACAGCATATCCTGTCTTTACATTGACGATATCGTCTGCGTGGCCAAGGTTTGCCACATCCTTCTTAAGAATAATCTCCATATTGCTTTCCTCCGCTTATTTCAAAAGGTCTGTTACGTATGGGAGAAGTGCAAGATGTCTTGCTCTCTTCACTGCCTGAGCTACCTTTCTCTGGAACTTGAGAGAAGTACCGGTGAGACGACGAGGAAGGATCTTACCCTGCTCGTTAAGGAATCTCTTGAGGAACTCAGCATCCTTATAATCAACATACTTGATACCTGCCTTCTTGAAACGGCAGTATTTCTTCTTTCTTACCTCTACTGTAGGAGGGTTAAGATAACGGATTTCATTGTTCTGTGCCATAATTCCAGTCCTCCTGATTATTTAGCCTGTTTGTTAGCTCTTCTCTTCTCAGCGTAAGCAACAGCGTGCTTGTCCATAGCGAAAGTGAGGAATCTCATGATTCTCTCGTCGCGACGATACTGAGTCTCGAGTCTTGCGATGAGTGAAGGCTCAGCCTTGAACTCGATAAGATAATAGAATCCTGTAGTCTTCTTCTGGATCGGGTAAGCGAGCTGCTTAAGTCCCCAGTCCTCTTCGTACACAATCTCTGCACCACGCTCCTTGAGGTAGTTAGTGTACTTTGCGACCGCTTCCTTCATCTGAGCATCAGACAAAACGGGAGTTGCAATGAAAACGGTTTCGTACTGTT
>SUYQ01000029.1 GCA_015060325.1 Bacteroidales bacterium | reverse complement strand
TATGGAAAGTATCATCGGATGTAAGGAACCGCCGTATGCGGACCCGCATGTACGGTGGTGTGAGAGGTCGGTAAACGAAAGTAGGAGATAAACTCCATTACTTTCGTTTACCTCCTACTCGATTCATGAAAGCTAGCCCCTTGTGGTGGTGTGTGGACCGTCCATCATCAAAATGCCGAAAAACTTGTCGGACGGTGGTTACAATGCCTTGACGACGAGTCCGATCTGCTTGTCCTTGCACCATAGCCAGATGAGGCCGTCTGAACTGGTCTTCTCGACTGAGAATTCAAGATTTATGTATGTCTTGGTGTCGTCGGCAGTAGTGTATTCCAGATCTGCCGTCACTTCCTGACCGACGCTTGAAGGGTGCGCATCGCAGCTGATTATGAACCAGTTGGCGATATTGTCATCATATACTCGGAACTCATTTCTCTCCTGGTTGTATCCCAGCTGGCATGTGTTCTCGTCATATGACATCATAAGTTCACCCTTGACCGTGAGCGATATGTCACTGCGCTGAAGAAGCACCTCGTCTATATTCTCGTTGCATGCAGTAAGCGCAGCAAGCGCTGCTCCTACATATAATATATATCGTCTCATTATTCGTTGGATATTTTGATGTTCTTCTGAATGATGTCCTGAGATCCGTCTTCCCAGTCTACGAAAGCCTTGAGAGTACCTGATTCTGTCACTCTGTAATAACCGTCTCCTTCCGGCTTGATCGTGCTGCCGTTGAATGTCCATCTGATGTTGCTGGCCTCTGATGCATTATATACCATAAGGGCAACCTTTGCTCCTGCCGAGAATGTTCCGTCAGGGTTAGCTGCGTTCTTGCCGAGGAAGATGTACGGCCAGTCGACCGGTGCTGTACGCGTAGTCATGAACGAATCTGTGGTACTTTCACCTTTGATCCCGTCTACTTCAAACCATATTTCTACGCTGTATGTCTTGTTGCCAGGCACGAGGTTGCGTAGTGTCAATGAGTATTTTCCAGGTGCATAAGGCTTAACCTTCACTTCTTCCGCGGACTGTCCTGTGCGTCCCCACTTTACAGTAGCTTCACCATCATGCTCCCAGCTGCTCTCGAAATTGATGATTGCAGCGTCCATGAATGCTTCGGTGCGAATGCTCTTTACAACGGGAGGAGTGCTCGCGTCCGAGAATCCTACTACGCTGAAGGTGATGTTGTTACCGCTTTTCTTGATGCCGGTGACGGATATCTCGCCAGCCTTGCCGCTCCAGTATTTAAGTCCGGGGCTGGATGTCGGAGTGAGTGTATTCACGGAGTTGTATGGGAAGAATATACCGGATATGTTGCGCATGGCTGATACATAGTCGCGGTCGCTGGTGAAACCGTCGCTTCTGGAGTCTGCCTCCACTATGTCGGCACATTGATGGCTCTGATATGCGTTTACCGTGTTCTCTTCAGTCCATCGCTTTATATATCTGGATGACCTGTCGATATGGTATACAAGCATTCCCTTGCCTCCGATGTACTCGTCCCATCCTTCGTTCGATCTGCATTCAAAAAGATAGTATTCGCCTTCCTTGTCAGTGTTCAGCCGGTAGATGGTATTGCTTGAATGGATCGGCTCAAGCGTGTAGTTGCCGTCATGTTCTATTACGACCGGTTCTGCAATGCCAAGGAGTTCTCTTTCTATTGCATTGAAATAAGGCGGAGTATTGCTGTTGTTGTTCATGTTTCCTCCGTCCATGAGCGATGTCGAGAGCCACAAGCCTGCTGCCCAGCCGCCGGCCTCGTCATAGTCGGTGTCGTAGAAGTCAGGAAGATCGAAGGTGTGGCTGTATTCATGGCAGAATGTGCCTATCCCGGCTATGTCATCGCTGCCGTCTTCCTGTATGCTCAATTCGGAGGTGCAGGCATATCGGTCTATCATCTTGCCGTCCAGCGTCAGCCTTATCCCGGCTCCGCTGTATATGTACCAAGCATGTGACCATATGTAGTCTTCCATCTCGATGTCTTCAGCTTCGTCGCCTCCTGCAAAGAATAGAAATACATTGTCTACATAGCCGTCGCCGTCATCATCGTACAGTGAGAAGTCTATATCCTTGTCTGCAAGTTCGCACGCCTCTGCAATCATCTCCGCAGGACGCCTGTCCTGGCCGCTCTCGTCATTGGCCCCGTAAAATGCCCTGTTCCGGCTGAGAGTGACAATCTCGCTGACATCGAAATCGAACTCCACCATACCTTCAAACTGGGCGTTGAAATACTCTTTGGCACATCCGGTGGCTCCATTGTAGCTGTAGCCTTCCTGGGTCAGCATCCTTTCGAAATTTTCCTTCTTGAACGTGAAAGGAACATCAGCGTACTGGGCCAGGATCACAAGTCCGTGTTTTGTGGCCTTGCCGTCCGCCTTTGTCTGTATGCCCTTGTTTTTGAGGATTCTGCGCATCAGAGGTTCACGTGGCTCGTCGCTTCCGGCCCTTCTTTTCTCTCTGGCAATTTCTCTGAGCTTTTCATATGGGATGGTGCTGCCGGGGATCGACGGACTGTCCTTTCCGACCTTGTGTCCGCTGCTTGTGCGCTTGCCTTCAGAGTCGAACGATGCATAGCACCACCATCCGTCCTCTCCCTTAACGACCGCATGTCCGTCGAGAGTCATCTTCAGTCTGTAGAATTCATCTCCGATGGCTTTTGCCTGGAATGTCGTGCCGTCCGGCTGGGTTATCGTATGTGTTCCAGGCTTTACCGGTCTTCCGAACGCGGAAATTCCCGAAATTATGAGAAGTATGGTCAGGAGTGTGCGTATCTTCATTTGATGGTCCTTCTAAAATTTTACTTGGGAATGCATATTTAGTCATTTTTTATGAGAACGGCAATTATAATCGGGATGATCATTGAAAACTTTTCAAAAAAAAATAAAAAAACGATGCAACATTTTTAAATGATGCTGCATCTATACGTCAGGTTTAGGTTTTAGTACACGTTTAAGGGGGCTTCAAGATATGATCTTGAGCCCCCTTATCCTTTTTTGTAGAATGGAATGAATTATTTAGATGCCTCTACAGAAACCTTTCTAAACTCCTTCATAGCCTTCATAAGGTTAAGAGCAGCCTTACGTGCACGTGCACCAGCAGCCTTATTACCCTTTTCTACCTGAGCCTCAGCGTTCTTTGCGAAAACTTCGTACTCTGCTTTGATCTGATCTACAAGCGCTTTCATTTTCTAGATGTTTTAAATAGTTCGTAATTGGTTATTGTTCAAAACTTCCGGCAAGTTATGGATTCTCTTTTAATTATCCAAATTTTTGCGGTAAAAAGTTACATCTGAGGATGTTTGGGCTTTGTGTTTATAGTATTCATAGCCCTGTCCGGCCCTATTGTAGCCCATGCCTTTATACCGTCAATGACACGTTTGCATATTTCGGGCATCTGCTCCTCTTCGTCCTTGCTCAGACCTCCCAATACATAGCCGACCTGCTGCCCTTTTCCGAAATCGTTTCCGATGCCGACTCTGATGCGGGCATAGTCCTGTGTCCCGATCAGCTCATTGATGTTTGTCAGACCGTTATGTCCTCCTGCACTTCCGTTCTTGCGAAGGCGCAGAGTTCCGAAAGGGATGTTCAGGTCATCAGAAATCACCAGAAGGTTTTCCACAGGAATCTTCAGCTCGTTCATCCAGTAACGTACGGCCTTGCCGCTGAGATTCATGTATGTGGATGGCTTGAGCAGGTGGAATTTCCTGCCCTTGAATGAAATCGTTGCCGTGCTGCCATATCTACCGGACTCAAAAGAAATATTGGACGCCTGAGCCCAGGCGTCCAATACCATAAATCCCATGTTGTGTCTGGTGTTGGCATATTCGGCGCCGATGTTTCCTAAACCGACAACCAGATAGTTCATGCCAGATCAGATTACTTGCCCTGCTCCATCTTAGCCTGCTGAGTAGCACGTGTAGGACGTACTGAGCAGATGATAGTAGCCTTAGGTGATACGATGGTAACGCCTTCGTAGTTGAGGTCGCCAGCAACAATCTGCTTGCCGATCATGAGGTGAGTAGAATCAACCTCAAGAATGTCAGGAAGATTGTTCATCATAGCGCTTACGCGGAGCTTGCGGCTTGAAATGAGGAGCTTACCACCCATCTTGACACCCTCTGAGTGTCCTACAACCTTTACAGGGACCTCGATGGTTACAGGCTTGTCCTCAGAAACGAAGAGGAAGTCTGCGTGAAGAGCTTCGTCAGTTACAGGGTGATACTGTACTTCGTGGAGTACTGCATAACCGTTTCTTCCGTCGCTGAGCTTGAGGTCGATGATGTAAGAGTTAGGAGTGTGAGTGATAGTCTTGAGATCCTTTGCGTCGATAGTGAAGAGGATGTTCTCCATACCGAGTCCATAGATGTTGCAAGGAACGAGTCCTGCTCTGCGGACAGCCTTTACAGCTGCCTTGTTGCCGGCCTCACGTACCTGGCCGTTGAGTTCAATGTGTTTCATTGTCTGTAAAAATTAAAATGTGTTACTCAGTCTGGCTCATGGCCAGACCCCATTGCACCAAAAAGCGTCGCGCTTTTTATGGGGCTGCAAAGATAGTCAAATTATTTTATTCTACAAGCCCTGTCGCCATGTTCCATTGCAGGGTCCTGTAGTATTTGCTGAGTTCGGTGCTTCCGTTACAAGGGAGATACATGCTGAAACCGCTGTATGTGCTGATCTTGAACTCGCACATGAACTCCGGAGTCGCAGCCTTGTATATGATGCACTCGTTCAAGGCCGCATCCAGCCTGTCAAGCTCCTCCTGCGTCGCTCCGGCTTTTGCGATGATGTCCTTGAGGTCGTAGAACCAGTGGTATCTGGATCTGAAGTATCTTTGGACAGAGTCCGGATCGAGGGTGGCAAGACTGCTGCGGTATTTCTCGAAAAGTCCGCTGCATGTCTCAGCCAGAGACTCCATCTTCGAGCAGTCCACCATGGAAATGGTAGCCGAGCGGTATACTCCGCTTCTGACGTCATATTGCTCGAAGAAGTCCGAACATATTGATTGAGGATCAGGAGTGTCTGTGCCCAGAAGATGGGAGACCATCATGGTGTAGTCAAATCCCTCTGCAAGCACTTCCGTCTGCGAAAATCCTACATACCGGCATACGTCCTTAAGCTCATATGCAACTTCGACTCCGCCCATAAGACATGCGTCGAAAAGAATATAGTCCAGCTTCATCGGGATCGCCCTGGCGAAGTCGTCCAGATCGATTTCATACGAAACGTATCCTCCCGGAGAGCCGACCTGATCCTGGCCTATGCTCTTTACCGCCGGCAGTGACGGGTCATGCTCGATCTCATGATATGGGACCGGCCTGGCGTCTGCATGGATGCCGATCCTGTAGCTTGCATCCCTGGATTCGGTGAAGGTGTAATTGTCCGGCTTGGAGTAGTATCCTGCTGGCAGATAGCCTGTTGCGTGCGAGGAGAACACCATCCCGTATGTATTTGCCGGGAATTCGTCGCGTACATATTCCAGCACGGCATTGAGTTGTGATGGGGTAGCGGAACGGGTGTCGTCCGGATACACCATCAGGGTGTCGGTGCGTACGTTACCGCTGAGGTCCTGCCATAATCTGGTCAGAGTCGGGGCATTGGGCTTGTTGTAGCCCCCGCCGCTTGCAGGAAGGTGGGAATAGACCAGAAGCACGTTTTCGTTTCCTCCTTTTTCAGGCAGCCAGCCTTTGTAGAGGTCCTGTATGTCTTCCCTGAGATAGGAACTGATGCTGTTGAAACCTGCGGAGTAGAGAAGCATGACGTTCCTTTTATCCTGAGTCTCCACGCGTCCCGATCCGTCGCGAGGATTGTCCGACTTGTGCACGAATCCGTCTCCATGGATGGAATCCTTTGTACATGAGGGTGCGAGCGCCATTATTGACACCGCAAGCAGGGAAAATATTCTGATTCTATACCTCATGACCAAATATATGCGCTGCAAATATAGAAAAAAAACATATCTTTGTAAAAATGTGCCTATATGTAGCATAATAATGAAAAACAGATAAAATCATGAAACTTGTTTTAAAGATGTTGACGATTGCAGGTATGGCGGCCTTGGTGTCAAGCGCCGACCTTGGAGCTCAGGAGAAGGATTTCAAATACCTTGTAGATGAGTTCGCGGACCTTAAGATAATGAGATACAAGGTCCATGGATGGGATGATCTGACCCTTAAGCAGAAGGAATATGTATATCATCTTGCAGAGGCTGCAAAGTATGGCCGTGATATAATCTGGATGCAGAATTGCAGATACAATCTTGAGATCCGCAAGGTTCTTGAGAATATACTTGAGAATTATACGGGCGACCGCGCATGTCCGGAGTTCGCGGCTTTCGAGGCATATGCAAAGCGCGTGTTCTTCAGCAACGGTATCCACCACCACTACGCTGAAGACAAGTTCTTCCCTGAGTGCCCGGAGAAGTATTTCAAGAAACTTATGAAGGCTGTAGGCGAGGGGAAGAAATGCAAGGTCCTCATACCTATTATATATGATGAGGATATATTCCCTCAGCGCAAGTCTACTGACAAGACTGGAGACATCGTAGCTGAGTCTGCCGTGAATTTCTATGAGGGCGTGACAAAGGCTGAAGTCGAGAAGTTCTATGCGGACATGATGGACCCTTCTGACAAGACTCCGATTTCATACGGACTTAACAGCCGCGTGGTAAAGGGCGAGGACGGCGTCATATATGAAGACGTATATAAGGTAGGCGGCCTCTACGGTCCTGCTTTGGAGAAGATATGTGCGGAACTTGAAAAGGCAGCTGCTGTGGCTGAGAACGATCTTCAGAAGGCATACATCGCTGACCTTATCGCATATTACAAGTCGGGCGACCTTAACCTCTGGGACGAGTATAATATCAAGTGGGTGAAGGATACTGACGCTGTAGTTGACTTTGTAAACGGTTTTGTGGAGGACTATAATGACCCTCTCGGACGTAAGGCTACATGGGAAGGTCTCGTCAACTTCAAGGATGCTGAGGCGTCACGCAGGGCAGAGCTCATCAGTGACAATGCCCAGTGGTTCGAGGATAACTCTCCTGTGGACCCGCGTTTCAAGAAGGCAAAGGTGAAGGGTGTGACAGCCAAGGTGATCAATGTGGCAGTACTTGCAGGTGACTGCTATCCTTCGGCTCCTATCGGCATCAATCTTCCTAATGCGGACTGGATCCGTCGCGAGCATGGATCGAAGTCAGTGACTATCGCAAACCTCACCTCTGCATATAACATGGCGGCTCAGGAGGCTCCTAAGGGAATGCTTTCGGAGTTTGCATATTCGGAAGAGGAGATTGCGGCAGAGAAGAAGTACGGCGCCCTGACAAGCGACCTTCATACAGACCTCCACGAGTGTCTTGGTCACGGCTCGGGTCAGCTCCTTCCGGAGACTTCTCCTAATGCACTCGGAGAGTACAGCTCTACTTTGGAAGAGGCTCGTGCAGACCTGTTCGGACTTTACTATCTTGCTGATCCTAAGCTTGTTGAGCTTGGTATCCTTCCGGACATGGAGGCCTACAAGGCTCAGTATGCAAGCTACATCCGCAACGGTATGTTCACCCAGTTCACAAGGGTGGCTCTTGGAAAGAAGAATACCGAGGCGCATATGCAGAACCGCAAGCTCATCGCTGACTGGTGCTATGAGAAGGGGCTTGCCGACAACGTGATCGAAAAGAAGGTGAAGGACGGAAAGACTTATTTCGTGGTGAACGATTTCGAGGCTCTCCGTGGCCTGTTCGGAGAATTGCTTGCTGAGGTCCAGAGGATCAAGTCTGAGGGAGACTTCGAGGCCGGCAAGGCTCTCGTCGAGAAATATGCGGTAAATATCGATCCTGAACTCCATGCAGAGGTGCTTGAGCGCTATGCGTCTCTCGGACTCAAGCCTTACGGAGGTTTTCTCAATCCTGAAATCGTTCCGGTTGTGGAGAACGGTCAGGTTGTAGACTACAAGATCGAGTACTGCGACAGCTTCCTCGGCCAGATGCTCGAGTACGGCAAGAAATACGGAACGCTTAGCGTACCTTCGCTATAACGTTGCCCTCCTCCTGAATCCTCCTCCTCGGGAGGAGGACTTACTATCGACCATAAGGTCTCGAACAGATTGTCATTTCGACTGAGCGGCTTTTATTTTGTCATTTCGACTGAGCGACTTTTTTTTGTCATTTCGACTGAACGGCTTTTTTTGTCATTTCGACTGAGCGGAGCGAATGGAGAAATCTATATCAAAAGACTACAACTATTATCTTAGAATGGAACGTGCGATGTCACAGAACACTGTGGCATCGTATTGTTCTGATGTCGAGAAATTCCTGGAGTTCTACAAGGGACGTCTGGAGGATGTCACTCCGGAGGAGGTGGAGGACTATCTTCAGGCCCGGGATATGCTCTCCAGCAGGTCACAGGCAAGGGTTCTCAGTTCGTTGAGGTCGTTCTTTGACTGGCTGGTGCTCGAAAAGGTCATCAAGGACAATCCGTGTGACAGGGTCGACGGCCCGAAGATAGGGCGCTACCTTCCGAATGTGCTTTCGGAGGAGGAGGTCGCTGCCATGATAGATTCAGTGTCACCATCCACCTGGCAGAGAGTCCGTGACAAGGCCATTCTTGAGGTGCTGTACGGATGCGGTCTCCGGGTCTCGGAGGCCGTGAACCTCCGCATTTCATGCCTGTTCATGAAGGAGGGATTTGTGAGAATCATAGGAAAAGGAAACAAGGAAAGGCTGGTGCCGATAGGGGAGATGGCTGTAGAGGCTGTGGAGGATTATCTGCGTGTGCGTCCGGCTCCGGCAGATGCCGATTCGTCCGATGTGCTGTTCCTCAACCGTTTCGGACGTTCCCTCAGCAGGGTCTCCATGTTCACGATGATAAAGACCCAGGCGCTGGCAGCCGGTATACGCAAGGACATTTCGCCTCATACCTTCCGTCATTCCTTCGCCACGCATCTGATAGAACACGGTGCAGACCTGCGCATGGTGCAGGAAATGCTCGGACATGAAAGCATCGCCACGACTGAAATATATACCCATATCGACAGCACCACATGGCAAAAGGAGATTCTGGAGCATCATCCTCGTAAAAAATGATTATTTTTGCACCTTGTCTTTTCGACCGAGCGTTACGTTGTCATTTGACTGAGAGTTATATTGTCGATTACGACCGATCGTCCCATCGTTTTTTGACTTAGCGTCTCTTTGTCATTGACGGAGTGTTACCTGGTCTTTTGACGGAGCGTTTTATTGTCATTTCGACCGAGCGTCTCTTTGTCATTTCGACCGAGCCTCTCTTTGTCATTTCGACCGAGCGAAGCGAGTGGAGAAATCTAAAGAACCGAGTGGAGAAATCTAAAATAGACAAAACAATATAAATTTTTAATATTATGGATAAGAACAGTTATGCATTGGGCATGAGCATTGCCCACAATATGATGTCTTCAGGCATCACAAGCGTTGAATTTGATGATTTTGCAGCTGGTGTGAAGGCTGTGCTTACAGGTGCTGAGCCTGCAGTATCATTCCAGGAGGCAGGTCAGCTTCTTGACAAGTATTTTGCAGAGCTCGAGGCTGAGCAGAAGGCTCAGGCAGAGGCTATGAGCGCAGCTATGCGCGAGGAAGGCGAGGCATTCCTTCAGTTCAATGCCGAGCAGGAGGGTGTTGTAGTGCTTCCTAGCGGCCTTCAGTACAAGGTGATCACAGAAGGCACCGGCAAAAAGCCTTCTGCAACTTCACAGGTAAAGTGCCACTACGAGGGAACCCTTCTCAATGGAGCCAAGTTCGACAGCTCATATGACCGCAACCAGCCTGCTGTGTTCGGTCTGAATCAGGTGATTCCAGGCTGGACAGAAGGCGTGCAGCTCATGTCCGAGGGTTCGAAGTATGAGTTCTTCATCCCATACAACCTTGCATACGGCGAGCACGGCGCTCCAGGCGCAATCCCTCCATACGCAACTCTCAAGTTCGTTGTAGAGCTCCTCGAAGTTCTCTAGCAGACCGCAATTGTCATTTCGACCGAGCGTAGCGAGTGGAGAAATCTATCGAAATATTCACCCTTCTGACCGGAGTGCTCTACGTCATTCTGGAGATCAGACAGAAGAACCTCATGTGGGTGCTGGGCATTTTCACAAGCCTGGCATCCATGTGGATGTTCTTTCACAACGGCATGTACGCCTCATTCTGTCTTCAGGTCTACTATCTCGTGACGGCATTCATAGGCCTGTGGCAGTGGAGACGTGACAGGGGCAACCTGTCATCTGGGCAGCAGGAAAGTGATTTCATATTTCTTCGCCGCCTGACGCTTAAGGTTGCGCTGGTCTCAGCACTTCTGGCCATTGCCGGCACGTTTGCTCTTTCATGGGCGATGGACCGTCTTCATGCGGTCGGCCTGTTGGATGAGAATCCGATGTCGCTGCTCGATGCCTCCATAGCATCAGTCAGCATGGTGGCCACATGGTGGCTCGTCCGCTCATACCTCGAACAGTGGTGGCTCTGGATAGTCGCAAACCTGCTGACCATCGTCCTTTGCTGCATCGGTCAGATGTGGTGGATGGCAGGTCTGTATGTCGCATACGTGGCGGCATCCGTGATCGGGCTGCGTTACTGGAAGCGTAACGGAACCTATTTTTGATGCTGGACATGCAACCCATTGCTGCTCAGTAGTTTGTCTATAAACACGGTGGGTATTTCAGCACCACCGTGTTGCTAGTTAAAGTTTTGATTGTCAGATAGATAAGTGACCATATGAAACTGATAGTAGAAAGTGGTGCTACAAAGACTGCATGGCGGGCAGTCTGTGAGGACGGGTCTGTACGTTCGGTACAGACGGACGGCCTCAGCCCGACATGTCTGGATCTGGATCATACCCAGGCCATTGTCCGCAAGGCCGTTCCAGAGCTGAACCCTGACGGCAGGCGAGTCGAGGAGATATTCTTCTATGGCGCCGGTCTTGTGTCCGAGGAGTCTGCAGCTCCAGTAGCCCAGGCCCTTGAGATGTGGTGTCCGATGGCCAGGATTCAGTTTCATTCCGACATCCTCGCTGCGGCACGTGCGCTTTTCGGTGACGGCAGCGGTGTTGTTGCCATCATGGGCACCGGATCGAACAGCTGCCTGTATGAAAACGGGCGGATCGTTCACAATATCCGTCCGGGCGGATACGTCCTCGGTGACGAGGGCAGCGGCGTGTGGCTAGGACGGGAGTTCCTTGCTGATTTTGTCAAGGGGATGCTTCCTGCTGATGTTGAGGCAGATTTTGTCAGAGAGTTTTCTCTGGATTATACACAGATCGTGCGCAAGGTGTACAAGGAACCGGCTGCTTCTGCATTCATGGCTTCCCTGACTCCGTTCATCCTGTCCCATAAGGATAATGAATATGTGCGTGAGCTGATGCTGCGGTGTCTGGATTCGTTCGCACGACGTGCGCTTTCGAGATATGATGCTTATGCCGAAGATGCTGATGCCGCCAGGAAGGTCGGTGTCGTCGGTTCGTTCGGATGTGCATGCGAAGATATGCTCAGAGAGGTCGGAGACCGCTATGGGCTGGAGTTTGTCAAGTTTCTCAAGTCACCGGTGGACGCGCTGGTGACATATCATAAGGAGTCTGCTGATGGCATATAAGGAAAATTACCCGTCAAAGCTTCTCGAAGAGGCTGTGGATGCGATAGGGTCGCTGCCCGGCGTCGGGCGTCGCAGCGCTTTGCGTCTTGCCCTGCATCTGCTCAGGCAGCCTGCAGAGAATGTCCACCATTTCACATCCGCTATCGACCGGCTGAGGGATGATGTGAAGTATTGCAGCACGTGCATGATGATATCTGATGATGAGCAGTGCTCTATCTGTGCAGACCGTTCGCGCGACCACAGGACAATATGTGTGGTGGAGAGCGTACGTGATGTGATGAGTATCGAGAACACAGGTCAGTATCATGGTGTGTATCATGTCCTTGGAGGTATCATATCTCCTATAAACGGGGTGGGCCCATCTGATCTGACCATCCGTCAGCTTGTCTCAAGGGTGGCGGACCTCGTGTCGCCGGAAGCTCTTTTCGAGGCAGATGCACCCGGCGTGGATGGTGCTCCTGCCGAGGTGATCCTTGCCCTGAGCGGTGATGTGGAAGGGGAGACCACGTCATTCTATATCTACCGCCAGATCGCCCAGTACGGGGTCAAGGTGTCGTCGCTGGCACGCGGACTGGGATTCGGTGACGACCTGGAATATGCCGACGAGCTCACCCTCGGCCGCTCTATCGTCAACCGTCAGGTCTTCAAACCGTAATTGCTGCGCAATATAATTGTCTGGGTAATAGGTAGTTATGATCTTAATAACGCGCGTTCTGGCTAACTATTGCAATGGTAACCATCTGTCAGTCAGGCATTTGCATTGCGCAGTGCCTGTGTCGTCCTGAGCGTCCCTCCTGTCATCCTGGGTGTCCCCCTGTCATCCTGAGCGTCAGCGAAGGATCTTTTCACCGAGACGTCTCACTGCAATTCTAATGTAAAAGATGTTTCGCTTCGCTCAACATGACACTTTTTGCATTCTGCCTTTCCTGTCATTGTGAATGCCATCTTGTCTTCGTGAGTGTCTTGCCCTGTCATCCTGTGTGTCCCTTCTGTCATACTGTGTGCCCATTCTGTCATCCTGAGCGTCAGCGAAGGATCTTTTGCACTGAAACGTTCTAATGTAAAAGATGTTTCGCTTCGCTCAACATGACACTTTTTGCATTCCATCTTTCCTGTCATTGTGAATGCCATCTTGTCTTCGTGAGTGTCTAGCCCTGTCATCCTAGGTGTCCCTTTTGTCATACTGTGTGCCACTTCTGTCATCCTGAGCGCCAGCGAAGGATCTTTTCACCGAGACGTCTCACTGCAATTCTAATGTAAAAGATGTTTCGCTTCGCTCAACATGACACTTTTGCATTCCATCTTTCCTGTCATCTTGATCACTCATAAACCGCGGCATGCGCTCGAAAGGTAAATTTTGCAGCCCTTTGAGTGAGATAATGTTGTGTATGTGTCAGATAATCAGTGTGTTATAAGAATTTATCGTGCTTAAAGGACGATTAAAACTACCCTTCGAGCATGACATTGCATAAAGGTTGGCAGGTACATTGCACCAGTGTCAGTAGGTGTAGTTCATCAGTGTTGGCCGGCACATTGCATAAGGGTCTGTATCATGGGCGCAAAACCCTTGGGATCGGCTGCATGGCTCACAACGCGCAGATTGCACATTCAGTCTCCCAAGGGTGCAGACTTATGCACCAGTAGGCGCCGCAACATGGCACAGAACGCACCAGTTTCGGATCGGCTCTCCCAAGGGTTTCGCGATGGACTGCACCATGACTTTCAGGTCCAGCACCAGGCAACTTCGCTAGTCACTCTCGCCGCCATCTACTCCCGCCACTCTATATGCCTCCACATAAGGGTTACTCGCAGTGAATTAAAAGCACGACAAGAATGCCTATGCTATCTTGTGCATATGGACGCGTAACACGTTGTAACTCAGTGATATGCCTACCAACACGGTGGGACAAAATGACCCACCGTGTTGGTGGTTAATACGCTGACTGATAGTGCTTTATGTGTTCATTAGACTGTAGGTGTTTCGGTCATCTGGGCATTTTTTTTTTGGGGGGGGGTAAATTGACCCCCAAAACTCAAGGGTGGACATTTCGAGTGGCAGGAAGGCAACAGTCAGGCGCGAGGAGAGCCCTTTGGGGTCGAGCTCCCCGCAGCGCCTGACTGTAGTCGTCGGAGGTCGTATATTCCGACGACGGTGCTGCGGATCGGTAACGCCTCAGAATCGGACGATAACGACGTCAATAAATTGAGCTTTTTTTTGACGTCATATGCTGTTTTTCGTAAAGAATCATCGTTTTGGCCTCATGACGTCAATAAAACCTCCATTTTTTTGACGTCATGATCAAAGTCCTGTTGAGCATTGTCCTGCTGATCAAAGTCCTGCAGATCAGGGTCCTGCTGTCCAGCGGATGTTCCTGTCCATTGCCATGCAGGCTGTGTTTGTTATCTGCCATTGATGCTTTGCGTTCACTTGGAAGTTGTAATTGGGATGATCTATTGCACGTCCAATCTTATGCCTATACATTTTGATTGAACCGGTGCCTCCCGACAATGCGATGTGAGGATTTTTTGGATTTATGATGAAAAAAGGTTAGCTTTGCAAGCTTGCATTTGTGTGCAGGCCTGTTTCGTGATTAAGTCAAACCTCTAAATTTAAGGGAGGAGGAGCTATGATAGAGATCTTCTACAGAAAAGACGGACAGATGATGCTTTCCCAGTCGGAAGCTGATTTCGCAACCATCCTCTACGACGACGTTATCTGGATTGACCTTTTTTCTCCGTCAGGGGAAGAGAAAAGGGCGGTGGAACAGTTCCTTGGAACGACTATCCAGAACCGTGCTCAGGCGGAAGAGATCGAGATATCATCACGTTTCTCTGAGACTGAGCAGGCTATCTTCGCCAATACCAGCTACCTCATCCCCGGACCGGAAGAATATACTGAAGAAACGGTCTCTTTCATTCTCAGCGACAACATCCTCACCACCTTGCGTGAATGTCCTCTAAAGAGTTTCACTGACCTCCAGAGAAGGATAATGGCATATCCGAAGATCTATCATTCAGGCCATGTCGTATTCCTCAGCATATTGGAGCAACGTATCGACCTTGATGCGGATATGGTCGAGCTGGTGTCAAAGGAAATCACCCAGTACAACAAGAAGGTAAGTCTCGGAGAAGACATCAGCGAGGAATTCCTCGTCGACCTGAACCAGTTGCAGGACAACACGATGCTCATCCGTGAGAACATCATTGACAAGCAACGAGTTATCTCCAGCATCCTCAAGAGTGCCAACTATCCAAAGGAATACCACTCAAGACTTAACGTCCTCCTGAAGGATATTTCATCCCTTATCAATCACACCGACTTCGGTTTCGAGCGTCTGGAATATCTGCAGAACACTGTGCTGGGTATCATCAACCTCGATCAGAACAAGATCATGAAGGTGTTCACACTTGTGTCCCTCCTCCTCATGCCTCCGACGCTGATCGCCAGCTTCTTCGGAATGAACGTGCAGTTCGGCTGGTTCGGCACCAGCGGCTGGTCGTGGTTCATAGCCCTTGGACTGATGGCTGTGTCCATCATAGTAGTGTTCTGGGTATTCAAGAGAAGGAAGATGTTCTAAAATTACAAGGTCTATGACGTTTCTGATGTGGATCATATGCGCCGTTAATGTGGTGGTGTTCCTCATGTATGCCTATGACAAGATCATGGCTGTCAGCGACAGATGGCGCGTGCCCGAACGTGTCCTGCTGCTGTCGGCATTGTGCATGGGAGCCACAGGAGCCTACCTCGCCATGCGCATCTTCCGTCACAAGACACTCAAGCCCCTTTTCGCAATCTCCGTCCCTGTCATGATGCTGCTTCAGCTGGGCCTCTTGGGGTGGAAGGTTTTCTTTTAGGAAATATTTAAAGATCATTTCATACAATAATCCGACGGTTTTGTACAATAAACTGCCGGATTGTTGTTTTGTAGAAGGTTTGTTTGTAATTTTGATTCATCTAAAACAAAGTCTATAAAAAACTATGCATTTGAACAGCGGAGCCCTTCTTCAGGGCGGTAAATATCGCATCGAGTCTGTCCTGGGTCAGGGCGGATTCGGAATCACTTATGTGGCAGAGCAGGTCGGGCTGGGCCACAAGGTGGCCATAAAGGAGTTCTTCATGAAGGAATTGTGTGATCGCGATGAAGCAAACCTGAATGTCAGCGTCCCATCTTCCGGAAGTCGAGAGCTTGTGGATAGGTTCAAAGCTAAGTTCATTAAGGAAGCTCGTCTCATAGCCAGTATGGATTATGCAGGAATCATCAATATCTATGATGTGTTTGAGGAAAACGGTACTGCGTATTATGTGATGGAGTATCTGCCTGGCGGAAGCCTGAAGGATAATATTCCGGCTGGTGGATTTCTCGAATCGGTGGCTCTGGGATATGTCCGTCAGATTGCAGATGCACTGCGTTATATCCATGAGGAAAAGCATGTGCTGCATCTTGATGTGAAGCCGTCCAATGTGCTCATGAGAAAGAATGGTGAGCTGGTGCTCATAGATTTCGGTATCTCCAAACACTATGATGATGACGGAGGAGAGCAGACCAGTTCTTCTCCTGTTGGGGTGAGTCGTGGGTATGCTCCGTTGGAACAGAACAAGGCAGGCGGGGTGTCCCAATTCACACCTTCAACTGATATATATTCCCTAGGTGCGACTTTATATAACCTCCTTACGGAGAAAACTCCCCCGGATGCAATAGATGTCTTCAGCAGCGGACTTCCTACACTTCCGTCAGAAATCTCCACCCCGGTAGTCTCTGCCATACGGAAGGCTATGCAGCCTCGTCGTGAGGATCGCCCTCAGAGCGTGACGGAGTTCATGAGCATGCTGGATGTTAGTGAGCATGACGTGCCGCTGACTCCGCCGGCTCATCCGAGCCCTCAGACTCCACAGCCGGCTCCACCTGTAAATCCGGAGTCGGACGTTACGGAGGCTGATGCTCCGGCAGAAGTTTCGGCTGAGGAGGCAGCAGCATCAAGCCAGGAATTTCTGCGTGAGTATGACCGGCTGATGGCTACCCAACGATATCGGGATGCTATTGATCTATGCCGTAAAAATATCAAGACTTATGGGGTGGCTCAAAGGATGTTGAATGATGCCATGAAAGTCTATTTTAGGAAATCAGGAAAAGAAATCGTACTTCCGGCATTTGATAGGATTTCATACGACTGGCTCACTGATAAGCTCATTTCCAAGGGTTTTAGGAAAATGACTATGGGAGAGGAACTTAGGGTCAAGAACGTCTCGCTCTCCATCCAGAAGAATAACGACTGCCAGGATGTGAGGATAAAGAGAGATCGAATAAGAATCTCTATATGGACGTTTATGCTATGTCTATTGATATGTCTCTCTCTTCTGTTTGGGATTCGTGCTACTATGTATTGGATGTATGAAGAGCAACATATTGCTGAAAATGCGTTCGACGGAATGCTATTATGTTTTAGCGTGTCAATAATACTGATTTACTTATTCTGTCTTTATTCCCACATGCCATTCAAAACCATCCGCAAGGTCGTGTCGGATGCCCTGATCAAAAAGTGGTATGAAAAGTAATCAGGGCTGCATAGAGTGATGCATCTTTAGATTAAAGATCCTTCGCTGGCGCTCAGGATGACAGAGAGTCGGTCGGGGTGACAGGGTGTGGCGGTCGGGGTGGCAGGAAACACGAGATGCAAAAAGTGTCATGTTGAGCGTAGCGAAACATCTTTACATCAGGATTGTAATGAGATGTTTCAGTGCGAAAGATCCTTCGCTGGCGCTCAGGATGACAGTGTGGCGGTCAGGGTGGCAGTGTGGCGGTCATGGTGACAGGGTGTGGCGGTCGGGATGACAGGTTCGGTCAAGATGACAGAGTGGGCAGTCAGGATGATCGAGTATAGTTTGAGTGGCCCGTGGAACCGTTCGGGATGCTGTGATGCTTTGTGGTCGGGCGTGGCTATAGTGCTAAATCATCTGCACTATGGCCACGCTCGCTATGTGAATATGTTGTCAGCGCGGCACCGTCGCCGGAATGTACGCTCTCCGGCGACTACATCACAAGCGCTGCGGGGAGCTCTCCCCTCGAAGGGCTCTCCTCGCGCCTGGCTGTTGCCTATTATTTGTTCGAAATGATGTCGTGTTTTTATGGACATGTAAGGCGTTGTTAATCAAGGAATTGCCGGTCATTACGGTGGGTGTTTTTGACCCACCGTGTTGGTGGCTATATTGCTGAATACTAATGTGCTACGTGACCAGTGCTGGCTGGATAAAGTGTCTTTGCTGCACTGTTTTCACTTGCAATTGTTGCTTGCATTGTGTGGCTGTCTGGTGGGAGTTGGTGGAAAGATGCGCAATGCAATTGGGTGAGTGATAAACAGTTATGGCTTTTATAGCGCGCGTTTTGGTGCGGTATTAATAGTGTAAGTGGTTGATTGTTAGTGTGTTGTGTTGCGCAGGCTAAAGGACAAAACTTTCGGTAAAGGGCACGTTGCTCGCATTTTGTGTGAAAGATCCTTCGCTGGGGCTCAGGATGACAGGGTGGCGGTCAGGGTGGCATCTCAGTGTGAAAGATCCTTCGCTGGAGCTCAGGATGACAGTGTGTGGCGGTCAGGATGGCATCTCAGTGTGAAAGATCCTTCGCTGGCGCTCAGGATGACAGAGAGGGCGCTCAGGATGGCAGGGTGGCGGGTCGATGTGCACGGTGGTTGAAGTATTTGACTACCATGCACGGGTGGGTGTTGTTTTAGTGGGAGGGAATCTTTACCTTTGGGCTGAAATTTCTAAAAATGTAAAGCGATGCATCTTAGCAAAGGTACAAGTCTTAAGTTCGGGAGTTATGTCATCGAGTCTGTCCTTGGTCAGGGCGGATTCGGAATCACTTATGTGGCGGAGCAGGTCGGGCTGGGCCGTAAGGTGGCCATAAAGGAGTTCTTCATGAGGGAACTATGCAACAGGGATTCGGATACCTCGTGTGTCAGTGTGCCGTCTGTGGGCAGCAAGGAACTGGTGGATAAGTTCCGGGCGAAGTTCGTCAAGGAGGCCCGCATGATCGCTGCTATGGAAGATAGCCACATCATCAGAATACACGACGTGTTTGAGGAAAACGGTACTGCGTATTATGTGATGGAGTATCTCCCTGGCGGAAGCCTGAAGGACAATATTCCGGCTGGTGGATTTCCAGAATCAGAGGCTCTGGGATATGTCCGTCAGATTGCAGATGCACTGCGTTATATCCATGAGGAAAAGCATGTGCTGCATCTTGATGTGAAGCCGTCCAATGTGCTCATGAGAAAGAATGGTGAGCTGGTGCTCATAGATTTCGGTATATCCAAGCATTATGATGATGAAGGTGGTTATCAGACCAGTTCTTCTCCTGTTGGTGTAAGCCGTGGGTATGCTCCGTTGGAACAGTATAACACAGGCGGGGTGTCTCAGTTCTCCGCTGCAACGGATGTGTATTCGTTGGGTGCCGTTCTGTATACCCTTCTTACCGGTCAGATTCCTCCGGATGCCAACATGATCTTGAATAGCGGCCTTCCGGAATTTACGGTGAATGTATCGGCTAATGTAAAGGCTGCAATAACGGCGGCCATGCAACCGCGCCGCCCGGACCGTCCTCAGACCATTGCCGCTTTCATGTCCATGCTGGATGTTCGAGGAGCCGACGTGCCTCCAACCCCTCCAACCTCACAGCCCCAGCCGGTTAATCTGGAGTCGGAAGATACCGTGCTTGATGGTCCGGCTGCATCAGTTGAGTCGGATAGGGGTTTCCAGAGCGAGTATAACAGGATGTTCATAACTCAAAAGTATAAGGAGGCGCTTGAATTGTGCATTCACCATGCAAAGAATTGCGACAAGGCCCGTCAGACACTGCCTGACGCGATGAGAACATATCTGGAAAAATGCGGAAAAGACGCCTTTATTCCTGCCTTTACGGGTGTGTCGTATGAGTGGCTTACCGATCTGCTGATTTCCAATGGATATAAGAGGATGACAATGACCAATGTGCTGAAAGTTGACAATGTCACTCTTGAAATTGTCAAGCAGGATGATGGAATCAATGTGAGGATCAGAAACAGGCTGGGCTTTAAACTTTTTGCCAAGATACAGGGAGTTGTGCTTATAATGTACTTCTGTGTTGTCATTGCGGTGGGTTCTGTATTCAACTATACGGAGGCACGTTATCACTATAATGATTACCTTGATGACTGGACCGCTCGCTATATTCAGTTAGATGGTGATTATTCGGCTTTTCCAGACCCTTTATGGCTCGTTTGCGCATCCTTGCATGCAGTTGTCTTTGTGCTCTGCATATTCTGGATTAAAAGGCTTCGTAACAAAAAGTTCAAGTCCATCCGCAAGGTCGTGTCGGATGCCCTGATCAAAAAGTGGTGTTAATAGTAAACAGGATTTAATGAATTAAAATCATATAGCTATGAAAAAATTGATGTTTTGTTTTGCGTGCATGTTTGCGATGGTGTCTGTCGTGTCGGCACAGGAAAATATGGTACGCATGTTATTGGCGGAGACTGAGAAGCAGATGAATGCGATGGCTCCGATGGAAAGCCCGATGGGAACTGTCACAAAAGCCGATCTCAATGGAAATGTGCTTGAGATCGATATGACCCTGAAAGGTTTCTACTCTCAGATAGCTGAGGAGAATCCGGAAAGTTTCTCAGTTCTGTTTGACAGTAAGATGGGGGCTGTTGCCTTGATGGCTGCTATGGTCGACAGTGGTCTTGTTTCATACGAAGATGTGAAATCATCCGGAATGAGCATCTTTTATCGCTATTGGACTACAAATGGAAAAAAGGTGGCGGAAATGACGATTACCCCGGGCGATATGCTGGCTGCATTTGTCAGGCTTGATTCCAAGAGTGATGCTTTGCCGCTGAATGACAAGCAGTTCTATATCGATTATAACATTGCTACGACTGCTCCGTTCTGCCCTCTGGAAGTCGAAGAAGGTCTTATTCTGTCTAAGGCGGAAGCTGCTAGCGACGGACCTGTGTACGTTTATACGTTTACCGCTATCGCGTCTGGCGACATCGATGCTACTCCGGAGTTTGTGGCCGAGATGCGGGAACTGCTTGTGAATGATCTGAAGACCCAATCTCAGTATAATCCGTTCCTGTATGAAGACATGGCCAAGTGCGGTATAGTGTATACATATGTGTATAACGGCAATGACGGAAAGGAGATCCTCCGTGTGACTGTGCCGGTTGCAGATGTGATCAAGTAGTGCAAATTCTTCAGAAACTATTTGAAAATCCGAAAATTATCCATATTTTTGCGCGCTTTTTAAGCACAATAAATAATGTTTAACCCACTAGTTTGTTTTTAAAATTTAATCATGGAAGAAAACAAGACAGTTGCTGAAGTTGCTCCTGAGGTAGCTCCAGCAGTAGAAGAAACCAAGAAGAGCGTTCTTAACGCTTCAGTCGCTCCAGAGGAATTTGACTGGGATGCGTTCGAGAACGACGATGTTTACGGCGGTTCTGTAGCAGAGATCGCTGAGCAGTATAACCAGACACTTTCAAAGGTTGTTGAAGGTGAGGTTGTTGAGGGCGTTGTTACAGCTATCAGCAAAAGAGAGGTTATCGTCAACATCGGTTACAAGAGCGAAGGTGTCATCATGGCTCCTGAGTTCCGTTACAACCAGGACCTCGCAGTAGGTGACAAGGTTGAGGTGTTCGTTGAGAATACTGAGGACAAGAAGGGTCAGCTTATCCTTTCTCACAAGAAGGCACGCCAGCTCCGTTCTTGGGATATGGTAAATGCAGCTTATGCAGCAGACGAGATCGTAAAGGGTTATGTGAAGACACGCACAAAGGGTGGTATGATCGTGGACGTATTCGGAATCGAGGCATTCCTTCCTGGTTCACAGATCGACATCAAGCCTATCCGCGACTACGATCAGTATGTTGACACAACTATGGACTTCAAGATCGTCAAGATCAACCAGGAGTTCCGCAACGTAGTTGTATCACACAAGGCTCTTATCGAGGCAGAGCTCGAGCAGCAGAAGAGCGAGATCATCGGCAAGCTCGAGAAGGGTCAGGTACTCGAGGGTACTGTCAAGAACATCACAGGTTACGGTGTATTCGTTGACCTCGGCGGTGTTGACGGTCTCATCCACATCACAGACCTTTCATGGGGCCGTATCAACCATCCTGAGGAGGTTGTTGCCCTCGATCAGAAGATCAACGTCGTTATTCTCGACTACGATGAATCAAAGAAGAGAATCGCTCTTGGTCTCAAGCAGCTTTGCCAGCACCCTTGGGATGCTCTTGATCCAAACCTCAAGGTTGGTGACAAGGTTAAGGGTAAGGTTGTTCTCATCGCTGACTATGGCGCATTCGTAGAGATCGAGCCAGGTGTTGAGGGTCTTATCCACGTTTCAGAGATGTCATGGTCTCCAAGACTCCGCATCGCTTCTGACTTCCTTAAGGCAGGTGACGAGATCGAGGCTCAGATCCTTACTCTCGACCGCGAGGAGAAGAAGATGTCTCTCGGTCTCAAGCAGCTCGTTGCCAACCCTTGGGAGAACATCCGCGAGAAGTATGCAGTAGGAACAAAGCACACCGCTTCAGTTCGCAACATCACCAACTTCGGTGTATTTGCTGAGCTTGAGGAGGGTATCGAGGGTCTCGTACACATCAGCGACCTCTCTTGGAACAAGATCAAGCATCCGTCAGAGCTCGTAGCAGCTGGTGACTCAATCGAGGTTGTTATCCTTGACTTCGATGAGGAGAACCACAAGCTCTCTCTCGGCCACAAGCAGCTCCTTCCTAACCCATGGGATGAGATCGAGGCTAAGTACGCTGTAGGTACAGTTGTAGAGGCTAAGATCGCTTCAGTAAACGACAAGGGTGCTGTAGTTGAGCTCGAAGGCGACATCGACGCATTCTGCTTCAACCGTGAGCTCGCTAAGGAAGACGGTTCAATGCCGGTTGCAGGTGAGACACTCGCATTCAAGGTTGTAGAGCTTAAGAGAAATGCAAAGAAGGCAACTCTCTCACACGCCAAGACTTATGCGGCTGCAGTTGAGGAAAGAGCTCAGAAGGCATCAGCTGAGGCTGACAACACAAAGAAGGCTGTCAAGAAGATCAACTCAAGCGTTGAGAAGACAACTCTCGGCGACATCGATGCTCTTGCAGCTCTTAAGGATCAGCTCTCTAAGTAATTGCTAGGACATTAATATTCAGGAAGTTCGAAGGTCTTGCTTTCGAACTTCCTTTTTTCTACCTTTGCCCAAATTTGACTGCATAATGAAAAGCATATCAGAACGACACCTATATATAAAGGAACAGTTATATAGGAACGGCTTTGTTACCGTACAGGATCTGGCCGAACAGCTGGAGGTCACTGGAGCGACAATCCGTCGCGACCTCAGGATAATGGAGGGAGAAAATCTTCTTCGCAGAAATCACGGAGGTGCATCGCTGGTGTATGACAAGGTGATAGAGTTGTCCCTGACCGACCGAAGCCTGATCTGCCCGGACGAAAAGAACCGTATAGCGAAGGCTGCCGCCTCGCTTCTGAAAGACAATGATTCAATGGGGGTTACCTCCGGTTCGACAATCGAGGCATTTGTCAGGGCTATCCAGCCGAAAGGTCAGATAAAGGTGGTCACTCCTTCCATACGTCTTGGAGTCATCCTAAGTGAGAAACTGGATGTCGACCTGAGGATTCTGGGAGGAAGGGTAGTGCCCAATTCTCTGTCTACCAGAGACGAGTATTCCATCCAGGGACTTCGCAATGTAAGGTGCTCGAAACTTTTCTTCAGCTGTGACGGTTTCAGCATTGAGGACGGAGTGACAAGCGCATTGGTGGAGGAGTCACATCTTACGGAGTGCATGATGGAGGTGGCTCAGCAGAGAATTCTTCTTGCTGATTCGTCAAAGATCGGAAAGTGCGGATTCGGAAGGATCTGCGGCCTGGAGGATGTCGACACGCTTATCATAGACTCAGGAATAAGCGCCTCCCTTAAGAAAAAGATAGAGGCGCTCGGAGTCGAAGTCATTATCGCGTAGGCGATTATCTGATATGTACTTTAGTCTTTTGGGAGTTGTCGAGGGAGTTCTGGGCTGCGATGAAGGTGTATGTGCCTGGCTCGAGTCTCCACGCTTCCGCAGCTTCGTCAAATGACGCAAGAGATTCCTTTGAAATAAATATTTCAGCAACATATGATTCGCCAGGAGCCAGTACAGGGGTCTTGGCGAATCCTTTTAATTCCCTTTCAGGCTTGTCCAGGCCTTTCCGTGGAGCCTTTACATAGAGCTGTACCACATCCTTTCCGGCTACCTCGCCTTTGTTCGTGACTCTTACCTGTACTTTCCATCCGCCTTCTGCTTCTTCTACGCCCATCTGGTCAAACCCGAAGTCGGTGTAGCTCAGACCGTGTCCGAAAGGATAGGCTATGGCCTTTTTCCTGAAGGTGTTGAAATAGCGGTATCCGACGTAGATGCCTTCCTCGTAATTTGTGTAGTCGATGTTCTTGATCAGATCGCGCACCCTGCCGTCCAGCTGTCTGTAGAACGAATAGTTGAAAGGCTTGTCTGCATAGAGGATAGGGAAGTTGCCGGCAGACGGTTCTTCCCAATAGTCCTTGGAAATGGTTGACGGGAGGTGTCCGCTCGGGTTCACCTTTCCGGAGAGGACTGAAGCGACGGCATTTCCGCCTTCCTGTCCCGGAAGCCAGCACAGGAGTATTGCGTCCGCCATATCCTTCCATGAATAAACGTCTACAAGACCTCCTATGTTGAGGATCACATTGACCTTCTTTCCCTGTTTGTGGAAAGCTTTCGAAACGGTCTCGAGCAGTCTTTGCTCATCTTCGGAAAGGAGGTAGCTGTAGTAGTAGTTCCTGTCTTTGCCTTCTCCGAAGACGCGTCCGAAGGTGATGACCGCGCAGTCTGCGGTAAGCGCAGCCTTTTCGATAAGCTCCTTGTGTGTCACCTCGATGGCGCGTTCCCTGTCGATCTGCCATCCGTTGTCTCCGTTGATGCGGTCGCATCTCATCTTTTCGTCAGCCATGTACTCTTCATAGAATGCCTTTACATCTTCGTCAAGGCTGTATCCTGCTGCGTCGAGGCCCTGCTTCAGGTCGACTACATATGGCCTGTGGACGTCTCCAGAGCCTGTTCCACCTGCGATGAAGTCATATGATGTAACGCCGAACAGGGCGATCTTCCTGTCTGTGGCGATAGGGAGGGACTTGTCGTCGTTTTCCAGCAGGATGATGCCTTCTTCAGCGATCTTTCTGCTCGCTTCGGCATTGGCTGCAAGGTCGGGGGCTTCGGAATATTCATATCCCTGGTATCTGTTGGTCTTCAGTGCAAGCCGGAGAATCCTTTCCACAGACCTGTCGAGGTCCTCCATGCTCAGCTTTCCGCTCTGTACCGCGTTAAGAAGGTTGTGGTAGTTGTAGTCGTAGCCTGGCTGCAGGAGGTCGTTGCCGGCAGCTACCTGTGCGGCCTCATCATATCCTGCTCCCCAGTCCGACACCACGACTCCCTCGAATCCCCACTCGTCGCGGAGGATTTCGGTGAGAAGCCTGTAGCTCTGCGATGCATGTTCACCATTAATATAATTATAGGAAGACATTATTGTCCAAGGCTGCGATTCCTTGACGGCGATCTCGAAACCTCTCAGGTATATTTCCCTCAATGCCCTTTCTGATACGATCGAATTGTTGACGAGGCGGTTGGTCTCCTGATTGTTGGCTGCATAGTGCTTCAGGGATGTGCCGACGTTGTTGCTCTGGATGCCGTTGATCATTGATGCGGCTATCTTTCCGCTGAGCAGCGGATCTTCCGAGTAGTATTCGAAGTTTCGGCCACAGAGAGGGTTGCGGTGGATGTTGATGCCCGGAGTCAGCAGTACGTCGACTCCGTATTCCTTGGCCTCACTTCCCATTGTCCTTCCTGCTTCCTCCACCATCTCCGTGTTCCAGGTCGATGATATGAGCGACCCGATAGGGAAGCCTGTGCAGAAGAATGTCCTGTCGTCGCCGGGGCGGTGGGGCCTGATGCGTACGCCCGCAGGGCCGTCCGCAAGCACTGTCGCCGGAACGCCCAGACGAGGGATTTCATTGATGACGCCGGCAGCTCCCGGAGCCTTTACCTTTTTATATGCTTTCGGTTTGAACATCTCCGCACGGCCTCCGACGATAAGTTCGCATTTCTCTTCGACGGTCATTGCGTTGACGATCTCTTTGACGTTGGATTCATTCAGTTTCAGGTCTTTGTCCTCAGTTGCGGGAGATCCTGCAAGAACGATGGTGAAAAACAGGGCTTTTAACATGGCTTATTTGCTGAATATATTTTTGCAAAAATAGTAAAAAAACTTCTTTATCAAAATTGTATATTTTTTCATTTGGTTTTATTTATTTTTCAAAATTTGTTCATTTTGCGAAAAAATATTAAAGAAATTTTCGTTATTTTTGTTTTTGTGAAAACAATGATTAACTTTGCCAATTAGTAAAATAGCGCCTGAAACTAAACTAATTTACACTATAAACTATGCTCAAAAAATCAACCTATCTCAGACCTGAGTGCGAGACTATAAATGTCAGCACTGAAGGCGTTCTTTGTGCAAGTGGTGACAAAGAATTTCTCAATGGCAATGAAACCTTTGATGAATTAAAAGATTTTGGATGGTAAGCTTATGAAGACAAGAGTATTTTATTATGCACTCGCAGTCGCAGCGGCTGCCATTGCAACATCCTGCGTAAAGGAAGAGCTCGAACCACAGGAGAAGCCGGAAGTGGAGATCACCGGCCAGGTGTTCGAAGCAAATCATGAAGTGCTGACCAAGTCGACACTTGTAGATCTTACCCCTACATGGGTGGAAGGTGATCAGATCCTTGTCTCTGGTAGCGAGGATGCTGTCTGTACTTTCGTTGAAGGAAATAAATTCCAGACCGAGGAAGGTGTGACTCTTGACGGTCCGTTCTATGCTATATATCCTGCTGCGGAAGGTCATACCGTAAATGAGGATGGAGTGATTACTGCAACTGTTCCAAGCCTTCAGAAGATCGATGTGAATAAAGATCAGAATGTAGCCCAGGGAGCACTTGTTGCAGCAGCATATAGTGAGACTCAGGAACTATCCTTCAAGAACGCTGTCGGTCTTGTGAAGATCAACATTGCAAGAAACGACATCATGGCAGTGAAGATTGAAGGTCTTGGCGAGAATGAGTTCGTTGCGGGTCAGTTTACAATGACACTCAATGGGGACGAAGAACCGGAGATCGCTCTTGTTGAAGGTACGGAAGTTACAAGCGTGACACTCAACACAGTTGAGAATTATGGCATGTTTGAGCCTGGTGAATATTATGCGACTGTCCTTCCATGCAATCTTTCAGGTATCAAGGTCACTTTCTCAAGAAAGACCTTCACATACGATGAAAATGGTGAGGTTACCGGAACAGGATCAGAGACTATCAGCGTTCAGAAGCAGTCTTCAACAGAGATCATGAGAAATGCCGGTACTAATCTCGGAACTTTCTTTACTTACGAGATCAGCACAGCTGATGAACTCCTCGCTTGGAACAAGGCTAAGGCGAAGTGGACAGTATGGGATGTCGTGACTCTTACAGATAATATCGACTGCAGCACAATTGGGGACTGGACTCCTAACGAGTTCAAGGGCGTCTTCGACGGTAACGGCAAGACTATCGACAATCTCGTGATTGAGAAGGCAGGAACAAGTGCTTTCTTCTCAAAACTTACTGGAGCAGTAGTGAAGGATCTGACTTTCGGTTCCGGATGCTCTTTTGTGTCGACTGCAACAGAAGTGTCGTCGCCGGCTGAAGGATCAAATCATAACTATGCAGCCAGTCTTGCCGGTGCGGTGCGTGAGCATACTTCAATCAGCAATGTAGTCAATCGTGGAACAGTAAAGATAGAAGGTGATGCTACCAGCGGTACAGGCGGATATTACCTTGGCGGAATCTGTGCATATAATATAGCATTGGGTGCTGCCGGCGAAATGAAGAACTGTAAGAATTATGGCGACATTACATTTGCTGCAG
>SUYQ01000042.1 GCA_015060325.1 Bacteroidales bacterium | reverse complement strand
TGATCATCGGTAAGGGCGGACAGGCAGTAGACCTCCTCAAGGAGGAGCTCAAGAAGGTAACCAAGAAGGATGTTCAGATCAACATCTACGAGGTTAAGAAGCCTGAGGTTGACGCTCACATCGTAGCTGACTCTATCGCTCGTCAGATCGAGGGTCGTGTATCATACCGTCGTGCAATCAAGATGGCCGTGGCAACTACAATGCGTGTAGGTGCTGAGGGTATCAAGGTTCAGATCAGCGGTCGTCTCGGTGGAGCCGAGATGGCAAGAAGCGAGATGTTCAAGGAAGGTCGTACACCTCTCCACACATTCCGCGCTGACATCGACTACGCACTCGCTGAGGCACACACCAAGGTAGGCGTACTCGGTATCAAGGTATGGATCTGCAACGGTGAGGTTTACGGTAAGAAGGACCTCTCACCTAACGCTGGTGTTGCTGCTCAGGCTCAGCAGTCAGGCAACAACAACCGTGGCGGACGCGGTGGCAACGATCGTCGTCGTGGTGGTCGCAACAACCGCAGAGACAACAAGTAATTCTTGTAAACTCCATATAAAAAGAGACATTCGCACCGAATGTCTCTTTTTTTTGTACCTTTGAACGATTTTGGGATAATTTTAAACTGAAGATATTATGAAGGTACGTACAATTTTATTTGCGCTTGCTGCAACAACTTTTCTTGCTTCGTGCGGAGGATCTGAAAAGAAATCAACTGTTATAGAGAAGTCTGCCGTTACAAAGATTACAGGAACAGTAGAGGATACTACCGTTACAGAAGTTAGAATCCGTGTGGTTGAGCCCGAACTTGACACTACTATTACTGTAAAAGATGGTAAATTTGAGATTAAACTTCCAAAGTCAGAGCGTAGTTATGGCATGATTCTTCTGATGGAAAAGAATCAGGGAAAATATGGAACATACTTTGTTCCTGACGGCTCTGCAATTGCGGTAACCCAGAAGGGAGATGATATGACTGCTCCTTCTGATGCTGATGGCCCTCAGAGTGCATACAATGCTTACTACGAGAAAGTCAGGAAGATATATGAATCTGGATCAGAGGATGCCGATGCAGAGCTTGAGAAGTTGTGGCTCGAGACAGTGAAGGCAAATCCGGATAATGGAGCAGCTCTTCTTGCAATCGCAGATGCCACGTATTATCTCTCTCCTGATAAGATACTTGAGATTACAGATGGTTTGAGCGATGCGATAAAGAAAGACGAACTTGTTGCATCCGTAATTGCGAATGCTGAAGCTAAGATGAATACAAACGAGGGCAAGAAGTTCACCGACTTTACTGTCGAGCATGTATATGGCTATGATGAGAGCACTGACCCTCAGCCTCTTAAGGAGGAGGTGAAGTTCTCTGACTATGTCGGTAAGGGTACAACATATGTCCTTGTAGACTTCTGGTCACCTTGGTGCGGCCCATGCAAGAGGGAGATTCCAAACATCAAGCAGGTGTATGAGCAGTATAAAGACAAGGGTCTTGAGGTGCTCAGCATCGCAGTTTGGGAGAGAGAGCCTCAGTCACACACCATCGAGACTGCTGAAAAGCTTGGAATGGATTGGCATCATATCAACAACGCAGGTTCTGTTCCTACAGATATCTATGGTATAGACGGAATCCCTCACCTCATGCTTATCGGCCCTGACGGAACCATCCTCAAGAGGGGATTCCATGGTCTCGAAGGCATCCAGGCAGCCGTTGCTGAATATATAAAGTAACATCCCAGTTGTAACAAAAGTTATCATTCTGAATAAACTGTCATCCTGAGCGAAGCGAAGGATCTTTCAGATGGATATTCGAGACAAGATAAAGCTATTCCCGCATTCCCCGGGCGTCTACAGATATTATGACGCCGAGGGGAATGTGATTTATGTGGGTAAGGCAAAGGACCTGCATAAGAGGGTTGCTCAGTATTTCGTGCCGGCCGAGAGGCTGACGCGGAAGACTGCGGTGATGGTCTCGAAGATTGCAGACGCGCAGTATACTGTGGTGGAGTCGGAGGCGGATGCGCTGCTGCTGGAGAATAATCTCATAAAGCAGTTCAAGCCCCGCTACAACATACTCCTGAAGGACTCGAAGACATATCCGTGGATATGCGTGACCGCCGAGGACTTCCCGCGCGTGTTCCTGACGCGCCGCCTCGTCAAGGACGGCTCGCGCTATTTCGGCCCATACAGCAGCGTCGTGCACGCCCGCAATCTCGTGGATTTCATCCATAGCGTATATCCTCTGCGCACCTGCAAGCATAAGATAACCTCAGATGTGATCCTCCGCGGAAAGATACGTCCGTGCCTGAATTTCCACATCAAGAAGTGCAGGGGATGCTGCGTGGGAGGCATCTCGCAGAAGGAATATAACGAGAACATAGAGGAGATCGTGTCACTGCTGAAAGGCGGCGGACGCGAGGTCATCCAGCACTATAAGACGCTGATGACCGAGGCTGCCCAGAGGATGGAGTTCGAGCAGGCTCAGGTCTATAAGGAAAAGATGCAGTCGCTGGAGAAGCACTACAGCAAGTCGGTGATCATGAATGCTGCAGTGGGCGACGTGGATGTGTTCTCGCTCATAATCGATGGTCCGGAGGCGTTCGGAAACTTCCTCAGGATAAAGGGCGGAGCCGTCGTGCAGTCCCTGAACCTCGGCTTCAAGCTGATGATCGAAGAGGAGCAGGAGGCTGTGCTGGGAGCCTTTGTGGCGGAGATACAGTCCAAGTTCGGCGAGCTTTCCAAGGAGATCATCGTTCCTTTCAAACCGGATGTGGAGATCGGCGGCGTAGAGTTCCGCGTTCCGGTGCGCGGCGACAAGCTCGCTCTGCTGGAGCTGAGCGCCCGCAACGCAAAGGAGATGCGCCTGAACGCCCTGAAGCAGCAGGAACATACGGATCCGGACGCATATAAGAATATGGTGATGGAGTCGCTCCAGAAGCAGCTCGGCATGAAGGAACTGCCTGTCCATATAGAGTGCTTCGATAACTCGAATATACAGGGAACAAACCCTGTTTCAGCGTGCGTGGTCTTCCGCAACGCAGTGCCTTCCAAGAAGGATTACAGGCATTTCAAGGTGAAGACCGTGGTCGGAGCCAACGACTACGCCACCATGAAGGAAGTCGTGAACAGAAGATACTCACGCATGCTGGAGGAGAATCCCGACGACCTGCCGCAGCTGATCGTGATCGACGGCGGCAAGGGACAGCTCTCTTTTGCGTATGAGGCTCTGTCGGAGCTTGGGCTCATCGGAAAAGTGACCCTGATTGCCCTGGCGGAGCGTATGGAGGAGGTCTACAGGGTAGGAGATCCGTATCCTATGTTCATAGACCGCAATTCACCGGCCCTTAAGGTCCTTCAGCAGATCCGTGACGAGGCACATCGCTTTGGCATAACCTTCCACCGTAACCTTCGCAGCAAGGCTCAGGTCCAGTCAGTCCTCAAAGGTATCAAAGGCGTCGGCGAGAAGACCGAACAGCGCCTTTTGCTGCGTTTCGGCAGCGTGGCTCGCATAAAGGCGGCCTCTCTTGATGAGATATCCGAACTTGTCGGCCCTGTCCTCGCTGAAAGAATATTGGACCACCTCTCCAACGATCAGTCAGAACGAAACCATTCTCAATCAGAACGAAACCATTCTCAATCAGAACGAAACCATTCTCAATCAGAACGAAGCCATTGTCATTCTGAGCGAAGCGAAGAATCTTTACAACAAAAATGAAAAACAGAATCCTATCACTTTACGACTGGTTCCTCATCGTAGGAGTCATCGCATCTAACATCATCTACTCTGTCCTGTCAGGAAATATAGACATCATCGGCTCTGTTGCAGGAATCGCCGGTGTTTTGTGCGTGGTGCTCGTGGCAAAGGGCAGCATATGGAATTATGCATTCGGTATCGTAAATGTGTCGATGTATGCCTACATATCATTTAAGGCAGGAATATATGGCGATGCAGCATTGAATGCCCTTTACTATGTTCCGATGCAGTTTATCGGCTACCGGCAGTGGAGGAAGAGGGGTGCGGCTGTTTCTGAGTCCGAATCACTTGGTGAAGGGGTTCAGGTCAAGGCCCGCAGGTTCAATCAGAAGCAGAGAGTGATGTTGGCGCTTGGATGTGCTCTAGCTGTCTTGGTCTGCGGTTTCATATTGAAGTATTTCGATGATCCCCAGCCGTTCAAGGATTCTACTACCACCATTTTAAGCATTGTGGCTCAAGCTTTGATGGCTCTCGCATTTATGGAGCAGTGGATATTGTGGATTATAACCAATGTGGTAAGTGTTGTGATGTGGTGCATATGCGTTTCTCGTGGTGAAGCTCATGCCGCTGTCATGGTCATAATGTGGACATTCTATCTCCTGAATTCTATTAATGGACTTCGAGTCTGGCTTCGTTTAAGTGAGAGATCTGGAGCTAAATAGACCAAAATTTTTATTTTCGGAAAATTTTTATTTAATTTGCAAAGTTTTAGCGCAAATACGTGTATTAGAATACTAATTATTAACTAAAAATTTAACGTTATGGCTAATATTGCAGAAGACGTAAAGGCAATCATCGTCGAGAAATTGGGCGTTGATGCTGCTGAGGTAACTGAAACAGCAAGCTTCCAGAATGATCTCGGTGCTGATTCACTTGATATCGTTGAGCTCATCATGGATTTCGAGAAGAAGTTTGAGATCGAGATTCCAGATGATGACGCTGGTGACAAGATCACTACAGTAGGCGATGCAATCAAGTACATTGAGGACAAGGTAAACGCAAAATAGTTTTTGTCTGAAATAACAATAAAGGCTGGTCGATCGACCAGCCTTTATTCGTAGTACGCCCAGCATGGGCATGCTCTAACGGGTGAAAGTCCCTAATGCGCCCTAATGACGGGAAGCATATAGCCAAAGGCAAGGGTGTCCATCGTGAGGTGGAATCTGAAGGAAGCCGGCGGCAAA
>SUYQ01000005.1 GCA_015060325.1 Bacteroidales bacterium | reverse complement strand
TTGCCGCCGGCTTCCTTCAGATTCCACCTCACGATGGACACCCTTGCCTTTGGCTATATGCTTCCCGTCATTAGGGCGCATTAGGGACTTTCACCCGTTAGAGCATGCCCATGCTGGGCGTACTACAGAGAGCCCGAGGCGCATTGCCTCGGGCTCGTATTTCTATATTTCTGAAATGCGGGGCATTATTTGTCAATCACTGCAATCTGATATTTAAATTGAGGATGCCCGTCAGCATTTTCTTCAGAAACATAATCCATCCATTCCATCTTATATGATCTCATCAAAGAAAATGGAGGATAAGATTTAAACCATTTCGGGAGCTTCTCCGGGTCATAACCGGAACGATCCCAATCCAAGAATGAAGCGGGAACTTCACGGCCGTCATAAATTTTAAAAGCATCATACACCGACTCTCTGTCAGTATTTTCATAATACTTATGCTCATTTGTCAGAATTATGGCAAAACCTCTCTCAAATGAATCATCAGTCTTTGAAAGATACTCCAAACGCTCGACATCCTTCAAGTAAGCATAGCATCCCAGATCGACTGCGCCATGGGTTTTAAGTTGAACCACTTCGCCATCATAGTCAGGATATCTATCCGCAACAGTTTTATATTTCAGTTCTATCGGAAAAGAGCGTTTTCCCATCTTGACAACTATATCAGTATAGGAACTCTGCATCTTCCTCTCCCGCTCCCTTTCGTATCGTTTTTCCAAACGGATATCCACCTTATCACCAAACTTAACCTTAATCATTGTAGCGAACTCAAACTTAAAGTCATCCTCTGACCAGAAAAGTTTTCGAACCTTAGATAAAGCTGTAAGAATATCAATAATATCTGATAATTTCATAACATTCATTTTATTATTCTTTACAACAACGGACTGGGTAGGCATTAGGGCGGTCACCATACCAGAATGGATTAAGCGATAAAGAACCCGAATAAAGACTAAAGGACAAGCGATTTGCATCCACTTGATTATCTGCAGGGACAGAATATGCCCAGCAGTAACCATTTACACCAACCCCACCTAAAGATCCACTATAACCATAAAGTTCTCCAGCAGCAGGATACCATATTTCATAACCTTGCGTCTCAACAGTTACCATCATTCCCTTATTCTGGAAATCCCATATGGCGTTCTCAAATGCTGGTATATTCCATATCCCAGCATCGCCACCTTTGGGGACTTGCCAACCTAATGGGCACGGATCATAGAACGATTTCTCCATACTCCAGCTCCCTTCTGGCAAGTGATTCTTTGTCCATACGCCATTGCCGGTATAAAAAGTCATAGGATTCTCCTGCGTCGCTTCCTGTGAAACTCTATCAGAAGTAACATTCCACAAGCCTGTTGACAATGCCGGTATCGACTCTTCTATTGAGGAAGATCCTATAAATGGATCCTTGCGTCCCCACTGATACATCAAACCCAATGTTCCAACATTCCCAGGCACAGCTGATGTAGCTCCGAGATTACGATCCATAATGATACCGACATTGCTTGGATAAACCTGTTCCTGCCAGCCTTCTTCTGCACACCAGATGTGCCATGACCAGAGGATTGTTCCTTTTGAGTTCTTGGCAGCGATTACTGCGTTTCCATCACGGAAGTTATCTGGAGTTGAGAAGCGGATGTAGCCATTCTTGTATGAAACAGAGGCAATGAGATCACCCACATTCGGCATTTCGTCTGTTCCGAATGATTCCCAAAGCACTTCGACTGTCTTGACATTTCCGACTGTCGCATCACTATTTCCTATCACACTCTTGAACTTATAGTCTCCGGCCTCCTGAATGAGGTAGCAGTTCGCTGTCCCTGCAGCAGAAAGGTCAGCATATGTCTTTCCGTCCTCATCTTCTTCTGATCCATCACCTCCTTCTTCACCTTCTCCTGAATCTCCGCCGGTACTGTTCCAGTCCTCAAGCTCGCAACCGATCTCCACCTTGATGGCTGTTGTCGATGTGTTGAGCGTTGCGGTGTAAGTATAAGCAACACCTGGACGGAAGTTGAACGGATCTTCAAGAAGATACGAAACGCTCTTGGAGTTGATTTCAAGAAGAGGAACGGAGTTCTCAAGCATCTGAGGGACAACGACAGCCTCGTAAACGACCGCCTTTTCACCATCGAATGACCTGACACCAAGATTCTTCATCTTGATGGACTTAGGTCCGCTATACGGATCTTTTGCTACTGAACCGTTCTCAAGGTCTATATTGACGTTAGTCACAGTGCTATGAAGATGTACTATCGCATCCTCCGGAAGTGAACCGATGTAATCCTCACCTGCAACAATCTTGACAGTAAGCTTACTCATCACGTGCTTCATCTCAAGGTTCACAGCTCCATCAGCCTGGCTGACGCCCTCTGCCTTGGCCCAGAGAAAGTCTGACATTTCGTAACCGTCACCTGTCTGATCGGTTGCGATTTCAAAATATTGCTTGTTCACATCTGACACCGTCTCAAGATATGGATAGTACGCATAAACATCTGACTTGCCTTCGCCCCAGTAGATGGTCTGCTCTGGTGCCCAGACTGCACCATCAAATGTCACAGGCAGGTTGTTTGCCCTGTTTCCTGAGATCTGGAGCGGCATAGGTGTCGTCTCGTCGGCATAGTCAGTGACATAAAGACCGATCTGATCGGTTTCCTCAAAAGCGCCCGCACTTACTTTTGTCTGCACATCAGGTCCAACAAGGTTAAAGCGCATGACATTGTCATGAACCGGCACCTCAAGTTCGACTGTATTATCTTGGCAGGCTGTAAATGCCAAGGCAATTAATAGTGGTATATGTATTCGTTTCATTGTTTTACAATTTAAGTTTGAAGATTCTCACGTCGCTTCGCTCCTCAGAATGACATTTTGCTAAACGACGGTTTTTCTCCCATGAACTTCGGAGGCATCTGATCGAAGCGTGATGAGGCGTTCGTATTTTCGTCCGACCACATCCAGCCCTTTGTCGTTACAGACGGGAGGGATTCCTTGTCGTTTGCCTTGAAGTCCTCGAACGAGTATTCCTCGCCGGCATACTTCTTTATCCTCTTGACCATCGCCTCACGGGAAATGGCGTTGTAGTATGGAATATTGTTATGCATGCAACTTGTCGGCTCGCTGCGGAATACTCCACGAGTATGGAAGAACGCTCCTTCATATACATCCACTGTATTGGAGTACTGAGGATCATAGATCATATGCGACCAAGGGACATCCTGCATACTTCCGGTGAGTGATATATTGTCATAGAATCCATATGACTTAAAAGCATTCAGTTCATCTACATGAGAGCAGCAAATACAGTCACATGACTGGATGAAAGCATTATGATAAATGTACTCATCTGCCAGTTTTCCGAATCCGTGTCCGCCTGCCTCATGATGCACAAGACCGCGGAAATCATATGGTGCAGGATCTGTGCTCATAGGAACTACAGCCACTGCTGAACCATCACCCCACATGTAGCAGAGACCGCTATAGTCGCTGCTATTCTCAATCATGATGATAAGGGTCGTGCTTACATCGTCGTTGATAGGAGCAAGACATGCTGCAGCAAATGCAGTTTCAAAGTTTGGAGAAACGCCTTCATTCAAAGTATATTGGCTGCCGAAACGAGCCTCGCGTATAGTATTGACTGTTCCCATTCCGCTGTCAGGCGACATTCCGAACACACCATAAACATTGAAGTAATCCTTATAAGTAAGATATGGTTCGATATCGAAGAAGTAGTTGTAAGCATCCTGTATTGCCTGGAGATACTTACCCTCGGAGATGTCTTTTGCATCGAAGCAGTCACCCATGATGACGATATTCACGCCATTGCCGGTTTTGGCCTCCTGCAGCGTCACCATATCACCATCACCGTATTGGTAGTCATACTGCTCAACGGTCATGGAACTGCAGTAATCCTTGCCGTCAAGAAGGAAAACAATTTCTCCTGAACGGTCTGCACCACCCTGTGCAAGTTCCGCAACCTTAACTATAACATCCATCTTGCCTGTGCCGCTCATAGGTGACACCTCAACCCAGTCTGGCTTGCTCTCCACTGACCAGTTCTCTCCTGCCGGAGCGCGAAGGACAAAAGTCTTTGAATGTTCGTCATTGAGGGTGCGGAATAGATTCCTGCTGATCGAAAATTCTCTGTGGGCAGCAATGCGCTTGAACTCGCTCCAGTTGCTTGCATTCTTATATAGATTGACTGATGCTTCAGGAACTTCCAATGTAAAGTTGTCTTTTGCTACACCATTAAAACTGTTAGCATTGATTGTAGGAGGATTCTTTGCCTCGCAGACAATTGAATATATGCCGGTGCAACCATAGAATGCATGAGACTCTATCACTTCAACATCTTTATGAAGCTTTATTCCTTCCAGACCTGTACAGCCATTGAAAAGTGACGAAGGTATAGCAACAATGTTTTCTGGAATTTCAACCACACCGCTTAATCTCCAGCAATTATCAAAAGCACCTGAACCCAATGAAATCAATTCAGAAGGCAATACCAAGGTCCCGTTAAATAATGTACCCGAGAATGCCCCTGACCCTATTGCAAGCACCTCTTTCGGAATATTGAGTTCACCTTTGAATCTGGTATTCCTAAAGGCACCCTCTCCTATTTCATTAAGTCCTTCCGGTAGCGTCAAGGTCCCTGTGAATCCGCAGTATGCAAATGCACTTGCGGCTATTACCTTTACATTTGCTGGAATGACCAATGATCCTGACAATTCCGAACAATATTGAAAGGCTGCGTAATCTATACTCTCAAGATTATGAGGAAATACAAGGTTCCCTTTAATCGCTGATGAGTAGAAAGCATTCTCGCCTATTATTTTCAAAGACTCTGGAAAAGACATTTCAGACATCAGACTGCTACAATCACGAAAAGCATAATAGCCTATTTCTTCCAATGTCGAAGGGAAAAGAACACTTGTTATTTTGGTTGATTGGAAACCTTTGACACACTTTAGGCCCTCTGGCAATAATAAGGCACCTGTCAATGATGTAGACCTAAAGGCCCCGTCTTCTATTCTTTCCAGCTTATCCGGAAGCACACATTTAACCAAGGAGGTTTTATATATGAATGCATCTTGTGGAATAGCATACACCCCGTCAATAACACTCTCGACCTCTTTGAGATTAAGTCTCTGAAGACCTGTCATCTTCTCACGCATGAAGGTATAGTCCTCTGTCGTAATCTTGCCAAGAAGCTTCATGTTCTTGATCTTCGTAGGATCCATCTCAAGACGCTCGACTATAGTCTTTTCCAGACCACCCGGAACGGCATTGTTTACTACAACATATTCTCTTGCATCCTCGCCGTGAGACACGTTGTCAGCCTCCCATGCAGTGATGCTCACGCCGGCGATCTCGACCTCATACTCACCGGTCGAAGGTATTTTCTTGACACTAAGGTCGTATGTAGTGATCTTGCCCGGAAGGTATTCTGTATCCTTATCCAGCGCATAGTTGCGTGGCTGACCGTCGATTGTAATGGTAAGGAGGGTCTTTCCCGCCGCAACGGTCTGAGGAACGACGATAGCCCTGAACTCTCCGTTGTCATTCATTGGAATGATGCCTGTAAGAGGAGCCTCGCCTTCCGGAGTCACGACACCAGTAGAAAGGTCAATTGTCGACTTGCGTATAGTGTTGGTCACAAGGACTTCCTTTGTAACCGCAGCAAATTCCGCAGCATCTGTCCAGCCCGTTCCCTGTGAGAAGCGGACGCGGGCCGATGACATCTTATGATAGAACGACAGGATGACCTTTGAAGCAGTCGGGGTCACATTCCTGGTCTTGGCCCAAAGGAAGTCAGATGCCTCATATGCAGCCATCTGACCGTTCTCGGCACCCTTCGACTGGTCCCTTGCGACCTCAAAAGGATAGGCCTCAACCGACGTAGGCTCAGCGTATGGATAGTATCCATAGAAGTCCACCTTGGTGTCATTGTCCTTGTAATAGATGTCATAGTCAGACACCCAGTCACCGCTCTCGCTATATGAGAAGCGGACATTATCTGCCTGGTTGTCCTCCATCTTCAATGTGCCCGGAGTCTCTCCGTCATAGTTGACGATGTACAGACCCACTTCATCGCCGGTGCAGAAACCATCGGTCGTCACCTTGGTTGCCGGCTGCTGGAAGATGTCATTGTGAATAGACACCTTGTAAGGTTCTCCTTGAGGAGTTTCCGGTTCCAGTCCCGGCTCCTCGAAACTGCAGCTCTGCATGACAGCCAGAGCTGCAACCGACATGATGTAAATTAGTCGTTTCATATTCTTTCCATTAATTATATTTCTCCTGCAATGTTATCGCCTTCCTCCCAGTCTACAAGCGGGATATTCTCAAATGTCAGCCCCGCATCTTTTCCAGCAAACCTGGATACGACACCTCGTCCCAATGTGTAGGATTTTGAATGCCTGTATGATGCATATGACGAATCCTTATAATAAGTAATGGTCATACCCTCCGAGAATGTTCCAGGGAAAACTACCAGATAGTAATGTACTCCCGGAATAAAGTATCCGCCGTCAGGGGCATACATCTTAAGCTCAGTCTCCCCGGAAATGACCTCATGTACCGTTGGAGCCTCATCCATTGAAACCCGCACCTTTCCCGCTATGACTTCGTTGTTGTTACCGGAAAATGTCACATACCTGATGTCCGGTGCAGTCACACTGAATCGGAAACAGCCACACAGGTTATAAAATGACATATAGAAGTTTCTGGATCTCGCGATCTGCGGGAAAAGGCCATTTGCGAATGTGTTATCTGCAGCCGGCTGGAGAGTCGGAAGATTCAAGGTCACATGTGTGCCATCACAAGTATTATTCTCATCATATGGATATATACCCCAGAGGCTTGTATCGTCATCCAGACCTTCGCCTCCACCGGTTACCACATCGATGGAACCTTTGAACTGAGCCACTTCCCCTGACTGAGAAGTTACGAACTTGCTGCTTTCCGATGCACCAAAGAAGACATTTATCGCATCACCTGACGTCCATGTTATACTCAGAGACTCATCATCAATGACATTCTTGACATCAGGCATGCCTTCAGTTGAAGCATAAATAGTGACTTCTTCTGAATCAAGATCGTCCACAGGCATCTTATCCTCGTTCGCACACGACAAGAAGGCCAGTACAGAAATGCTGGCCAATACAATTGAATTTTTCATATTTCCCGATTAAAGGTCATCTCCTAAAATACCGTCTTCACTCTCACCAGGTTTCAACGGAGAGCCGCATAGAACACCTTCACAAGCCACTTCAATACATTCCAAGGCTGGTGTCTCATAAGACACCGCATCATTTTTGACATTCATAACCATTCATTTTAAAAAACGAACAAAAATAATGTGAACCCGACCGGTAGTCAAGTTCACATTGGTTCATTTGATATGTAGGGATGGCTTAGTAGAACGCCAAGGTTCTGAAAGTGCATATTTCTGAACACACCTCGCTTACTCCATTGGAGGCATAGGCCTTATAATAATATTCCGTATCCTTCGTCAAATTGTCTATATACACAGTTAATGAGAGCGGGTGATGAAAGCCGGTGGAAGGATATCTTTCCATATTGTCAGGTGAAGGCCCTAAATAGAATCCCAAGTCAAAATCACCTGCGACCTCCTCCGGCACATAGGCGGTGAGACGGCACGATGTAGAATAGACATCCGGCTCTGGCATGACGAACCACGGAACGACAGTAGGCGGCTCAGGTGCACAGGAGTTCAGGCCGGCAAGCAGTATGCCGATACCTATTATAATATGTATAAACAAGCGGCGCATGGTGACAAAGATAGAAAATTATTATCTATATTTGTCAACATGGCAATAATAAAGGAACTCAAGGGCGACAGGCCCGTCATAGGCGAGCGTGCGTTTCTGGCGGAGACGGCGACGATTATCGGAACGGTGGAAATCGGAGATGACTGCAGCGTGTGGTATGGAGCTGTGCTTCGCGGAGACGTCGGAGCGATCCGCATCGGAGACAGAGTGAACATCCAGGACAATGCTGTGCTGCATGCGACCTACCAGCAGTCGGAGTGCATCATCGGCAATGACGTTTCGATAGGACATGGAGCCAATGTGCACGGATGCATCATCGGCAACGACGTAATCATAGGAATGGGAGCCATAGTCATGGACCACACCGTCGTTCCGGACGGGACGATAATCGCTGCAGGAGCTGTAGTCCCTGCAAACCAGAAGCTGGAGCCTGGCATATGGGCCGGAATCCCTGCCCGCAAAATAAAGGACGGCTCGGAAGCGGTTCTCGCCAAGGCCCACGCCAACGCCCAGAACTACCTTCTCTACAAGACCTGGTACGTATAGCGGAAGACCGCTTGGCCAAGTTTTACCCCAAACACGACCAAGCGATGCTCAAATCAGCTACAAATGCGGTAAACACGGCACCGCTTGGCTGAGTTTTTCATGATTCTCATCCAAGCGGTATTATGAATCAGATTTCTTTATTATAAATATAATAATTATATTTGCAATAAAGATGATGTGTTATGAATAAGGACCAGATAATCAATCCATTCTTTATAGGCAGATATGTCGGAGCCCAATACTTCTGTGACCGCGAGAAAGATACAGATACTCTGATCAAGCATATTGTAAACGGGCGGAACGTTGCACTGATATCTCCACGAAGACTCGGCAAGAGCGGTCTTATACACCACACATTTGCCCAAAAGAGCATACAGGAGAACTATGTAACCATCTACGTAGACATCTACTCAACCAGCAACCTATGCGAGATGGCAAAAGCTCTGTCAGAAAGCATAGTCAAGGCAATACGTTCACAACAGAAATGGCATGACAGACTATTCGATTTCATAAAATCGCTTAGGATAGGGTTCAAAACGGATGCTGTATCCGGTGATTCCACGTTCAACATCGGAATCGGAGACCTGCAATATCCGGAAAAGACCATCAGTGAATTGTTCGAACTCCTTGAACAGCTCGATAAGCCGTGTATTCTGGCAATAGATGAATTTCAGCAGATCAGGGAATATCCCGAGAAAACGTCAGAAGCATTCATAAGAACTCTTGTTCAGCAATGTTCGAGAACGTCATTCATCTTCTGCGGCAGCAAGCGGCACATGATGACAGACATCTTCTACTCTCCGTCAAAACCGTTCTTCCAAAGCGTGATAAGTCATACATTGCAACCGATTCCTATGGAAACATACATAGACTTTGCAGGAAGGATGTTTGCACAAAAGGGAAAGATGATAGATAAATTCACGATCAGGCTGGTATATTCGATGTTCAACGGGTGTACATGGTATATGCAGATGATAATGAATGAACTTTTTGCATTGATGGATAAGGATACCGTATGCACGCCAGAATATATCGACATTGCATGGGAAAACATTGTACTGGCACAGGAAGACAGGTTCATATCGATCATGCATAGTCTTGCTCCTAAACAGAAACAGATTCTTGAGGCCATAGCCAAAGAGAAGACAGTGGAAGGCATAACCTCATCTGAATTCATCAAAAGGCACAATCTGGTATCTGCCAGTTCGGTCCAGGCTGCATTAAAACCACTCCTGAAGAACGACATTGTCATAAACGAAGATGGCAAATACAGAATATATGACTACTTCTTTGCAGACTATCTGGCAAGAAAATGCTAAATTTGTCCGAATGATTTGAAAATTTATGAGAATCGAGAACATTACATCGGCGCAGAATCCGAAGATAAGGACGCTGCTGGAGCTTCAGGAGAAGTCGAAGGCGAGGAGGAAGACGGGGCTGTTTGTCGTGGAGGGCAGACGCGAACTGCTGCACTGCATCGAGGCCGGCTATGAGCCTCATACGGTTTTTGTATGCACCGGGATCCTGAAGCAGGAGGAGCTGGAGGAAATTGCAGGAAAATGTGACTGCAACTTCATTGACCTTCCGCAGCACCTGTATGACAAGGTGGCATATCGCGGTGGGACAGAGGGAGTGATCGCCGAGCTGCACTGCAAGGAGATGACGCTCGATGCACTGAAACTGAAGGAGAGCCCTTTGGTGGTCGTGCTGGAGGCGGTAGAAAAGCCGGGCAATCTTGGAGCCGTACTCAGGAGCGCAGATGCTTCGGGAGTGGATGCTGTAATAGTTTGCGATCCGCTTACTGATATGTACAATCCGAATCTCATCCGCTCCAGCATAGGAGCTATCTTCACGGTTCCGACTGCTACGGCAACATCAGAAGAGACCATCGCATGGCTCAAGGCAAAGGGCATAAAGATCTACACCGCACAGCTCCAGGACTCGGAGTGGTACTATGACACCGACATGAAAGGCGGTACGGCGATCGTAATGGGTACAGAGGCGACGGGACTGACCGACGCATGGAGGAAGGCCGCTGATGCGCACATCAAGATTCCGATGCTGGGCAAGCTGGATTCGCTTAACGTATCGGTTTCGGCTGCAATATTGATGTTTGAAGCTGTAAGGCAGCGTAATGTATAAAGATTCTTCGCTTCGCTCAGAATGACAGAAGGAAGACTAGAATGACAGAAGGAAGGATCGAAGGGTAGAAAGAAGGATCGAAGGGTAGAAAGAAGACAAGAAGGATATTTTATGAAGTTCGGTTTGATAGGAGATCCGATAGGACATTCGCTCTCCCCTGCCCTGTTCAAGGCAGGGTATGACGGAAGATACCCATACGAACTTATCGAGACACCGGATTTTGAGGAAGCATATCAGAGATTCCTCGAAGGGTATGACGGCATCAACGTCACGGCTCCGTTCAAGGAGCTTGCTATCCGGAAGGCGGATATCCTGTCGGAAGAATGCAGGCTCATAGGCGCGACCAACCTACTGGTCAAGACCCCGGAAGGCATAAAGGCGTATAATTCTGATTATCTTGGGGTTCGCATTTGGATTGGGGAGATTTCTCGACTCGCTTCGCTCGCTCGAAATGACAGGAAGACTACTCGGAATGACAATCGCCCTTCGGGTCCGTCACAAAGTGACGGGGAGCCAGCCTGTCGGCTGAGGACGCTGGTCGTCGGACTCGGCGGAGCCGGGAAAGCCGCTAAAGCGGCTGCCGAGTCCCTCGGCATGGAAACGGTGCTGATGAACAGGACCCGATACAGCGATGAGATCAAGCCCTTGAGCCAGTTCAGGGAAGAGTTCCGAAAGGCCGACATCATGATCTACAATCTTCCAATAAGGATTGCCGAGCTTGATTCCCTTACAGAGGAAGACCTGTGTACGGGAAAGCCAAAGCATATCCTGGAAGCTAACTACCGCAACCCCTCGTTTGACAAATCGCTGATACAGAGGATGAAGGAACTGAATCCGGATGTCACCTACACGGAAGGCCGTACATGGCTGCTTCTTCAGGCCCTGACCGGATATGAAATTTTTACGGGCGAAAAGCCTGATTTGGCAAAAATGACTGCGTGTTTATGAGAAATTATCATTAACTTGCAAAGTTTTTGGGAAGTCACAAAAGAAAACACAAAATACACATGGTAAATAAGGTAATACTCATCGGAAACGTCGGTCAGGATCCTGAAATCCGCTACACCGGTGATGTCAACAACAGCGCAAAGGTCGCAACGCTCAGACTCGCGACTACAGAAAGATTCCGCGGAAGAGACGGAAACCTTCAGGAACACACAGAATGGCACAGCATCGTAGTGTGGAGAAACACTGCCGACGTTGTGGAGAAATATGTGAAGAAGGGGACTCAGCTCTATATAGAAGGACGTCTTCGCAGCAGGTCATGGGACGACCAGAACGGAAACAAGAGATATGTGACAGAGATTGTTGCGGACACTCTCCAGCTTCTTGGCAAGAGATCCGACAATCCTAATGCCACTCAGGGCGGCTACCAGACTCCCGGACAGCAGTCATATCAGAAACCTGCCTACCAGCAGCCTCAGCAGTCAGGATACCAGCAGCAGCCAGGATACCAGCAGCAGCCATATCAGCAGCCTGGTTACCCTCAGCAGCCCCTCCAGCAGCCTGCACAGCCACAGACCAGCCCGGTAATCGACGAGCAGCCGGACGATGATCTCCCATTCTAGAAACTATAAACAAAAGAATAATGAAACTTGACGTTGTACTCGGCCTCCAGTGGGGCGACGAAGGAAAAGGAAAGATTGTAGACGTGCTTGCAAGCAGATATCCTGTAGTAGCACGCTTCCAGGGAGGTCCGAACGCAGGACACTCGCTGCACTTTGACGGACAGAGCTTCGTGCTCAGATCCGTTCCATCTGGAATCTTCAGAAAGGACGCAAAGAACATCGTTGGAAACGGTGTAGTGCTTGACCCTATCACCTTCAGAGGCGAATGCGAGAACATCGCAGCAAAGACAGGCATTCCTGTAACCGAACGCATTGTCATAGCAAAGAAGGCCCACCTGATCCTCCCTACCCACAGACTCCTTGACGCTGCAAACGAAGCAGCCATGGGCAAGGGCAAGATCGGATCCACCCTCAAGGGTATAGGCCCTACTTATACCGACAAGATAAGCCGCCACGGACTCCGTGTAGGAGACATCCTGGCACCTGACTTTGCAGACAGATATGCAAAGCTTCAGAACCGCCACATCACCCTTCTCAGCCAGATGGGATATGAGTGCGATCCTCACGCCGAGGATGCTGAATTCATGGCAGCAGTGGAATATCTCAAGAAGTTCGAGCTTGTCGACTGCGAATACTACATCAACGACCTTCTCAAGACTCAGGACATCCTGGCTGAAGGAGCGCAGGGATCTATGCTTGACATCGACTACGGCTCATATCCTTTCGTGACATCTTCTACCACTTCATGCGCAGGATCATGCGTAGGACTTGGAGTGAACCCACACCTTATCGGACATGTATACGGAATCTTCAAGGCATACTGCACACGCGTAGGAAGCGGTCCGTTCCCTACCGAGCTCTTTGATGAGACCGGAGAGGAGATCCGCCGTATCGGACACGAGTTCGGAGCAGTGACCGGACGTCCTCGCCGCTGCGGATGGCTAGACCTCGTAGCCCTCAAATATGCAGTGATGATCAGCGGTGTCACAGACCTGATCATGATGAAGTCAGACTGCCTCGACACATTCGAGACCATCAAGGTATGTACCTCATACATCGTTGACGGACAGCCTTCAGACCAGTGGCCTTTCGACACATATGCCAATATAGAACCTGTATACACAGAATTCAAGGGATGGCATACAGACCTCACCCACTGCCGCACAGAGGAGGAGCTTCCGACAGAATTCCGAAACTACATCGCGTTCATGGAACAGTACCTCGGGGTGCCTATCAAGATCATCTCAGTAGGTCCTGACCGTGAAGCGACCATCATGAGATAAAGCGATTGAACATAGCAAAAATAAAGGGTTCCGACTGGAACCCTTTATTTTTGCCATTACTGTACCTTCCTGAAAGTGAGCGGAAGGTTTGGAATATCAAGACTGATAGATGAAGGCTGTGAACCACTATAGTAGAAATAGCAGATCTCCTGGATCGGTACAGTCAAGCCGCTGCCTGTAAATGTCAGGCCATCAACTCTTGCCTCAGTATAATCTGAAGTCGTAAAGGATGTCTCGGCCATCTTGTAGTTCATTGCATCTACAACATAATTTCCACCATAATAGAAAGTACCGGAGAAGTAGAAATCAATTGTCTCATAATCAGTCATCATCGTGTTGACGTACTGCGAGATAAATTCCATCTTACCGTTTGATTTGTTGAAGAAGGTTTCGATCATAAGGGTCTGATCGTAAGTGTCGAAATACAGGTTATCGCCTTCCCAACCAGCAAGATAATACCAAAGATTGTTCTCGCTTGGAAGTATATGAATGTCAAACAACTCGACACCTTCTCCATTAATGACCTTCCACTGTCCCAGCCATCTGTTGTATTCATCAGAAGCAACTTCCTGCTCGATTGTGAATCTGTATTCCTGATACAGTCCGGAAAGTTCGCCGTCGGTGTCGATTCCGATCATGAAAACAATCCAATCACTTGAACGAAGGCGCTGCTCCTGCCAGGTAATGTCACCTTCCTTAAGCACATTCTTCCACTGGCTTGCGCCGACAGCAAGTCCGAAATCAGAATGGAAATCCTCGAACAATGCCCTCCTGTCATTCTTGTAGTAGTACTCGAAATCAGAGACCTTGATAGGAAGAACTACATATGTCTCGTCATCCTCGCTTGAACAGAGGAAATTGTCATACTCCATTTTGTCCGAAGGGTTGATAGAACGATCGCTTCTTTCAATCGACCAGTTATCGTTGATCTCGAAAACTGCCGGATCGCGTCTTGTGCGGAACTCAATCTCTGCAGCATCTCCCAACGGTTCTCCGGTAATACCGTCAATTGCCTGACAGATAAACCTGTAATAGGACTTAGGAGCAAGATCGCTCAATGTTATGCTCTTGTTTCTGCCCGTATAAGCGACAATCTCACCTGTAAGTTCCAGATCGGTTGCAATCTTTTCCTTAAGAAGAGTTTCTGCGTCTGTCTCAAGATCCGACGTGAGGAGATAGACCCAAGGCATATCAGCGCTGTCGTCATGTCTCACTCTGATGCTTGCAGACTCAAGGCTCAAATTATCCACGTCAAGAGAGATGGTAACTTCCGATATCGGACCGGCAGGCTTGTCAGCCTCCTTTTCACATGAAGTAAAAAGGATTGCAACCATACCTACCATCAGTGCTTTCAGGATTGATGTAAATTTCATTTTATGTGATTCTTAAGTTTCAGTTACTACTAGATATACGAATTGCCAAATTTATGGAGAAGTGAGCAAAAAAACAAATGATTTTGCCCTAAAGATTCAGATTATCCAGCAGTGAATTCGGAATCGGATTGATGGCACCCTTCTGAGTACATACAAATGCAGCCACTTCCACTGCTATCTTATGACTCAGTCTGACATCCTTACCTTGCAGAACAGACGTAACGAAAGATGCAGTAAACGAATCACCGGCTCCCACAGCATCGACGAAGTTTTCCACCTTTGGGGTCGGAATCATGGACAGCAGACCATCAGCCGAATAGATTTCACTTCTCGACGAGCCAAGAGTATAGACTACATACTTAAGGTCATACTTGTCTATAAGTGCCATGATTGTATTCTGTGGAGCGTCAGGATCCGGCATCTCCAACAGTTCAGCAATTTTCATGACTTCACCCTCGTTCAGTTTCAGGACATTCGCTTTCTCCAACGACTTTTCTATGACCTCACGGGAATAATAATGCTGGCGCAGATTGATATCGAAGACCTTCATACATGTAGCAGGAGCGCAGTCAAGAATCTTCATGATATGATTGTGCGCAGCCGCAGTTCTCTGAGCGAGCGAACCCCAACATATTGCATCGGCATCCTGCAGCACGGCTTCATACCTTGGATCAAACTCCAACGCATCCCATGCCACATTTTCATAGATATCATACACAACATCATCAGAACCCGGAATCTGCTCTGCATGCACGACGCCGGTAGGCAGATCATTGCGCTGAATGCCGCTTTGATCCACATCCAGCTCAGATATTTTCTTTAGGGCTTTATCGCCGAGTTCATCCTTGCCTATGGCGGCAATAATATACGTTTTTGCGCCAAGCTGTCGTGCAAAATGCGCAAAATTCAGAGGTGCACCTCCAAGAACAAAAACGCCGTTGAATTCATCCCAGACGATTTCACCGATTCCGACAATCTTCAATCTCTTCATAATCAGATAAGTTTAGTGTTATTCTGCTAAATTTAAAGAGAATACCGGATTATTCCAAGAAAAATTCAGGCAGAAACAAAATAAAAACGAAAGGGCGGCTCTTCAGCCACCCTTTCATCATTATATTTTGAATCTGTTAGAGATCTGCAAGGTTCTTCTGGTTGTCCGCAGCCGGAGCGACAAGAATTTCCTGGAACTCCTTCTGACCGGTACCTGCTGGGATCGGATGACCGCAGATGACGTTCTCCTTAAGACCCTCGAGAGTATCTACGCGACCTCTGATCGCAGCCTCGCTGAGCACCTTGGTAGTCTCCTGGAATGATGCAGCAGAGATGAAGCTGTTGGTCTTGAGGGCAGCTCTTGTGATACCCTGGAGCACCTGGCTTGCTGTTGCAGGCTTTGCTTCACGAAGCACCATCATGTTGAGACCCTGACGTTCGAGTGAAGAGTTCTCGCTTCTCATCTCACGTGCAGTGATGATGTCACCTTCCTCATACTTCTGCGAATCACCTGGATCCATTACATAGAACTTACCGTAGATCGCATCGTTGGTGTTCATGAATGTCCACTTGTCCACAAGTTCCTCAGGGAGGAATTCAGTATCACCAGGATTGTTGATCTGAACCTTTCTCATCATCTGACGTACGATGATCTCGAAGTGCTTGTCGTTGATCTTCACACCCTGGAGGCGGTATACCTCCTGGATCTCATTGACGATGTACTCCTGAACCTTGATAGGACCGAGGATTGTAAGGATATCTGTAGGAGAAACCGCTCCGTCAGAGAGTCTTGTACCAGCCTTCACGTAGTCGTTCTCCTGAACGAGGATCTGCTTGGTAAGAGGTACAAGATAGTGCTTCTCAACACCTGATCTGTGCTTGATGATGATCTCACGGTTACCTCTCTTGATCTTACCCATGATGACCTCACCATTGATTTCAGAAACGATAGCAGGGTTAGACGGGTTACGTGCCTCGAAGAGCTCGGTAACTCGAGGAAGACCTCCGGTGATATCGCTTGACTTACCGATAGCACGTGGGATCTTTATGATGATGTCACCGACCTTGAGGTCCTGACCGTCTTCAACCATTACATGTGCTCCTACAGGGAGGTTGTAATGCTTGAGAGCCTCACCGTTCTCATCTGTGATGACGATGGTAGGGTTCTTCGACTTGTCACGCGACTCGATGATCACCTTGTCTCTGTTGAGAGAGTACTCGTCAGCCATCTCCTCACGGAATGTCACACCGTCGATCATGCTGTCGAAACGCGCTTTACCTGCAGTTTCGATGATCGTGATCGCGTTGTACGCATCCCACTCACAGATAAGGTCGCCTTTCTTCACTGTCGCTCCATCCTTCTTGTAAAGGATCGAACCGTAAGGTACGTCATACTGTGAATATGTGATACCTGTGTTCTCGTCTACGATGCGCACCTCAGTAGTACGGCTGACAACAACGTCCTGAACGCCCTCTTCTGTGATTCTCTCGATAGTTCTGAGTTCCTCGAACTCAAGCTTACCGTTATATTTTGAAGTGATGGCATTCTCTGCTGCAGTACTTGAAGCAGTACCTCCGACGTGGAATGTACGGAGAGTAAGCTGAGTACCTGGCTCACCGATTGACTGTGCAGCGATGACTCCGACAACCTCTCCCTTCTCGACCATACGGCCTGACGCGAGGTTACGTCCGTAACACTTAGCACATACACCCTTGCGAGACTCACAAGTGAGAACCGAACGGATCTCCACCTGCTCGATAGGGAGTGACTCGATGAGATTTGCGATATCCTCTGTAATCTCCTCGCCTGCAGGAATGATAAGCTCACCTGTGAGAGGGTTGAAGATGTCGTGAACCGAAGTACGGCCAAGGATACGCTCACCGAGAGACTCGACGATCTCATCCTTGCTCTTGATTGCTGTTGCAACAAGTCCGCGGAGAGTACCGCAATCCTCCTCATTGATGATCACGTCGTGTGACACGTCAACAAGACGACGGGTAAGGTAACCTGCATCGGCAGTCTTGAGCGCTGTATCGGCAAGACCCTTACGTGCACCGTGGGTAGAGATGAAGTACTCGAGCACTGACATACCTTCCTTAAGGTTGGAGATGATCGGGTTCTCGATGATCTCTGCACCCTGTCCACCGGACTTCTGAGGCTTTGCCATCAGACCACGCATACCGCAAAGCTGCTTGATCTGTGCTGTCGAACCACGGGCTCCTGAGTCGAGCATCATGTATACAGGGTTGAATCCGTCCTGATCGCTTGAAATCTGCTTCTCGACGATCTTGGTGATCTCGTTGTCGATGGAAGACCAGAGGTCAATGACCTTGTTGTAACGCTCGTTGTTGGTGATGAAACCCATCGAGAAGTTAGCCTTGATTGACTCTACGGTGTTGTAACCGTTGTCGATCAGTGACTTCTTCTCCTCAGGGATGATCACGTCGCCGAGGTTGAATGACAGACCGCCCTTGAACGCCATTGTGTATCCGAGATCCTTGATATCGTCAAGGAACTGGGCTGTGCGGGCTACTCCTGTGTATTTGATCACATTGGAAATGATCTTTCTGAGTGACTTCTTACCGAGGACATCATTGATGTATGGAACCTCTACCGGTACAAGCTGGTTGACGATGATTCTACCTGGAGTAGTCTTCACCATCTCTGTGCCTGCCTCCGGATTCTGCTTGTCCTTTGGAAGTCTCACATTGATTGCCGCATGGATGTCGATAGCCTTCTCGTTGAGAGCTATGATGACCTCCTCCGGTCCGTAGAAGCTCATTCCTGTACCCTTTACGTTAGGTCTTTCCTTAGTGATGTAGTAAAGACCGAGCACCATGTCCTGTGAAGGGACTGTGATAGGTGTTCCGTTTGCAGGGTTGAGAATGTTGTGCGAACCGAGCATGAGGAGCTGAGCCTCGAGGATAGCAGCATTGCCAAGCGGAAGGTGAACAGCCATCTGGTCACCGTCGAAGTCGGCGTTGAACGCCGTACATGCGAGCGGATGGAGCTGGATTGCCTTACCCTCGATCATCTTAGGCTGGAAGGCCTGGATACCGAGACGGTGAAGTGTAGGGGCACGGTTGAGAAGAACCGGATGACCCTTCATCACGTTCTCGAGGATATCCCAGATGACAGCATCCTTTCTGTCAACGATCTTCTTTGCTGACTTTACTGTCTTTACGACTCCGCGCTCGATCAGCTTTCTGATGATGAACGGTTTGTAAAGCTCGGCAGCCATGAACTTAGGAAGACCGCACTCATGCATCTTGAGCTCAGGACCAACGACGATAACCGAACGTGCAGAATAGTCTACACGCTTACCGAGGAGGTTCTGACGGAAGCGTCCCTGCTTACCCTTGAGAGAGTCAGAGAGTGACTTGAGGGTACGGTTTGCTTCGCTCTTTACAGCATTTGACTTCTTTGAGTTGTCGAAGAGTGAGTCAACAGCCTCCTGAAGCATACGCTTCTCGTTTCTGAGGATCACCTCAGGCGCCTTGATCTCGATGAGTCTCTTGAGACGGTTGTTACGGATGATAACCCTTCTGTAGAGGTCATTGAGGTCAGATGTGGCGAAACGACCGCCATCAAGCGGAACGAGAGGACGAAGATCAGGCGGAATGACAGGAATGATCTTGAGGATCATCCACTCAGGTCGGTTGATGCCCTTTGAATCCTGGAACCACTTCACGATGCTGAGTCTCTTGAGAGCCTCAGTCTTTCTCTGCTGTGAAGTCTCCTTGATCATCTTCTGACGGAGCTCCTTTGCAAGAGCGTCTATGTCAATCTCCTTGAGGAGCTCATAGATGGCCTCTGCACCCATTCCTGCAACAAACTTATCAGGGTCGTCAGCAGGCATGTTATACTGCTCAGGCATCTGAGCATAGAGATCCATGTATTCATCCTCTGAAATGAGGTCAAGCTTCTGGTAACCTGATGTACCTGGCTTGATCACGATATACTTTTCATAGTAGATCACTGACTCGAGCTTCTTGGCAGCGATACCAAGAAGAGCAGCAATCTTGTTTGGAGCTGACTTGAAGTACCAGATGTGAGCTACAGGAACTGTAAGTTCGATGTGACCCATCCTCTCTCTACGTACCTTCTTCTCTGTCACCTCCACGCCGCAATGGTCGCAGACAATACCACGATAGCGGATTCTCTTGTACTTACCGCAGTGGCACTCATAATCCTTGGTAGGACCGAAGATCTTCTCGCAGAAAAGACCGTCTCTCTCAGGCTTGTATGTCCTGTAGTTGACGGTTTCCGGCTTCAATACCTCTCCAGAAGACCTTTCCTTGATGTCTTCTGGAGAAGCAAGAGCGATGCTGATCCTGTCGAAATTGCTTTTAACCTTATTTTCTTTATTAAAAGTCGGCATATTTCTAAAATTTCAATTGTCAGTTATTAGTCCAAAGTCACCTTAAGTCCGAGACCTCTAAGCTCGTGGAGCAATACGTTGAGAGACTCAGGGATGCCCGGGTTAGGCATGAGGTCACCCTTGACGATTGCCTCGTATGCTTTGGATCTTCCTGTTACGTCATCTGACTTCACTGTCAGGATCTCCTGGAGAATGTTAGATGCACCGAATGCTTCGAGTGCCCATACCTCCATCTCTCCGAAACGCTGTCCTCCGAACTGCGCCTTACCTCCGAGAGGCTGCTGAGTGATGAGTGAGTATGGTCCGATAGAACGTGCGTGCATCTTGTCGTCAACCATGTGACCGAGCTTGATCATATAGATCACACCCACGGTAGCAGGCTGGTCGAACCAGTCACCTGTACCTCCGTCACGGAGATATGTCTTACCATATCTTGGCAGACCTGCCTTGTCAGTGTACTCGCAGATGTCAGCAAGACTTGCACCGTCGAAGATAGGAGTACTGAACTTCACACCGAGTTCCTCACCAGCCCATCCGAGAACTGTCTCGTAGATCTGACCGAGGTTCATACGTGAAGGCACACCGAGAGGGTTAAGTACTATATCTACCGGAGTACCGTCTGCGAGGAACGGCATATCCTCGTCCCTTACGACCTTGGCAACAATACCCTTGTTACCGTGACGTCCCGCCATCTTGTCACCGACTCTGATCTTTCTCTTCTTGGCAACGTAAACCTTTGCGAGCTGCATTACGCCGTTAGGAAGTTCGTCACCGACCTTGATCTTATCAATGATTCTCTTGTTTCTTGCTGCTTCCTCCTTGCGTGCGATGCAGTAGTTGTTGATGAGTTCACGGATAAGTACGTTGGCATTCTTGTCAGAAGTCCACTTGCCTGAATTGATGTTGTCGTAATCTATCATATTAAGGTCCTCGACAGTGATGTCTCTTCCCTTTGCAATGATCTCAACACCATAGAGGTCGCTGATGCCTGCGCTCTTCTTTCCCTGCACAAGGACAGCAAGCTTATCGATGAAACGAGCCTTAAGAGCCTCGGCCTTAGCCTGATACTCCTGCTCAGCCTTCTCGATCTTGGTCTTCTGGTCACTCTTGACGCCCTTACGGCCGCTTTCCTTGGCAACCTTTGAATAGAGGGCTGTGTTGATCACAGTACCGCTGAGTGAAGGAGTTGCCTTGAGGGAAGCATCCTTAACATCACCTGCCTTGTCACCGAAGATGGCTCTGAGGAGCTTCTCCTCCGGTGATGGATCGCTCTCACCCTTAGGGGTGATCTTACCGATCATGATGTCGCCCGGCTCGATGTGAGCACCGATGCGGATGATACCGTTCTCATCGAGGTCCTTTGTAGCGTCCTCGCTGACGTTTGGAATATCAGAAGTGAGTTCCTCCATACCACGCTTGGTATCACGTACCTCGGTGATATACTCGTCAACGTGAACTGAAGTAAGGATATCCCAGCGGATCATTCTCTCCGAGATGACGATAGCATCCTCGTAGTTGTAGCCCTTCCATGGCATGAATGCCACCTTGAGGTTACGTCCGAGAGCAAGTTCACCGTTCTGAGTAGCATAACCCTCGGTCATGATCTGACCCGGCTCAACGATATCTCCCTTGCGGACGATAGGCTTGAGAAGGATTGTGGTACTCTGGTTGGTCCTTCTATATATAGGAAGCTGGTATACTGCAATCTCAGGCGAGAAGCTTACGAACTTCTCATCATCAGTACGCTCATACTTCACATGGATCTCCTTTGCGTCTACATATACGACCTCACCCTTTCTTTCTGCCCTTACCTGGGTTCTTGAGTCGAGACATACTCTCTCCTCGAGACCTGTACCTACGATAGGAGATTCAGGGTTGAGAAGCGGAACTGCCTGACGCATCATGTTCGCTCCCATGAGTGCACGGTGGGCGTCATCATGCTCGAGGAACGGAATGAGGGATGCAGCCACTGAAGCGATCTGGTTTGGAGCAACGTCCATATAGTTCACTTCCTCCTTGGTGACTACAGGGAAATCGGCACCGTAACGGCACTGGATTCTGTCCTCAAGGATCTGACCGTCCTCATCCATCTTGACCTTTGCGAGGGATACCATCTGGTTCTCTTCCTCTTCAGCGCTCATGTAAGTCCAACCCTCGGAGCTGAGATTTACCTTACCGTTTTCAACCTTGCGGTATGGAGTCTCGATGAATCCGAGGTCGTTGATCCTTGCGTATACGCAGAGAGATGAAATAAGACCGATGTTAGGTCCTTCCGGTGTCTCGATAGGACAGAGACGACCGTAATGTGTATAGTGTACGTCTCGAACCTCGAAACCTGCACGGTCTCTTGAAAGACCTCCTGGACCGAGGGCTGAGAGACGACGCTTGTGAGTCATCTCAGACAGCGGGTTGGTCTGGTCCATGAACTGTGACAGCTGGCTGGTACCGAAGAACGAGTTGATCACAGAAGACAGGGTCTTCGCGTTGATCAGATCGGTCGGAGCGAACTGCTCGCTGTCGCGTACGTTCATTCTCTCACGGATAGTGCGGGCCATACGTGAAAGACCAACGCTGAACTGGTTTGCGAGCTGCTCACCTACAGTCCTGATACGACGGTTGCTGAGGTGGTCGATATCGTCCACAACGGCCTTTGAGTTGATCAGCTGGATGAGATACTTGATGATCTCGATCATGTCTGTATTTGTGAGCACTCTTGTGTTCTCGTCGATAGTGAGGTTCAGCTTCTTGTTGAGTCTGTAACGTCCCACGTCTCCGAGGTCATATCTCTTTTCTGAGAAGAAGAGCTTGTCGATCACATCTCTTGCAGTAGCTTCATCAGGTGGTTCTGATGTGCGGAGCTGCTTGTAAATGTAGTTGACAGCTTCCATTTCGGTATTTGTAGGGTCCTTCTGCAGAGTGTTGTAGATGATCGCATACTCGTTTACGTTTGCATCATCCTTCTGGAGAAGAATAGTCTTTACGTCTGTGTCAGAGAGCTTTTCAATTGTCTCTTCGCTGAGGATCTCGCCACGGTCCAGAATAGGACGTGTTCTTTCCACAGGAATGATTTCTCCTGTATCCTCATCTATGAAGTCCTCAATCCATGTAGTGAGTACCTTAGCCGCAAGTTTTCTGCCTGCGAAAGCCTTAAGGTTTTCCGGTGTCACCTCTACCTCATCTGCAAGTCCGAAGATATCGATGATATCCTTGTCGCTATTGAATCCGATAGCTCTGAGAAGGGTGGTTACAGGCAACTTCTTCTTACGGTCGATGTACGCATACATGACATTGTTGATGTCAGTTGCAAATTCGATCCACGATCCCTTGAACGGAATGATACGCGCTGAATAAAGCTTGGTACCGTTAGCGTGGATGCTCTGGCCAAAGAACACACCTGGTGATCTGTGGAGCTGCGATACGATGATTCTTTCTGAACCATTGATGACGAATGTTCCTCCTGGAGTCATGTACGGGATGTTGCCAAGATACACATCCTGAACAGTCGTATCGAAGTCCTCATGCTCTGTGTCGCTGCATGAAAGGCGGAGTTTTGCCTTCAGAGGAACGTTGTATGTCAGTCCTCTCTCAAGACACTCATCAATCGAATACTGAGGTGGATCGATGAAATAGTCGATAAACTCAAGCTTGTAGTTGTTCCTTGTGTCTTCGATTGGGAATATCTCCTGGAACACCTGATACAGGCCCTCATTCTTTCTGTTCTCCGGTGTGGTGTCAAGCTGGAAGAAGTCCTGGAATGACTTCAGCTGCACCTCGAGAAGGTCCGGGTACTCAAGGAGAATTTTTGATGATGCGAATGAAACTCGCTGATTGTTAGTCTTTTTTGACATCTTTCTGCCTTTGAATATAGAGAAAAACTTTATTACGACAAAAAGGTTTAGAGCCGTATTTGGCCCTAAACCTGAGATTTTTTCCCTTTAGGGGAAGGGGATGAAGTTATTTAATCTCAACTTCAGCACCTGCCTCCTCGAGGGCAGCCTTAAGAGCTTCAGCCTCTGCCTTAGAAACTTTCTCCTTAACAGCTACTGGAGCCTTGTCAACGATCTCCTTAGACTCCTTAAGTCCGAGACCTGTAGACTCCTTAACAGCCTTAACAACGCCAAGCTTAGCCTGACCTGCTGAAACGAGGATAACGTCGAACTCAGTCTGCTCAGCCTCAGCTGCTGCTGCAGGACCTGCTACTGCTACTACTGCAGCTGCTGCAGGCTCGATTCCGTACTCATCTTTAAGGATCTGTGCGAGCTCCTGTACATCTTTCACAGTAAGGTTTACCAACTCTTCTGCGAGTGCTTTAATGTCTGCCATAATTGTATTTATTTTAAAATTGTTTTTGATTCGTAATTATTCTGCTGAAGCTTCAGCCTTGTCGTCATCCTTGTGCTCGAGAGCTGACATAACGTTGCGGATAGGCGACTGGAGGAGTGATACGATGTCAGCGATCATTTCCTCACGAGACTTGATAGCGAAGAGGTTGTTGAGCTGATCTGCACCGATGAATGCTGGCCAATCCTGGACAAATGCACCCTTAAGTACAGGCTTCTCATTACCGCCCTCGTTGAACTTCTTGATAACCTTTGCCGGAGCGTTAGGAGCAACAGTGTACATGATTGCAGTAGGACCTGCGAGTACTTCTGTAAGCTTCTTCATCTCCTCGTTCTCTGAAGCTTCGAGAACCTTTGTGAAAAGAGTGTTCTTAACTACTACGAGCTTCACACCTGCCTCAAAACAAGCTTTGCGCAGAGCGTGTGTCTTTCCAGCGTCAAGACCTGCGATGTCAGTGATGTAGAAGTTTGGAGTCTCCTCCAGCTGTGCTGAAATCGCATTGATAATATCGAGTTTTTCTTCCTTTCTCATAACGTTTTAGCACTTTTAGTCTACTGATTTAACATCTACGCTGATACCAGGGCTCATTGTAGAGCATACTGAAACAGCCTTCATATAAGTTCCCTTGAGTGTCTGTGGCTTCAGTTTGATGATCTCAGAAAGGAGAGCCTTTGCATTATCATAAATCTGTTCGCCTGAGAAAGACACCTTTCCGATAGCTGCGTGAACGATACCGGTCTTGTCAACCTTGAAGTCGATCTTACCAGCCTTGACTTCCTTGACAGCCTTTCCTACTTCCATAGTTACAGTACCTGTCTTAGGGTTTGGCATGAGACCTCTTGGACCGAGGATACGACCGATCACACCGACTTTAGCCATTACTGATGGTGTACAGATGATGACATCAACGTCAGTCCATCCACCCTTGATCTTCTCGATGAACTCGTCGAGACCTACATAGTCAGCACCAGCCTCTTTTGCCTCGTTCTCCTTGTCAGGAGTACAAAGCACGAGAACGCGAGTCACCTTACCTGTTCCGTGAGGAAGAGTAACGACACCACGTACCATCTGGTTTGCCTTACGAGGGTCAACACCGAGGTTCACGTGAAGCTCGACTGAAGCATCAAATTTTGTATAAGTGATCTCCTTAACGAGTTCACAAGCCTCAGCAAGCTTATATTCCTTAGCTGCATCGTACTTAGCGATAACAGCCTTCTGATTCTTTGTAAGTTTACCCATTTTACTTGTGAATTTTAGAGTTCAGGAAATTCTCCTTCTACTTTGATACCCATGCTTCTTGCAGTACCAGCTACCATTGTCATTGCTGACTTGAGAGTGAAGCAGTTCATATCCGGCATCTTGCTCTCAGCGATAGCCTTCACCTGATCCCAAGTGATAGTACCGACTTTCTTTCTGTTTGGCTCAGCAGAACCTGTAGAAATCTTGGCAGCCTCTTTAAGCTGAACTGCTACAGGCGGCTGCTTAACCTCGAATGAGAATGACTTGTCGCTGTAGACAGTGATTACTACTGGCAATACCTTTCCTGCGCTTTCCTGCGTACGGGCATTGAACTGCTTGCAGAAATCCATGATGTTCAAACCCTTAGAACCAAGGGCAGGACCTACTGGAGGTGATGGATTTGCTGCGCCACCTTTAATCTGGAGTTTAATGAATCCAGTTACTTCTTTAGCCATAATTAAACGTTATTCTTTAGTTACTTGTGTAAAGTTGAGTTCCAAAAGGGTCTTTCTGCCGAAGATCATGACCATGACCTTGAGCTTGCTTCTGTCCTCTACAATCTCCTCGATCGTACCGTCAAAGCCTGTGAAAGGACCGTCAGTTATCTTGACGGACTCACCGACCGCATAGTCGATGACTGTCTCAGCCTCAGCAACCGCCTGCTCATCCTGCTCACCGAGAATCCTTCTTACCTCATCATCTCTGAGAGGAATAGGAAGCTTCTCTTCCTGAGATTTTCCGTCGCTCCTCTTGACGTCACGCTTCTCTGTAAGGAAGCCTGACATATGAGGAACCTCGTTACGGATGATATACTGCAATTCGCCAGTAAGTTCCGCCTCTATAAGCACATAGCCAGGATAGAAAAGACGCTCTGTGCAGACACGCTTTCCATCACGGATTCTATAGACTTTTTCAGTTGGAACAAGAACCTGGGAAACCAGATCCTGGAGGCCACATCTTTCTATCTCCTTCTCGAGATACTCCTTGGCTTTTTTCTCTTTTCCGCCTGCTGCCCTAAGCACATACCATTTCTTATTGCTCTCGCTCATAGATCAGGTCTTTTACAATGTGTAAATAGCTGAGACAGCATGCTTGATGCAGAAGTCAATAACGAGAACAACAAGGGCCAAAATAACAGAAGCCACCATCACAACGACAGCAGAATTCTGTAATTTATCCCAAGATGGCCAAGCAACTTTCTTGGTCAGCTCGACGTATGACTCTTTCAGATAATTGATAAATCTTCTCATCATTACATTTAATGGACAATGCAGATTGGAAGCGATAGCATTGTCTGTTAAACATTACCAAATCGTAACCTTTGATATTTTCTTGGCAGGGGAACCAGGATTCGAACCCAGACTAACGGTTTTGGAGACCGCTGTACTACCCTTATACTATTCCCCTAAAAAGGTGGGTGTCATGCACCCACCATATATTGACAGTAATTAGTCAATGAGCTTAGTTACCTGACCAGCACCTACTGTTCTACCACCCTCACGGATTGCGAACTGAAGACCCTCGTTGATAGCTACAGGGTAGATAAGATCTACAGTGATAGCTACGTTGTCACCAGGCATTACCATCTCTACACCCTCTGGAAGTGAGATCTCACCAGTGATATCGAGTGTACGGATGAAGAACTGTGGACGATAGTGGTTGTGGAATGGAGTATGACGACCACCCTCATCCTTCTTAAGTACGTAGATAGAAGCCTCGAACTTCTGGAAAGGCTTGATCATACCTACCTTTGCAAGAACCTGTCCTCTCTTGATCTCCTTCTTGTCGATACCACGGAGGAGGAGACCTACGTTGTCACCAGCCTCACCCTGATCGAGGAGCTTACGGAACATCTCAACACCTGTTACAACAGTCTTCTTAGGCTCTTCACCAAGACCTACGATCTCAACCTCGTCACCTACGTGGATAACACCTGTCTCGATACGACCTGTTGCTACTGTACCACGACCTGTGATAGAGAAGATATCCTCGATTGGCATGAGGAACGGCTTATCGATATCACGTGGAGGAAGTGGAACGTACTCATCAACAGCAGCCATGAGTTCCATTACCTTAGCCTCCCAAGTTGGGTCACCGTTGAGTGCACCAAGTGCAGAACCGCGGATAACTGGAGCGTTGTCACCGTCGAAGTTGTAGAATGAAAGAAGGTCGCGGAGCTCCATCTCAACGAGATCAAGCATTTCCTCATCGTCAACGAGGTCAACCTTGTTCATGAATACAACGATCTTAGGAACGTTCACCTGACGAGCGAGAAGGATGTGCTCACGAGTCTGAGGCATAGGACCGTCAGTTGCAGCACAAACGAGGATCGCACCGTCCATCTGAGCAGCACCAGTAACCATGTTCTTTACGTAGTCAGCGTGACCTGGGCAGTCAACGTGAGCGTAGTGACGGTTAGCTGTCTGATACTCTACGTGAGCAGTGTTGATAGTGATACCACGCTCTTTCTCCTCTGGAGCGTTGTCGATAGAGTCGAATGAACGAAGCTCTGAAAGACCAGCCTTTGCAAGTACAGTTGTAATTGCGGCAGTCAAAGTAGTTTTACCATGGTCAACGTGGCCGATAGTACCAATGTTAACGTGTGGTTTGTCTCTTTTAAAGGTTTCTTTAGCCATATCTTTATGTATTTAAAGTATATATACAACAAAAAAAGCAGAGCCGGTGGTGAGAATTGAACTCACGACCTCTTCCTTACCAAGGAAGCGCTCTACCCCTGAGCTACACTGGCGTAGTTTGAGCGGAAGACGAGGTTCGAACCCGCGACCCTCAGCTTGGAAGGCTGATGCTCTACCGACTGAGCTACTTCCGCATTTTTCGTTTCTTTTGGCCCATTGCTGCGTCATGCTTCGCATCGTCGGTCGGTCATTACCGCAAGGTAACTCCCTCTCTCCTCACTCGCATTCCTTGCACTGAACCAAAATAAACTTCAAAACTTTGTAGGCGGTAAATTCCGCTTTTCAAAGTAAAAGCCCGATCGGTTTGCTTTCGGGCTTTTAGTGGGAGAAGATGGATTCGAACCACCGAAGGTATAAACCAGCAGATTTACAGTCTGCCCCATTTGGCCACTCTGGTATTCTCCCTTTTTTCGTTTCTTTTGGCTCATTGCTGCGTCATGCTTCGCATCGTCGGTCGGTCATTACCGCAAGGTAACTCCCTCTCTCCTCACTCGCATTCCTTGCACTGAACCAAAATAAACTTCAAAAACCTTTTCTGGTTTTGAGCCGATGGAGGGAATCGAACCCACGACCCCGAGATTACAAATCACGTGCTCTGGCCAACTGAGCTACATCGGCATTGTTTTGTTCCCCGTCAGGAGGTTTGTTTCCTTAAGGGATTGCAAAGGTAGACATATTTTTGAAATCTGCAAAACTTTTCAATCTTTTTTCGATATTTTTTCAAATTCCTCCAAAAACACCCGTTCCAGTTCTCCCCTGGTGAGTCCACACTCACACCTCAGTTCCTCCTGAGTACCCTGGCCGACATATCTGTCCGGGATACCTACAGCCCGCACAGGCTTCGGTCTACCCTGGGCCGCCATGAACTCCGCTACCGCGCCATAAAGACCACCGAGGACTGTTCCATCCTCCACCGTGATGACCCTTTCATACCTGTCATAAACTTCCGACAGCAGTTCCTGATCTATCGGCTTTATATACCTTATATTATATATAGCTGGAGCCCATCCTGTCTTCTCCTGCAAAGCGGCAGCCGCCTCGCAAGCCCTATATGCGAACGGACCCGCAGCGATTACAGCCACTTTGTAACCATCAGACAGTTTCTCACCCTTTCCAACAGGTATCTCTTCATATCCGGCATCCTCCCATGCAACGCCTTCACCGTATCCACGAGGATATCTTATAATATATGGACCTTTTTCCGAAAGCATCGCAGAATACATCATATTCTTGAGTTCCAGTTCATCCTTAGGAGCCGCAATGACAGCCCCAGGGATACTTCTGAACATGGACATGTCATAGCAGCCGTGATGAGTTGCGCCATCCTCTCCTACCAGACCGCCACGGTCAAGACATAGTACGACAGGTAGTTCCTGCAGCGCGACATCATGCATGACCTGATCGAAAGCTCTTTGAGAGAAGGACGAATAAATGTTGCAGAACGGCTTCATTCCTCCGGCTGCAAGACCGGCAGAGAATGTCACAGCATGTTCCTCCTCAATACCCACATCATAGAAACGGCCGGGCATTTCCTTGGCAAGAACATTCATCCCGCATCCTGAGGCCATGGCCGGAGTCACGCCTACCACCTTATCATTGTTTCTCGCAAGATCGAGCAGGACTTTACCGAACACATCCTGATAACGGCTCACACCTTTGTTGGAGCTGATACGTTCTCCGCTCTCCGGATCAAACATTCCCGGAGCATGCCATACGGTCTGATTCTCCTCAGCAGGAGCGTACCCCTTTCCCTTCTTTGTAAGTGTATGGAGAAGAACCGGGCCTCCCAGTTCCTTCAACTTCTTCAGAGTCTCTATCAGCTTACCTATGTCATGACCGTCAACAGGGCCGAAATACCGGAATCCCAGAGCCTGGAAAAGATGCCCACCGCTTTTGCGCACAAAGAAAGATTTTGTAGTCGCAACCACTCTTTGCAATCCCCGCCTGAAGCAATTGTCGCCCAGTCCGTCCCAGACCTTCTTCTTTGCCTTGTTGTAGCTGCGGTTCGTCGTGACTTTCAGCAGATAATTGTGCAGTGCTCCTACATTCCGATCTATTGAAATATTGTTGTCGTTGAGAATCACCAGAATATCCGCCTTGCTGGCTCCTGCATTATTGAGGCCCTCGAAAGCCAGTCCTCCGGTGAGCGAACCATCGCCGATAAGAGCCACCGCCTTATGCTTCAGCCCCTGCATCTTGGCTGCCTCCGCAAAGCCTAGGGCGGCAGACACGGAAGTGGATGAATGGCCTACTCCGAAGGCATCATACTCGCTTTCCGAGCGCTTCGGGAAGCCACTGATTCCATCCTTCATCCTGTTCTTGCGAAAGATTTCCCTGCGGCCGGTAATGATCTTGTGTGCATATGCCTGATGTCCCACATCAAAAACGATCTTGTCTTCGGGTGCATCATAGACATAATGGAGAGCAACGATAAGTTCGACTGCTCCAAGGCTAGGGCCGAGATGACCCGGATTGACCGAACAGCATTCAATCATGTAATGACGTATTTCTGCACAAAGCACCCGCAGATCATCAAGCGACAATCCCTTGATATCTGCCGGAGAATCTATTCTGTCCAATACCTTATACGTCATCTTTCTTTTCAATATGGCCTGCGAAGTTAATACTAAAATCGGATATATTGAAATACAGTTTTGACTATTAGTACAAAAAACATTATCTTCGCGGACCATTTTAGTAAGAAAACAAAAACCAGATATGACACAGACTATTAAAAAATTCATGAATGACAGCGCTGTCGCAAGGTGGACAGCGCTAGTGCTCATAGCCCTGATGATGCTGTTTGCATACATGTTTTTTGATGTGATGGCACCTATCAAGAACATGCTAGAAACCCAGATCGGATGGGGATCCGACGTTTATGGAACATACTCAAGTTCAGAATATTTTCTAAACATCTGCGGATTTCTCATTCTTGCCGGATTCATACTTGACAAGACAGGCATAAGATTCACCGGACTTCTTTCCTGCTCACTCATGGTTGTCGGAGCTTTGATTAAGTTCATCGGTATTTCCGACTGGTTCCAGACAACAGCGTTTTGTGAATGGCTTAACTCATGGTGGACTGCCATGCCAGGCAGCGCCAAGATGGCATCTCTCGGATTCATGATCTTCGGATGCGGATGCGAAATGGCAGGTACAACCGTTTCAAAAGCCATTGCAAAATGGTTCAAGGGCAAGGAAATGGCGATGGCGATGGGAGTGGAAATGGCTATTGCGCGCATCGGTGTGTTTGCAGTATTCTCCATCAGTCCGGTCATTGCAGAAAAATTCGGCAATGTTCAGGCTCCGCTGGCATTGTGCTCAGCCCTGCTGGTAATAGGTCTCTTGAACTATATTGTCTTCTCCATCATGGACAAGAAGTTTGACAAGCAGCTTGCAGAAGCCGGTAAAGTCAGCGAGGACGTCAATGAAGAGGAGTTCAAGTTCAGCGATGTAAAGAAGATATTGACATCTAAGAGTTTCTGGATTGTGGCTTTGCTGTGCGTTCTTTACTACTCTGCAATTTTCCCATTCCAGAAATATGGTGCCAACATGCTTCAATGCAATCTCGGGATATCCGCGACTGCCGCATCATACATTTTCCGATGGTTCCCTATAGGAGCGGCAGCCATCACGCCATTCCTCGGCAGATTCCTTGACAGGAAAGGTAAAGGAGCATCCATGCTGCTGTATGGTTCAATGCTGCTGATCCTTTGTCATCTGATCTTTGCATTTGTAGTTCCGGCTACAGAAAGTGCATTTATCGCTTATGCTACAATCGTAATACTTGGTATCAGCTTCGCACTTGTTCCTGCCGCTCTTTGGCCGTCTGTTCCAAAGATCATCGAAGAGAAGCTTCTCGGTTCTGCATACAGCCTTATCTTCTGGGTACAGAACATCGGACTGTTCTTTGTGCCTATGCTGATCGGAGGCGTACTTGCTTCTGTCAACGAAGACAATGCAAAAGTAATCGCGGCACAGGATAAGATCGAGGCGATCACTATAATCAAAGATGATGTAAAGAAAGTGAGCGACACATGGGATGTGGCACAGATCGAAGCAATTTCAGCCAAGGCTGACAGCATCTTGACCGAGGCAAAGGTCGACGAAGCTTCTAAAGCATCAATCATGGCAATGATTGCAGACAGCAAGAACGGCGACAATCTATATATTCAGCTGAGTGAGGAAGCGGATGAAGTGCTGGTTCCATACAATTACACAATCCCGCTGGTGATTTTTGCTGGATTTGGAGTTGCAGCGCTTCTGGTAGCACTATACCTCAAGAGATATGATAAGAAGAAAGGCCTCGGACTCGAACTACCTAATATCAAAGAATAATGTCTAAGGTCAGAAATACTTTAAACAACAACAGATGGGCATGCTGGCTTGTGCTGGCATGCCTTGTTGTTCCGATGTTTGCGTCGTACTTCTTCGACGACATGTTCTCGTCCCTGTCTCCGCTGTTCAACAATCCGGATCAGCTGGAATTGGGATGGGACTCAGCTGACTACGGATTCTACTCAAGCGGATATTCATTCCTCTGCATACTCGGAGGCCTGATTGTCGGAGGTGTACTGTTGGACAAATACGGAGTAAGGCGCATGGGATCGGCATTTGTCGGCATGATGGTAGGAGGAGCCGGCCTGGTGACATATGCCATCACTGCCGGATTTGAGCCGAAGACATCTCTTACCATCGCATACATAGGATGCATGCTTTTCGGTCTGGGAAGTGAGATCGCCGGAGTCGCAGTTACCAGATCCATTGCCAAATGGTTCAAAGGAAAGCATACTGCTCTTGCAATGGGACTTCAGCTTTCCATAGCACGTCTGGGAACCGCCATGGCACTGCTGATTGCACCGATGATGGTGACATCAGGAGCAGAAGGACACGTATACACTTTAAGCGAAACAGCAAAGCCAGCATTGGTCGGCATGGGAGTGCTTGCTGTCGGACTGATACTTTGGGCAGCATTCGTCGCAATGGACTCAAGATTTGACAAGGAAGCCGGCACCACTGACAAGGTCAAGACCGCAGAAGAAGACAAGTTCAGATTCTCTGACATATGGAAGATACTGTCAAACCCACGATTCCTTATGATCGCCATCCTGTGCGTGACATTCTACTGCTGCGTCATAAGGTTCAAGAAATTCGGATCTGACATCCTCATCCCGCTTTTCGGAGTGGAGATGAGCATTTCAAGCCTGCTGCTGGCTATGATTCCGTTCTTCACAATCGTCTTCACTCCCCTTTTCGGAATGCTTGTGGACAAGGTAGGCAAAGCTACTACCTGGATGGTGACCGGAGCCGGAATGGTACTTGCGGCACATCTGATCATCACATTCGCTCCACAGGGAGAGCCGGTCTTCGCATATATTTCCATCGGGCTTCTTGGAATAGGCTACTCGCTGGTTCCTTCCGCGATGTGGCCGTCAGTGCCTAAGATCGTGCCCGAAAAGAACCTCGGCACCGCATACTCGCTCATATATTGGGTGCAGAATCTGGGAATGTGGTCAGTGCCGATCCTCGTCGGCAACATCATCAATAACGGTGGCAGCACTCATGCAGGAAAGGTTGCGGCTGCCCTTAATGCCGAATATGTGTTCATATTGCTTGGAGTAATAGCTGTAGGGGTTGCGGTGATGCTACTGCGTTCTTCACGCAAGCATCCGGATTTAAGGCTTGACGATCCGACTAACTAAAAAAATGGCGACTGACACAAAAAAATCAGTCGCCATTTTTAATGATGTACTTCTGTTCTATTTCTTATAGAAGTCCACTGTACAGTTGAACTTGCTGTTTGCGTCAAGCGGTGTACAATCTGTGACTGTCATCACATACTCGGCGCCAAGGTCAAGGGTCTTGCCTGAAGCGAGCTCGATGTTTCCAGGAACTGCAAGCCACTCTTTTGCTCTTTCAGTAAGGGTCACTGTGCCATATTCTGCACCCCAGCCTGCCTGACCGAAGAACTTGAACGAGAGGTAGTCATATCTCCATGCACCTCCGAGGGTTGTACCGTTTGTTTCCTCAACAGCCTTACCTGAGAACTGGTATACTCCGTCTTCGATTTCGGCAAGGGTCACCATTGCTCCGTTCTCCCAGCCGAACTGGTTTGTCATAACAGGGTGAGCAACTCCCCATCCCATGAATGTGATGGCACCTTCGTCCTTATAAGTTGCCGGTGATCCGTCTTCCTTGACACGGCGTACAGTCACGAACTTATGCTCTGTATTCATCTCGAATGAGTAGTGTCCATCAACGGCATTGAAGCAGATTGCACCATCCTTAAGAGTGAAGTGGTCTGGATCACGGTACCAGTAGATCCAGTCCTCGACGCCGACAGCCTCGACCTTGTCACCCTTCTTGATAGAAACGACAGCCTTGTATGTGCCCTGAGGAGTAGGCTCAGCCTTGAATCCGTTGACCCAGATATTCACGAAAGGACTTCCCTCGAATGTCTTTGTATTGAAAGTGATGGTACCCTTTCCCACTGCATCGAACGGAATAGGGGCAGTTCCACCAGGCACGATCTCGCGTCCGCTCCATCCGAAGGTGATTTCCGTACCCTTGCCGTCAATGGCAGGAGTGATGATGAACGGCTCGAAATCCGCTGGAAGTGAGCCGGTGTATGAATATTCATATTCCTCACCTTCAACTGGGGTCAGGCTTCTTCTCCATGAATCTCCGCTTGCAAGAGTAAGTGATTCGAACTTAGGGCGGTTCACAGCCACATATACCGTATCATAGGTCTCTCCAAGGTGAGTGTTCACAGCCTTGAAGACTACAGCAGCGATACCGTCTGAGAGCTTTGCCTCGAACGGAACGGAAACAGATCCGGCATATGTTCCCTCGGTCTGGGTCCTCAACTCCACTTCGCTTACAGGATTGCCAAGTTCAAGGTCCCAGTAAAGCTGTGCTGTGAGTACAGAAAGCGGATAATCATTGTCATAGACATCAGCAACGAAGTCTATCTTTCCACCCATGAGAGCCGACTCGTCACATGTGACTGTCATGTCAGGACCCTTCTGGGCGAATTCAAACTCTGGTTCCTTGTAGCATGAGGTTACCGCTACAAGGGCTGAGAGAGCAATTAGTGTTTTATATATTCTGTTCATAATTCTTTTATTGGTTTTTTAGATTTCTCGACTCCCTTCGGTCGCTCGAAATGACATCCTGATGTCGCTCGAAATGACATCCTGGGGTCGCTCGAATGACAGTGTTACTCCTGCCAGATAAGTGACACGAGGCTCTTCGCAGGGACGGTGTACTTGACGGTAAACTTGGTGTTTGCGAAGATTATCGGCTGCTCGTTGTCCTGTCTGTTGCAGATGAGCACTCCTACGGTATTGTCCGGATTGAGGAACATCTGGCACTCAAAGCGTGCAGGGAATTCCATTCCTCCTGTCTCCAGCTTCTTTGCACCCGGCTTCACAACAGCCGATGCATGAGCCACATGGTACCAATGAGCATTCTTTGTTATGCTTCTGTAGTCGGCTGTATTGATGGTCACACCACCATAACATGTCTTGCATGAACCGTCATGAGGGCTGTATGGTCCCTTGTTCTGGTCAAGCATAAGATTCCAGTAGGTCACACCCTTTCCGCCACGGGACATTGTGCCCATGAACACGTTCGAGAACTCATCAAGTACGAAAGGATTGAACCTGCCGCCGACCTGACCACCGGCATCATAATTCCATGTTCCGATCGAAGCCTCTGTAAACCATATACCCTTGTCCGGATAGGTCCTGTAGATTTCATCGAGTTCAGTGACGCTGCCACCATAGTTGTGCCAAGCCGAACCGGCCGCCCATTTCTCGGCTTCAGGATCCGCATAGATATTCAGCGGATAATTGTCCTGATCCGACTTCCCGTCATAGTTGTAATTATGGTCGAACAGCATGATCTTGGTGTCAAGGCCGGCCTTCTCGATAGCAGGACCGAGAAGTTTGATGAACTTCAGCTGATCTTTCCATGGCATGTACAGAGACATGGAGTTGCCATGATTGAGGGGCTCGTTCTGCATGGTCACAGCATAGATATCGAAGCCTTCAGCCTCCATTGTCTGTATCCACTTCACGAAATACTCTGCGTAATCATCATAGCATGAAGGCCTCAGACGGCCGCTTGTCCAGCTGTCAAAGCGGGCTTCGAGAGTAGCCTGATCATAACCCTCATAGTATCTCGATCCACCTTTCATCCATTTAGGGCATGACCATGGAGAACCGATGATCTTCACATCAGGATTGATGGCATAGATTTCCTTGAGGATCGGGAACAGAAGGTTTCTGTCCTCTGAATGAACTGCGAAATTTTCCAGTCCTTCAGTGTCGCACCATGTGTAATTGTCGGCAGTGCAGAAGTCTGAAGCTCCGATTGACACACGGATAAGGCTTGAACCTATCTTGTCCTTCGAGAACAGCTCTGTAAGGAACGCTGTCCTGTCAGCCTGAGGCATCTGGAGGAGATTGTAGCACGATGCAGTGGTCACGGCAAAGCCGAAACCGTCAATCTCCTGCAGAGTCTTGGACTTGTCGTATGTCACCTGATTTGGAGACATGCTTCCAGGCTTGCTGAAATTAAAGCCCGATTCCTTGAAAAGAAGGGTCTGGTTTGCCATAGTGACATAAGCCTTGACATCCTTCTCAACCACAGCGGGAGTCTCGTTCTCCGGCTGCTTGTCCTCATCCTTTGGCTGATCAGCAGGAGTACAGCTGCATGCAAAAATGCATGATATAAATATCAGTGTAAATAATCTTTTCATAGTCTGTTAATATCCAGGGTTCTGAACAAGGCTTGGGTTGTTTTCAAGAGCCTCCTGCGGGATAGGCATAAGGATGGTCTCCTCTGTAAGCGGCCTTCTCACCTGCCAGTATTTGTCATATCTTGGAGATGAAGGGTCTGACATTGCATTGTGAACCTCAACAGCCTTTCCATGACGGACAAGGTCCCAGAAACGGAATCCCTCAAATGCAAGCTCGAGACGACGTTCATGGAGGACAGCATCAATCATGGCATCCTGACCTGCAGGAACAGCGATTTCCTGGATACCTGCACGACGGCGGATCTTGTTGACATACTCTGTAGAACCTGCGAGGTCACCGGTCATGCAGAGCGCCTCTGCGTGGAGGAGGTAGATCTCACCAAGACGCATCAGGATGGTACTTGATGCATTTGTAGGACACTTATGCATGAATGCGTAGTTGTCAGCAGGATAGTAGTTTGACCATGCACTGTTTACGTCAACACCTGTCTGGTCATATGTGATGCAGGCGTTTGCTCTCTCTGTGTCACCCTCAGCAGCATAAGCGGCGATAAGGTCACGGGATGGAGTGATCCACTTGATCCATGTGTATGAGTTGTTAGGATCATAGTAGTTTCTGTGGTACATCATCCAGATCCAGTTACCCTGGTCACGGGTCCAGGTCACCTCGAAGATTGACTCTGATGTGTTTCTTACGGCGTCATTGTCATCGTAAGCCCACATCTGGCCGTAATCATCACAAAGGGTGAAACCCATTCCTTCCACGATTTCACACTGCTCAGCCACCTTGTTCCAATCCTGGTGAGCTGACTTTTCAGCATATACTCTTGCGAGCATGCCTCGTGCAAATGCCTTTGAAAGGAGGTATTTGTTTGAAGGATTTACATCAGGACCATTCTCCGCTGCCCATGTAAGTTCCTCGATAAGCTGTGCATATACGTCATCCTTAGATGTGCGAGGAGGATAATATTCAAAATAGACCTCTTCTACATTCTCTGCCGTAATTGCAGGCGGGATCGAGTTCTGTACAGGAATATCACCCCAGATGAGAGACATCTGGTAGAGAGCATAAGCCTTCATACACAATCCCTGAGACTTCCAGTGCTTGTACTGAAGTTCTGTCATGCTAGGATCAGTCTCCTTGATGCGGTCGATATTACATACGATCTGGTTTGCATATCCTACCGCCTCCTGGTAGTAGTTCCAGTCACGCTTTACGTTCTTGTTGTCACCGTCCTGCTTGTTGGCCTCGATAGCCATAAGCTCTCCGGTTCCCGGGTTTCCGCCATATGCATTGTCTGCACGGCACTCGGCATATACCATTCCGTCCAGGAAGATTCCCTCCTGCATCACGCTGCTCTTGAGCCAGCTGTTGTACATTGCGTCAACGAGTCCGGAAATATCTTCTTTTGTGGTATACTGAGACTCAGTCTCCTCATCCACCTGGACATTACCCTCGTTGTATCCTGTCTCAGGATAGAGATCCAGTTCGCATGATGCCAGAGAAACAATCGAGGCGATCGCCATAAATCTATATATCTTCTTCATACTGCTTCTCATCTTTAGAATTCAACATTAACTCCGAACAGAACGGTCTTGACGCAAGGATATGTTCCCCAGTCAACGCCCATGCTGGTCGCACTTGTATACTGGCTCATTTCAGGGTCATATCCTGAATACTTGGTGAAGGTGATCATATTGTCCAGTGTGATGTACGGCTGGATGCGTGAGATGTTTGCCTTCTTGAGAGCCGGGTGAGTGATGTTATATGAAAGGGTGATGTTCTTGATCTTGAGATACGAACCGTCCTCGACCCATCTTGTTGATGCCTTGATGTTGTCGAGCTCTCCACCCTTAGGGATGTCTGTGATCTGACCAGGAGTACGCCAGCGTCTGAGAACGCTCTTGAGCTGGTTGGCTCCGGAGTACATACCGATCATCTCGATGCGTGAAGCATTGTAGATGTCGTTTCCCACGGATGCTGTCATCAGAACGCTGAGGCTGAGGCCCTTCCAGCTGATGTTGTTGGTCATACCCGCTGTAAACCAAGGATTGGCATTACCGATATACTGTTTGTCGGCAACATTGATGAGGCCGTCATTGTTCTTGTCTTCGTAGATCACCATACCTGTTTCAGGGTCGATACCCTCGGCCTTGAGTCCCCAGAACATGGAGAGAGGCTGGCCAGGGGTCATCCTGACGATATTCTCCGAGTGAGCTTCTGAAGTCGAAGTATAGTAGTATACCTGCTGGAGGTCAAGTTTCTCAAGCTTGTTCCTGTTCATCGAGATATTGAAATCAGTGGTCCATGACCAGCCGTTCTTCTCGATATTCACTGAGTTGATTGCAAGCTCGAGACCCCAGTTGGACATCTCGCCTTCGTTACGGTAGATGTTTGGATATGGAGCAGGAAGAGGAACGTTCATAAGAAGATCCTTCGTATACTTATAGTATCCGTCGAGTGTAACTCCGAGTCTTCCGTCAAACATAGACCAGTCGATACCGACGTTTGTCTGGGTTGTAGTCTCCCAGGTAAGGCCTTTATTACCCATATTGCTGCGGCTTCCTACTGTAGGGACTGCATCCACATGCTCATTCTCTGTCCAGTCAAAGTAGTTGATTCCATAGTTCTGGACCCAAGCATAGTCTGCAAGACCGGACTGGTTACCCTGCTGTCCCCAGCCCACACGCACCTTGAGGTCGCTGATCCAGCTTACATCCTTGAGCCAGTCCTCGCCAGACAGACGCCATGCTGCCGATACTGAAGGGAAGAGGCCCCATTTGTGACCAGGAGCAAGCTTTGAAGATCCGTCGGCACGGAAGTTAGCGGTGATATAATATTTGCTGTCGTAGTTATATGAAACACGGGCGAGGTATGACATGATAGCCCACTCGGAATAGCCCTGGCTCTGGCCTCTCAGGCCGCCCTTGTTACCTCCGTTGAGTCCGAAAATGGCTTCATAGTTCTCTGGTGAGAAATGGCTTCTGCCGCCCCAGAGGTTCTCCCATCTTGACGTTGTAGCGGAAGTACCGGCCATTGCCTCGAAATTATGCTTTCCATCCCACACATCATTGTAGGTAAGGATATTATCATAGACCATTCTCATGTCGTCACTTCTCTCCGAAGAAGCCTCACCCTTCTGAGTCCTTCCGTACGAAGTGGTAACCGGGTCAAGGAAAGAATAGTTATGCACCCACCTGCGGTCCATTGTCACTGTCGACTTGAGGTTCACCTTCTCATGGAACTTGAGAGTGATGTTTCCTGTGAGGAGGAGACGGTCGGTCTGGCTGTAGTTGTTCTCGGTTCTGGCCATGTTCTCAATAGGAGTAGAAAGGTTGGCTCCATAGAACGAGTTCCAATAGTGGTTAGGGTTGTCTTCGCTCCATACCTTTGCATATGTAGGAGTGTTGACTACAGAAAGAACGACACCTGCACGGTTTGAACCGGTACCTGAGATGATGCCGTTGTTGCGGTAGCTTGAATACGCCACGTTCACACCTGCTGAGATCCACTTGAAGAGATCGGCATCAAAGCTTGCCTTGACATTGAACCTTCTGTTGAATGCAACCGGGAGGACACCCTGCTCATCAGAATAACCGGCACCGAGGTAATACCTCATCTTGTCATTACCGTTTGCGACAGAAAGCTGATAGTTCTGATTGATACCTGTGCGGTATGTCTCCTCGAACCAGTCGGTCTCATCCTTGAGTTCCAGATCCTCAGGGAACTTGACCATATTGATCTCGTTCATGAGGTCCATATACTCGGCGGTATTGAGCACCTCGTATGTCTTTGCTACGTTGGCAAGCCCTACAGAAGCATTGAAGTTGATCTGAGGGCCCTTGCTCTTCTTGCCCTGCTTGGTGGTGATGAGAACGACACCGTTGGCAGCACGTGATCCGTAGATAGCTGCTGAAGATGCATCCTTGAGGATCTGCATTGTCTCGATGTCCTGTGGAGAAAGATATGCGATCGCATAGTTACCGGTACCTACCGGAACGCCGTCCACAACATAAAGAGGGTCATTCGACGAAGCGATCGAAGATGCACCACGGACGCGGACTGTCATTCCTGATCCCGGAAGACCGCTGGTCTGCTGCACTGTGACACCGGCAACCTTACCCTGGATGAATCCTGAAGCCTCAGTCACAGGACGAAGTCTTGTATCTTCTGTCGATACAGTTGAAACGGCAGTGGTCAGGTCTCTTTTGCGTACAGAACCATAACCGATTGCAACGACAGCATCAAGCATGATGGCATCCTCTGATGCGGTCAGGTTTATCACTGCCCTGTTGTTAACTTTCTCAGTAACCGTCACATAGCCTAGAGCTTGAAACTCCAGAACAGCCTGTCCGGAAGACACATTGAGCTGCCAGTTACCATCGATGTCGGTGGTCGTACCATTCTGAGTACCTTGTTCCATCACGGTCATGCCTATGACAGGAAGGCCGCTCTGATCCACCACAGTACCCTTTACAGAATGCTGCTGCGCATAGGCTGCAAGGCCCATCAGGAACAGCACCACCATAGTCAGATATTTTCTCATACGGTAGAATTTAGTGATTAGTAATTTAGTTAGTGGAGCGAATTTAGTAATTTTTTCAGTAAAACATAGCTTTGTCTCCATAGAAAACGCCCTGGCGCGTAACATTCTGACAATCAACACTTTGTTAAAACCGCGTGCTCCCCAAAGGGAGCACGCGGTTTTAACAATTCGCTGAGGCTCAATTACTTACGCGCCAGGCTGTTCCATCTTCCGAAGGAAGCATTCGATGGTATTTTCCATGAGGCAGGTGATGGTCATAGGGCCGACGCCGCCTGGAACAGGGGTGATCACCGATGCCTTCGGCTCGATTGCGGCGAAATCTACGTCGCCGCAGAGCTTGCCAGTCTGCGGATCGCGGTTTACTCCGACGTCGATGACAACAGCTCCTTCCGACACCATGTCGGCAGTCACAAACTTTGGACGGCCGATGGCAACGACGAGGATTTCGGCGTTGCGTGTGACTGTCGGGAGATCGACTGTGCGGCTGTGAGCAATGGTCACTGTCGCATTCTCATCGAGGAGGAGCTTCGATACGGGAAGACCTACGATGTTGCTTCGGCCTATGACTACGGCACGTTTGCCCTTAATATCTACGCCAGCGACCTTGAGCATCTTGATTATGCCCTTCGGAGTGCATGGCAGAGTGCATTCCTGCTTCTGCCAGAGAGCTGCGACATTGAGAGGATGGAATCCGTCAACATCCTTCTCCTTCGCAATCGTCGCGATGACCTTGTCCTCGCTGATATGCTTCGGAAGAGGAAGCTGCACGAGGATGCCGTCTACAGCGTCGTCAGCGTTAAGCTCCTCGATGATGCCGAGGAGTTCTGCCTCAGATATGGTATCAGGCTTGCGGATTGTCGTATTCTTGATTCCTACATACTCCGATGCCTTTGCCTTGCCTGTGACATATGAGACGCTGCCCGGATCCTCTCCTACAAGGATCACCACAAGGTGCGGAACGCGTCCGTATTTTTCGGGAAATGTGGCAACCTGGGCCTTCATTTCATCTTTCAGCTGAGCTGAAAGTTCTTTTCCTGATATTATCATCTATGATATATTTAATAATTATCTGACCTGAATGGAGAAATCGGAATGCCTGAACTGTTGAACAATGTAGCCTCTGACCAGTTCTTCATACCATAACGTACAGCAACCGGCTTCTGAACCTGAGGACACTTATATACCAGGACCCTTCTTGGATCGTTCCATAAAACGATTCCCTTGGCAGGATAGAAAACGCCGTCCTCACCTGCAAGCTCGAAACCATCCACATCCTTGCTCAATGGATTCAGCCCCATCTCTCCAGCTTCAAACGTCACGATGGCCTGACCTTCCTCAAACAGAAAATCTATCGGCAGCGGAGTTGCCGCATCGATTCCTTTATATCCATAGTCATTGACCAGAGCAAGATAGGCCAGACGGTCACCCACAGACTTCTTGTCCGCAGGATGTATGCAGTTGATTTCTCCGGTATCATGGGTTGCAGCCATTCCGCTGAACGGAATATCAGCCAAGGTCTGAGCCTGAGCCCACATCATATATCCCGCATCCGGATCATCCGGACTGAAATAACCATACGGAGCTATCTGGGTGAAATAGAACGGCATCTCTTCACACCCCCATTCTTCGCGAAGCATCTTGACGAATGCAGGCTGAAGACGTTTGTACTGCTCATATCGTGATATGTTGTCACATCCCTGATACCAAAGGAAGCCTTTGGCTGTATACGGAGCAACAGAATGAAGCATACCGTTGTACAGCACGCCTGGAGCTTTCCATGCATTCTCCTCCGGCCACGTCCTAGTATCCAGGTGAGAGAATGAAAATTCATCAGCAAATTCCTTTCTGAGCAGCTCAGGATCCATCCATGCCTCGATAGGAGATCCACCCCAGGATGCATTTATGATACCGACAGGTATGCCGAGAATATCATAAAGACGCTTTGCAAAGAAATATGCAGTAGCACTTGCTTCGGCTACTCCTTCTGATGTATGTTCATACCATCTGGCATCACACTCTTCCTGAAGTTCGAGAGACTTTATTTTCGACAGATTGCATGAACGGATCGGCACGGAAGGCTTTGCACCCAATATAAGTTCTGTCGCCCCTTCGACCGGCTGTCCCATGAACCCCCTCATGGTCATCTCCATGTTTGACTGACCGGCACAGATCCATACCTCGCCAATAAGGATATTCTTGAGAGTAACCTTGTCACCATCATTAAAGGTCATCTCATACGGTCCACCTGCTGATGGGGTCGCTACTCTGGCGCTCCAACAGCCTTTCTGATCAGCATGAACGATTACCTTCTCCTTTGACCACGTGGTGGTGATGACAACTTTCTGCCCGGGATCCGCCTTGCCCCATACGGCTGCCTTGCAGTCACGCTGAAGGACCATATTGTCTGCAAACAATGGCGCAAGCTCGACCTTCGCCGCGAGGTTTATTATCGTTCCTGCAAGCAGGACAATGACAGCCAGTAATCTCTTCATGGTCTACAAAACTCTCCAGCCGATGTCTCGGCGATAGAAAAGATTTTCACATTTTATCGATTCTACAGCTGCGAGGGCCTTGTCGTGAGCTTCCTGAAGGTCTGCGCCGAAGCCGACAACCATGAGGACGCGACCTCCGGAGGTGTAGTATTTGCCGTCTGTGAGGGATGTGCCCATATGGTAGATCCTGACTGGAGATTTCTCGACTCGGCCTTCGGCCTCGCTCGAAATGACAGTTGGAGCGCTCGAAATGACAGGAGAGGCGTCAGAAACAGAGGAGAGGTCGATTTCGTATCCTTTGTCGTATGAGCCCGGATAGCCCTTGGAAGCCATTACGAAGCCCATTGTCACCTCTTTCTTCCACTCGATCGCAGGCATAGGCGTATGGTCTGCCACTGCAGAGAAGATGTCATATATGTCTGTAGCGAGACGAGGAAGCACAACCTCGGTCTCAGGATCGCCGAATCGGCAGTTGAACTCGATGACCTTCGGTCCCTGAGGGGTCTTCATGAGACCTCCGTAGAGGACTCCGGTGAAAGGACAGCCCTCCGAAACCATAGCGGCAGCAGTCGGCTTCATCACCTTCTCAAGTGAGAATTCAAGGTCTTCATCAGTAATGATAGGAACCGGTGAATATGCTCCCATGCCTCCTGTGTTAGGACCCTTGTCGCCCTCGTATGCACGCTTGTGGTCCTGAGAAAGGGTCATAGGATATACATCATTGCCGTCCACAAAGCACATGAACGAGAACTCCGGACCTGTGAGAAACTCCTCGACAACGACCTTGCCCTTGCCGAACTTGTCGTCCAGAAGCATGTCCTTGAGTGTCTCCTCCGCCTCTTCAAGAGTCTCCGGAATGACAACTCCCTTGCCCGCAGCAAGTCCGTCATATTTGAGAACTACCGGGAATGAGCCTTTCTTTACATATTCCAGAGCCGCATCATAGTCTTCGAAAGTCTCGAATGCCGCAGTCGGGATATTGTATTTAGCCATGAGCTGCTTTGCGAAATCCTTGCTCGCCTCAATTGTGGCTGCAGCCTTTGAAGGTCCGAAGATTCGGAGACCTGCATTCTTGAAAGCATCGACTAGACCGGCTGCGAGAGCCACCTCCGGACCGACTACAGCAAGATCGATTCCGTTTGCAAGTGCGAATTCTTTGAGACCTTCCACATCAGTATCCTTGATTGCAACACACTCAGCCTGAGCAGATATGCCGGCATTACCAGGAGCACAATAGATCTTTCCTACCTGCGGAGAACGGCTGAGGGCATCAACAATTGCATGTTCGCGTCCACCGCCGCCGATTACGAGTACCTTTTTCATATTTTCGACTATAAGTTTATATCAATTTAGACTCGCGAAGATATGATTTTTACAGATTAAAACAAAGTGGTAACGTAATACATTCCCAAAGAAAGGAGGGTCAGAACCAGACCGATGAGAGTCTCATAAGGGATGAGACGCATTCTCTCCTTGATCTGCATGCCCACCGATCCTCCGGTAGCATGGAAAAATGAGCCATGAGGAAGATGATCAAGCATTGTCGCTCCCGCATTGGTCATCGAAGCTCCCCATACGGAAGCTACTCCTGCTGCGAGGACAGTCTGAGCAAATGATGCCGATGCTATCGTTGCTCCTGCTGTCGTCGATGCCGTTGCCGCAGACATAAATGAGCCGGAAAGCGGAGCCATCACAACCCCACCGGCATCCCAGCCAGACAGCATCGCGATGAGAACGTCCTTGATTTCCGATGCCTTGATGATGCCGGCTATAGTTCCTGTTCCCACCAGGAGAATAGCCACTGTGGACATCTTCTCAAGACCATATGACAGGCATTCCGAAGACTTTCTCCATGAACGGGTCATCAGAAGTCCCACGATTCCACCTGCCGGCAAAGCCACGACAGGATCGATCTTGATATCGCAGATCGGTCTCAAAGACAATAGAATCACCGCCACAAGCGGTCCGGAGATACTGGCAAAAAACGACGGCAGAGATTCATCTTTGATCTCCTCGAAATACAAGGATTCGTCCTTCTTCCTTGACATCATCGGAACAATCAGATAAACCGTAACCACAAGACCGATGAGCGCCGGAACAACACCCGCTCCCATTACTGAAGACAACGGTGCATCATAGTTCTCGGCAGCAATGATGGTATTAGGATTCGGAGACATTATATTTCCACACTTTCCTCCACCGATCATAGCCAGAAGAAGCGAGGCACGGGAAAGTGACAGTCTGCTGGCAAGTAGCAGAGCGATAGGAGCGACTGTTATGACTGCTACATCGATGAAGACACCGACTCCGGTAAGCAGCATTGTAGAGAAAGCGACTGCAAGATAGACATGCCTGCGGCCCAGGGTCTTTACAATGGAATGAGAGATCGAAGCCGCTGCACCTGTTTTAATCAGGACTCCGGAAAGGACTCCGGCAGCAAGGATCCTGAGTATTGCAGGTGTTATCTCATTTACACCGCCTATCATGGTATTTACTGTCGTATCCAATCCCCATCCAGCCAGAAGGCCACCTGCCAAGGCACCGATCATAAGGCTGTAAACAGGTTGCAATTTCTTAATTATCAACACAATGGCCAAGACAAGGCCAATCAGTGCCGCTACTGCACTATTCATATTTCTTCAATAATGTCTTTATAGTCCGATATACACTTTCAGCTGCCACCTCCGGCTTCATCGCTTCCTGAAGAGGCATTCCCTCCGGAGTAACCTGCAGGACATCCTTGAAACCGGCAAGCTGGGCCTGATCCTTATCAATTGCGACTGAGCCACCTATAGCAATCACAGGTATTCCCAGACGAAGGGCACGTTGAGCCACGCCGAACGGAGTCTTTCCAGTCAATGTCTGACTGTCTACCCTGCCCTCACCTGTAATGACAAGGTGGGCGTCTGCAATCATATCATCGAAATGAATCGCATCAAGAACCATCTCCACTCCCCTTTCCAGACGTGCTCCTAAGAACTGCCTGAAAGCATATCCCAATCCGCCTGCAGCACCGGAGCCGTCAAGAGTGGAGCAATCATATCCCATAGCCTTGGCACAGACAGAAGAAAAATGGCGAAGGCCTTCGTCAAGAGCCTCGACCATGGCCTTGTCAGCACCTTTCTGAGGAGCGAACACATAGGCCGCTCCATCCGGACCATACAGCGGAGCCTTCACATCACATGCAACAATGAATTCCGCATCTGACAACTCAGACAGACGGCATGAGGCATCTATGGATGCGACATGAATCATTGATCCGCCGACCGGGGCGAGCTCCTTACCCGATGCATCCCTGAAGCGATATCCCAGGGCATGGAGCATTCCCATTCCGGCATCATTGGTCGCACTGCCTCCGATTCCCACAAGGAACCTGCGGCAGCCCTTTGCCAGAGCGTCGCAGATAAGTTCTCCTGTACCCAGAGTAGAGGTTTTTGAAGGATTTCTTTCTTCAGGAGCAAGCAGAGGAAGTCCGCTGGCGGCAGACATTTCAAGGACTGCCGTGACAGCATCATCAAGAATGACATATGAAGCATCCACCTTGCGTCCAAGCGGATCGGACACGGCCAGTGTCACTTTCCTGCCGCCCAGAGTCTGCTGAAGGGCATCCATGGTTCCTTCTCCTCCGTCGGCGACATTCACCTTGACTACCTTACATGAAGGATAATCCTCGCATACCGCTCTTTCCACATTCTGAGCGACCTGCAGCGAGGTCAGGGATCCTTTGAAAGAATCCGAAGCAACTACAATCTTATTATACATAAGCCTCTACATCGGCCTCATACTCAAAGTCATCCTCAAGATGAAGGATGTCCTTTGAATACTTGTTCCATATTTTCAGACATTCCTGTATTTCATCACCGACCGGCTCAGACGGATATTCCTCATGTCCGGAAAGCCATTCCCACTCCCAGTCCTTGCTTTCGCTGATGAACATTTCCTCATCGTATGAGCATCCCTTCTGCATCGCAGCCTCGACAAATGTGAAGAAACGCTCCCACCTAGGATGATAGAAACCGCTCATCATGCCGTTCCACTGACGGCAGGCATAGTCTCTGATACGGCAGTCCTTATTACCCCAAAGAGTGATGAGATTGCGGGCGTTTCTTTCATAAAGATCCTTCTCCTGCTGCGTATGGCCTATTGCACGCGCATCCTTTAGCCATCTGCCAAGAAGGAATTCATTTCTTGTGCCAAGGAGCGAATCCATATCGTCAATCAATCCCAGGAAATCATCCGCAGCCTTCCTGAAGGCCTCTATGTCGCCAGCCTCATAAGCCTTTGCCACCTTCTGCTGAAGCACAGAGGCATAGTCTGCCAGAACCTGACGGGTAACGTCAACCAGATCATAACGATATCCATCGCTGTGGACAAAGTCCTCGTGACATGAAACAAGCATCTGCCATGCCTTCTTCAATTCCTCCTTATCGTAATGAGCTTTAGTATTGGTTGTTCCTCCCGGATTCTCCTTGAACGAAGGACGTCCTGTAAGGATAGACTCCTGACCACCGTTGTTCACGGTATTCTCATATGCAGAAGCCATGATGATCTGCCATGCCTTGAAGGCTGTCTCATTAAAAGAGCCATATCTCTGAGTAAGATAGGACCTGAGGAACTCATCCTTGTCGACTGGCTGGTCTCTCCACACATTTTCAAGCATGAGAGCATAGACCATAGGGTTCTGCTCGATGCCCTCCATTGTAAGGCCGATGCCGGACATGTTTCCAGAAGCGGGATCATTCAGGGCGTTCGCAGGATCGTTTGCGATGCTTGTGACATTGCCGGACATGTTGATGTTCTGACCGAAGTTATGAAGCATGCACCATATCCACGGCTTGCCGTAATATGCGTTGGTGCGGTTCCATACGGGATGACGTTCGCTCCATAGGTCGAGGATGATCATCCTGTCATCCGGAACAGCTCCAAGCAGAGCCTTGATCTCCTTGTCTCCCCAGTAGTCTCTTTCATGATAGAAGAGCCATCCCTGCATCACCCACACAGCTTCAGGATCGACATCCTGCATCGAGCTGAACACCTTGGCACTGATGTCATTGAGATACTTTGGATCATGGGTAGGAGGAGTGTTCTCATTGAATGTATCGGCACTGTAATAGTGATCTGTGCCGTAAAGGTCTATCTGTTCCTGAATGAACATCTTTCCGATGGTAGTGAACAATTCCTCGCTCGGGTCAAGGATGGATACTTCAGGGAAATTTACCCACTCTGTGGTCCTCACCTTGGCCTGAGGGAACTTCTCCTTGAATGAAGGAGGGACATGTCCTGTAAAGGCCGGAAGGATAGGTGTCATGCCCAGAGAGCGCTCAGCCGACAGGATCTGCTTCTGAAGCTGCTCATGGTCATCCATGAAACTCTGAGGAAGAGGACCGCACCAGCCGTCCAGGTTACCCATCCAGAACCAGTTGAAATATGCCGGACCGCTGAAGAAACCGGCAAGATCCTCATCGGTGAATCCAAGTTTTCTGTAGACTCTCTGCCATACAGAGTTCTGGCCGGTAAGGGCAAGCGGCATATTGATGCCGTTGAGAGCCATGAAGTCTATCTCCTTCTGCCAACGATCGAAATCCCACCAGCTCATGGTGTAATTGAACGTGCAGTAGTTCAGATAGTAACGGTATTTATAAGGAGAGGTACGCATCACCTTCTCCTGCGGCAGAGGGAGTACCTGAGGCAGCTTGTCCTGCTTTCCGCACCAAGTAAGATGCCATCCGCAGTGAGTCTTGAGATAACTGTTCAACGCACTCGCCACGCTGACGCCGTTGTTACCCTCAAGAACCACCTTGCCGTCCTTGGCATAATATGCAAACCAATCCTTGCCGTCAATCTGCTCCGGAGTGATTTTCACTGTAAATTCTCCCTGACGTCCTCCTGTCACTCTTTCGACAAGAGCCACGGCTGCATCCACATCTTGTGGAGCTTCAGCCTTGGAAGCAGTTCTGACCGTCACTCCACATGAAATGAAAGTAAGAAATGCAAGCAGGCATGCTATCTTCCTTATCATAGTTTATCTGTTGTTTCTGATGATTTCAAGTGCCTTTTCAACCGGGTTTTCATAAGCCTGCTCCTGAGCGGAGTATGGTGTCATGATCCAGTTCTCCTCCCATGCATCAAGAGCCTCAGCTCCTTCTGCAGCATAAATCTGGATTCTAGGAATGTAGTAATTTCCTACAAGACCTGCCCAAAAACGTGCCGCATAATCCTCCTGCCATCCGCCCCATGTTGTGATAAGGCGCTTTGCATTTGCCTCATACTGATTCTTCCTGACCTCGTCCGAGCCATGAGAACGGGCATAGTCAACCCACATCTGAAGACTGTAATCAGGATGAGTTGCAAGCAGTCTGTCCACTGACTCGAGAAGCTCCACTGTCTTGGCAAGATGCTCCTGTGCATCTGCTCCACCCTCAAGAACCTTCTCATAATGCCTGTCTGCAAGTTCTGCTATATAGAGAGCGGCAAACTCGACAGCGTCGTTCTTATAAAGCTGTGAGCCAGCACACTTGTCGGCATACTCAAGGAAAAGTTCTGCAGCTGCTCCAAAGTCGTCATTGATGTCATGCAGACTCTTGCGGCGCTGATCAGGTACTACAGTCTGCCAAGTGAAGCGAGGGTACGAGTATAGCGAACTGTATACCGACTGATGAAGAAGGCTCCATACCTGCTGCATGCCTTCATCCCAGTATCCATAACGTGACAGGCAATACTGCTTGAGCCACTGGTCAAGATCTATATTTTCAGCGGTCCATCCCATGTCTGCGAGAAGTTCATAGACCACCTCATTGTTTTCAAGTCCTTCAGGTGCTGAACCGAAACCTACAAGATTCTCACTATAAGGAGAATTCAGGGCTTCGACAGAACCTGTCGCATACATTGTAAGGTCTCCGGTAGGAAGCACCTTTCCTCCGAAATTAGGCACATAGCTGTAGATCCACTGCTTTCCATAGAAGCCCTCATGGACCTTCCATGTCTGCTCTGTGTGCCACACCCACTTAGGGTAGTCATTTCCAAGGTCTACAATGATAAGCTTGTCATCTGGAACCTTCGACAGAAGAGCCTTGAGGCTTTCCTGGTCCCAGAAATCGTGCTGGTATCCGAATGTCCAGCCTTGTGTAACCCATACAGCATCAGGATCTCCTGCTGCTATAGAGTTGTAGATCGCCTCGCCGTATTGAGCGAGAAGAGAGTGCTTTCCTGCGACATCATCCTTATCGACAGGAAGTTTCATTTCATTGAAACTATCCGAGAGATAGTATTTTGCGTCTCCGAACTCAGCCTCCCATTCCTGGATGAACAGTTTGCCGATATCCTGGAAATACGGAGAGTCAGGAGCGAGAACGCATGCATTGCACGAGATGTCAAAACCACCCCATGTAAGCTGATTTGCCTTTATTTCAGGATGCTTCTCCATGAATGCCGGCGGAACAAATCCGGCAAAGGCAGGAGCGACGGGCTCCATTCCGAGAGAACGCATCTTGTCAAGGATCTTATGCTGAAGCGCAATCTGGTCCTCATGCCACTCGCTGTCAAGCGGACCGTCAAACACGTTCAGATTACCCATTCTATGCCATGGAAGATGTGCAGGGCCGGTGAAGAATGCATCAGCTTCTTCCTCAGTAAGCCCCATCTTGACCCATACACGGCGCGCGATTGCTTCGCTGGCTACGCTTGCAAGCGGCATGTTAACGCCATGAAGAGCCATCCAGTCAAGTTCCTCCGACCAGCGGTCCCAATCCCAATATGGAGCTGTATATCCGAATGTACATACATTCAGGAAATAGCGGAACTTATATGGAGATGTCGCCTTTTCCTGCCAATCAGGCCACACTTCAGGTAAATCAAGATTTTTTCCGCCCCAAGTGACCATCGATCCGCATGCATAGCGGAGATATTTATTGAAGGCATAGCAGATTGCAGACGGACTGCTTCCCTTGATGAGAACCTTTCCGTCCTTAGCGTCGATCTCATAGCAATCCTTTCCATCAGCAGACGGAATCGCTTCGAGAGTGATGCCGTCTGTGGAACCAACCGTTCTGCTTATTACTCCCTCTGCAATCTGCAGAGGTCCCTGAGATTCGGATTTTTTTGAATTCTGTTGTCCGCAGCTGAATAAAGAAATTGCTGCAATAGTAGAAATTATCAGTCTTAATGCCTTCATAGAAAAATATCAAAGGTAGGTCCGGACACACCGGACCTACCTGATTATAAAAAGTAAAATTATCTTACGCACTGAGTCTTGATAGAGAAGTAAGCTGGCTTCTCATAGAGTTCAGCTGTCTTCTCGATATCCATACACATCTTACCTGGAACCTTCTCGCTCTCAAGAGTGAATGTGTATGCATCATCAGGAAGCTGGAGAACCTGGATGATACCATAGATGTACTGAGGAGCATCTGCTGTACCAGCGTTTGTACGGATGATAAAGTAGTCACCTGCTCTGAACTCTTCAGTAATCGCCTCCTTGGCAGAAGTCTGACCAGCCTCTACATAACGACGGTACATGTTCTTGTTAGAAAGGTTTGTAGGATTCTCCTCAACTCCGAGGGTCGCATTGTCAAGAACAGCCTGGATCTGGTTGAAAGCCCAGAAAGCCTTCATCTTCTCAAGCTTAGTCTCTGCCTTGTTCACATCAAGGAAAAGCTTGTCAACAAACTTATACTCTTCCTCGTTGTAGCGGTCACCTGCCCAGCTACCTCTGATAGCTGAAATACCGAATGCGTTGTCAGTCTTTTCTGTGTCGATCTTCTTACCGTCAACCTCGTAAACATCGCACTGACGGCCTACTGTACCTGCAGTAAGAGAGTTACATCTTACGAATGCAAGACCTCTCTGGCCACCGATGAAAGCGTTGTTTTTTGTGTTCATAAGGACGTTTACCCAAGACATGCTCACGTCAACACCACCTACTTCACGTGCGTCGTTCAATGAGAGGATATGCTTAACCTCACCATTAACCTCTGCACCTCTCATAGAGAAGAATGAAGGAATGTCAGAACCAGCACCAGTTCCTTCTACAGGATAAGTCTCCGGATCGTTCTCGTAAGTTCCGACCTTAGGAGTTGCTGCCATCATGACAGCGTCATTCATCCAGAATGTACCCTTAAGTTCACCGACTGCTGTTGCAGGGAAGTAGAACTTAGCCTCCTGAGCACCTGCCTTAAGAACAACCTCAAGGTCAGTCATGTCCTTAGAGTCAGCAAAGTACTCGACCTTCATGTCGTTGCCCTCAGCCGCGAAAACCTGAGCCTCACCGACTGCAGAGTACTCCTCACCAACTTTCTGCACAGCTGTAAGAGTGAAAGAATCCAAAGTCGCAGTTGTAGTCACTGTACCGAGGATCTCTGCAGGCTCTCCATAAGGGAGTTCAGCTACAGATGTTGTGAGTTCGAGAGTTGCCTCAAGCGGTTTCACCTTGTTGTCGTCACCGCCATCCTTGTTGCATGATACTGCTACCAATGCTGTAGCAGCAAGCGCGAAAAAGATTTTTTTCATAAAATTTTGATTTAAAAAGGTTATTTATTAGTGTAAAACTATTGTTGAAATCACTGGAAAGTGGTCTGAGAGTTTAATGTCTTCCTGGACCTCTGTGCCGAGAAGTTCCACATTCTCAGAAGGTTTTGTATAGATGTAGTCTATCTTGATCTGAGGCTTTGATGTCGAGTAAGTAAACACTCTGTCAGTAATGTCAGACCAGCCTTGACGCAGCATCTCCATCTCCTCAGTGTCAGGGATTGCATTCATATCACCTGCTAGGAAAAGATGATTAGGGCAGTCTTTGAGATATTCGTTGATAAACTGCACCTGCTCAATACGCATCTGCGCTGTCTTGACCTCAAGGTGTGTATTCACGAATGTAATCACTGTTCCATCAGGAAGCTCAATATCAGCAATGAGCATGCTTCTCTGCTCTGTCTTACCATCATTCGGAAGAAGAACCCTCTCATAGCGCAGGATAGGATACCTGCTCAAAATGCCAATGCCATAATATCCTCCGGCATAATTGATAGACTTGCCGTAGATACCGAACATCCCTGTATGATAAGCAAGTTCATTGACGAACATCACACCATTCTGATGCGGTGCTCTTGTTCTGTTGGTTGCCCAGTCGCACTCCTGGAGCGCAACGATATCGGGATGCTCAGATGAAATATAATCGGCAATCTGCTCCATCGAAGCCAGCTCACCAAACCTGAGGTTATATGTCATCAGCTTCAGTGTATCACCTTTCTCCGCTGACGACATCACAGCAGCAGAGGCAAGGAAAATACTGATCAATGCAATTATTCGTTTCATTCCCATAACCACTTTTCAATTGAAACTCTATAATATGGAAGATTGATTGTCGTTCCGCTCTCAATAGATCTGCAGACATATGCAGGAGGCACAACCACCAATAGATCAAGCTTAGTGTCGCCACTGCCATAAGTTGCAGCTCTGAGCGACATTGTCTGCTCCACATATTTGACAACCTCTGCTTTGATGGCATTATCTACCAACGCCACGATGACACCATCATTGAGGAGTTTCATCGATTTAGCATCGTAGATCTGCTTCATCTGGTCCAAAGAGCTGATTCTTGATGTGTAGATGCAGACCGGTGTAGTAGTTGTAAGCGGAGCCGAGATTTTAAGTCCAGACATATAAGCGCCATCCTCAGCAAGTCCGTCATACAAATTGACAGGATACTGCGTAGCCATAGCCGTTCCTTTAGTGACATCAGCAGATGTCGGCTCATGCTGAGCAAAGAGCTGATATATGTTTGCAGTATATGACAGTTTATTCAGCGGATGCGACTGTCCAACTTTGAAGTCTGCGCGGTCAAACATATATATGAGCGGTCTCTTTCCTGACTGCCCTGCGATATGCTGCGCAGCGGAAGCGACATCTCTCATCGCAAAGAAGTCACCATCATCTTCTAATGTAGAGAACATATCCACAACGAATACATTCGCCGACTTCACCTCTTCCGGAGGTGTGAGGACATCTTCTTTTCCGGGATCCGGGCCTGGGCCTGGGATAGGACCGTTACCCTCACAAGAGAGCAGAAGGAACATTGTCGGCAACAGAGCCAGTATTTCAAGCACTCTCTTCATATTACTCGATTGTTATCTGAACATCAGCTACGATGAAACAGTGGTCCGACATATCTTCTCTGGCAATAACCTCATGACCTGTGCATGTCCAGGCTCCTTTAGGATAGCCCATCACATAATCAAGCTGGGTTGTAGGTCCTGAAGTCGGGATGGTAAATCCCAGATCAGGAATAACATCCTGCCATTTGTTCTTCACATAATTGATGGCATCGCTTCCATTTGCGGCGTTGTAGTCTCCTATCAAAAGAGACGGGGTCGTTGTATCCTCTGCAAAGAATGCCTTATTGATGGACGCAAAATGCTGAATTGTCAATTGTGATGTCTCAAGCGAAAGATGAACTACGCCGACTCTCACAGATTCTCCACAAGGGAGCTGGACATAAATCCATCCTGTCGATCTGTCCTCTCTTGTATCCTTATGTGAGAAAATAGTCTTCTCACATTTATAGAAAGGATATTTGGAAAGAAGCGCTGTTCCGAATCCTCCGCCCTGATAAGTAATCGATTTGCAGAAATACGGGAACATACCTGTCTGCATGGCGACCTCATTGAGCCAGTCCCTCTTGCCGTTGCGTGTAGTCTTATAGTCTACCTCCTGCAGAGCAACCACATCCGGCTGATACTTGTTTATCAGTTCTGAGTACGGCTCAGACTTGTTGCCGGCATACTCTCCGCCCTGTCTGATGTTCATGGACATCACCCTGAGGGTGACAGTCTTCTGAGCATACAGATCAGACACGCACAGCAGGCAAAGCGAAGCTATTACTAGTAGTATACGTTTCATATTAGTTCCAACCTGGGTTCTGAGGGGCAAGATTAGGATTGAGCTGCATCTGCTTGAATGGGATAGGGAGCAGGTAATGCTTATCCGGATTGAAAGTACGTCCTGTCTCAATAAGGAGATACTGTTGTCCGTCCTTTGTCTGCCATGTAAGGTCCTTGTCAAGGTCTACCGCAAGTCTGCTCTGGTCAAGCCATCTCTTGTTTACGCCAAGAAGATCCTCTCCAAGAATATGTCCCTGCTTCCATCTGATGATGTCGAAATAGCGGTGTCCCTCGAAGAAGAGCTCGATACGACGCTCTCTTTGGATTTCAGTCCTGATATCCGAGCCGGCAGGGAGCTGTGAAAGTTTCATATGCACCATTCCGACGCGATCGCGGAGCAGATTGATCGACTTGTCAAGATCAGCCTGAGTAAGCTGTCCAAGCATTTCCTTAGCCTCTGCATAGTTGAGGAGCACCTCAGCGTAGCGGAGCATAACAAGGTCGTTGTCATCATGACCGACATACTTGACTGTAGAAGGCTCTACATATTTTCTCATGTAATATCCGGAATATGTCATAGCTGCAGTCTTGTTGTTTGTCAGAAGCGGATATGTATAGATCTTGTCATCAGTGCTCAAAAGGTCACCGCTCTTACCTCCTTCCCATGGAGTGCCTGGAGCAAGGATTGACTGAACCATTCGTGGATCTCTGTCCTTGAACACATCTTCATATGTATCTACTGTAGAAGGATCCCAGATCTGTCCATCCTTTGTCAGATATGCCTCAATCATGCTGTTTGTCGGTACGAAGCGGGCATAGTCACCTGGCACCCAGCACTCTCTTGAAAGGTTGTGTGACTGTCTTGCTGCCTCACCAAGATCGTAGTTGTACACGAACGCAAGGAGTGTCTCCTTGTTTGCCGCATTGCGCGATGCACGACCTGTGTAATTGAAGAGGTTTACATAGTCGACGTCAGGATTACCGGTTGAATAAAGCTCATGGTAAGAGTTGTTCATTGCTCTCTCAGCTGCGCCGGCTGCCTCCTCGTACATACCATTGTAGAGATATATTCTCGAGAGGAGTGCAAGTGCTGCACACTGTGATACTCGACCGAACTCAGAAGATGCTGCAGGAATGTACTCGGGAAGGTTCTTATAGTGGTCCTCAAGGTCTTTTGTCACCTTTTCGATGATCGTCTTTCTTGGATCTCTTCCGCGGTATACATCCGGAGACTCAACGCTGAGCTCATCTGTAATATATGGAACATCTCCGAAATAGCTCGTAAGCACCCAGTAGTTGTATGCTCTGTAGAAATATGCCTCTGCCGCATATCGCTCTCGGATCTCTTCCTTTACTGTTTCAGCACGGTTGTAGTTGTTGAGGAAATAGTTTACTCGACCGATACCGGTGTATGCAGTCACCCACAAAGAGTTAATCTGAGACGTCTCTGTTGTAAAGTTACCGGCTCCAATTGTACGGAATGCTGTGGTTACAGCCCATGGCGCACTGTCTGCCATGATTTCTGTAATGTTCAGCCAATATTTTCCCTGAAGGGCGGCAGTGAATGTATTTGCCACCTGGACAAGATGCTCTTCAGTCTGCCAGAAGTTATCGTCTGTCATTTCATCCTTTGGCATACGGTCAAGGAAGTCATCATTGCATGAGGAAAAAGAGACCATCGCTGCCACCGACAGAAGTATGTATATCATTTTTTTCATAACCATATGCTATTTGAATGTTACGTTAAGTCCAATGACAGCCGTCTTCACCTGAGGATAGTAACCACCCTTGGAAACCGGTGTCTCAGGATCGTACGCATAGAAGAAGTTGCTGATTGTCAAAAGGTTGTCAGCAGAAACATAGATTCTAAGATTGTCAATGCGGGCCTTCTTCATCCATTTTTCAGGGAAAGTATAACCCAACTGGATATTCTTGAGACGCAGATATGAAGCATCTTCCATCCAATAAGTCGAGAACGTTGTCTGGTTGAAACCTGTGTTGTATGTCAAGCGCGGATATGAAGCATTCGGATTTGGATTTGTCACCACATTGTAACGCTCAAGGTGAACCTTCTGCGGATAGGCCGCCATATCCTGGAGTGCATGACGGGCTGTTCCCTCAAGATAACCGTCACACTTGCCCACACCCTGGATTACAAAGCTGAAATCAATACCTTTCCAGCCGAAATCTCCTCTTGCGCTATATGTGTAACGCGGAATGTTGCTGCCTAGGATCACCTTGTCATACTCAGGAGTGATACGTCCGTCCGGAACTCCGTCAGGACCGCTGATATCCTTGTACTTGATGTCGCCTGGCTGATAGTCATTGCCAAGGATTACCGGCACTTTTGGAAGACTGTAGTTGTGGTTCTTGGTATCGCTGATCTTGAAGTCTTCAGGAGTCATAAGGCCGTCAGCCACATAACCATAGAATGCATCGATAGGGCTGCCTACCACGCGTACCTGATAGCCGCTCAAATCAGGAGCATTGCCACCAAGGTCGACGATCTTGTTCTGGACATCCGACAGATTGAAACCGACACCATAGTAGAAGTCACCTCTCTGCTCTCTCCAGTTGAGGTCGAGCTCCCAACCACGGTTGTTCACCTTGCCGACATTCTGCTCTGAAGGTGTTGCACCGATCTGAGCCGGGTAGTTGAGTTTGAGAAGGATTCCTTCTGTGTTCTTGTTGTACCAGTCGAATGTCATTGTAAGACGATTGTCAAGCATTGCCAAGTCGAATCCGACATCGAACATCTTGATCTGCTCCCATGTAAGGTCTGGATTGGCCAGTGTCGACTGTACATATCCTGTTGTTGCAGAAGATCCGATGAGTGAAAGTCCGTCTGTGAATGACTGCAGAATAGACAGATATGGATAGTCTGAAGATCCCACATACTGGTTGCCAAGCATACCCCATGACGCTCTGAACTTGATGTTGTCAAAATAAGGCTTTGCGAAAGACATGAAAGGCTCCTCAGATAGACGCCAACCGGCAGAAACCGATGGGAACAATCCACCTCGGTTGTCCTTGTGGAAACGTGATGAAAGGTCGTAACGAAGATTCGCCTCAACAAGGTAGCGTTCATCGTAGTTATAACTTACGCGTGCAAATCCGGAACGCAAAGCCCAGCTTGAATATGAGCCCTCATTACTCATTGTGCCTGCATCACCAAGATTCAGAGTAGGTTCTTTTTCTGTCGAGAGATTTGTTCTGGATGCGTTGAAGCTTCTGCCCTCATACCACTCCTGGGACATACCGACAACTCCACTCAAGTTGTTCTTGCCAAAAGTAAAGTCGAAGTTTGACTGAAGAATAAATGTCTGCTGGGTATTCTTAAGATCAATATTCTTGAGTGAATTTGGAGACGCATAGTCGAATACTGACTTATCTTCAGGATTGACAAAGCGGATTGTCTTCTTAAGGATATCTCTCAGACCGTTTATCGATGTAAGATTATATGTTGCGCTCACACTCCATCCCTTGATGATGTCCAGTTTCAATGTCTCCTGAACAGAAAATTCATCTGTTGCATCAAGAGAGCGGCCGCCATCCTGGAGAATCGCCACCGGGTTGGTGTTACCTCCGCCATATGCCCATGTACCATCTGTATATCTGACAGGAGCGTTAGGAGCAATTCGCATTGCTGTGTAAATGGCACCACCGCCGCTTGTAAGCGAATTGACAGGAGAAGTCACCTTACGTGATGTGTAGCTGACATTTGACGACAGCGTGAGTCTGTCGATAAGCTTTGTATCAAGTTTGAATCGGATGTTGTGTCTCTGTTCACCTGTAGAAGAACCTACTGTGAGACCATCCTGATCGAAATATCTGTATGAGAGCATGTAGCCGCTTGATCCGACGCCACCGCTCAATGTAAGGTTGTAGCTCTGCTGAGGTGCATATCTGTTCAACACTTCAGAAATCCAGTCCGTATTTGCGAAATAGTTAGGATCACTGCCGGATTCCACCTTCTTGAACTCGGTGTCAGTCCATGCTGCAGCTGTTCCGACATTCGCACGTGCTTCGTTGTCCAAAGTCATGAATTCCAAAGCATCGCACATTTCAGGGAGACAGGTCGGAGTCTGGAAACCGAAATACGCTCCGAATGTAACCTTTGTACGCTCTGAACCCGATGACTGTGTCTTCTTTGTAGTTACCAGAAGGACTCCGTTTGCCGCACGGGCGCCATAGATAGCAGCTGAAGCAGCATCCTTAAGCACAGACACGCTCTCGATATCCTCAGGATTCACAGCAGATATATCACCCTCAACTCCATCAATGAGAATGAGCGGATTGGCGTTGCCGATTGTACCGATACCACGGACACGGATAGTTGTATTTGAGGCACCTGGCTGTCCCGAAGAATTGACTACGGTTACTCCCGGAAGCATACCCTGAAGTCCTGAAGCAAGGCTGGAAGAAGGGCGTGAAACCATATCTTCACTGCTGACCATGGACACGGAACCTGTGAGATTGACCTTCTTCTGAGTACCGTAACCGACCACAACGACCTCGTCGAGGAACTGAGTGTCTGTCGACATGACGACAGTCATCTCATTCTTTCCTTTAGTAGATAATGTCACTGCCTTATATCCCATTGCAGAGAACTCCAGATCGACATCGCCATTATCCAGTTCCAGAGTCCATTTTCCATTTTCATCAGTTACAGTTCCATAAGTCTGACCGACCACCATGACTCCGGCTCCGATGACCGGATATCCATCAGTATCACGTACCACACCGGTCACCACTCGGGATAAAGAATTGGTTTTAGAATCCTGAGGCTTGGCATATAAAGCGATCTGCTTGTCACTCTTCAGCTCGTAAGAGACATCCAGTCCCTCCAGGATTCTATCCATTACGTAGGTAATGTCCTTGTCATGCGCCTTTACAGACACCGGAGTATTTCTATCCGGCAAGGCATTGCTATAGAAGAACGAATATCCACTCTGTTCTTCAAGACGTTTCAGAGCATCTGTCAGCGGAAGGTCATTGATCTCCACCGTAACCTGTGCAAATGCAGGAATGCCGATGAAGGCAAGCAGCACACAGACAGAAAGTCTCAAGATGTTGTGTTTCATATTTTCTATTTTGGGTGTTTTAGTGTTTCATGTAGAATCTTATAATGCCGGAGTTCATCTTGTATCCGACTGGGGATGTGCTGGAAATCAGTTCCAGGACGTTCTGAAGCGAATTGTTTCGGATCAGACCAGTATAAGAATATCCTTTTGCAGCTTCATCCTCGAATACTATAGTGACATTGTACATTCTTTCAAGGGTCACAGCAATATCAGCAAGAGACTCATTCTCAAACAACAGTTCATTGCGGATCCATGGCACTGCACGAGATATATCCTTCACGTCATAAGCCAAAAGGACATCTGCCTCCTTATTGTAGCTTGCCTCCTGCGCCCGGGTCAGCAGTTCATACTGAGTTCCAGCCTCTGTCCTGACGCCTCCTTCGACAAGAGTTGTCACGACATATGGATCCTCTGCATAAGCCTTTACATTGAATTCTGTTCCCAATGCTGTGACAGAAACCTTATCAGCATGTACGACAAATGGAATGTCTGCGTTTGAGGCGACATCAAAATAGGCTTCACCGGAAAGGAACACATTCCTCTCCTTCACATTGTAGTCCGAAGTATAGGATATTGTACTGGCTGAGTTGATCATGACGCGGCTTCCGTCCGGAAGAGTGACAGAACTCTTTTGACCGCGCTCTGCAACGATCTCGAATATTTCCGGAGCAGCATTTTCAGAAGGTCTGCTCCAAAGCATACACATGAAAAGAATGACTGCAGCCGCAAGAACAGCAGATGCAGATGCGATGACACGTCTCCATCTCACTCGTGGCATCTTGGTGAAAAGGCTCTGCTTTATTCTAGCCTTCACTGATGTAGGAATCCGACAGTCATTCTCTGCCCACTTCCTACGGCAATACTCATCAAAGATATCCTCTCCACCATCCTTAAAGATCTTGGACAGAACATTATTTTCTTCTTCAGTAGACTGTCCACTAAAGAACTTTTCCAAAAGTGAATATTTATCCATACTATATAATGTATCCACTTATATGAAAAATCCTTACAACAACATCTAAAAAAAATGTAATTTATAACTGTAATGTCAGGATTATAGCGAGATAGAGTAATTTGGAAACATGTTCCTTTAAGGTTGATTTCGCTCTATATATCTGAGTCTCAACCGTTTTAGGGGAGATATTCATTTCTTCGGCAATTTGTGCTATAGACTTGCCCTCTACCGTCTTCATGATGAAAATACGTCTTCTTGATTCAGGAAGCGTATCAATGACTTTATTCATCTCCTGCATGATGACCTGAGCATCACAACCGACAGCTTCTTCAAAGCCATTGACATCGCTGCCGTTGGGAAACGAGTCTATGCAACGGGCGGCAGCAAGCTGCCTGCGCATTTCCTTATATGCGGCATTGCGGGCAGTTACATACAACCATGCAGGAAGATTGCGCTCTGCTGAAATAGTTTGTCTGTGTTCCCAAAGTTGCATGAAGCACCACTGAGTAAGATCTTCTGCCAACGTCTCGTTTTTCAGAACAGAATTGATAAAACCATAGACCATGCCCACATACTTGTCATACAAGACTTCGAAAGAAGCCTTGTCAGACATATTCAAGCGGGCTATCAATGATTTATCATCTTTCATATTAAAGCAAAGATATAAAGATTTTTCTAATGCATTATCAATTGAAGTAATTTCCAGATGTAATCCTGTCAAGCGGAAGTTCCTTGTACACCATGTCGTAGCCGGAGGTATTCAGGCTGTCGCACTCTTCGTAATAGAATCCGATATTCCTGTTCTGGAGATGGATCATTGTAGAGTAAGCAGACGGCTTCTCTGTAACTCTGTATGGTCCACACCAGTTGGCAGCCATCTGTTCAGAGTTCTCACCACCTTTCACTTCTTTATAATATATGCCCACGGCCGCAGTCTATGGTTGCCGGAACGCCTGTTCCCTCAACAAGCACTAACTCGTCTCCCCAAGTGTCCGGAGCTGCAGTCTGGAAGAGGATTTCTTCCGCAAGAGGCCTCTGCTGCGCCTGACTGCATGCAGATAGCAATAGTGCTGACGGGATTGCCGCCAGCACTAAGTTGAGTATTGATCTGAAATTCATATTAATGCTTGAAGTGACGCATTCCTGTGCAGAGCATTGTGATGCCGCACTCGTTTGCTTTCTTGACAGAATCTTCGTCGCGCACGCTACCGCCTGGCTGGACAATGGCCTTTACGCCGTATTCAGCAGCCATGGTCACAGTGTCGTCGAATGGGAAGAATCCGTCAGATCCGAGGACGAGAGCCTCGTTCCTGATATCCTTGCCAGCCTCCTTGAGGGCAGCCTCTGCCTGTTCGAGAGCGATCTTTGCAGAGCCTACACGGTTCATCTGGCCTGCTCCGACACCGAGAGTCGCACCATTCTTCACAACCACGATCGCATTTGACTTCACGTGCTTGACTATTCTCCATGCAAAGTCAAGATCTGTGAGCTGACCTTCGCATGGCTTCGCTTCAGTCACGCACATGTCTGCTGTTACCGTCCTGGTCTCGATGTCCTGCTCCTGGACGAGGATGCCTCCGTTCATGCTCACATACTGATTGTGACCGCCTTCCTCCTTGGACATGTCCACCTTGAGGAGACGGAGGTTCTTCTTGGTGCAGAGCACCTCGAGAGCCTCTGGAGTGAAGCTTGGAGCCATGATGATCTCAAGGAATATAGGCTTCATGAGCTCTGCAACCTCCTTGTTGACCTCACGGTTGACAGCTACGATGCCGCCGAAGATGCTGACCTTGTCTGCCTCATATGCCTTCTTCCATGCGTCAACCACATCTGTTCCGATAGCCGCGCCGCATGGGTTCATATGCTTCAGGCCTACGCAGAACGGCGCATCGAACTCGCGGACGATGTTGAGCGCAGCGTTTGCGTCCTGGATGTTGTTGTATGAAAGTTCCTTGCCGTTAAGCTGCTCTGCTGTCGCGAGAGAGAACGGAACGCTCTCGAGAGTAGCATAAAACTTCGCGCTCTGGTGAGGGTTCTCTCCGTAGCGGAGGCCCTGCTTGAGGTCGTACTCGAGGAAGAGTTTCTCGTTCAGGCCCGCAGCCTTGCGCATATATGTCGCGATCATCATGTCATACTCCGCAGTGTGAGTATAGGCCTCTGCCGAAAGCTGGAGACGGGTCTCCTTGGTGGTGTTTCCATGCTCGCGGATCTCAGAGATGATCTTTGCATAGTTATCAGGGTTGCAGACTACTGTCACTGCGCTCCAGTTCTTTGCTGCCGAGCGGAGCATTGAAGGGCCTCCGATGTCGATGTTCTCGATTGCGTCCTCCATGGTCACGTCAGGCTTTGCGATGGTCTGCTTGAACGGATAGAGGTTCACGCATACCATGTCGATGAACTCGATGCCATTCTCCTTAAGCTGAGCGATGTGGCTGTCGAGGTCACGACGGCCAAGAAGGCCTCCGTGCACCTTCGGGTGCAGGGTCTTCACGCGACCGTCACAGATTTCTGGAAAACCTGTGATCTCGCTAATGTTGATCACCTTGAGTCCTGCTTCCTGAAGAAGCTTCATTGTTCCTCCGGTTGCGATGATCTCCCAACCGAGGTCCACTAACTGACTGGCGAATTCTACCACGCCGGTCTTATCAGATACTGAAAATAATGCTCTCATATTAGTTGTCATGTATAATTTTTCGAATCGTCATTGCCGGCTTGACCGGCAATCTCTATATCATCAGATGCCCGATCAGGTCGGGCATGACGTCAATACACAAATTCTCCGAATTCTGAACGGATGATGAGTCCCTTGTGATCGCACTCTTCTACGCGGCCGACCACCTGTGCGTCTATGCCGAAGCTCTTTGATATCGCGATGACTTCTTCCGCATGCTCCGGCGAGAGGTATACCTCGAGACGGTGTCCCATGTTGAACACCTTGTACATCTCTGCCCAGTCGGTACCGCTCTGCTCATGGATCGTCCTGAAGAGAGGCGGTACAGGGAAGAGGTTGTCCTTGATGACACGGATATTGTCGCCAACGAAATGCAGGATCTTGGTCTGGGCACCGCCCGAGCAGTGTACCATTCCATGAATCTCAGGTCTGAGCGCATCAAGAAGTTTCTTCACAACCGGGGCATATGTACGGGTCGGTGAAAGCACGAGCTTTCCTGCGTCAAGAGGAGATCCCTCAACGGCATCCGTCAGTTTAAGACCGCCACTGTAAACGAGATCCTCCGGAACCGCCTTGTCATAGCTCTCAGGATATTTCTCTGCAAGATATTTCGAGAATACGTCGTGACGGGCGCTGGTGAGGCCGTTGCTGCCCATTCCACCGTTGTATTCCTTCTCATATGTAGCCTGGCCATATGAAGCAAGACCTACGATCACGTCGCCAGGACGGATGTTGGCATTGTCGATGACGTCGCTGCGCTTCATTCGGCAGGTCACTGTCGAGTCCACGATGATGGTGCGCACGAGGTCGCCCACATCTGCAGTCTCGCCGCCTGTCGCATATACTCCCACACCCATCTCACGGAGCTCTGCGAGGAGCTCGTCTGTGCCGTTGATGATGGCGCTGATGACTTCGCCCGGAACGAGAAGCTTGTTACGGCCGATGGTCGACGAAACAAGGATATTGTCCACTGCGCCGACGCAGAGAAGGTCATCGATGTTCATGATGAGCGCATCCTGTGCGATGCCTTTCCATACGCTCAGGTCACCAGTCTCCTTCCAATAGAGATATGCAAGTGATGATTTTGTTCCGGCACCGTCTGCATGCATGATGTTGCAGTACTCCGGATCGCCGCCTAGAATGTCAGGAATGATCTTGCAGAATGCCTTAGGGAAAATGCCTTTGTCGATGTTCTTGATAGCATTGTGGACATCCTCCTTGGATGCTGAGACGCCACGCTGCATGTACCTTTGGTTGCTCATAGAGGTCTTGCTTTTATTTCGCGCGCAAAGATAACAAAATTATTTCTTTTGATTAGCCTTTATCGTCGCTTCGACATCCAATGCATCAGCAATTATCGATATCGGATTCTCGACAGGAACTCCCGTGCTCATCTCAATCTGCCATTTACATGTCTCGCAATCCGTACTGACAACATCCACATTGAGGTCCGCAATCTGACGGAAAAGGGATTCACCTATCTTCTGAGAGTCATTATAATGCTCTTTCTTGAAACCGTAAGTTCCTGCTATACCGCAGCACTGCGAGTCGAGCATATTGAAGTCCACGCCCGGAATCATTCTCAAGAGCGAGGTAGAGTACACTGCCCATCCCAGCTTCTCCATATGACATGGCGTGTGGTAGGCAATGCGCTTGACGTAATCCTTCTTAAACACCAGACGGGCCTTGCCCAAGTCAACAAGTTCATATATGAACTTTGTAGCCAGGGCTATGCTGCCGCGCACATCCGAGTTGTCCAGGCCAAGGATATGAGCATACTCGTCACGCATAGTGAAAGTACAGGTAGAACTTGTCGTAAGCACCATCTCCCCCCTGGACACAGCCTTACGTATGCTTCTGAGATTGAGTTCCGCCTGCTTGAGTGCCTTCTCCTTGAAACCGTTGGATATCAGCGCCACTCCGCAGCACTTTTCCTTTTCAAGAAGATTCACGCCATAGCCTAGTGCGTTCATTATCTTCACGAAATCTTTCGCAAGCTTAGGGTTATTGTAGTTGGCATAACAGCCATGAAAATAACTCACCTTTTCAGGGAAAGCTTCCTGGCTCTTTCTTGCCTTGCGTCTGAACCATGTCTCAAACTTCTGAGCAGAATATTTAGGAAGAGTCCTATGGTGATCTATCGCCAAGGTCTTGTCCATCACCTTCTTCACCGGTTTCAGACCAAGCATTCCGTTGACTATCGGAGCGAATGTCGTGGCCATGGAACCCATGACATCGGTATTTGCAAGCATATAATCCCTCAGCCCGGGTTTCCTGGCACTATATTTCAAACGAGCATTCTGGATAAGATCGCCGATCTTTACATTTGAAGGACATGCAACCTCGCATCGCTTGCAATTCAGACATAGATCCAGGGCATCATCGTAAAACATAGGATTCTTCAGACGGTATCTTTCACCATCAGGGCCTGCCTGCTTTGGTCCGGGATAATCCGGATTCACCGCCACCATCGGGCAATATACAGTACACACAGTACACTTTATGCACTGTTCAAAACTCTCCATACTTGTCTGTTTATCCTTATTCATCGCTCAACTCCCCCTGTAGCAGTCAATATATTCTCTACAACCCCGAAAGCTGTCAGAACTGACACGCCTGCTCCGCTTCCCTCCTTGATAGGATTGAATCCGCTGAGCACAGCTCCTGCAGCATAAAGGTTTGTAACAGTATTTCCATCCCGGCGCACCCTGAACTCCGAATCCGTAGAGACACCAAACTTCATATAAGGCTGTGCATTGAACATATTGCGGTCATACCATTCCTTTCTGTCGGACACCGCATCCACATCAAGTCCGAAGACAGGTTCTACTACACCGTTCTGCGTCGCAACAAGCCCCTTGCTGAAGAAGCTTCCGCTGGCAAGGATGAAATTGTCAGCCTCGAATTCGGTATCTTCATGATTAACAGTCCTCACCGACTTCAATCGTCCGTCTACGAAAGTTCCCGAAACGACTGAGTCTCCCAGCATATAGATACCGCCCTGCTTCTGGAAATGCCTCTTGAGCATAAGCTGCATTCGTATACCGGGAACTGACGGAGGAAGCGTAGGCAGGAAATGAAGCGGACGGTCGACGAGTTCCTTCAGACGCACGACATCAGAACATCCGGTCAATCCCACTACGGCGGGCATCAAGACCGCATCTGCGCCATCAATCCTTTCATTTATACGTGCCGCCAGAGTTCCTATAATATCGCCTGTCAAGACCTTCGATATATTGGTAGAGCGCATTTCGGTAGGATTCTCACGAAGTTTATCCAGCTGCGGCAATGAAATGCCCGACACGGAACACTCCACTCCTTTCTCCTCCAGGGATGCCGCGATATAGCTGGTATGAAAATCAAGGAAACCATCAATGTTAATAATGGCCACCTTCTTCCATGGCATAGTCTCAGGATCCTGGAAAGAGGCAAATTCATCAAGCGTCAGCCATGCTCTTTTCATTACTCCCAGAGGGGTCATTCGCCAATGATTTTTCCTGACATCCCCCTTGAAGTGCAGTCCCAGTTCCGACAGGAACGGCTGCACCTTTGCGGCCAACGCTTCAACCCTGTCTGCACCAAGTCTTGAATACGGATGCGAAGACTCCAGTCCTCTTATCGCATTCAAAGGATCCTCCTCAGTACCACACAGTTCCAATGAACCAGAGAAGAAATGCAAAGCACTCTGACCTGACGAAACAATGAGGCAACGCTGTCCCTTGCGAAGCAACTCGATGCCGGCCACAAGACCGCTGAGACCACCTCCTATTATGATAGTATCAAATTTCATATCCTACTCTGATTTTTCCGAGAACGCATCCAGTCCGCAGACTCCTTCATATATCCAGGAAGTGAACTGTGCCTCTGACATTGTCTCTCCCCATGCGACAGGAAACATTCCTTTCCACCTTTCATTCATGAATCCGGCAAGATCTGTCACAGATTCCCTGGCGCATCCATTGGCCTTACTTAGAAGACCTGCTGCCCGACATGCACAAAGCTCACCTTGGCAGGTACCCATTCCCAGTCTTGTCCTGCGTCTGAGATTCGTGATGTTCCTTGCATCCAGAGTCTCGATAGCATAATTAACCTCGGCTATCGATACTCCTTCACACTCGCACACGAGGGAATCGTCATACTTATCCTTTGACTGTATTTTCTCTGCACGCGCACCGTGACGTCCGAAAGCGGCTTTCTGGCCAAGATCCTCGAACTTCACATTCTTTTTCTTCCTGATTTCCTCAGAACCCGGAAGCGGAACCTGAGCTGTCCGGCAAGTCTTGTCCACACCAAGTTTCTTACATGCCAGATCAGTAGCCCATTCTGCCATCAGACGATATGTCATCAGTTTTCCACCTGTAATTGTTATGAATCCCGGTATGCCGTCACGTGTCTCATGATCAAGACACACAATGCCACGGCTGATGCTTCGTCCCGTCGGGTCATTATCTGCCGCAACCAGAGGCCGGACACCGGCGTAAGCTCTAAGGATACGTGTATGAGCAAGTTCAGGGGCCAGTTTCTGACCTTCACGAAGCAAAAGATCCACCTCGTCTGCAGTAACCTTCATATTATCTATCTCATCATATGGAAGCCTGCTGGAAGTGGTACCGATGAGCGAAATCGTATCGCCCGGCACAAGGATATCCGCATCTGCCGGCTTACGACAACGATTGATTACAAGGTTATTGACTCTATGCCCAAATATCAGAAGAGCGCCTTTTGCCGGGAACATATTGACTGTAGCCCCGGCTAAAGCCGCAATATGGTGTCCCCATATACCTCCTGCATTGATGACCAGGCGGCTTCTGAACGATTTCTTCTCTTTTGAGGAGTGGTCATATGCCTCGACGCCCACTACCCGATCACCCTCTTTCAGGAATCCGACGACCTCCATATCCTTGAGCACCTGCGCCCCATGGATCCTCGCATCCAGCGCATTGGCAACTGTAAGCCGGAAAGGATCGACAGCACCGTCAGGTACTTTGACCGCCCCTATAAGCGAAGGATTTACCGATGGTTCCATACGTATCGCCACCTTAGGATCAATGGCCTCGGCACGAATACCAGCCTTCAGACAGGCATCGATGAAAGTGCCTTGAAATGCCAGATCATCCTCAGGCAATGTTATGAACAGTCCGTCTGTCTCCTCAACACAATGGCGGGCTATTTTCCTGAGAATCATATTTTCACGGATACACTCCTGAGCAGACTCCTGATCGGTCACAGCATAACGGGCTCCGCTGTGAAGAAGTCCATGGTTTCTGCCGGTAGCTCCGCTTGTAAGATCCTTTCTTTCAAGGAGAAGCGTCTTGAGACCGCGCATGGCACAATCCCGGGCTGTTCCGGCACCAGTGATGCCGCCTCCTATTATGATTACATCAAATTCCTGACCAGATGACATATAAAGAAATTAAGATTCAGCAAAGATACTTAAAATTTACTTACCGGCCTTATATAGTTGCCATGAATTATAGATATTGTGCCATATGCTGTAAAGGCCACCGACGAGCGCAGTTTCCGGAGTCATAAAAGTATAGCCAAGCCATATGGCAAAGACGGTATTCTTCTGGCCTAGGGACTGGCCCGCAGTAACCTTGCGCACTTCCCTGCCCCTACGTTCCACTTCCGGATCGACATCCGGTCTGCGTGGCTTGTACTTATTGCCGACATAACGTCCCATTGCAAACTGGAATACACAGCAGACAAGGGACACCAATGCCATCAATCCTATCATCGCCATACCCAGGACACTGGCCATCAGATATTTCATAGAGACAGCAATTGCCAGGGTCAACGACACTGCCCATATGTAAAACGCAAGATCCGGCGTCTCGAGAATACGCTTATGAAACTTCGGCATCAGATACCTCACCAGCCATGCGGCAAGACAAGGCATGATCAGAAGAGGAAACACCTTGGCCAGTATCATACTGAAAGCCACCCAGAAACCAAGTCCCGCCACAGGCTGTATAAGCGGCACCATCAAAGGAACCAGAACAGCTGCCAGCATGTTTATCAGGATCGTGTATGTTGTGATTCCCGCGACGTCGCCGCCAAGTTTACGGGTGACGACAGCTGCCGCTGTAGCAGTGGGACAAATAAGGCACAGCATCGCACATTCGATCAGTATGACATGGTTATGCCCTGAATCAGGAAGGTGGCTAATTATAGCATAGGCACCTAGACCAAGCATTGTAAAAAGTCCTCCCTGAATAAGCAGAAGCCACCAGTGCCACCTGTGTGGTTTGAGGTCCTTCGGCTCGATGCGGCAGAAAGTCAGAAAAAGCATTGAGAAGATCAGCAGAGGCTGGATGATCCCGGCTGCCTGGTTCAGAAACGGCCCCGCCTTATGGACAGGAGCAGGCATCGCATGATATATCAGATATATGGCAGCACCTGCCACCATTGCTATCGGCAGCATCCAGTCACGTATTACCTTCTTGATACTCATATCTGAACTTTCCATGCAAATATAGTCTAAAATATGCCTCAGTAGCGCTCAAAAGGCATTAAAATAAATTTTTAAATGATTAAAATAAATTTTGAACCAAACTTTTCGTCACATTTTTCTTTTTCTTAAACCGAGTCCGGAATACGCTTTCTATATTCAGGATAAAAATGGAAACGGAAATCATTCAGAACAAGATCCATGAAATACGTGGAGTGCGCGTGATGCTGGACTTTGACCTGGCAGCGCTGTATCAGGTGGAGACAAAAGTATTGAAACAGACTGTCCGAAGAAATCTAGACAGATTTCCTGAAGACTTCATGTTTGAACTCACTGAGCAGGAGCATAACTCGCTGATAATCAGTTTGAGGTCACAAATTGTGACCTCAAACAACAAAGGAGGTCGCCGATATATGCCTTTTGCCTTTACCGAACACGGAGTCATCATGCTGGCAAGCCTGTTAAGAAGTGACATTGCAATTCAGACAAGCATCAAGATCACCAGAGCCTTCGTTGCGATGCGCAGCTACATCATGTCGACCCGGCATCTGGAGGCGGAACTTGTGGTCCTGAAGGCAAAGCTGGAGATGCTGGAACGCAATGATGAGGACAACCTGGAAGCCATCAACGACCTGTCGGAAGATGTCCGCAAAGAGATCGACAACATCTATCTGGCGATTGCAGCACTCTCTGCCAAACCGGCAGCAGAACCGGACAGGCCGGCAAAAAAGATCGGATATAAATAATGTAGAATATGGAAACAGAAATAATCAAAATCGACACACTGATTCGTGAAATCCGCGGATATCATGTCATAATTGACAAAGATCTGGCAAAACTTTACGGAGTAGACACCAAAGTACTCAACCAAGCCGTAAAAAGAAACATAAAGAGGTTTCCGGAAGACTTCATGTTTAAATTGACGATGGAAGAATGTTTAAGGTCACAAATTGTGACCTTAAACCCGAAAAAGGGACAGCATATCAAACATCTGCCACATGCATTCACCGAACAAGGCGTTGCAATGCTGAGCAGTGTTCTCAGATCAGATACAGCAATCGAAGTCAATATCAGGATAATGAGAGCTTTCGTTGCGATGCGCAGCTACATCATGTCGACCCGGCATCTGGAGGCGGAACTTGTGGCCCTGAAGGCAAAGCTGGAGATGCTGGAACGCAATGATGAGGAAAACCTGGAAGCCATCAACGACCTGTCGGAAGATGTCCGCAAAGAGATCGACAACATATATCTGGCGATTGCAGCACTCTCTGCCAAACCGGCAGCAGAACCGGACAGGCCGGCAAAGAAGATCGGATATAAATAAACAAGTGCTCAAAGGAACTATAACCTTTAAGCACTTGCATCGGATTACTCTTTAACTAATAGAGTTTCGTAGGATATTCGTGATTGAAGCATGCGAGGCAGAGGTCGTCACGACGGCCGGCTGCGAGCATGCCCTTATGTGAGAGGAATGCGAGCGAGTCGGCATCTATCAGCTTACAGACCTGTTCTACACTATTACTGTTGCTGATGAGCTCCTGAGGCGTATGCACGTCCACTCCATAATAGCATGTATACTTCAGAGGAGCACTTGCGATGCGCACATGCACCTCGGCAGCACCAGCCTCACGCAACATCTTCACGATCTTGAGCGATGTTGTTCCGCGTACAATAGAGTCATCGACAAGCACGACCCTCTTGCCCTTGACAATGGTCTTTACCGGAGACAGTTTCATCTTCACGCCCTTCTCACGCATCGACTGGGTAGGAAGGATGAACGTACGTCCGACATACTTGCTCTTGATGAGTCCCATCTCATACGGAAGGCCGCTGGCCTCCGCATATCCCTGAGCGGCGCTGAGACTTGAATCAGGCACTCCGATGACTATGTCCGCATCCGCCGGAGCCTCCTGGAACAGGATCCTTCCGGACTCCTTTCTGTAATTATGCACATTACATCCTTCGATATCACTGTCCGGACGCGCAAAATACACATATTCCATAGCGCACATCGCATGACGCTCCGGCTCTGAATAGAACTGGCTGCGGATGCCGTGGTGATCCAGAGTCACGATTTCCCCCGGTTCCACATCGCGGATATATTCAGCTCCAAGAACATCGAATGCACATGTCTCGCTTGCAACTACATAACCGTCACCAAGCTTTGCGATTGCAAGAGGATGGAATCCATACTTGTCACGGCACGCATAAATACGACGGCCTGTCATCACCACAAAGGAGAATGCACCATCAAGCATGTTGAGGGCATTCTTCAAAGAGTGTATACGAGGAAGATGCTTGTCAGTTCCCTGTTTCTTGATAAGGTGGGCAAGAATCTCGGCATCCGAAGAAGACTGGAACAGGCTTCCCTTGTCTTCAAGTTCCTCACGGAGCTGATGGTAATTCACGATCTGACCGTTGTTGGCCATCGCAAAGTCACCTGAATTGTGATGGAAAAGGAAAGGCTGGATGTTCTCCGTTCCCTTGCAGCCGGCATTGCTGTAGCGCACATGGCCTATTGCCATGGTTCCCGGAAGTTTCGCAATCTTCTGCTCGTTGAACACCTCTGACACAAGGCCGTCACCTTTGACTCTATGGAACTGACCGTCAGGAGCTACAGACACAATGCCACAGCCCTGCTGTCCCCTGTGCTGGAGGGCGTGCAGGCCATAATAAGCCAGGCCTGCCGCATCCTCAACACCATATATTCCAAGCACACCACACTCGTGATGCAGCTTGTCATCCCTGAATTTATTACACTTGCACATACTATTCACCTCTAAAGTATTCTACTGCATTATGGAACAATGGCTGCTCGCGGGTATCGTCGTCAATATTCTTGAAGAGATTCTCCTCGAAACGCTCGGTATGTCCCATCTTTCCGAGGATCTGACCGTTGCGGCTGATGATACCCTCGATCGCATAATATGATCCGTTCGGATTGTATGGAGACTCCATAGTAGGCTCCTCCTCGAGAGGATCCACATACTGGAACGCTACCTGACCGTTAGCGAAGAGTTCCTTCGCAAGCTCCTCATTCACGACAAACTTACCCTCGCCGTGGCTCACTGCGATAGTATGGAGGTCACCGATGGCGAAGTCCTTGAGCCATGGAGAATTCGTGGTCGCGACACGAGTCGTCACCATCTGTGAGATGTGACGGTTGATGTCATTGCGGAAGAGTGTCGGACTGTCCTTTGTCACCTGACCGAGGCGTCCGTATGGGAGGAGTCCCGACTTCACGAGAGCCTGGAATCCATTGCAGATGCCGAGGATGAGGCCGCCGCGATCGATAAGAGCATGGATAGCCTCTGCTATATCCTTGTTGTTCAGGACATTGGCAATGAACTTGCCGCTTCCGTCCGGCTCGTCTCCTGCAGAGAATCCACCGCAGAGCATGAGGATATGACACTCGTCGATATTCTTCTTCATTTCAGCGATAGACCTGAAGATGTCGTCTTCAGTCAGGTTACAGAACACGCTCATGCGCACTTCCGCTCCGGCATTGCGCCATGCCTTCGCTGAATCATAGTCACAGTTTGTACCAGGGAAGACCGGCAGATAAGCTATAGGCTTCTCCACAGGCTCGCCCTTATATTTCATCTCGGATCTCTTGACCTTGAGAGGCTTCACTCCCTGCATTCCGGCAGGAACAAGCTTCTTGTGATATGCCTCCGCAGTGTCAGGATAGACCTCGGCGAACTTCGCTCCGTTCACAGCCATGAGCTCGAAGATGTCGAACTTCTTGCCGTTGATGGTGAGCTCGCTCTCCTCGCCGTCCGTAACTTCTCCGATGAGGATAGCGTTCGGCCAGTCAAGCTCGTCTTCCGCCTCGACGAGGATGGAACCGTAACCATAGTTGAAGAGTTCCTTCTCGTCATACTTGATCTTTGCATCAAGGCCGTTGCCAAACGACATCTTGCAGATTGCTTCAGCAAGACCGCCGAATCCGAGAGCATATCCTGAAACGATGTTCTCTGCCTGGATCTGCTCGTGGATGTAGTTCCAGTTGGCCTTGAGCTGTCCTACGTCAGGCATATGGTTCGCGAGCGGAGTATGGCGTATGAGATAGAGCTTGTTGCCTTCATACTTGAGTTCAGGAGAAATCACCTGGCCTGCATCGACCGTAGTTATACCGAAGGCCATGAGCATAGGCGGCACGTTGATATTCTCGAATGTTCCGCTCATAGAGTCCTTTCCTCCGATTGACGGAAGACCGAACTCCACCTGCATCTTCAGTGCTCCGAGGAGCGCTGAAAGCGGCTTGCCCCATGACTTGCGGTCTGTCATGCGCTCGAAATACTCCTGGTATGAGAAACGCATCTTCTCATATGAAGCACCGGCCGCAACGACCTTGGCACAAGCCTCGACCACTGCATATGCCGCTCCGTGGTATGGGCTCCAGCTTGCTATGAACGGGTTGTATCCGAATGCCATGATTGACGCCGTATCTGTATATCCGTCTGTCGGAAGCTTCTGTACGGAAACCTGGGTCTCTGTTGTCTGAAGCATACCTCCGAACGGCATGAGGACTGTCGAACGTCCGATCGTAGAGTCGAACATTTCGATGAGACCCTTCTGTGAAGTCACGTTAGGATCCTGGAGGTTGTGGAACACCTTGTCGCGGAGGTTGTCACCCGGAACTTCGCGCTCGAACGGATTCTTCTGCTCCACAGCGCCAACCGTCGCCTTTGCATAATGCTTCGCTCCGGCGCTGTCGATGAACTCTCTTGAAAGGTCTACCACCATCCTGTCGCCCTGGAACATGCGCATGCGACCTCTGTCGGTGACATCCGCAACATGAGTGACCTCGACATTCTCGCTTGCGCAATATGCCATCATGGCCTCCTTGTCCTTTGCCTCGATAACGACAGACATACGCTCCTGAGACTCGCTGATAGCCAGTTCTGTAGAGTTGAGTCCGTTATATTTCACCGGAACCCTGTCTAGGTAGATGTCAAGACCGTCGGTCAGCTCGCCGATCGCAACGCTGACTCCGCCGGCTCCGAAGTCATTCGACTTCTTGATGAGCTTTGTCACCTCAGGACGGCGGAAAAGCCTCTGGAGCTTTCTCTCCTCAGGAGCATTTCCCTTCTGCACCTCACTTCCGCAGGTCTCGAGAGACTCCTCGGTGTGCTCCTTTGACGAGCCTGTCGCTCCGCCGACTCCGTCGCGTCCTGTGCGGCCTCCGAGGAGGAGGACCACATCGCCCGGTGTCGGGCTCTCGCGGCGTACGCTGTCAGCCTTCACGGCTCCTACGACAGCACCCACCTCGAGGCGTTTTGCCACATATCCCTCATGGTAGATCTCACGCACATGAGTTGTAGCAAGACCGATCTGGTTGCCATAGCTTGAATAGCCATGAGCGGCCTTGCGGCTGATGATGCTCTGAGGCAGCTTGCCTGGAATAGTGTCAGCCACAGGCAGATAGATATCTCCCGCTCCTGTCACGCGCATTGCCTGGTATACATATGCACGGCCTGAAAGCGGGTCGCGGATGGCACCGCCGAGACAGGTTGCCGCTCCGCCGAACGGCTCGATCTCTGTCGGGTGGTTATGTGTCTCGTTCTTGAACTGAAGGAGCCACTTCTCTGTGGTCATCTCTCCCTCGTCGTCAACGATGTCTACATCTACATATATGCTGCATGCATTGTTCTCTTCGCTGACCTCCATGTCGTCCAGAAGGCCCTTTGCCTTGAGGTAACGGGCGCCTACCGTGGCCATGTCCATAAGGTTCAGGCCCTTGTGCTCGCGGCCAAGTTCCTTTCGGATCTTCATGTACAGATTGAGGGTACCGTCGATCTCTTCCTTAAGGAACGAATCCTCGACATTGATATCCTCAAGCTCTGTAGTGAATGTGGTATGACGGCAGTGGTCACTCCAATATGTATCGAGGATACGGAGCTCAGTCTCATATGGATCGCGGCCTTCAGCCTTGAAATACTTCACGACCTCACGAAGGTCGTCTGCATTCATTGCAAGGCCCATCTTCCTGCAATATGGAGCAAGCTCTTCCTCTGTCAGCGCTGTGAGTCCCTCAAGCACAGGCACAGGCGCAACCTCCGGCTGCTCCAGGGCTGTAAGCTTCGCGAGGTCCTTCTCACGAGACTCCACTGCATTGATGTAATATTTCTTGATTCTGGCTATTACCTCTTCAGTCGTGTCGGCAGGGAGGATTATGAGCTTCGAGCTCTTGATGCTCACCTTTGCCGAAGGATCGATGAGGCGCACGCAGTCTACAGCCGATGCCGCGCGCTGGTCAAACTGGCCTGGAAGGTACTCCACGGCGATGTATTTAGCTCCTGAGAGGTCACACTCATCAGTCACGCTGTCTGTAACGATCTCTCCGAACACGCTGTAGCGGCTCTTCTCGAGGAGTTCCTCCGAGAAACCGAAGAGGTCGTACACATTAAGCAGACGCAGCGATCCGAGACTGAGCTGAAGATTCTCATTCAGCTCGCTCAGAAGGCTGCGTGCCTCCACCTGAAATTCAGGGTACTTTTCTACGAAAATGCGATAGTTGTTCATATGTTAGATTGTTGCGTCTAGAACTTTCTGTGTCTGCTGTCTTCTGAACTCGTCAAGTCTTGCCGAAAGGTCAGCATCTGTCAGGGCAAGGATCTGTGCTGCAAAAAGGCCGGCGTTCTTGGCTCCGTTGATGGCCATTGTGGCTACCGGAATTCCTGCAGGCATCTGCACTATTGAAAGAAGCGAATCCATGCCGCCGAGAGCCTTGGTCTGGATAGGGACTCCGATCACCGGCACTGTGGTCATGCCTGCTACGACGCCTGCCACATGGGCAGCTCCGCCCGCTCCGGCGATGATTGCTCCGATGCCGTTCGCCTTCGCTGATTTTGCAAACTCGCACATGAGGTCAGGAGTCCTGTGTGCGCTGATTACTTTCTTGACAACCTCTACTCCGAGGTCTTCGAGGACTGTGATCGCCTGCGACATGATGTCAAGGTCGCTGGTCGAGCCCATGATTACCGCTACTTTCATATTTTCTGACGTTTATCTGTTGGTTGTATGTTTTCTTCTCTGGTGCTTCGGTACAAGGTCGTGATGAAATATGAAAATATTTCAACGTTACCCCTTTCCTAAATCCTTTCCCTCGGGGAAAGGACTTACCATCGCTCCGCTCAAACGTTTTCTGACGTTTATCTGTTGGTTGTATGTTTTCTTCTCTGGTGCTCACCCTATCCTAAAGCGGATATCGGATCACTGTCATGTCGAGCGACCAACGGGAGCCGAGACATCTATGGAACTATGAGTATCATAGACTTCGTTCGGTCGGAATGACAGAGCGCTCAAAGCAAACCAAGTTGCAAAGATAACGAAAGTTTTGCAGAAACGGATAGTGACAAAAGCAGATTGTCATCACAAATATGCCCGAAGTCATATTAAACGTCCTTCGGACACACTAAGCCCAACTGAGGCGATATATGCACATTGCCTTGCTTCAAGGTCATCACGAGTGACTTTCTAGCACGCCAGACTGCGGAGCAGTAATCGAGCATGGACATATATCACCCTATCATTCAGCGACTTAGCCACCAACACGGTGGGTCATTTTGACCCACCGTGTTGATAGTTATCATGCTATAGGTCAGTGCTTTAGATGTCCATAGCCCCCTGCATGACGAAGAAGGCAGAACATTTGCCTAAATGATTGGTCGCAAGCGTATTGCAAGAAACAGGAGATACCAGTGAAAAACGTGGCACGGAGGATGGCAGATATGTTTCCGAAGAGGCAGTTACTGTGATACTGCCAGAAAGTTTGGAGCAAGGGAACCGCTTGGACGACTTTTCGGGAAAACTCGACCAAGCGGTGGGCAAACCACATCAAAATGGTATGAAATACCGACCGCTTGGCTGAGAAATGCAGAAAACTCAACCAAGCGGTATGAACAAAAAAAACGGCAGTTTCATTACCGAAGCTGCCGTTTTATATTAGAATGCGAAGATGAAGCGGACATAGTCACCAGGATCTCCACCGGAAGCGGTATCCCAATAATTGACCTGCCCATCCAAGGTAATCGTCACATGGCTGTCAGTACTTACACTTCCACTTGCAGCACCAGTCCATAATGTCGAATAGTATTTCTTATTGCCATTGTGGTTAATGCCCAACTTTCTCTCATAACCATATACTCCCTTTTCATCAATCAGATAATAATAGTCCAAGTATTGCTGACTACCGGAATTTGTCAATATGCCATTGATCTGATCCGCCACCTCATTCATACGGGTATATTCCTTACATGACGGTATATACCAGCTGCTGGCACCAGCAGGAAGATCAGGCAGGTCAAAGTTATTGTTATTTGAACAATTAGTATAACTACCTGTCACCAATGCCTCTACGCAGTCCAGATCAGTGTTTCCACTATTATAATATTCCTTTGCTGCACGGGTCAATTCATATCCTCGGCTCAAAGTCTTGATCTTCTCATCAAAGACACCACCAGAATTTGAACAGATTCGCCATAAGTTAGCACAGCCATAACCATATAATTTTGAGGAATAGTAAAAACTTGGTATAAAAGTACAGAAGTCGTTGATCTGAGGCGCCGTATTAAACCAGGCATCAATAAAGTACATTGCAAGACCATGAGTACAAGTCTCAGGAAGTGAAGAGTCGCCCTCTTGGCCATATCTTGGATTCCCCAACCAATATATGATTCCCACAGATTCTCCCTTCACATACTCATCCGTAACACGTCCATCCTTAGTGACGAACTGTCCGATTTTCGCTTTTGCATATCTGACTATCACCTCAATTTCACATGTAGCCTTGATCTCCGGATTCATGACAGAAGTGACAGTTATCGTTGCCACACCCTCATCTACAGATGTCACGATGCCATCTCCGGATACAGTAGCCACGGCCTCATCAGACGAAGTCCAGGTAAGCAGAGGATCTGAAGCACCAGAACCACCGTTCACAATTGCATTGAGCTGCTTTTTGCCACCTATCACATCATCAAACGTATAGCTTGCTGGATCTATTGCCAAAGAATTCACATATACAGTAGCATCCGTGAGAGTGACAACCTCCATGATAGTCTTGTCACCATCAGCGACCAGAATCGCAAGATCACTTTCAACATATGTTGCAGGAGCAGTAACAGTAATGGTGCCGGTTTTATTGCCGGTCCTGTTGATTCTTGCAATCCAGCCATTCGATGCTGATATGGAAATCTTAGGTTTATCAGCACTGGACTCAATCGAATATGAAAACGTTGCAGTACGGCCTATGATCACGCCCAAAGAATACTCGCCATCATTATTCTCTACCCCCGTGAGATTCAATTTCAACGCACGATATTTAGGAAGTTTGACTTCGGTGCCGTCAAGAAGGGTGAGGATCAGATAATCCGCACTTGAGTTATCCACGCCCTTGAACCTTGAGTCGCCATCCGCTCCGTCGGCGCCTGCAGGTCCCTGCGGACCGGTCTCGCCCTGAGGTCCTTGCGGACCTGTAGGGCCCTGAAGACCGGTTTCTCCGGTCTCACCCTTGTCGCCGGTAGCCTGGCCGGCCTCTGTCCATGTCGAACCGTTGTCGTATGAAACATACCACATGCCGTTCTCGATCTTGAACTTCGGAGTCACACCGTCCTGACCATTTGCACCAGGAGCTCCATCCGAACCGTCTGCACCATCCGAACCGTCAGCTCCGTCCCTGCCGGCAGCAAGAACCATCTGTCCATCTCCATCAAGGAGCCATTCGCCGTCAAGAGTCCAGTAAAGTCGTCCGTCGGTATGGGCCGCCACTGAGATGACCGGTGAATGACCGGCTGCGCCATCGGTGCCGTCAGAACCATCAGCGCCTGGAGCACCGTCCTTGCCATGCTTGATGGTCACCTTGCCGCTCTTGACAAACTCGAGTTCATATCCTGATCCGTCAGGAAGTGCCTTCACACTCTTGACATAGTCATTTTCATTCCACGCGTCAACGATAGTCTTCAATGAAGCCACGTCAGAATTGAGGTTCTGCACCATTGTCTGCAATTCCTCATATGCCTCCCACGTAGGAAGCTTGATCGTAGTGACTCCGTCCTCGAGAGTAAGGATCACAAACAATGGACTGCTGGTATAGTCAATGTCAGTGAACATTGAATCTCCGTCTGCTCCAGCCGGGCCGGTCTCGCCTACAGGCCCCTGAGGACCGGTCGGACCTGCAGGACCTTGCGGACCTGTTTCACCGATGTCACCCTTGTCGCCGGTTGCCTGCCCGACATAGAGCCATGAAGCGCCATTATCATATGATATATACCAGAATCCGTTCTCGATCTTGAACTTCGGAGTCACACCGTCCTGACCTGCTGCACCAGGAGCGCCTGGAGCCCCATCCGAACCGTCGGCTCCGTCCTTACCGGTAGCCGGAACCATGTTGCCGTGCTGATCAAGAAGCCAGTTTCCGTCAATCGTCCAGTAGAGAACACCATCGTCATAAAGAGCGACTGAGACTACAGGCGAATGGCCGTCTGCACCGTCTGCGCCATCAGCGCCTGGAACTCCGTCAACACCATCCTTGCCATGTCTGATGACGATCGACGGGCTCTTGGTAAATGAAATCCGATAGCCCACAACAGAGCCGTTTTCAACTACCTCGGTAACGCCTGTGACATAATCCTTGGTATCGATAAGTGTCTGGAGGGCCTGAATGTTGGAATTGAGGGTATTGCAATAAGTCTTAAGAGCCTCGAATGCAGACCATGTAGGGAACTTGAGAGTCCTTCCGTCCGTGAGGGCAATCACGATGAAGTCCGGATTCGAGCTGTCAATGCCTGCAAACAAGGTATCTCCATCCGAGCCTGATCCGCCTGTTTCACCGGTAGCCTGCCCGGCCAGTTCCCATGAAGTTCCGTTGTCGTATGACACATACCACATGCCGGAATCTATCTTGAACTTCGGAGTCACGCCGTCTTTTCCATCAGCACCAGGAGCACCTGCAGCTCCATCCGAGCCGTCAGCACCATCCTTTCCGGCAGCAAGAACCTTGTTGCCATTCGCATCCAGCAACCACTCCCCGTCAATTGTCCAATACCATCTTCCGTCAGTATCCTGAGCGACTGAAACAGCTGGAGAATGACCGTCTGCACCAGGTGCTCCGTCAGCGCCAGGTGCACCAGCCGAACCGTTCTTTCCGTGATAGATGGTTACCTTACCGCTCTTGGCAAACTCAAGAATATAACCTGTACCGTCTGCAAGATTAGTCATGCTCTTGAGATAGTCATTGGAATTCCATGCATCCACAAGGACCTTCATGGCAGCGACATCTGCATTGAGCTGCTGCACCTTCGCCTCAAGCTCCGAGAATGACTTCCATGTAGGGATCTTGATCTTGGTCACGCCATCTGCAAGGGTCAGTTCCACATATGCCGGATCAGCTACATTGATTGCGCTGAACATGGAGTCGCCATCCGCTCCGCCTGCTCCTGCAGGTCCCTGAGGGCCGGCCTCACCTGAAGGGCCCTGAGGGCCGGTAGGGCCGGCAGGACCTTGCGGACCTGTTTCACCGATGTCACCCTTGTCGCCGGTCGCCTGACCGACATATTCCCAAGTTGCGCCATTATCATATGATATATACCAGAATCCGTTCTCGATCTTGAACTTAGGGGTCTCACCATCCTTTCCGGTCACTGGCACCTTGTTTCCGCCTGCAACCTCAAGCCACTCCCCGTCAATCGTCCAATAGAGCACTCCGTCAGTATCCTGAGACACCGATACTACAGGCGAATGACCTGCAGCACCAGGAGCACCATCTTCACCATCAACGCCGTCCTTACCGTCCGCACCATGGTATATTGTCACGAGACCGCTCTTTGAGAAATGGATGGTATAGCCTATGACCTCACCATTGTCCGTAATCTCAGTCACCGCCGTAACATAGTCGTTCTCCTGAAGGGCTGTCACAATGGACTGCATAGAAGCGATATTGGTATTCATCTGATTGCACAGATTCCTCAGCGATTCGAATGCAGACCACGTAGGGAACTTGAGGGTCCTTCCGTCCGTGAGGGCAATCACGATGAAATCTTCATTAGAACTGTCGATGCCTGCAAACAGTGTGTCGCCGTCTGAGCCGGAACCACCTATGTCACCGGTAGCCTGGCCTGCAAGCTCCCATGAGGTACCGTTGTCGTATGACACATACCACATGCCGTTCTCAATCTTGAACCTCGGAGTCACGCCGTCAACGCCCGGAGCACCATCGGACCCGTCAGCACCAGGAGCACCATCGGATCCGTCAGCACCAGGAGCGCCATCAGCACCATCCTTACCGACAGCAACCACCTTGTTGCCATTGGTGTCAAGCAGCCATTCTCCGTTGATGGTCCAGCACCAGTTACCTGTTTCGGGATCAACAGCAACAGAAATCACCGGAGCCTGTCCGTCTGCACCAGGTGCTCCGTCAGCGCCATTGGAACCATCCGCACCCGGAGCACCGTCCGCACCATCCTTGCCGTGGTAGATTGTAACTTTACCGGACTTTACAAAATCCAGAATATAGCCTGAACCATCTGGCAGAGGTGTCACACTTCTCACATAATCGTTTTCATTCCATGCGTAAACCAATGCCTGAAGTGCCAGGACATCAGCATTGAGCTTGTCAACCTGAGTTTTCAGGGCATTGAAAGCGCTCCAAGTCGGAAGAATGATCTGTGTAACCCCATCAGCCATTGTAATTATCACATAATCAGGATTGGATGTATAATCCACATCACTGAACATCGAGTCGCCGTCCTTACCATCAGCACCAGCTGGACCCTGAGGGCCCTGCTCACCCTGAGGGCCCTGCGGACCGGTTGCACCAGTAGCGCCGTCAGCACCATCCTTACCGTCTTCGCCGGTAGCTTCACCTACATACTCCCATGTCGTGCCACCGTCAGTCGATATATACCAACGGCCTTCCTCAATCTTCAGCTGAGGGGCGATGGCATCCTTTCCCGGTTCGCCCTGCGGTCCCTGAGGACCTGTCTCGCCTTGAGGACCTTGAGGGCCTTGTTCACCCTGAGGGCCCTGAGGACCGGTTGCACCAGTAGCGCCGTCAGCACCGTCCTTGCCGTCTTCACCGTCAGCTCCATCTATGCCGACCGCCTTGATCATATTTCCGTCAGCATCAGTAAGCCATTCGCCGTCCAAGGTCCAATAATAAAGACCGTCAGTATGCTTGGCAACTCCGATCACAGGAGTATAGCCATCCTTACCATCTGCTCCATCCGCGCCGTCTGTGCCGTCAACACCGTCACGGCCGTGATATATGGTAACCTTTCCGCTCTTGTCGAAGGTTATCTGATAGCCAATCTCCACACCATTCTCGATGATCGGAACGATACCGGTCACGTAATCATTTGCCTGGAGGGCGGCAATCATTGTCTGGAGAGCCTCTATATTGGAATTCGTCTTATTGCAGAACGCATCGAAACGGGCGTTCAGGTCATCGATTTCCTTATGGATCTCGGCGATCTCGTCACGATAGATGTTTTCACAGCTGACGAAAACGAGACCTGCAGACAGGATAATGTTAAAAATCTTCTTCATACTGAATTATGTTAATATTCGTCAATATATTCGTCTTCTTCCTGATTAAGTCCATACATCTTTATGAGCACGGATATTTCAGGGTCCAGATTTCCTCTATAAACATATGAATGGTTCTGCCGGCATGCCTTCATATAGCACTCGACAGCCTTGTCAAGATCCCCTTCACGAGAATACAGAATGGCAAGCAGATAGTTTATTTCCGGAGTACGTTCCATCTTCGATATGATACGCATGGCATTCCTGTTCCTCTCCATTCCCATATATGCGACCGCGGTATTATAGTCTTCATATGGTCTGAGAAGCGCCAGCGCAGCCTCATAATCCATATCACGAAGTGCCTGAACACCACGCATATAAGTACTGTCGATAACCGTCGTATGGACAGTATCCTTCACCATACCCTTGCGATGCAGGTAGAAATTGAACTTTACGGTCCTCAACTGCGGGTAAAGCGACTCCTTCATGTACTTGTAGTAGTCTCCTGACCTCATCTTAGCTTCTCTGGAATCAGGGTCCTTGGTCTTGAAATGGCGGAAGAAATCATCCTTCTGATCTACATTCATCACAACATCCTTCTCGACAAGCATATGCAGGTCATCCCAGTTTTCAGGAATACATCGCGGAGTAAGCTTTATCAGAGACACCGAACGGGCATACTGCATGTCATTGCCTTCGATGTCCATCGAGATTCCTGCTGCATCTACAAGCGAATCCGCATAATGGGTCATATACCTGCCAAAGTATCCTGAAACTGCCTCAGATCGTTTTTGAGCCAGTCTTCCGTTGAATGAGTATGATCCTTCCGGAGAAGCTGTTGCACTGACAACAACCGAGTCAAGGTCGAATGTTTCATTTTCAAGGAGAGACGCCAGCGTCTTTTCAATGCGGCTGATGGATGCTGCGTTTTCTCCGAGTTCCGGACGCACCTCAGCCTTTCCGACCTCGAAATCAATGCGGCATTCCGTATTCGCCGAAGCACGACGCTCCACCACCTTGGTCAGATAACGTTCCGTATTATCAACAAAAGCTACGATCGAGCTGATATAGAAGGTCAAAGGCTCGCTCCTTGGTATCGTGTACAGTTTCTTTTCCTGTTCGTATATCTCTCCCGACAAGACAATATCGGCCCTGCGAAGTTTTGGACGGGTATTTAAAGTCTGCACATAATTGTAGATGAAATCCCCTTCACTGTTGACCATCACGGTATCAAGACGGATTCCTTCCGTTACAATCGGAGCCTTGACATACTTACGGTACATCTTATCCTTGCGCGCCTTACGTCTTTCATTCATGTTTTTGGCGAACTTGTTGGTATAGTGATCTATAGCCTGACGTTCGCTCACACCGTATGCTGAAAGGAATTCCTCTTCGCTCACATAAGTAGAATCCGTCTTGAAGGCATATACCTGCGGTATATTCCTCTTGAGGAAGATCTCCAGCTGACGTACGTTTATGAATGCTGTAGTATCGTGGATAATCCTGGAAAGGAACTTGTCATAGTGTTCATATCCTTTGAGCTGCGCCTTCCTATATGCCTGCCCGGTAATGACAACCGGCTCGAGACGGATACTATCCTCCAGAACATACATGTCAGGATAGAACCTGAGCTGCCAACGGCTGTCACGCATCGATGCCGGCACAATGACCTGGAATGCAAGATCAACCTTACCCTTTCGCTCAGCGATATTTCGGAAACGGGCCGTAACCATGGCTGCATCCAGAACATCGGCAGCAACCATCTCTCCTGTCTCCTCATCCTTTATAGCTTTCATTATCAGGATTTCCGTACCATCCTCATCCTTTATCTTGAGAGTGTCACGTGAAACCTTTTCATTCTTGATCTGAGGAATAAAACTCTCCTGCCTGCCAAGACTGAGCTGTGCAGACGGTGTTTCCCCTGTCCTCAGCCTGTCAAGTTTCTTCTGCGCTGAGCATGCATGCAGAAACAGTATCAGGGAAAGTGCAGAAATGAAATATGTCGGTTTAAGAATCTTATCCATATTTTAAAATACATACATCAATGCTATCGAGATATCATTGAGTGCAACAAAATTTCCCGGTCCGCATTCACGAATCCTCATACAATCCGGACAGCAGTACAAGTTGTGTTCAAACCTTCTTCCAGCCCATACACCGGCTCCAAACTCCAGATTGAGCTTTTCATGAAGCATAAGCGTATATCCGAAAGAAACTCCCCCGCCGACAGCCGCACCGGTATCCAAGGCATGGCGCCACAATCCTGTTTCTGCATAATCCGTATACTGGGCCTGTGCTCCGACCCACCATCCTGAAAAGACATACCAAGGCCAATATCGGAATCCGGCATAGGCAGTAGTCTGCTTGTTGTACAATTGCAATCCCAGATTCCTGGTCGTGAACTCCCATGGGTTGTATTTTGCTCCGGCCTGTATAGAGAAATGCTGATGGACACTGACTCCAGCCTCCAGATTTATTGTCGCAAAATTAGCCCAATCAACCACATCGGTGGACAATGCCACACGGGTCTTGCGCTTTTCCTGAGACATCAGCTGAAATGAAGAAGTCAGAGCTGTCAAAAGTATTAAAATGGTTAAAAATCGTCTCTTCATATTTTTATTTAAACCGGCCTTATGGGTTCATAAGGTCGGTATTGACAAAGCCGTTTATCTCCTGGATCAGTTCTACTGATGCCTGGGAACGCGATATTATTTCTTGAGTTGCATCCGGAGCCGCCATCGCATCCCGAAAGGCATTGATCGCTTCTCCGAAGCGGCATTCACGACGCAGTTGTTCTGCATTTTCGTAAAGTTCGTCTGCTTTCATGGTTCAGTCCTACTATACCAAGCCTGAGAATCCCATGAATGCCATTGCAAGGATTCCGGCGGTAACAAGAGCGATCGGAACCCCCTTGAATGACTTTGGAACCTCATTGAGCGAAAGCTGCTCACGAAGGCCGGCAAAGAGGATCATTGCAAGACCAAATCCAAGAGAAGTCGCAAATGCATATACTGTTGCCTCGCCAAGGTTCATCATTCCGTCAGCTGCTGCAGCAAAGCCTGAAGGCTTCTGAACCACTGTCAATGCTACACCAAGAACCGCACAGTTTGTGGTGATGAGCGGAAGGAAGATACCAAGCGAAGCATAGAGAGCAGGGCTGATCTTCTTGAGCACGATCTCCACCATCTGCACAAGTGCTGCGATCACCAGGATGAAAGATATGGTCTGAAGGAATTCAAGATGCAGATCCACCAATACTGAGTTCAGCAGATAAGTTACCACTGTGGCAAGTGTGATGACGAAACACACCGCCATTGACATTCCGGCTGCTGTACTCAACTTGTTGGAAACTCCGAGGAACGGACAGATTCCGAGGAACTGCGACAACAGGATATTGTTTACGAATATCGCTGATATGATAATAAGTAAATAGTCTACCATAACAAATTCTCCTATTATTTATTACTCCGCCTTCTTCGAAGTGAGTTTCTTGAAAATCACGAGCAGGTATCCCAGTGCTATGAACGCTCCTGGAGCAAGCACGAAGGCAAGTATTCCATCACCCTCGATAAACTTGAATCCGAACGCAGAACCGCTTCCGAGGATTTCACGTACAAGACCTAGGATGGTCAGTGACATTGTGAAGCCGAGTCCGATACCGATGCCGTCAAGAGCCGAGTCACCTACGCTGTTCTTGTTGGCAAAAGCCTCTGCACGACCAAGAACGATACAGTTCACCACGATAAGCGGAATGAACAGACCAAGAGTCTCGTAAATATCCGGCACGAACGCCTGCATAAGGAACTGCAGCATAGTCACGAATGTCGCAATCACAACTATGTATGAAGGAATACGCACCTTGTCAGGAATGTAACCGGCAATAGCGGATATTACGATATTTGAAAGGATAAGGACGAACATTGTAGCAAGTCCCATGCTCATACCGTTGATGGCTGATGTTGTTGTGGCCAATGTAGGACACATTCCCAGAAGAAGAACAAAAGTAGGGTTCTCCTTGATCAGACCTTTAGTTATAAGTTTGAATTTTCCCATTGTCTATTCCTCCATGATTAAAGGGTCCGCAGTCTTGCCGATCTTTTCAAGAAGTTCTACAGCGAGGGCAACACCTTCAGCATATGCACGCGACGTGATTGTAGATGCAGTGATGGCATTGATGACGCCACCATCCTTTGTCACCTTTATCTTACCCGCCTGGATATCTTCATAGCCAAGACCTCTATATCCATAATTTACGGCGAAGCCTTCATCCGTACACTTTGCACCAAGACCTGGAGTCTCAGAATGTGAAAGAACCTTCACATTCCATATACATCCATCTGCATCAAATCCCACCTTCATCCTGATCGGGCCACCGAAACCGGTAGGCTGCACATTGATAGCGTATCCGGCTACATTTCCCTGTTCATCGAAGGCACGATTGTAGGTATAGTCGGTGCCTTCAACCTTCTTCTCCTCTTCGATCACGACGGCTGCAGATGGAAGCACCTCCTTGATGGCGGCTTCATTCTTGGCTTTTTCAGCTGTCGCGATAGGCTCCTTGGTCAACGCATATACTCCTGCAAGCAGTGCAGAACATGCAAGGCAGATGACGAGCAGACAAAGGCTCATGTTCTTGAATGATGATTTTACTGCCATAGCCTATGCCCTCCCGTATTTCTTAGTGTGGAACCACTTGTTGAGCAGAGGAACCACAGAGTTCATGATAAGAATTGCAAACGACACACCTTCAGGATATGCTCCGAAGTATCTGATAAGCATGGTGATTACACCTATGCCGACACCGAAGATGATGCCTCCTGTCTTGCTCATTGGAGATGTTACATAATCAGTTGCCATGAAGACTGCTCCAAGCAGGAGACCTCCTGTAAGAAGGTTGAAAAGTGGATCCGTGTACTGTGACGGATCTGCTATCCAGAATATTCCGGAGAACACCGCTACAGTCAGAATTATCGACAATGTAATATATGGCTTTATCACTCCACGGAAAAGCAGATATGCAAATCCAAGAAGGATGGCAAGTGCAGATATCTCTCCGGCTGAACCTCCGATATTATAGAACAGCATATCGAAATAATTCATGTCTGCATATTCTGTCATACCGGTCAGGCTTGCTCCCTCTGTTCCAAGATGTTCCTTTACCGCTCCCAGAGGGGTAGCTCCTGTCATTGCATCCAGATTACCACCTACGAATCCCTCTGGTCTAGTCCAGTTCGTCATCTGAGCAGGGAATGAGATCAAAAGGAATACACGTCCCACAAGAGCAGGATTGAAGATGTTCTGTCCCAGACCTCCAAAGGTCATCTTGGCCACGCCAATGGCTACCACCGATCCGATGAACACAATCCACCAAGGAGTGGTGGAAGGAAGATTCAAAGCCAGAAGAATACCTGTCACCAATGCAGAACAATCTGTAATGGTGCACGGCTTCTTCAAAAGAAACTTCGTAATGAAGAGCTCTACAAGCAGACACGAAGCCACACTCGTTGAAAGCACCAGCAGCTCAGACCAGCCATAGAACAGGACTGATACGATAACCGCAGGCATCAAAGCGATGACAACGTCACGCATCAGACTCTTTGTGGAAGTCTTTGTATGCAGATGCGGTGACGGTGAAACGATTAGTTTATCCATTGTTGTATTATTTTCTTGTTCTTATGATTCTGATGACGTCTCCCTTGGCTATGCGTATGATGTCAAGCAAAGGAATGTTTGCCGGACAGCTGTAAAGACAGCATCCGCACTCTATACAATCCTGAACCGCATTGTCTTCAAGTTCATCCATCATATTGTTGCGTGCATATTTCTGCAACAGGAACGGCTCGAGTCCCATAGGACATGCTTCCGCACATCTTCCGCAACGGATACATGGAGACTCTTCTCCACGTACTGTCTGCTCTGCTGTAAGATATAGCAATGAAGAAGATCCCTTGACTGTCGTAGCGTCCATGTTGGCGATCGCCTTACCCATCATAGGACCGCCGCTGATGACCTTTGCAGCCGCTTCAGGAATACCGCCTGCATATTCTGCGATATATGACAGAGGCATACCGATACGGAACTTGTAGTTGTGCTGTTTCTCCATAGGAAGGCAGTCACCGGTGATTGTCATCACGTTGGTTATGAGAGGTATGTTCTTCTGGACAGCCTCATACACAGCGAGAGATGTAGCGACGTTCTGAACAACAGCTCCAACATCGATAGGAAGTCCCATAGACTTCACCTGACGGTCCATCACAGCATCGATAAGCTGCTTCTCACCGCCCTGCGGATACTTCTTCTTGAGAGTCATCACAGAGATGCCGTCATATCCCTTTGCAGACTTCTGGAGCTCTGCTACGGCAGCTGTCATGGCCTTGATGGCCTCCGGCTTGTTCTCCTCGATGCCGATCACTGCCGGACATCCGCCGAGAACCTGCTTCATGATAGCGGCTCCCACAACGATCTCCTTGCTTCTCTCGAGCATGATGCGATAGTCTGAAGTAAGATATGGCTCACACTCAGCACCGTTCAGGATGAGGCAGTCTGCCTTCTTGCCCGGAGGCGGGCAGAGTTTCACGTGAGCTGGGAATGTGGCTCCTCCGAGACCAACAACTCCGCATAACTTGATCTTCTCGAGAATCGCCTTGTTGTCCTCAGGAATCGCTGTCACAAGTGTGTCGGTAAGGTCTACGCCTTCTACCCACTCGTCTCCCTCCACATCGATCTCGATGTGTGTCATATTGTTACCGGCGAGGTCCTTGCGAGGTCCTACTGACTTCACTGTACCCGATACCGATGAATGTACATAAGCTGATATGAATCCGGCAGGCTCTGCAATCACCTGGCCGACCTTGACCTGGTCACCGGCCTTCACTATCGGAGTCGCAGGAGCACCAAGATGCTGGGCTACGGATATGAACACCTTTGAAGGAACAGGAAGCACCTCTATCTTGCAATCTTTCGAAATCTTGCTGTCGTTCGGGTGTATACCACCTATTGAAAATGTCTTCATCATATTACTGTTCCTCCTTAATTTACAGATTTCTCGACTTCGCTCGAAATGACAACGGAAGCCTTCGCCTCTACTGGTGATGCCGGTGCACTCTGAACAGCGGCTGCCTCAGGCTTTGGCTTTACTACAGGGAAATTCACAGCATGGATGGCCCCTGTAGGACACTCAGCAACACACTTCTTGCAAAGCTTGCACTTTGTGAAATCAATATATGCCAGATTGTTCTCCACTGTAATAGCATCGAAAGGACAAACCTTCGCACACTTGCCGCATCCTATGCAGGCAGCCTTACAAGCTTTGCGTGCAACACCGCCCTTGTCCTTGTTGACACAGGAGACGAATACGCGCATATTCCTGCGTCCCTTGTTGCGAAGCTCGATGATCGCCTTAGGGCAGGCCTTCACGCAGGCACCGCAGGCAGTACATTTCTCTTCATCAACTACCGGAAGCCCTGTAGCAGGATCCATTGAGATTGCTCCGAACTGGCAGGCTGCAACGCAGTCGCCACATCCAAGACATCCGAAAGAACATCCTGTGTCACCGCTGTACAATGCAGCCTTGACACGGCATGACTGATATCCACCATACTCGTTGACCCGAGGACGGTTCTCACAAGTTCCGTTGCAGCGAACTACGGCTACCTGAGGTTCCTTGGCAGCAACCTCGACTCCAAGCACGGCAGCAACCTTCTGCATACCCTCGTTGCCTCCGACAGGACAGAAACAGCTGTCCAGATTTGGAGACGACTCTACGCAATGCTGGGCAAAAGCACGGCAGCCTGCCTGTCCGCAGCCACCGCAGTTGGCACCAGGCAAAACCTTCTCCACCTCGTCGATTCTGGGATCCTCTTCCACCTTGAACTTTTCAGCCACAAAGTACAGAATCACAGCCAGAACCGTACCGAGAACGGTGAGGATTGCAATAGTCCAGATGATTGTTTGTGTCATTATTGTTGATTTTAATAGTTATTCCTGATATAAAAGACAAATTCATTCTGAAGTTTCTCCCTGAAAAGCCATATGATGAAATAGTACAGCCCCACCCCTCCAATAGAGGAGAGTGCAGAAATCAGTTCGTTCACTCCCGAAGACGTAAGGATCAGAATCATGGCCATGAGTATCATAAGAGGAATGACATAGGATATCCACGCCGCCTTCAGCCCCATGCTCATCTTGGTGCAGACATCCACCTCATCCCCGACATTGTATGTTGCATACGGATCTGTAGGAAGCATTATCACCTTTTCCTCTTCTTCAGACATGCCGCATAGGGTCTTTGCATGACATGAAGCACATGCAGACGACACCATGATCTGCACCGATGTGAAATCAGGTGTCATCTCAAGGACCTTTCCTTTGTGTATTATCTCGTTTTTCTTAGACATCCTGTCGTTTTAAGCAAAATTGGAATTGAAGTCATCACTTCCGGCAAAGTCCTCACCGGATGTTGACAGACCAGGCTGATATTGGTAGCTGTCGTTGTTCATTGCAGACTCGACTCCCATACTGTCAGCCTGATTGACCAGGCTGTCCGAGAGATCAACGAAACGTACTTCATCAGCACGGAACATCATATCCACATCTGCAATGGCACCGTTTCGATGCTTGGCTATTATGATCTGAGTGCGTCCTACATCTTCAGGATTGTCAGAAAGCCCCTGGTAGTCATATCTGTGAATAAATATTACCATATCGGCATCCTGCTCGATTGAGCCGGACTCACGAAGGTCACTGAGCTGAGGCCTGCGGTTGCTTCCCTGACGGTTTTCTGACTGACGCGAAAGCTGCGACAGCGCAATGATAGGAACGTTCATTTCCTTTGCAGTAGCCTTGAGGGTACGCGAAATTGCAGCAACCTCCTGCTCACGCATTCCGCGCAGCTCGGAAGGTCCCTGCATAAGCTGAAGGTAATCCACTACAATAAGACGAACTCCCTTCTGCTTTACCAGCTTCTTCACCTTGGATCTGAACTCCATGACAGGGAGAGACGGAGTATCATCTATATATATAGGAGCTTTTACGAGACGCTTCAACTGAATATCCAGCTGCTTCCACTCCCAATCTGCAATCTTTTCTCCTCCCCTGAACTTGTCACCGCTAAGCTTGGTTTCCGAAACCATCATACGTTTCGCCAGCTGGATTGAAGGCATTTCAAGCGAGAAGAATGCAACCGGCATATTGAAATCCACTGCCGCATTTCTGGCAAGATTCAGCACAAATGCAGTCTTACCCACCGAAGGACGGGCTGCGAGGATTATGAGATCGGAAGCCTGCCATCCCTGGGTGATCCGGTCAAGTGACGCAAACCCTGAGGGCACTCCGCTCAATCCTGACGAATTCTGAAGTTTCTGTATATCGTCAAGCGCATCATTGATGACCTTTCCGATCTCCTGGACATCCTTCTTGACATTGTTCTGGATGGCGGCAAACACCTTTGTCTGCGCCTGATCTATCAGGTCATCGACATTTACAGACTCATCATATGAAGACTTCAGTATCTCATATGAGGCAGTTATAAGTTCCCTCTGGATGCACTTCTGCTTGAGTATCCTTATATAATACTCGATATGGGCAGCAGCACCCACTTTCTGAGAAAGCTGAACAAGGGCGACAGTACCTCCGACAGCCTCAAGATTCCCTAAGGACTTGAGTTTCTGAGATACAGACAGAAGATCCAAGGCCACATGCTCGTTTGTCAAAGTACGCATCGCCTCGAATATCATCCTGTGACGCTCACTGTAGAAGCAGTTGGACGAGAGTTCATCCATTGCCTCGTCTATGCAGTTCGGCTCGATCAGAAGCGCACCCAGGACGGCCTCTTCGACATCAAGAGCTTGAGGTGGTCTGTTTCCCATCTCAAGCCCAAGCGTATCCAGATTTACATCCTGATTTTTTCTTCTGACTGACCTCTTTTTTCCTTCTTCAGCCATATTTATTTTATAAAAAGACTATTCGAAGTCCGGGTTAACAAGGATTCTTCCGCAATGCTCGCAGATGATCATCTTCCTGTTAGAAGCGATGTCGATAAGTCTCTGCGGAGCAATAGTATTGAAACATCCGCCGCATGAGTCACCGTTGAATACAGACACTACAGCCAGGTGATTGTGGCAGCTTTCACGGATGCGCTCATATGCACTCATTGTTCTAGCATCGATCTTAGCGGCGCATTCATCCCTGTTTGCACGGAGTCTCGCCTCCTCTTTTGCCGTTGACTCTACAATCGTATCCAGTTCGACCTTCTTGGCAGCAAGATCATCATTTCTTACGGCAATCTTCTCCTTGACGATCTCAAGGTCGTTCTTCTTGTCGAAGATACGCTCCTTTGCCTCGCCTATGTGCTTTTCCGCAATCTGTCTCAAGAGGCCCTGGTTCTCAATTTCCTTGTTGAGAGAATCATATTCACGGCTGTTTGAAATGTTATCCAGCTGGCTCTGATACTTCTCGATCTGTGCATCGCACTCGGTGATGTTGATCTTGTTTTCAGCAATGAACTTATTCATTTCCTCTATCATGTCAGAGAGACGTGCAGCCTTTGCATTGAGATCTGCAATTTCAGTCTCAAGCTGCTCAACCTCCATCGGAAGCTCACCTCTGAGCTGAAGGATCTTGTCGATTTCTGTATCTGCCTGCTGAAGAGCATAAAGAGTCTTGAGCTTTTCAACCACAGTCATATCAGAATCAGCGAAGTTCTTCTGAATTGATACGAATGTCTCCCTCTGATCGATCGGAGTCTCGAATTTCTTTGTCTTTTTAGCCATATCGCTTAAAAATAATATATCGGGTTACTATTTATATTCTGCGTAATGCGAACCGCAAAGGTAGGAAAATTTTTCTTTATCAAAGAAAATAAAATATCCACAATTCCGATTTCGCTTTCATAATGTCCTATATCCACCAGCATGAATCCGCTTTCGGTAAAGAAATGATGGTAGGAGATATCTCCGCTGACGTACAGCTGAGCTCCTGCCTTACGGGCCTCAGCGATCAATGAACCTCCTGATCCTCCGCACATTGCGACGCGCGTTATCATGCCGTCAAGCGGCCTTGAAGTCCTCATCGCCTTCAAATTGAATCTGCCTCGAAGCAAGGTGACAGCATCTCCTGCGGATATCGGCTCAGGAAGATTCCCGACCACTCCAAGACCGGTCCCGTCTCCATCCTTTTGAAGAATCTCCACATCCGTGAGTCCGATACGGGCTGCCATCGCTCCACTCACTCCGGCAATCACTTTATCTGCATTCGTGTGAGCGGCATAGATGCTGATTCCAGCCTTGACAGCCTTCATGACAGCCAGTCCGGTCTGTGTATCAGGAGAAATCCTCTTCAACCCGGAAAAGATCAGCGGATGATGAGTCACTATCATATCAGCCCCACAAGCCACTGCCTCGTCAATCAGCTCCGGAGTGCAGTCCAATGCCACCAGGACACCATTTACCTCGTCATCCGGAGATCCGACGCAAAGGCCGCTGTTGTCCCATCCTTCCTGGATCGAAAGCGGGGCAAACTCCTCGATGACTGATATTATATCTTTTACTTTCATTTAAAGTTCCTTACGGATTTCTGTAAGCTGCTGACGTATACCTTTCAGGCTGTCAAGCACCCTGGATTTATTAATGACTTCCTTCTTATCACCTTTAAGCCGCTTTGCCGCACCTTCAAGTGTAAGTCCTTCCACCTTCACAAGAAGATGGATATGCTTGAAGGTCTGCACATCTTCCCTTGTGAAAAGCCGGTTGCCCTTGGCGTTCCTCTGCGGCTTGATGAATTTTGGAAACTCATTCGACCAGAAACGGACCAGAGATGGATTCTCCCCTAGAATCTCGGCAACTTCACCGATTGTGTATAAATACTTTTCCATACTGGCTATATTTTGATGCGGCACACAGATCAGTCAAGGGACTGGCCTGTCGTAGCTGCCATTATCATCAGATTAACATATTCTTCGACCGAAACCGATGCAAACAGGTGATTGACCGGATCCATGATTACAGTATCCTTCTGAACCTCATAATGAAGATGAGGAGCAAAGGAATTTCCGGAAACCCCGACATATCCGATCCTGGTCCCCCTCTCCACCTTGCGTCCCTTCCTTACCTCGATATCGGCAAGATGGGCATATCTGGTAAGATAGCCGCCTGCGTGCGATATGACCACCACATTCCCCAGTCCCTTGCGTGACATTATCACATCCGTCACGATTCCGTCTGCAGCGGCATACACAGGTTCTCCCGAATGAGCTATAAGATCAAGCCCATAATGTGGATCCGGAACCTTGTAGAAAGGATCGATCTTATGCCCCACAGACGCACCTGTCTGGGCATATGTAAAGTCCTCCAACGGATTATGCATAGGAGGGACGACGAAAGACGAATCCATCATCAACTCCGTAATACGGGCAAAATTCTCCTCTATGGCATCCGCCTGACCGGCAAGGGCATGCAGTTTCCTTTCAGCATATCGGAGAAGATCACTGTCAGGAAGAGAATCCAGTCTGGAGACATCCAATATCGAGGTGCTCGAATTCAGCGATGGTGCAGATGTCTTGAATATATCTTCATAGATTACATCATCCTTTCTCCTGAGCCCTTCTATCACATCGGCCAACACCTCTTCGCGCTCATACATCGCCGGAAGTTCACCGGCAAGAATCTCATTTTCCCGCTCCAGCCTGCTCTCCGTCTCAGTGCTGAAAAACAATGCGAAAACCACATAATAAACTACCGTCAGAGAAAGACTGGCAATGAAAAGCAGCAGCACACGACGTATCCGCTTTCGCACAGGAGTCCTCAACTTATGGAACTTCACGTTGTCCTTGTCAAATATGTAACCTCCGTCCATCATCTTCCTTTCAGGTGTGAAGGGTGAAGTGTTATCTTCTCGGATGCATCTGCCGTCTCCTGCACCATTGTTGCATATTCTTCGGGAGTAACAGACAGGTCATAGTAGTTAGTCGGGTTGACATGCGCCCCCTTGTAAAGTACTTCATAATGGAGATGAGCACCAGAGGATTTACCCGTATTGCCGCTCAATCCTATACACTCTCCTCTCTTGACCTTCATTCCTTCTACAACCGTGATCGTACTCATATGGGCATATCTCGTCTTATAACCGAAACCATGATCGATCAGGACCTGATGTCCATAGCCGAAATGTTCAAACCTCACAGACTCCACGACCCCGTCACCGGTAGCATACAGAGGAGTACCGGATTTCATGGCGAAATCAACACCATTATGCTTTTGGGACCTGTGGGTAAAAGGGTCACGCCTGTAACCGAACGAACTGGAGATACGGTATGCCTCCGGATCAGGATTCATCGGAGGTATGGCAGGCACACAGGCAGCCATCTCGCCCGCCCTCTTCGACAAAGAACATATTTCGTCAAAAGAGACGCTCTGCACATAACTTTTCTTTGCAAGCACATCAAGTTTCTCAGCAACTCCTCTCAAAATGCCCCGGGAGTCTATTTCATCATAGTGCGAATATCTGTTCACACCACCAAAGCCTGCGTTACGGACATCCGAAGGTATCTCATTCATTCCGAATATGGAACGATATATATCATTATCCCTATGCTGCAACGCCACCAGATCCTTGTCATACTCCTTGAGTCTGGCATTCAGGACTTCCACCTTTGAATGCAGACTGGCATTCTTCTTCTTCAGGAGCAAAGTCTTCGGAAGTTCATAACCAAGAACAGAAGTATATATCCACAGATACAGCACAGCAAGGCAAAAGCTGCCGCCCATCAGCACGAGCATCTTCAGAAGCCGTGAAAATCTCGAACGCCTCTTCACTTCATAAGAAAGCGTCTCGTTATTGAATACATATTTTTTACTGTCAACCATATCGGGGCAAAGATACACAAATTCCACCATACTTCTATAAAAAATATAATTTTTAAGAAAAGAGGGCCTAGTTTAAGCCCAAGATATGGGGTTTTACGGATTTTTATTGTATTTTTGCAAGTTATTTTGCGGCTGCGTAAAGCATAGCCCGTGATTATGAAAAGAAAAAACTACATCATATGACTTCAAAAGAGATAAGAAAAGCCTTCCTGGACTTCTTCGCATCGAAGGGTCATCAGATCGTCCCTTCTGCACCGATGGTCGTAAAGAACGACCCTACCCTCATGTTTACAAATGCAGGCATGAACCAGTTCAAGGACTGGTTCCTCGGCAACAGCCCTGCAAAATGGAAGAGGGTCGCAGACAGCCAGAAATGTCTCCGAGTAAGCGGAAAACACAACGACCTTGAGGAGGTGGGACGCGACACATATCACCATACAATGTTCGAGATGCTCGGAAACTGGAGCTTCGGCGACTATTTCAAGAACGAGGCGATCGACTGGGCATGGGAGCTCCTCACAGAGGTATACAAACTCGACAAGGACAGACTCTATGCTACAGTGTTCGAGGGTTCCGAGGCAGACGGCACACAACTCGACACCGAGGCCATGGAGGCATGGAAGAGACACCTTCCTGAGGAAAGGATCCTCCTTGGAAACAAGAAGGACAATTTCTGGGAAATGGGAGATACAGGCCCTTGCGGACCATGCTCTGAGATACACATCGACCTCCGCGACGACGATGAGAGGGCAGCCGTTCCGGGAGCGTCGCTCGTGAACAAGGACCATCCGCTCGTTATCGAGATCTGGAACAACGTATTCATGCAGTACAACCGCAAGGCAAGCGGCGAGCTCGAGCTTCTTCCGAACAAGAACGTGGATACCGGAATGGGCTTTGAGCGCCTCTGCATGGCACTTCAGGGCAAGAAGTCAAACTATGACACTGACGTATTCACAGGCATGATCGCAAAGATCGAAGAACTTTCAGGACACAAATACGGAAACACCACTGAAGAGGATGTAGCAATGCGAGTGATCGCTGACCACATCCGTGCCATCAGTTTCTCCATAGCTGACGGCCAGCTCCCTTCAAACGTGAAGGCCGGCTATGTGATCCGCCGAATCCTCCGCCGTGCGGTACGCTACGGCTACACATTCCTCGGCTTCAACGAGCCTTTCATCTGCCGTCTGGTACAGCAGCTCGTTGACGACATGGGCGAGTTCTATCCTGAGATCGTGAAGCAGCAGACACTCATCGAGCGCGTGATCAAGGAAGAGGAGATGGCTTTCCTCCGCACTCTTGACAGAGGTATCCGTCTGATGGACAACATAATGGCAAAGTCGGCAGATACCAAGGTGATCAGCGGCGAGGACGCTTTCGTACTTTACGACACATTCGGATTCCCTATCGACCTTTCAGAGCTCATCGCTTCAGAAAAAGGATACAAGATCGATCTTGAGGGCTTCCAGGTGGAGCTTCAGAAGCAGAAGGACAGAGCACGCAACGCTACCGCAATCGAGTCAGGCGACTGGGTCGAGTTCGCACACTGCGACAATATCGAGTTCCTCGGATATGATGCTACCGAGCTTGAAGGCGTGCAGCTCACACGTCACCGCACAGTGAAGGCAAAGAACAAGACAATGTACCAGCTCGTCTTCGAGCGCACTCCGTTCTATGCTGAAATGGGAGGTCAGGTAGGAGATACCGGATACATCCTTTCCGAAAGCGGCGAGAAGATCAATATCGTAAACACAATCAAGGAGAACAACCTCACCATCCATGTTGCAGAGCGCATTCCGGCAGACTGCACGGAGAGCTTCAGCCTCCACGTGGATGCAGAGCGCAGAATCCAGATAGAGAACAACCATACAGCGACCCACCTTCTCCACCAGGCTCTCCGCGAGATCCTCGGAACACATGTGGAGCAGAAGGGTTCGTTCGTATGCGACAAATATTTCCGTTTCGACTTCTCTCACTTCGAGAAGCTCAGCGAAGAGCAGAGCAGGCTTGTGGAGAGAAGGGTAAACGAGCTCATCAGAAACAACTATCCTCTTGACGAAAACCGCAACGCCACTATGGAAGAGGCTCAGGAGATGGGTGCTATGGCACTCTTCGGAGAGAAATATGGTGACAAGGTACGTGTGGTGAGATTCGGAAACTCATGCGAGCTCTGCGGTGGTACACATGCTGCAGCTACAGGCCGCATCGGCTATTTCAGACTCGTCTCAGAGTCAGCCATCGCTGCCGGAGTACGCCGTATCGAGGCTACTACAGGTACATATGCCGAAGCTCTGGTAGACGAGATGGCCGAGACCATCCGCACGGCAAAGGCATTCTTCAACAATGTTCCTGACCTCGCCGGAGCCATCAGGAAGATGGTCGAAGAAAACGAGGCATACAAGAAGCAGATGGAAGAGATTGCAAAGGAGAAGACCCTTGCACTCAAGAACAGTCTCAAGGGAATGGCTGTGGAGATGAACGGAATCAATGTTGTCAAGATAGACACTTCTATGGATCCGGTAATGCTCAAGAACGCAGCGTTCATGCTCCAGAAGGAGGCTCAGAACCTTGTTATTGCAGCCGCATTCGAAGCTGCAGGCAAGCCACAGCTTCTGCTCATGTATACAGAAGACCTCGTAAAGGCCGGACACAATGCCGGCGCCGACGTACGTGAAGCTGCAAAGCTCATCCAGGGCGGAGGCGGCGGACAGCCAGGCCTCGCGACAGCAGGAGGAAAGTCAGTAGAGAGCCTTCCGGCAGCTATGGCCAAGCTGGTGGAACTGGCTACAGCCTGACGGACAGATTTCGCTTAGAGCAGACTCATATCAGGTAGCATCAGGATGAAAAAGATCGACAGATTCATAATAAAATCGTTCGTAGGACCGTTCATAGCGATCCTGCTTGTCGTGATTTTCGTCCTGATGATGCAGTTCCTGTGGCTATATATCGACGAACTGGTCGGAAAGGGACTCAGTCTGAAGATAATCATAGAGTTCCTGGCATGGGGAAGTGCCACGCTGCTCCCGCTATCACTCCCGCTGGCAACCCTTCTCTCATCAATGATGGTCTTGGGAACCTTGGGAGAGAACAATGAGCTTCTGGCCATAAAGTCGGCCGGAATCTCCCTCCAGCGAGTACTGGTCCCTCTCGCCATCATATGCCTGGGCATATGTGTCGGCGCATTCTACATATCGAACGACCTCATTCCACTTGCGTACAACAAGATCTATACGCTTAGGGACGACATCAGCAAGACCAAGGATGAAATACGCATCCCGGCAGGAACCTTCTATGACGGCATCGAAGGATATACGCTCCGAATAGACAAGCGCGACAAGCGGACAGGCATGATGTACGGTGTCATGGTGTACAACCACACCAAGAACAAAGGAAATGTGAGCCTGACCATCGCTGATTCGGCAGTAATGAAGATTTCGAAGGACAAGAGCTATCTTTCATTCCGACTGTACAGCGGCACCAACTACGAGGAGACAAACGTCAAGAAATACAGGGACACTACTCTCGAGCTGAATAAGATCGACTTCATGGATCAGGAGCTCATCATTCCTGTAGAGAACTACTCTTTCCACAAGTCTGACAGCAATCGGTTTGACGATCAGGTCAAGTCAATGAACCTTAAACAGTTGAAGTACAATCAGGATTCATTGACCAGACACAACAAGATGACCCATGACGAACACATCAAGGCCCTGATCAACACACGTGCCCTGAGATATAGCCAGCAGCTTGACACCTCGTCCGCAAGAAAGTTGACGACTCCGTTTGTTCATGAAGATTTCAACCAGTGGAAAGACATAGATGCAGAGATTTCAGCGGTCGACAGAGCAAAATCAAATGCGAGTGAGCTGCAGATGCTTATAGGCAATTTCCATCGTGAAGGGTTCCATAACGTATACATCCTCCGTCTTGTCAACATCGAGATATTCAAGAAGTTCTCGCTATCGATAGCCTGTTTCATCTTCTTCCTGATCGGAGCACCAATCGGAGCACTGATACGCAAGGGAGGACTCGGAACTCCTGCCATCATATCCATATTGTTCTTCGTGGTATATTGGGTCATAGACATCTCAGGAACCAAACTGGCGAAGGACGGTGCATTTGATCCGTTCAGCGGAGCATTCGTATCCACCTACATACTCCTGCCTATAGGTCTGTACTTCACATGGCAGGCAATTCATGACTCTCCTATATTCAGAATAGGACACCTGAAGAACCTATACAAGAAAATCAAGGCAAAGACAATGAATACATTCAAGATGACAAGAATCGTATACATGGGTACCCCTGAGTTTGCAATAGCACCGCTTGAGGAACTCATCAAAAGCAAATACAAGATCGTTGGGGTGGTGACTGTCCCGGACAAGGCCAGCGGAAGAGGATTGAAGATGAACGAAAGCGCCGTGAAGAAATATGCGGTTGAGAACAATATTCCTGTCATGCAGCCTGTTTCGCTTAAAGACCCTGAATTCATCAAGCAGCTCAGGGCTCTGAAGGCGGATATATTCGTAGTCGTGGCATTCCGCATGCTTCCAAGGGAAGTCTGGGAAATACCGAAATGGGGAACGTTCAACCTTCATGCATCACTGCTTCCGCAATATAGGGGCGCTGCTCCTATCAACTGGGCGGTAATCAATGGAGAGAAGACTACCGGCGTGACGACGTTCATGATAGATGATGGAATGGACACCGGAAACATCATGTACAGATATGACTGCAAGATCGGTCCGGACGAAACCGTCGGCGAGGTACACGACAAGCTCATGAAGATCGGAGCATCCCTGGTTGTGAACACAGTAGAGGCAATCGAAGAGCACAATGTGGAAATGCGTATTCAGAAGAGCTTCATCCAGGGTTCGGAGATACTTAAACCGGCACCGAAACTTACACGTGAACTCTGTCATATCGACTGGAGAAGCAAGACTAAGTACATATACAACCTGATCAGAGGTCTGAGTCCATATCCGGCTGCATTTACTGAGCTCACCAAGGATGACAAGACCATTATGGTCAAGATATTCAAGGCAGTCAAGATCGAGGGAGAGGCCTATGCATCCATGCTTGCAGAGAACGGATTGGAATCTGCAGCTCCTGGCACTGTCCTATCTGACGGAAAGACATATCTTGCATTCGCCACTAATGACGGAGCGATATCTGCAACTGAAATCCAGATGGCAGGCAAGAGACGAATGGAAATCAAGGATTTCCTCATCGGTTTCCGTGAGCCTAAATCATACGGTACGACCATCGGCACCTCGTCATCCATAACCGGCAGATAAAAATGGGCAAGGACATTGTAATAATCGGTGATGGGATTTTCCCGAAGACGGAATACCCCAGATATCTCATCCGTACTGCAGATTTCATCATCTGCTGCGACGGGGCTCTGACCAAATTCATCAGAAACAGCCACAAGATATTTGGAGAAGACAGGCTGCCTGATCTTGTCATAGGAGACATGGATACCCTGTCATCAGCGATGCAGCGGAAATATTCTGAAATAATAATCAAGGAAACAGAGCAGGAGCATAATGACCAGACAAAGGCGGTACGGTGGGCTATAAACAACATAAGCGACATAGACTCAATCCACATACTGGGTGCTACCGGAGGGAGAGCAGACCACACAATCGGCAATCTGTCTCTGCTGATGGAGTATACAAGAATGTTTGATCTGGATGAGATCATGATAGAGGCTGTCAGCGATGAAGGGATAGTGTTCCCCATAAACGACACGACTGAATTCGAATGTGGAGAAGGACGGGAAATCTCGATTTTTTCTCCGGACAACACTTTGAAAATCAAGTCAGAAGGACTTGTATACAAGACTGATGACGTTGTCTTCGACAATTGGTGGAAGGCCTCGTTGAACAAAGCTTCAGAAGACAAGGTCAGACTGACATTCAGTCATAAATCCTTAGCACTGATCATGATGAATTAAGCTGATTTAAATACAAATTATTAGGAATTGAGTATTTAAAATTATAAATTTGACACACAAATCTATATCTGATTTTAAACAATAAGAAATGGAAACTAAGTACTTTCCAAGCATTGAGGCTATTGGCAAAGCCTCTCAGGTACTTGAGGAAATCCTCGAGCCTACGCCATTCAAGAAGAATGACAACCTCTCAGACATGTATCAGGCTAATGTATTCCTGAAGAGAGAAGATCTTCAAATGGTGAGATCATATAAGATAAGAGGCGCATACAATAAGATCAGATCCATCGCTCCCGAAAATCTCAAGAACGGCATTGTCTGTGCCAGTGCAGGTAACCATGCTCAGGGAGTCGCATTTTCCTGCAACAAACTGAAGATCATGGGAGCCATCTTCATGCCGACAACAACACCGAAACAGAAGATCGAGCAGGTGAGGATGTTCGGCAAGGATTACATAGAGATAGTTCTGACCGGAGATACGTTTGACGCTGCGAATTCTGCTGCAATTGCATATGCCAAGGAAAACGAAAAGACTTTCATTCCACCGTTTGATGACCCTAAAGTCATGGAAGGACAGGGCACTATCGGAAAAGAAATTCTTGACCAGACTCCAGTAAAGCTGGACTATATATTTGTCCCTATCGGAGGTGGCGGTCTTGCATCCGGCCTGGGAGCATACATTCACCAGATGTCCCCCGACACAAAGATCATAGGTGTGGAACCTGGCGGAGCCCCTTGCATGAAAGCAGCCATCGAGGCCGGAGAACTTGTCGAGCTTGAACAGATCGACAAATTTGTGGATGGTGCAGCCGTAAAGAAAGCAGGAGCACTTACATATGAAGTCTGCAAGGAGGTCCTTGATGATATAATCATTGTTCCCGAAGGTGCTGTATGTACGACAATAATCCAGATGTACAACAAGAGTGCGATAGTTGTCGAGCCGGCAGGAGCATTGGCTTCAGCTGCACTGAGATTCTATGCCGACAAGATTCGTGGTAAGAATGTGGCATGCATCGTCAGCGGAAGCAACAATGACATAACCAGAATGGAGGAAATACGTGAAAAATCCCTGCTTTACGAAGGTCTTAAGCACTATTTCATAGTCAATTTCCCACAGAAATCCGGAGAGATCCTGTCGTTCATCCATGATGTCATAGGACCTACTGACGACCTTGTATATATCCAGTACATCAAGAAGACCAACAAGAATTTCGGTCCTGCGCTCATCGGTATCGAACTCGCTGCCAAAGAAGATTTCGATGCCCTCATAAAGAGGTTCGATGAACATGGTGCCGACTACGAGTATATTAACGAGAACAACAAACTTTTTGAAATACTAATCTGATACACTATGGCTAATATTGACTGGAGCAAACTGACGTTCTCCTATACCAAGACCAACACCATCCTGAAGACCACATTCAAGGATGGAGCGTGGACTCCTGTCGAGAGTTGCACCGATGACTACCTTAACCTGAGTTCCTATGCAGGCGCACTACATTATGCAATCGAATGCTTCGAAGGTCTCAAGGCTTTCAGAGCTAAGGATGGCAGCGTAAGACTCTTCAGACCTGAAGAGAATGCAAAACGTCTTCAGAGATCGGCAAAGTACCTTGGCATCGAAGCACCATCGACAGAGATGTTCATTGAGATGTGCAAACGTTGCGTAAGGGAAAACATCGAGTACCTTCCTCCATATGAGGCTGTGGGAGCATCCCTGTATCTCCGCCCTACCCTTATAGGTTCAAATCCTCAGCTCGGAGTGCAGTCATCCAAGGAGTGTACATTCATGATCCTCTGTTCTCCTGTCGGAGCATATGTAGGCGGAGCGCTTGATGCAGTCGATGTTGTAATTGCGAGAAACTATGACAGGGCCGCACCTAACGGATCCGGTTCATTCAAGGTAGGAGGAAACTATGCCTGCTCATTGTACTCGCTGAATCTGGCACATCAGCAAGGATACAAGGCAGTACTCTACCTGGATCCTGCCACAAAGACCAAGATCGATGAGTTCAACTCATCAAACTTCTTTGCAATCAAGGGAAACAGATATATCACGCCTAAGTCGGATTCCATCCTTCCATCCATTACCAACATGTCTCTTGAGACAGTTGCAGCCCATCTTGGAATGGAAGTGGAAAGAAGAGAAGTACCGGTAGATGAACTGGGAACATTCGAGGAGGTCGGAGAATGCGGCACCGCAGTAGTCATCACTCCGGTACACAAGCTGGTAGACAAGCCGTTCCTTGAGTCGGATCAGGAGACAGTCTACACATACGGTGACGGGAAATGCGGTCCTAAATCGCTTGAACTATATAAGTTCATAACAGGTCTCCAGAAAGGCGAGATCGAGGATCCGTTCGGCTGGATCGAATACATTGAACTTTAGGTCAATATATAAACAGAACATCCCGGTGCAAATTTGTACCGGGATGTTCTGTTTGTATGAATTCCTCGCTTATTTCGGAGCCATTCTATACAGCACAAGCGCAATGACCGCAAAGACCATATTAGGGAGCCAAAGAGCAACAGCCGGAGAAAGAACGTCCGTATGGACGAACATCTGGCTGAACCTCATGAAAAGAATGTAGGTAAAGGCCAATCCTATACCCAACGCCAGATTCCATCCGATTCCTCCCCTACGTTTCCTGGATGAAAGTGCAACACCCATGATAGTAAGGATAAATGCAGAAAAAGGTAGCGAGAAACGGGTATTCTTCTCTATCAGAGCAAATTTCACATTGGCATCTCCACGCATCGACAGTCTGCGGATCATCTCGTTGAGTTCGTCATATGTCAATGCCGTGACGGCACTTTCCGTAAAATAGAAATCCCTATGATTGAGTGCCAGAACCGTATCCAATTTGCGTCCTGAGCGTATATTATCCGTCAGATCATCATTGAAGTCCCTCACGAAATACTTATTGAGGGTCCAGTATCCACCCAAAGTATCATATACGGCTGTCTCAGCGGAAATCTTGGAAACAAGCTTGCTGTCCTTGATATTCTCAATGGTGAACCTATACGCAGTATTGTTCCACGAACTGAAGGACTCAGCATATACGAACTGGCCAGGAGAGACTTGATAGTGGATGTTTCTGGCTGCCTTCTTCGGCTTCTGCTTCATATACTTCTGTTCGAACTTGATTTTTTCCTTATTTGATGTCGGTATCACATATATGTTGAGAGCCATGGACAGGCCAGCAACAAGTGATGCAGCCACCAGATACGGAACCATCAATCTATGGAAACTGATTCCTCCGGACAAAATGGCGATTATCTCAGAATTTGAAGCCATCTTCGAAGTGAAGATGATCACCGTTATAAACACGAACATCGGACTGTACATGTTTATGAAGTATGGTATGAAATTCAGGTAATAATCGAATATGATCGAGTTCAAGGGGGCTTTCTTGGCAACAAAGTCATCGATCTTCTCGCTGACATCGAAGATTATGACAATGACGATGATCAGGAGAATCGATACAATGAACGTCCCCATGAACTTCTTGAATATATACCAGTCTATTTTCTTCGGAGCCAGAAACATATTCCGCTACAATCTTGTTGTAATTCTTTGTACTGTTTCATCCTTCCATGCCTTGAAGTCACCAGCCTTGATGTGCTTGCGTGCCTCCCTTACAAGGTCCAGATAGAAGGCCAGATTATGCTCGCTGGCTATCTGTCCGGCAAAGATCTCCCCAGCTACAAAAAGATGGCGGAGATAAGCCTTTGTATATGTATGGTCCACGAAGGATGTTCCTTTCGGATCAAGTGGAGAGAAGTCATCCGCCCACTTCCTGTTCTTCATGTTGATGATGCCGTCCCATGTGAAGAGCATTCCGTTGCGGCCGTTTCTTGTAGGCATCACACAGTCGAACATATCCACTCCCCTTGCTATGCCTTCAAGAATATTTGCCGGAGTGCCGACTCCCATGAGATAGCGAGGCTTGTCTTCCGGAAGCATCGGGCATACCACTTCCAGCATCTCATACATCTTTTCGGTAGGCTCGCCTACTGCAAGACCTCCGATCGCATAACCCTCCCGGTCAAGCGCCGCCGCATGATCGACAGCAGCACGTCTGAGATCCGGATATACGCATCCCTGCACTATCGGGAAAAGGGCCTGGGAGTAGCCGTACAGAGGTTCGGTCTCATCAAAATGCTTCACGCATCTCTCGAGCCATCTCTGAGTCAGCGCAAGCGACTTCTTTGCATAATTATAATCCGCATCCCCAGGACAGCATTCATCCAGAGCCATGACGATGTCGGCTCCGATGATGCGCTGTGTGTCCATATTGTTTTCAGGAGTGAACATATGCTTAGAGCCGTCAATATGGGAGCGGAACACACATCCGTCTTCAGTAAGCTTTCGGATCGGGCTGAGCGAGAACACCTGAAATCCGCCGCTGTCAGTCAGGATAGGACGGTCCCATGACTCGAACTTATGGAGTCCGCCTGCCGCCTTCAGCACATCCAGGCCTGGTCTGAGGTACAGATGATACGTGTTTCCCAGAATGATTTCAGCCTTGATGTCATCTTTCAGATCCCTATGGTATATGCCCTTGACCGAGCCCACTGTGCCCACAGGCATGAAGATCGGAGTCTCGATCTGTCCATGATCTGTAGTGATTATACCACATCTGGCAGCTGACCCAGGGTCGTTATGTGTCTTGACGAATTTCATTCAAAATATTTTAACCCTCAAAGATAGTAACTTTTAATCAAAATCTTGTATATTTGTTTTTCAGATGTCTCGACTTTGCTCGAAATGACAGTAACGGCATGAGGACACAGCTGTCATTTCGACTGAGCGCAGCGAATGGAGAAATCCTTGAAACCGAATATAACTTACTATTAATTATTACTATGCTAAAATCAATCAAATTAAGGCTCATCGTGATGAACATCCTTCAATGGGCCGTATGGGGAGCATACCTCACTTCTATGGCGAACTACCTGATTTCAGTAGGTCTGGGAACCAAAATTCCTATTTTCTTTGCTCTTCAAGGCATTGTTTCTATATTCATGCCGACAATCATGGGTATTATTGCCGACAAATATATTCCGGCACAGAAACTTCTTGGAATATGCCATGGTATAGCAGCAATCGGCATGCTCGGCGCCGGATATTACGGATGGGCTCAGTCTGGAGGAGATCCCGTTTCATTCCCTATCCTCTTTGGTCTCTATGCAGTTGGAACAGCATTTTACATGCCTACAATCGCGCTTTCAAACTCAGTGGCATTCAATCTTCTTGAAAGAAACGGATATGACACAGTCAAGGACTTTCCTCCTGTACGCGTATTCGGAACTGTAGGTTTCATTCTTGCAATGCTCTTCGTTAACTTTGCCAGCATCGAAGGCATCCAGTTCCAGAACTCATACAACCAGTTCCTTACATCAGGATACATCGGACTTGCAATGCTGATCTTCTGCTTCACCTTGCCGAACTGTCCTTGCAACACCAATCCTGATCAGAATCAGACTCTTTCTGAAAAGTTCGGCCTCAACGCATTCGTGCTCTTCAAGGACAGACAGATGGCGATCTTCTTCATCTTCTCCATGCTTCTTGGAGCTGCACTCCAGATCACAAATGCCTACGCAACACCGTTTATTTCGCATTTCCAGGCCACATCACCAGATTCTTGGGGAGCCAACAACGCCAATGCAATCTATGCTGTTTCCCAGATTGCGGAGACACTTGGAATCCTCCTTATCCCATTTGCAATGAAGAAGTTCGGCATCAAGAACGTGATGCTCATCGCCATGGGTGCATGGGTGCTCAGATTCGGTCTTTTCGGATTCGGCGACACAGGCGGACGCGTATGGATGATCATCCTTTCATGCATCGTTTATGGAGTAGCATTTGACTTCTTCAACATTTCCGGTGCCCTTTATACAAACTCACGCACAAAGGGCAAGCTCCAGAACAGCGCACAGGGTCTCTTCATGCTCATGACAAACGGTATCGGTGCAACAGTCGGAACACTCTCAGCAGGCGCCGTCGTGAACAGCCTGACATGGCAGGAAGGAGCCTTCAGAGTCGGTGACTGGCAGACATGCTGGCTTATCTTCGCCGGATATGCACTCGTAGTCGGCATCCTCTTCTTCATGATCTTCAAGAAGCCAAAGGGAGACGAGCCTCTGCTTGGATAACACATCAAGCACGGTCATACGGAAAAAGCGTGGCAGATACCCACCTCGAAGGTCGGATCTGCCACGCTTTCATTATGTTTCCGTGGAAGATGTTTACAAAACAGAGGCAACCACAGACTGGCTTAAACGCAAGATTCTGGCAATCTGTTTGACAGACGAATTGAAGTTCCTTCTCATCAAAAGGCATAAGCGCAATCTATCGTCCGCAGATAGCTGAGTGAGAGAGTTCACTCCAAATTCATTGCGGACAAGTTCCAGAACCTGGGTCTTCAATTCTGCTTCTGTCATCTTGATCTGTTGAGCCGCTCCGGATGACACTTCAAATTCATTCTCAACCTTTTTGGCCAACAGCATCATTAATCGCGACGGGTGGCGGAATATCTTTTCCACCTCATCAACTGCTATATAACAAGCCGGATGAATGAATCCTTGCGGAGAGAGCATAAAGTGATCCGGAACAACATCATGTCTGGTGCGGAGTACCTCCCTGCGCTTCCTTACACTCAAAGTATTAAGAGGAAGTCCATGCAACTGCGAACACCCTCGGAAATAGGCAGATATGGATGACCACTCATAAAAGTATGGCATCATGATGATGCGTGCTGCAAGAGGATTGCGCAGCACATAGGCAATAGCATTCTCCAGATACTCCTGGGTATCCAGCAAGTCAAAATGCAGATCCACATCTTTCAGACCACTGACCTCTCCCGTCCGGTCACGCATCCTGATTGCACATATTCTCTTGAACTCATTCATAAAGGCATAACATTCCTTATAAGACCCTCGCAATACAAAATGGAAGTGATTGCACATGAGGCAAAAACACAGAATCTTCACATCATACCTGAGGGAGCATAGAGCAATGTCATTCATTGCCGTAACGAAATCTTCACGGGTCAGGAAAATATCATTCTTCTCCAATGCCTTACTGCTTACATGATAATACGGTTTCATATTCTTGCTTAATCATATTTCTGTCAAAGTTGGAAACAACTAATAATGAATGCAATAGGGCATATACAGGTTTTTCTTTTTCTTAAAACTTTTTCTTTTTTTTAATGTTTAACACCTAGCACGGTTATACTGAAAAAGCGTGGCAGATACCCACCTCGAAGGTCGGATCTGCCACGCTTTCTGTGTATTTCCGTGGAAGATGTTTACAGAATTATTACTTTGTCAGTCCGAGCTTCTCCATCAGGGCTGCAGGCTCCGGATCGTGACCGCGGAAGTTGCGGTAGATGACAGCCTCATCCTCAGCGCCACCCTTCTCGAGGATGTTCTTGCGGAATGAATTTGCAACCTCAGTATTGAAGATTCCCTTCTCCTTGAAGAGAGAGAAGGCATCAGCCTCTAGCACCTCTGCCCACTTGTATGAGTAATATCCTGCCGAATATCCACCGGAGAAGATATGCGAGAATGATGTAGAGAACGCCGCGCCCTCTACTGCAGGCATAACTGCCCATGGAGCGAGAACACTCTGCTCGAATTCAACTGTTCCGACTGTCGGAACCTCCTTGAGAGAATGCCATGCCATGTCAAGATATCCGTAGTGAAGCTGACGCACCTGACCATAGCCTGCCAGATAGTTCTTTGCTGCAACAATCTTCTCGATAAGTTCTGCCGGAATAGGCTCACCTGTCTGATAGTGCTTTGCAAAAGAGTTCAGGTATTCAGGCTCATATGCCCAGTTCTCCATGATCTGAGAAGGAAGTTCCACGAAGTCACGGCTTACGCTAGTGCCTGTGAGAGAGGAGTAACGTCCCTTTGCAAAGATACCGTGGAGTGCATGTCCGAACTCATGGAGGAATGTCGTGAGTTCGTCATGAGTGATGAGTGACGGAGCGTCGGCTGTAGGCTTTGTGAAGTTGCACACGATGCTGATGAAAGGTCTCTCCTCAACACCGTCGACAACGCTCTGGTCACGGAAGCTGGTCATCCATGCGCCTCCTCTCTTGCTTGCGCGTGGGAAGAAGTCTGCATAGAACAGAGCGAGGTGGCTGCCGTCAGCATCCTTGACCTCGTAAACCTTCACATCCTCGTGATATACAGGAACGTCATCAAGCTCTGTAAATGAAATGCCGTATAGTCTTGTAGCAAGTCCGAATACTGCATCGATACAGCTCTCAAGCTGGAAATATGGCTTCAGTTCCTCTGCACTGAGGGAGTACTCAGCCTCCTGATAGCGTTCTGACCAGTATGTGAAATCCCATGGCTGAAGCATGTTGTCCTCAAATCCGTTCTTCTTTGCATAAGCAAGTACATCTTCAACATCCTTCCTGGCAAATTCCATAGAAGGCTGAAGGAGTTCCATGATGAAGCCGTCTACAGTCTCCTTGTTCTTGGCCATTCTCTCCTCGAGAGCATAGTCCGCATAAGTCTCATATCCGAGGATATTGGCTATCTTGATTCTGAGGTCAACGATCTGCTTAACGATTTCTGTATTGTCAAACTCACCGCCGATGGCCCTTGTGTTGTATGCTGTCCAGATCTGCTTACGGAGTTCGCGGTTTGTGCTATATTTAAGGAACGGGCCGTAGCTTGGATAATCCAGCGTATATGCCCATCCTTCGAGTCCTTTCTCCTTTGCTGTCTCCGCACCCATGGTCTTCACATATTCAGGAAGACCTGCAAGATCTGCCTCGTCTGTAATGTGCAGAGTATAGGCATTTGTAGCGGCAAGAACATTCTTGCTGAACTGGAGGGTCAGAAGAGAAAGTTCCTCAGACCACTTGCTGTAGAGAGCCTTATCCTCATCTGAAAGATTTGCACCACCGCGGACAAAGCCCTTGTATGAATCCTCGAGAAGAGTCATCTGATCCTTGTCAAGTCCAAGTTCATCCTTCTTCTCATATACGGCCTTCACCCTCTGGAAGAGAGCGTCATTCAACGAAACGTACATCGAATACTCAGTCATCATCGGAGCGACCTTCTCTGCGATTTCCTGCATCTGGTCATCAGTATGCGCTTCCATGAGGTTATAGAATATGCCGGCAACCCTGTTCAGTGTTCTTCCGGAATTCTCCATTGCCTCGATAGTGTTCTCAAAAGTAGGTTCTTCGGTATTTGCTACGATTGCATCGATCTCAGCCTTAGCCTCCTTGATTCCCGCCTCAAAGGCAGGAAGATAATGTTCAATCTTGATCTTATCGAACTGCGGTGCTCCAAAAGGAGCTGTCGACTCGGTCAAAAGCGGATTTTTTGATTCCATAGTCTTACAACCGGTAAAAAGTGCAAGCAGCGCGCCTGCGATTAATAGTTTTCTTTTCATAATATAATTCACAATAGTTGATCCTTATCTGTTGCAGCCTGCAAATTTAAGGAAACATTTTCTATTTTCGATATATGTGACAGCCTGGTTGGTGTCATTCTGTACTTAATATCGAAACAGGCGAACTCGTCATGACATCCTGTACGACGATAAGAAGTGACCACTCCCGGGACAAAGCCCATATTGACAGCATCAAAAACATCAACGCTTGCTATCCCTGCCTTGAACAGGCGATCCAGAACGTCATAATTAGCGAACAACTGAGAGAGGACTTTTCTTCGGAACCCCCGACTTGCCTTGGTCTGGGCATTGTGATGACTGTTCCGGCAATCATCACAGCAATATCTTTTGTCTGCCCTTCCATATCTTATCTGCTCTCCGCAATGAAGACATTTGGGCAAATGTCTGACTATTTTCTTTCCATATCCCATCTCCCCGTTTTTTCAGTCAAAAGTGGCTATAAGAAACATGCATTCAAATACCTCTCAACAGATTTTTCTTTTTCTTTAACCATGTTTTTCTTTTTTTTTAAATTTCAGGAAGGATAAGAAAATTCTTTAACACAATAAAATTCGTTTTAACGTCTTAAAGAAAAATCTTTAACAGATCAAAAAAAAGAAATCATTTAAATAAACAGAAAAAGTTGCACATGAGAAGCGGCATGGAGATACATGCTATCGGTTATTTGCTTTACTTTGCCTTCAACCTACAAAGCGCGCATAAGATGTGGGGAAGAAAAGTCAAACATTAAAATGAGAGAAAATCTTATGGATCACATCAACAGAATCGAGCTCCAAGGGCGGGTCGGCAACGTCCGCAGCAACGAGCACAACGGAACAAGGGTTGCAAACTTCTCGCTGGCAACAGACATCCTTTACAAGACACGCGATGGTGCCGCTTCGGAAACCACGTGGCACAATATCGTGGCATGGGAAAGCAAAGACATTCCGGATGTACACAAAATCACCAAAGGTATGCCTGTATATGTCATAGGAAGACTTCGCACAACAAAGGTCACCGGAATTGACGGCACGGAAAAGACCTATTATGAAGTGCTTGCCAACAAAGTGAAGATACTGCGGGAAGAGCAGGCTGAAAGCTAAAACTACAATTTAAGGAATGTGCATGACGGGGTGGTTACACTTTCAAAGAAAACCACCCCTGGATACATCAAAAGTTGAAGGAATATAGTGAAATTTAGTTAATATACCTTATTATAGGGATTGCTTTATATTATTTTTAGAGTTACCTTTGCGCCCGAAATTTAAGAGGTATATTATGACACAGAAATTCAACGACGGCAGATGGAGCCGCAGAATTGACGTTGCTGATTTCGTTTACAGCAACATTACTCCCTACGAAGGAGACGCATCATTCCTTCAGGGTGCTACAGAGCGTACAAAGAAGCTCTGGAACAAATGTCTTGACGCTCTTGCAGAAGAGAGGGCAAACGGAGGCGTACGCGCAATCGATGCAAAGACTATTTCAACAATCACTTCACACGCAGCAGGCTACATCGACAAGGAGAACGAACTTATCGTTGGTCTCCAGACAGATGAACTCCTCAAGAGGGCTATCAAGCCTTTCGGAGGTCTCAAGGTAGTCGAGAAGGCTTGCATGGAGAACGGAATAGAACTCGATCCTAAGGTGAAGGAGATATTCACTCACTACAGAAAGACACACAACGACGGAGTATTCGACGTATACACTGAGGAGATCCGTAAATACAGGTCGCTCGGATTCCTCACAGGACTTCCTGACAACTATGCAAGAGGCCGTATCATCGGTGACTACAGAAGACTTGCCCTCTATGGAGTTGACAGACTCATCGAGGCTAAGAAGGAGGACCTCAGGAACCTTACAGGTACTATGACACGTTCACGCATCACTCTCCGTGAGGAGGTGGCTGAGCAGATCAGAGCCCTCCAGGAGATCAAGGTAATGGGAGAATACTACGGACTCGACCTCAGCAGACCTGCAAGAAGCGCTCAGGAAGCAGTTCAGTGGCTCTACATGGCATATCTTGCAGCTGTAAAGGAGCAGGACGGTGCTGCGATGTCACTCGGAAACGTATCATCATTCCTTGATATCTTCATCCAGTATGACCTCGATCACAACCTCATCGACGAGACATTCGCACAGGAGCTCATCGACCAGTTCGTAATGAAGCTCAGAATGGTACGTCACCTCAGAATGAACGCATACAACGAGCTCTTCGCCGGTGACCCTACATGGATCACAGAGGCTATCGGAGGCCGCTTCACAGGTGGAAAGAGCAAGGTTACAAAGACTTCGTTCCGTTTCCTCCAGACTCTCTACAACCTCGGACCTGCACCGGAGCCAAACATGACAGTTCTCTGGCATCCGCAGCTTCCGGAAGGATTCAAGGAGTTCTGCGCAAAGGTTTCGATCGACACCAGCTCAGTTCAGTATGAGAACGATTCACTCATGAGAAAGGTAAGAGGCTGCGACGACTACGGTATCGCATGCTGCGTATCATACCAGGCAATCGGTAAGGCCATCCAGTTCTTCGGAGCACGTGCCAACCTTGCAAAGGCTCTCCTCCTCGCCATCAACGGCGGACGTTGCGAGAACACCGGCACTCTCATGGTTGAGGGAATCAAGCCACTCAAGAGCAATGTCCTCGACTTCGACGAGGTAATGGACAACTACAAGAAGGTCCTCCACGAGGTTGCACGCGTATACAACGAGACAATGAACATCATCCACTTCATGCATGACAAGTATGACTATGAAAGATCACAGATGGCGTTCATCGATACAAACCCTACAATCAACCTCGCATACGGTGTAGCTGGTCTTTCTATCGTTGCAGACTCGCTTTCTGCAATCAAGTATGCAAAGGTTACGGCACGCCGCAACGCAGAGGGCCTTACAGAGGGCTTCGACATCGAAGGTAACTTCCCGATGTTCGGAAACGACGACGACAGGGTTGACGTACTTGCACGTGACGTGGTTCAGTTCTTCGATACTGAGCTCAGCACACATAAGGTATACAAGGGAGCACAGCCTACCCTCTCTCTCCTGACCATCACTTCAAACGTGATGTACGGAAAGAAGACAGGTGCTACTCCTGACGGAAGAGCAAAGGGCGTGGCTTTCGCACCAGGTGCAAACCCAATGCACGGCCGTGACACTCACGGAGCAGTTGCATCTCTCTCATCAGTTGCAAAGCTCGACTACCACGATGCAAAGGACGGTATCTCGAATACATTCTCTATCGTGCCTAAGTCACTCGGCCCTACAGACGAGGACAAGATCGACAACCTCATCACTCTCATGGACGGCTACTTCACCAAGGGAGCACACCACCTCAACGTGAATGTCCTCAACAGAGAGATGCTCGAGGATGCGATGGAGCACCCTGAGAAATATCCGCAGCTCACAATCCGCGTTTCAGGATATGCCGTGAACTTCACAAGACTGAGCCGTGAGCACCAGCTCGAGGTTATTTCAAGAACATTCCACGAGTCACTCAGATAATGCTTAAGGTTCATTCTTACGAATCAATGGGAACATACGACGGGCCAGGTTTAAGGCTCGTCGTTTTTCTGCAGGGCTGCCCTTTCCGCTGCCTGTACTGCGCTAACCCGGACACTATTTCCTTCGAGGGAGGGACACCGACTGAAATAGATGAGATCGTTCAGATGGCAGTAAACCAGAAGCCGTTCTTCGGACGAAGAGGCGGAGTCACTTTCTCCGGCGGTGAGCCTACCATGCAGGCCAAGGACCTTCTGCCGCTTTACGCTAGGCTGAAGGAAGAAGGCATCCACATCTGCATCGACACCAACGGAGGCGCATGGAACAGCGACATCGAGGAACTGTTAAGGCAGACCGACTTAGTGCTTCTGGACTGCAAGCAGTTCAATAACGCCCGTCATGAAAGCCTGACCGGCCGCAGCAACGAGCAGACTCTAAGGACGGCCCAGTGGCTGGAGGACAACGGAAAGCCTTTCTGGCTCCGCTATGTGCTCGTCCCAGGCATCAGCGACTTCGAGGAGGACATCAGAGCCCTTGGTGAACACTTCAAGGATTTCAAGATGCTGCAGAGAGTGGAGGTTCTGCCATACCATACTTTAGGCATACACAAGTACGAGACCATGGGCATGGAGTATCAGCTGAAAGACACTCCGACCAACACCCCGGAGCAGCTCGACAGAGCAATGTCACTCTTCAACGAATACTTCGACTGCGCTGTACTGAATTAACGTGGCGCACAACATACTGAACTCCAACACGTTACCTGACTCCACGTGCTCCCTTTGGGGAGCACGTGGAGTGCTATTATGCACTGATAGTCAGCAGATTAGGCGCCACATTGAAATTAATGCATTTTTTGTATATTTCCTCTATAAATCCAGATCAGATACTATCACTGCGCTATGGGTGGCATCATGACTTCTCAGGAGTGCGTGAGGTGGCGCCACTATCAATGATAGCGGTTAAGATATAATATAACAATTTCC
>SUYQ01000028.1 GCA_015060325.1 Bacteroidales bacterium | reverse complement strand
AAAGACCCACAACTGGGGCAGCGTAAACGCCTTCTTATTTTTGGATTATCACTCATTAGATGAAACCGTTTTCATCTAATTTATGTAAGTGTATGAATATAATCAAGTTACAACGGTTTTACCAACCATTTTTGTCAATTATATCGAAAATATCGAAAATGTTTTGAGTGGTGTATACGAAAAGAGACTGACAGAAATGTCAGTCTCTTGTGGCTCCCGAACTTGGACTTGAACCAAGGACCCTCTGATTAACAGTCAGATGCTCTAACCAACTGAGCTATTCGGGAATGTTGTCTCAAACGTTTTGTTTTCGTTTGGGATTGCAAAGGTAGACATTTTTTCTTTACCTCCAAACTTTTTCGCAAAATTTTTTAATAAATTTTTCATATCTTTGCGAAGATATAAGTTGAACGATTCTTTTTATGGCCTAAAATAGGAATTTATGGATATAGATCTTTTATCGAAAATGGTCAAGGAACTCATTCTTGACAATGACAGAGTGGTCCTCCCTGGATTAGGATGTTTTGTGGCTGAGATTGTGCCCTCAACATTTTCAGATAAGGGATATACCATAAATCCGCCATATAGGAGACTTTATTTCAGGGCCAGACCGGATCAGGGGGACGAACTCGTGAAGTTCTATGCGGTGTCCAATAATATCCAGCTGGAAATAGCAGACAGGATCATCATGGATTTTGTTGCCGAACTTCGTTCTGTACTACATACTAAAAAGACTGTAGTCTTCCCGGGACTTGGCCGTCTTCGTGCAACCAAGGAGAACAATGTGTTCTTTGTTGCGGACGAGGACCTGGATATCTATCCTGACGGCTTCGGACTCGAGCCTGTTTCCCTTAAGACCAATCAGGAGACTCCTGAGGAGGTGTCAGCTGCGGTCGAGGGACTCAAGTCGCTTCTGGACGAAACTGTTGCTCAACCGGAACCACAATCGGAACCACAACCCGAATCACAACCGGAATCACAACCGGAACCAATCTCGGTTCCTCATCAAGAATCCGTTCCGGAACCTGAACCACAACCGGTTCCAGAGCCTGAACCTCTAGGGCAGCCTGTGCCTGAAGAACAGCTGGAACCTGCCCTGGAACCAACCTCAGTAGAAGGCCCTGCTCCAACTGCAGATCCGTCCCCGGCTGTCGAACCGGCCCCGACCACAGAGCCAACCCCGGCCGCAGACTTGGCCCCGGCTGTTGAACCGACTCCATCCGCAGAATCTATCCCTGTTGCCAGACCGAAACGACGCATCTGGAAGAAGATCATGTGGACGTTCATCATCCTGATCATCATTGCTGCAGTATTGTTCGTAGCCTTCTTTGCGGTATCCCGCCTGAGCCCTGAACTTCTGGACAATATCCTCTACTCAAAGGAAGAACTGGAAATCATTAACTATAAACTATAGCGCACACAGCATATAAGACGAATGAGACCATGATACCAAAGACCTTGACCCAGGATTATACAATTCCGTGCTATGACACGGATGCCTCATGGCGGCTGAAGCCATATTCATTCATGAACCTGGCCCAGGAGGCGGCCGGTCAGCATGCGGTCCTGCTCGGATTCGGATATGATGACCTGATCAAGACCAATACGGCATGGATACTTTCCAGAATGCATGTCAAGTTCATTGATACGCCCAAGTGGCGTGACAATGTTACGCTTACGACATGGCACAAGGGTCTCAACCGTCTGTTCTATCTCAGAGATTTCATTCTCACCGATGCAGAAGGTAATCCCAGGATCAAGGCAACGACTTCATGGCTTGTGCTCAATCTGGAGACCCGCAGGCTCGTGCGTGACCCGGGTCTTATGGATGAGGCGACAGTCAATCAGGAAAACGTGTTGGAGACTCCGGCAGACAAGGTCCAGATGCCTAAGGACGCTGATCCGGTGCTTGCTTTGGAACATGTTGTGGGATATTCGGACATTGACATGAACGGTCACGCTAACAACGCGATGTACATGCAGTGGGCTATGGATGCCGTGGATCATGAAATGGCCATGTCGCGTCCTGTCAGAGAGCTTACCATCAACTACAATCATGAAGCCAAGCCTGGGGACAAGGTTATGATCTACAGGGCTGTTGAGGAAAAGGAAGACGGAATACATGTATATGTCGAGGGCAAGGTGGAAGATACCTCATCCTTTATTGTGGAACTGCTCTTTTAATCCTTTAAATGATGATAGACCTGATATATCCATATGACCTGGCGCCTCTGGTGCCGGCTCCGACGGCCGATAGTCTTCCATCGGAACATGTGTCCGAGGAGTATTTCCCTGTAGTCGAGCCGACCGGACAGGTTGTGGGGCGTGCTGCCAGAAAGTACTGTCATAGCGGGGCCAAGCCCCTTCATCCGGTGGTCCATATCCATATCATCGACCGCTACAGCAGGATATATCTTCAGAAACGCTCTTCCAAGAAAGACATCCAGCCGGGAAAATGGGATACCGCTGTCGGAGGTCATGTTTCTTATGGAGAATCAATCCCTGAGGCTCTCTATCGTGAAGCGTATGAGGAACTTGGCCTCATTGAATTCAATCCGATCCATATGATGACCTACGAGTTCGAGTCTGAGATCGAACGTGAAATGGTGAATGTCTTTGCCGTGGTAGGATCTTATGAACTGCATCCCGATCTTGAGGAAGTAGACGAGGGAAGATGGTGGAAAGTTGAAGACATTGATGCGTCTATCGGAAAAGGAATCTTTACGCCGAACTTTGAATCAGAATATGAAATGATACGTCGAGCTCTCTTGGCGTTGCTTTAGCAAAAAAGATTAGTTATATTTGTATCTGATACAATAAAACTGATTTAACCATGTCGAGCATCGAATGTTTCATCTCCTCTATGGCTGGTGAAGATCTCTCCCAAACAGTAGAATCATTCAGCAGAAGCGATTCCTTTACAGGTGTTACAGTGCTCTCCGGAGTCTCTCTCCGCTCCACTGAAACCTTGAGAAGCATCGCCGAAGCCATCTCTCACAAATATATTCTCCTTTATACCAAAGACAAGCCGTTGGAGATGGGCATGTTTGCCCTCGACCGCATCATTTCCATTGCAGAAGATACAGGGGCCGACATGCTTTATGCAGACCATTTTACCATGGTGACCGACGCAGACGGAAATCCGCGGAAACATTGCCATCCCTTGATTGATTGTCAGAAAGGAGCGCTCAGGGACGACTTTGACTTCGGCAGCGTGCTGGTGTTCAGGTCAAGCTCGTTCAGAAGAGCTGTCAGAAGCATTACTGAAGACTATGAGTGGGGCGCATTGTATGACCTGCGCCTGCGCATGAAGCGTATCGTGCATATCAATGAATACCTCTACACCGAGATTCAGACGGACAACCGCAAGTCGGGAGAAAAACAGTTCGATTATGTCGATCCGAAGAACAGGAACGTGCAGATCGAGATGGAGAAGATCTGTACTGACCATCTCAAACGTATAGGTGCATGGCTCCCTCCGGTATTCAATGACGTGGATTTCTCCGGCAGTGAGGCCTGTCCGGTCACAGCGACTGTAGTCATCCCGGTATTCAACAGGATAAAGACAGTAAAGGATGCTGTGGAAAGTGCGCTGAGCCAGACATGTGATTTCCCATACAATGTCATAGTGGTTGACAATCATTCTACTGACGGAACTACGGAACTGCTTGCTGAAATGGCCTCGGCAAACAGCAACCTTGTACATCTGATCCCGGCAAAGCATGACCTCGGAATAGGCGGCTGCTGGAATCTTGCGGTTCACGACGGGCATTGCGGTGAGTTTGCTGTCCAGCTTGACAGCGATGATGTGTACAGTGGCCCGGATACGCTCCAGAAGATAGTCGACGCATTCCATGAGCAGAAATGCGCAATGGTTGTAGGAACCTATCAGATGACTGATTTTCAGATGAATCCGATACCTCCCGGAGTCATTGACCACCGCGAATGGACAGAGGAAAACGGCCGTAACAATGCCCTTAGAGTCAACGGCCTAGGAGCTCCAAGAGCCTTCTGGACCCCTCTGCTGAGGAAACTGAACCTTCCGAACACAAGCTACGGCGAAGACTATGCACTTGGCCTGAGGATAAGCCGCGAGTACCGTATCGGACGTATATATGACGTTCTTTACTGCTGCCGTCGCTGGGACGGAAACTCGGATGCTGCCTTGTCTGTGGAAAAGGTCAACGCCAATAATCTCTATAAGGACCGCATCCGTACATGGGAACTTGAAGCCCGTATCAGACTGTCATCCCATAAGTAGTCGTTCGATTTTATGAAAGAATCAAGAATACATAAATTCGTCGGTGACCAGCTTTCGCGATGGCCTCTCGCCTGCGACAACTTCAGGGCTCTGAAGAATGTCCGTGTACGCGAGGTGGAAGTAGGCGGACTGAAGGTGAAGCTTCAGTTCAATCCTGCGCGAATGGTGTCCTCTGCCGCAAAGCTGACCAAGGAAGACATTGCTCGTCGCAAATGCTTCCTATGCAGGGAAAACCGTCCGGCAGAGCAGATAATGATGAAGTTCGAGGGTAGAAAAGGCAAGAAATATCATATCCTTGTCAATCCATACCCGATCTTCCCTGAACATCTGGTCATTGCCATGAGCCGCCATACCGACCAGTCGATATGGCACAGGTATGTTGATATCCTCGATCTGGCCAGAAAATATACCGACAGGACCTTCTTCTACAACGGCCCGTGCTGCGGGGCCTCTGCTCCTGACCACCACCACTTCCAGGGCGTCCCTAAAGGCCTGATGCCGCTTGAGAACGATATTGACACGGCAGAGCTTACCTACCTGACTGAGGTGCAGGATGCCCGCCTATACCACTACGAAAAATTCACTTCTGGAATTTTCGTGATCAAGGCCGATACGGCAAAGTCTGCGGCAAAGATGTTCTACAGGCTGCTGGACTGTGCCGGAACGAAGGAAGGGGACACAGAACCTCGTATTAACCTCTTTACATACTGGCGTGACGGAGAGTTCCGTTCGATAGTCATCTTCAGGAAATGTCACCGCTCGCATCATTATTTCAGCGATGGCCCAGATCATCTCACGATGAGTCCCGGATGTGCCGATATGGCAGGGGTGTTCATTGTGCCGGTTGAGGAGGAATACGAAAAGATAACTCCTGAACTGCTTGCTGACATGCTCAGCGAGGTGTCCATGCCGGAGGATGAAGAAAAGCAGCTGATATGGCGCCTTACGCGCACTCAGCCGACTCTGGAAGTCGGAATAATGTCGGCAAAGGAAATCCGTTTCGAAATCCTCTCAGATGGAGCAGGTCCGAGAAAGGCAACCCTACGGGAAGGAAAGATAGAGTATGACGGTGCGCTGTATGACGAACTTTATTTTGAGGCCCAGACCCTGTCTACTCAGTTTGCCGAACCTTCATTCATACTCCATGACGTTACGATAGGGGTGAATTTCCATTGGGAGCGCAAGGAGGATCAGAAGTTTGCCGGAGCCCTGAAGATAATAGTGGACAAAGGCCAGCTTACTGCCATAAACGTCGTAGGAGTGGAGGACTATCTGCTCAGTGTCATTTCATCTGAGATGAGCGCGACTGCCTCAGAAGAATTCCTCAAGGCACATGCGGTGATATCCCGTTCGTGGGTGATGGCCCAGATTGCCTCGTCGCACAGCCCTCATGCTGCCAAGGTGCCGGAGGGAGTATATAACGTACCTACATTGATTTCCCATCTGGATGCGGTTTCCAACCGTCCTTCTTCAGGCGAGGATGGCCTGCACGAATATGTCAGATGGTATGACCACCAGGACCATCGCCGTTTTGATGTCTGTGCAGATGACCATTGCCAGCGATATCAGGGCCTCACTAGAGTGACAGGCGGGACTGTCCGCAAGGTTATTGATGAGACTTGGGGCCAGGTTCTGACTTACAAAGGCGAATTATGCGATGCGCGTTTCTCCAAATGCTGCGGCGGAGTGATGGAATCATTCTCCACATGCTGGGAAGACAAGGACATGCCATATCTGCAGCCGCTTCATGATTCCTCGGAGCATGATCCGGAAGGGGAGTGCTTCTGCAATACGACTGACAAGGATATCCTGGGGCAGGTGCTGAACAACTATGACCGGGAGACCGTGGACTTCTACCGTTGGACACAGGTGTATGACAAGAAGGAACTTTCAGCGCTTATAGAGCGAAGGTCGGGAATCAGTATCGGAGAGATAAAATCGATCACTCCGCTGGAAAGAGGCGCTTCCGGAAGGATAATGAAACTTGAAATCAAAGGCTCGGAGTCTACGCTTATAGTCGGAAAGGAGCTGGAAATCAGAAGGATACTTTCAGAGAGCCATCTTAAGAGTTCTGCCTTTGAGGTAAGGATGGAAGGTGATGAGGTCACTCTGGAAGGACGCGGGTGGGGCCATGGAGTAGGCCTGTGCCAGATAGGTGCGGCAGTCATGGCATCCAAGGGATACACATATAGGGAGATTCTCCAGCACTATTACCCAAACACTGAATTGTAGTATGAAACAGAATAAAAATCCATGGCTTTGGGTCCCTACCCTATATTTTGCTGAAGGTATACCATATTTTCTTGTAAACACCATATCTGTAGTCATGTTTACGGATATGGGCATGCCGAACGGGCAGATGTCCCTGTATACGAGTCTCCTGTATCTTCCTTGGGTGATAAAGCCTCTTTGGAGTCCGTTTGTAGACCTGATAAAGAACAAGCACTGGTGGATAATGGCCATGCAGATCCTTATGTCGCTGGCGATGCTACTTCTTCCGTTCCTGCTGCCGCAAGGCCCCGGGACATCGTTTGCCTCTGCTCCATTATTTTTTGTGACCCTCGGTCTGTTCTGGGTGACAGCTTTTGCTTCTGCTACGCATGATATCGCAGCTGACGGATTCTATATGCTGGCACTCGATTCCAACAAACAGGCAGAGTTTGTCGGAATCAGAAGCACATTCTACCGTCTCTCGTCGATTTTCGGTCAAGGCGTTCTTGTCGCTCTTGCCGGTGTGCTGGACAGATATATGTCTGATGTACATGTTGCATGGCAGATAACCTTGATACTGTCAGCAGTTATTTTTTCAGCCGTCACTTTGTATCATACCTGGCATCTTCCGAAGCCGGCTCAGGACCGCATGAGTATGGCCACTACAAAAGAAGATATATTCAGAGGGTTCAGGCAGGCATTCGCGACATTCTTCAAGAAGAAACATATCTTTATCGCTCTGGCATTCATGCTCCTGTACCGTCTCCCTGAAGCCTTTCTTGTCAAGATGATGAACCCGTTCATGCTTAATTCCGTGGCTGACGGCGGACTTGGAATGACCAAGGAGGAAGTCGGTCTTATCTACGGAACAATCGGGATTGCAGCATTGACCGTCGGCGGTATCCTGGGTGGTATAGCCGCATCCCGCTGGGGACTGAAGAAGTCTCTATGGCCGATGGCGCTCAGCCTTGCTCTCCCGTGCCTGTCATTTGTATTCCTGGCTATGTTCCAGCCGGAAAACAATTGGATCATAGGTTCGTGCGTAGCTTTGGATCAGTTTGGCTATGGCTTCGGCTTCACCGCATACATGCTGTATCTGATATACTTCTCGGAAGGGGAGTTCAAGACGGCACATTATTCGATATGTACAGCCTTCATGGCCTTGAGCATGATGCTCCCGGGACTGGTTGCAGGATATATACAGGAATGGCTTGGATATACATCATTCTTTATCTTCGTGATGATCTGCTGTCTTGCGACTGTTGCCGTTACGCGCATGATCAAGGTTGACCCTGAATTCGGAAAGAAACAAAAACAATAGAACTATGTTAAAGAAATTGCTTCCACTTATGGCTGCATCATTGATGATGTCCGCATGCGGTCATAAATATGTTAAACCATCCGTTTCACCGCTTGCCGGCTCCGAGGAGGATGCAAGACTGGAGTTTGCACTGTCATTCTTCAAGAAGACCAACCAGACTGTGGCATATGATGAGAATCTTGTTGTATCACCTTATAGTGCAGCCGTCGCATTGTCGATGCTCGAGGAAGGTGCTGCCGGCGAGACAAAGGCTGAGCTGGACAATGCCCTGAACGGCCATCTTTACGGTGCCGAGGACCTTGGAAGTGGTGACGGTATTGTGGTGAAATCCGCAAACTCGCTCTGGATCGATGATGATTTCAGTGTAAGAAACCGCTATGTGTCGCTTCTGGAAAAGGACTATGATGCATTCGTCACTACAAGGAACTTCTCTGATCCGGCAACTGTCAAGGAAATCAACAACTGGTGTGGAGACAATACTGCCGGCAAGATAAACCATATCCTGGACCAGCTCTCTCCAAACGATGCGATGGTACTGATCAATGCCTTGTATTTCAATGCACCATGGGCGGATGCATTTGATGAAGGAGTGACCTCGGACGGTGTTTTCCATGGCGTTGTGCAGGACAAGACAGTGCCGATGATGTTCCGTAATGCGAAGTATGATTATGCTGAGTATCAGGGATGCCAGATCATAAGGCTGCCTTATGCCGGAGAACGATATTCGATGGTTGTGGTTCTGCCTCCACAGGGGTGGGGAATCGATGCGATTATGCCTTATATCAGCGGCCAGGTCTATAAGGGCGCCATGGATATGCTTTCAAAGCAGGAGGTTGCCTTCAGGATGCCTAGATTCCGTCTCGAGACTTCGCTTGTCCTGGACAAGGCTTTGAAGAAGATGGGCGTCGAGACAGCATACACTCCGGCGGCAGATTTCAAGAATCTTTCTGCATCAGGCCAGCTTTCTCTCGGAACTGTAAAGCAGAAGTGTTATATCGACGTCACTGAGAAGGGAACAGAGGCCGCAGCGGTGACAAGTGCGCAGATCCGGCTGACATCAGTTTCCAGACCATATAGAATGACTGTGGACAGACCGTTCCTCTTCTTTATTGCAGACTCTCAGACAGACAATGTCCTGTTTGTAGGCAAGGTTGTAAATCTCTAATCATTGTAAGATATGAAGAAACTGTTCCTAGTGCTCATCTCTGTAGCATCCATGCTTATGATTCCTTTCGTCTCTGATGCAGGACAGCCGGTGGTGAAGCCAGGTATCGAGGTCCTGCGCGAAAGCGGATTTCAGAGACTTGTCGGAAAGCGTGTCGGACTGGTTACCAACCCGAGCGGTGTGGACAGTCAGTTGCGCTCGACAATTGATATTCTTTATAATGCCCCGGGAGTGAATCTGGTGGCACTCTATGGCCCGGAGCATGGGGTCAGGGGAGATGTGTATGCCGGTGGTGCCGTGACAGATACCAAGGATGAGAAGACCGGACTTCCCGTATACTCTCTTTACGGTGCTACCCGTAAGCCGACCAAGGAAATGCTCAAGGGAATCGATATCATGGTATATGACATCCAGGATGTCGGAGCCCGTTCATATACATTCATCAGCACTCTAGGTCTCGTGATGGAAGCATGCGCCGAACTTGGCATCGAGGTTATGGTGCTAGACCGTCCGAATCCGTTGGGAGGACATAAGATAGAAGGATGTTATGTCGAGCAGCCGTTCAACTCGTTCGTGAGCCAGTACAAGATCCCGTATATATATGGTCTGACTGTAGGCGAACTTGCAGAACTTATTAATGAAGAAGGCCTTAACAGAGGACAGAAAGGCAATCAGGCTCCGGCGAAATGCAAGCTATGGGTTGTTCCTATGGAAGGCTGGACCAGGGATATGCTGTATGAGGATACAGGACTTCCTTGGATCCTTCCGTCGCCTAACATCCCGTTCAAGGAGACCCCTATGTATTATGCATCTTCAGGAATCTGCGGAGAACTTTACGGATTCATGAACATCGGTATCGGATATACGCTTCCGTTCCAGATCTTTGGTGCAACATGGCTCGATCCGGAGAAACTGAAAGCGCGCCTTGAGAGCTATGACCTGCCTGGTGTGTCTTTCCGCACAATCTGGTTCAAACCTTTCTCAGGAAGCGCCAAGGGACAGCTTGTGGGAGGTCTTCAGTTCTTTTTCACTGACTACGAAAAAGCCCGTCTGACAGAGATTCAATTCTATGTGATCCAAGCAGTTGCGGAGCTTTATCCGGATAAGAAGGCCTTTGAGGTCATCAGTGGCTACGGACTGTTCGATAAAGTCTGTGGCACGGATTATGTAAGAACACAATTAAGCAAGACGTACAAGGTCGATGATATCATCAATTATTGGCGGAAAGACGAAGATTCTTTCCGTGCCTTGTCGCAAAAATATCATATCTATTAACCTAAAAACTTCTTTATCATGAAGACGATCAGGACATCAATGGCTGTTGTGCTTATGGGATTGGCACTGACAGCTTTTCAGTCTGACGCCTTGGCGCAGGCGAGAAGGGGAGGTACAGGATCTTCAAGATCGACATCAAGGTCGGCATCTCCGTCCAGAACTACCTCATCTTCTAATTCCAGCAGATCAAATGTTTCCTCATCAAGAAGTTCAGGGGTTAAATCTGCATCACGTTCGACTGTAAGTCCATCTACGGACAGAAAGCCTGGAAGGACTTCCGGACGCCAGCCAAGTACTACGGTGAGCAAGCCGTCAGCAACGACTTCGGGAACAGTAAACCGCCAGACTTCAGGTACAGTAAACCGTCAGACTTCCGGTACTGTTAATCGTCAACCTTCCGGAACAGTAAACCGTCAGACCAGCGGAACTGTATCACGTCCGACTACAGTAACACCAAGCCGTCCGGCAGGCAGCACAGTAAGTACTCCTGCAACCCAGGCAGAAAGGCCTCAGACAAGGCCTGCTACCAGACCTGGAAAGCAGTCACCAGCAGTAAAGCCTGACTCAAGACCAGATAACAAGCCTATCTCAGTGACACGCCCTGGTCATCGCCCAGGAGATAAGAAACCAGGCGGAGTGAACGTAAGACCGGATCGCCCTCAGCAGATCCGTCCTGACCACAAACCTGACGTTCACAGAGTTCACCCACGTGACCGTGACTTCATGCACTACAGCAAACCATCTTATTATTGGACAGGTCACAATCACTGCTACGGTCACAGAGTAAGAGTTCTTCCGACACACGTTCACAGACATGTTCACTATGGTGTGACATACTACTGCTACAATGACATATGGTATCGCCCATACGGAGGATATTACGTAGTATGCCGACCACCGTTCGGAACCGTATTGGCAGCGAACCTCGTAGCTGACATGACATGGGCTGCAATCCGTTTCTCATATTACAACACTGTATATCAGACATATAGTCAGATCAACGAGAACAACGCATATATAGCTCAGCAGAACCAGGTCATCGCTCAGAACAATGCGACAATCGCAGCGCAGAACGCTCAGATAGCGGCAGGTCAGCAGCAGGCGCAACTCGCATACTCGCTTGCAAACCAGCTAGGACTTATCCAGAGTTATGCTGCAGCAGGAAGTACATATTACTACCAGGACGGAGTCTTCTATTCGATGGACGCGTCAGGACAGTATTCAGTGATAGTTCCTCCAGCAGGTGCGTTGGTAGAGACATTGCCAGAGGACTATGATATGGTTACCCTTGCGGACGGCAACGAGTATTACAAGGTTGATGATACTGTCTACAGGATCACCATCAGCGAAGGAAAACCATACTTTGAAGTTCTAGGACAGCTGTACAGTTAATATGAAGACATTTATACGAATATTTATAATGGCAGCCATATCGGCTGCCTTTTCCTCTTGCAACAAGGAGCAGGAAGGAGATCCGTACATGCTCTTTGAAGTTCATGGTAAGGTCATTGACGGAGAAGGAAATCCGATAGAAGGTATACATGTCTACTCTGGCATTTCCGAGGTGCAGAAGACCAATAAGAACGGAAATTTTGTCTTCTACGGAAGGTCGGTGCCTACCACATATGTCATTCTGACTTTCGAGGATAAGGATGGCGGAGATAACGGCGGTGAGTTTGTGAAGACCTCGATGGATATTCTTGTACATGAGAAGACTCCGGGAAGCGAGGCGGGTAATTTCAAAGGGACCTATTTTGCCGGAGATGTGGAGGTCATAATGTTGGCAAAAGAGGAAAATATGGCTCCGCTTCCGGATTCGGGACTCATCCCTCTTTAGTCTTTGGGGATTCTCGCTGCCGGAATGAGGGCTATGAGGTAACCGATGAGAGCCACACCGGCTGAAACAATCAGGACGTCAGTCCAAGAAATGATTACAGGATATGCCTGGACAATGAATTGTCCGGGCATTTTTATGAATCCGAAATGCTGCTGGAGGAGAGAAAATCCGATTCCCAGCACCAGACCTGCTGCAAGCCCTACAAGAGAAATCATCCAGCCTTCCAGTACGAATATCCTTCGGATTGTGCGCTCGGGGGTTCCAAGATATCTGAGAGTTCTTATGTCCGTCTTCTTCTCTATCAGCAGCATGGACAGGCTTCCGAATATGTTGAATGCGATGATGATGATCACGAAGCAGAGAATCATGTAGATGGCCAGCTTCTCATATTTCATCATTCGGTACAGGGACTCGTTCTGCTGGAACCTGTCCTTTACATGGAAGTCTCCTCCAAGTCTTCTGGATATTTCATCCTGCAGTCTTCTGAGTTCCTTTTCAGATGTTCCTTTCCTGAGCCTTAATTCAACTGCGGACACTTCGTCATCATACTCGAGGAGTTCTCTCATCTTCTCGATAGGGAGGATCATAAGTGAATGATCTATCTCGCTATTGGTCATGAAGACTCCTGATGGCCAGACTTTTATGTATTCGAGTGATGAGGCCGGGTTGGATGTCGAGATTCTTCTCGTCCGGGATGGGAAATAGATCTCGACAGGGGTCAGAAAGCGAGGGTCCAGGTCAAGGCTCATGGCCAGTCCGGCTCCTGTGCATGAGAGGGGAATGTCTCCTTTATGCAGGGTGAATTCGCCGGATATCATGTGATTTCTGAGAGGTGAGTTTTCTTCATATACCCAGTCTACGCCTTTTGCTGTTGCGAGCGCCTGCTTCTCTCCGTAATTGATGAATACCTCCTCCTCAAGTACGCAGCACATCGTCTCCACAGACTTCTGCTCGTAGATCCAGTCGTATACGTCCCCTTCGGGAACGAAAGTCTTGCCGGTCTTAGGCGTGATCATGAGATCGGGTTCGACACTTCCCATCGCTGATCTGACGAGAGAGTCGAACCCGTTATAGACTGATAGTATGATGATAAGCGCTGCTGTTCCGATAGCCATACCCAGAGCACTTATCGCCGAAATTACATTGATCACATTATGTGACTTCTTGGCGAAAAGGTATCTGAATGCTATGAATGGCGCCAGTTTCATTTACTTCTCTTTTTCTGACAGCCCGTCCTCCTTTCCGGACCGTCGTTCCCAACTTGCTCATTGTCGTCATTCCCGACCTGATCGGGAATCTATGCAAAGATAATCATTTTAATATTATTACTATTCGGCTTTATTTTTGGATTTCTGTTTTGCAAATACTATATTTGTGGTATCGTTATAACGAGAGTTTTTATGAAAAAGTTAGTTTATCACGGATCACAAAAGGTAATAGAATTACCAGAGTTCGGAATGGGTAATCCTAATAATGATTATGGATTGGGGTTCTATTGTACTGAAAATATTGAACTTGCTAAAGAATGGGCGAGTGCGGCAGATCGTGATGGGTATGCCAATTCATATGAAATTGAGTTGGACGGACTTACCATATGTAATCTGTCCGAGGGCTATAATATCATGAACTGGATGGCGGTTTTGCTGGAGAACAGAACCTTTGATCTTCCATCCGGACTGGCTGCGACAGCTAGAGATTACATTATGGAAAACTTTATGCCTGATTATAAAGGCTATGACATAGTCGTTGGTTATAGGGCGGATGATTCGTATTTCACATTTGCAAAGGATTTTCTCAACAACAGTATTTCTCTCCAGACCTTGTCTGAGGCTATGCGTCTTGGCAAACTGGGAGAACAGTTTGTAATAAAGAGCAAGAAGGCATTCGCAGCACTGAGATTTATCCGTGCAGATATCTCAAGGAACGAAGTGTACTATCCTAAGAAAGCGGGACGCGACAATACTGCAAGAGAAGAGTATAGGGCTAAGAGGGCAGTTTCAAATCCGATAGAAGGAACATACGTTATTGATATCATCAGAGAAAAATGGCAGAATGATGACGAACGCTTACAATAAGATATATCTTGATGATGCGATGCATAATCTTGGTGTGATGCTGGATTATGGGACCATGGCAGTCGGAGATGCTTCTGCATTCTTCGACAGATTCCTTGTCAGCGGACTTGCGAGACAATTCGGAAACGGTAATCCCAAATATGTTGCCGGTATGTCCGGAATAGAACTCGCACAGACTGCTCTGTGGCTGACTGGTGGTGCTAAGAACAGGCTGGTTTATGCTCCTGACGGCCGGTCTTCATACTATTGGACCGGTTGGGCCTTTGCATATCTGCAATGGTATACCGGGAATAGTTTTGAGAGGCTGGTGGACAGAGGAATGACCATAGAAAGACTCCTTTCCATGTATCACCTATACCATGAGGTTGATATGACGAAGTTCATTGATGAGGCGATGTCAGTTCTGTCTGACAGCATGAAAATAAGTCGTCTTAAAAGACAAAGACGACTTATTGATATGACTCAAAAGGAACTTGCTGCCAGATCTGGCGTAAGCCTTAGAATGATACAGGCCTACGAACAGAATTATCAGGACATATCCAAAGCTGAAGCCGGAACGCTCCTGAAACTTGCCAGAACCTTGTCCTGCAGCGTTGAGGATCTATTGTGATACTCTTACCTGATCTGATATTGCTGCTTTTCATAATGTCCTCCTGTTCCGAAGCAAGTGGTGCAATTGCCTGTGCCGTTGCAGATCGGACATTGGTATGTTGAGTTATAGCTGCCGTCATACCTTGTGCTCACGCACCAGCCGTTTCCATGACAAGACCAGCATTTTCCGGAGCCGTGGCACGATAAACATCTTTTAATGACTATCAGCTAGACTTCCATATCGTTGGAAAAATAATAGGCAGGATTTAACGTGTTGTTTTGTCAATGAGATTACAATAATTTAATTGAACCTGCATTCCGGACACTGTATTTCTTTTCCTCCTGTCTTTTTGCCTCCGCACATTGGACAAATCCCTACGCTTTCATCTGGACCGGCATTACGCCTTGGTTTTACTCTTCCCGTACCATGGCATCTTGGACATATGTAGACTTTGCCTTTACCGTTACACTTTGAACAATATTCTATCTCTCTATTTACAGTGGACAAATGTTCGCCGTTTTCATTAATTGATTCTCGAACTACCCAATTATCATTAGAGTCAAGCTGAACATATTTATATCTCACATCAAGCCTTCTTGTCCTGGAATAAATATGTGTGGGGAAACCATATTCGTTCAATTCCATGCTGATGTTCCACAAATCATATTCATACGGAGTTTCTATAACAAATCTTGTTTTTGAAAAAGTGATTTTACGGTAATAGCCGCTTTCATATGCCAACAAGTAGGTACTGTCATTTAATTCCTGAAGATTCTCATATGCTATAAGTGTTGTGCGTGTGGTGTCAGTTTTGACCTCTTGCTTTTCCCCGTTCCAATTATCGCTAGGCGGGCCATATTTATACCTGGATCCGAATTTAGTCGAGATGCATTGTTTTAACAAAGTGGAATCACATTCAATTATTTTATGAGAATCGATTTTTGCAATGAAATTATAATATCCATTGCTCGGAGTGTAGGATGTCTTCGTAGGAGTACTTACAAGTTTGCTGCATTTATATTCGTAGTCGTTGAAGTTACCAGAACCTATAAATCCCACATATTCGTAGGCATTAAGGCTAGGGTCACAGGCGATTAAATACTGGACAACTTTCATTTTGTCAATGGGTTGTGTGGATGCCTGAGGCATGTATGAGAATATAAGTAAACTTAATATAAGAATTTTTCTCATGAGATTGCATTTAGGTTTTGTTTTTACGCTCGATTGTCTTTAGGACTTTTATACTGGCCTCGTACGCAAGAACGGCTTTTCTGGATCGCACTAGAGTTTGTGAGTGAATTATATCTATTTTCCAAGCACCAATGCTAATACTGGAAGTTGAAATACACATCCATTACCACAGTCAGTGAGGTGAAAGTGGTAATGGATGTGTGATGAGTTTCTATTCACATGGAGCGAGCAGCTGCTCTGTAGTTCCTATTATTAAAATCTGTATTATTGCCTATTCCTCTACGAGATAAATGTTGCACGATGTGAAGTCAATTGACCATTGTCCTCCTGGAGTACTTTCCCATTGGTATTTTTTAGCCATTCTATCCCACCATTGCTGAAATTTTGAACTCGTTTCGCCCATGTCTATTACGAGTTTTTCATAAAGTTCAGCATTCTCTGCAGTTAGAATCTTCGCTAATTCATTCAAGCCATTGCGGCGCTCAAAGAGAGATTGAATTTCATCTCTTTCTCCTTCTGTGACTTTTCCAACAATCTTGTTCATAGTATGAATTTAAATTAATTATAGTAATGGAATCAGTAAAGAGTGTGTGTTCTTATTTTCTTGTATAGTTGCTTATATATTAGATGCTTACGTATCTTAGCCTTTTGCCGAGGAAGCGCAGGACCCATGGCAACTTGCCATGCATGTGCAAGTACATGTATTTATACATGAGCCATGGCAGGCGTAAGAGCAAGTGCTGCATCCTGTTTTATGCGTATTGCGGCATGTGTTATTACAAGTGTATTCACATGCAGTCGCACAGCTATTTGTGCATGAGTGATTGCATCCATTATTAGTATTGCTTTTATCCCCTTGTTTAGGTTGCGGCTTGTCCGGTTTTACTATTCCACAACCGACTGCACTCAGAATCAGTATAGATAAAGCTGCAGATGAACGCTTGAAGAACTCTCGTCTGGAAATAATCATATTACCATTCCTCCCTTTTATCAAATGGGTCCAAGTAGTCGATGTCTTTTATAGTCTGGACATCGGCTGAATACTTGTTTTTCAATATTTCGGCGATATGCCTGCTTGAGTTTCTTTCAAGATGAGCAGTTACGCATTGCTCGTGTGACGGGGTATTTATCTCAAAAGTTGTTTTGTTATTCAGCCAGACACAACGTTTACATTGATAGGCATCGCAATGTCGGCATATAGGAGCGTGATCCAATCTATATAGTTGCGGATTCTTTATGTTCAGTCCATTCGCCAAATCTCCACAGGATTTTTTGGGGGTGTCGTGATAGAATGCCGGGCATACATAGAACTTTCCGTTTGGAGCTACGCAAATAGTTTCATAACCTGCGTTGCAATTGTTCATTTTATCAAGAATGATTCTATCGGTGAGAAGATTTAACAGTATGTTATTTTTTGTCAATGAATCAGCGATAGGATTTTCTAACTTCTGAAGAATGTTCTTATAGTCGACAAAATCAGATTCTGTGAATCTATCAATATCAGTTATGACAATATTGAGACGGGCAATTATATCTTTTGTCTTGTCCACCAACTCCGGTATATTTCCCATATCTGCCTTAGAGATTCGGAGCACATGAACCGATCCTTTTGTCCAGTTAAAGTCTGTTATTGTGTTCAGCCCATTATGGACAATAATGTCTGCATCGGAAATATTCGATGCATTAGAAGATTTTATCTTTACGTGGTCAATACTGTTGATAGCTTCGTGATATTCTTTTGGCAGATTATAATCGGGATAAACAAATTGTATGTTCAAATTCTGTTTCATTGCGAACAGAATGGCAGCTTTGAGATTATCGATACTGATTAACTCAGGTGTATCACAATAATTGCTGTAGTGACAATAGGATGTGCTTGTGTCGCACAATTCAATCACAATATATTTTAGCATATCCGTTCTGTATTAGATTTTGATTTGTTTGCCTCGAACTCTTCACGAATGCCTTCAAGCTCCAATTTTCTATAAAGCTTATTCCAGTAATAATTATTGGCGCGGACTCTTGCCTTGTGCATCTTGCATATGGCTGTACTGCGTTGGAACACTGTCGGAGTATCTGCTGCGTCATAATTTTCTCCCTGACACCATGCGCAACCGTCTGCTACTTCGCAATCAATACATTCCTGAGTTGACTGAGTGCAACGATCCAATGTCAAGAATGGTCTTAGCTTGTTTTTGTCTATTCCATCATGTATGTTACCGATAATCCAGGCTTTCTTATTGCGTAATGAGTATTGAGCAAAGCGGGTACATGGGTAGAAAGTACCAGCAGCGTCAATTGCCAGCATTCTGCCTGCACCACACCAATTCTGATTCTGAGTTATGCAATCCATTGGCTTACCAATGTGTTCGGAATAGAAAGAACAATCAAAATCCCTGTAATATTCACCATCAATAATTGCATCTGCTAGTTCTGTCAGTTGATTCTCAAATAAGACATCGTCTCCTTCATTCCAAACGTCTTCAAATACACAATTTATATTTACTTCGTGAATTCCCAATGAATATAGATGGAGTACGCTTTCTTTTATATATGGTATGTCTGCACTGCTGATTGTTACTTTTGTTCCTGCATTAGGAAACTGACTTAACCAAAGAGGAATGTTACGAACTACGTCATCATATGAACCTTTTTCATCACCGGCTTTAGGCTGAATGCCCATCTCCATGTCTTTGGTTTTCCAAATCCTGTTGAGGTCATGCTTTTGCTTTGTGCCGTCAATAGTTATTCCTATGCTGAGATGCTCCTGATTCTTTTTTATAAATCTTTGAACTTTCTCAGAGTCGTAATTGATTCCGTTTGTTGAAAATGAAAATCGATATGAGTTAAACCATGGATGATCGCGCTTAAACAATTCGGTTTTGATATAATCACATATCTTGTCAATCAAGTCAATTTCAAGAAAAGGTTCACCTCCAATAAAATCCCATATAACTGATGTTTCTTGAAAATCAACAGAGTTGTCTAAAATATAATCAATGGCCTTTTGTGCTACATCCCAAGACATGCGCTCTTTAGTGTTCTTGCCAACTAGATAGCAATATTTGCATGCAAGTTGGCAATCTTTTGTAACAATGAAGGTTATATTCTTGGCTACTCCGTCCATCCAAACTTTGGCAGACTCTTTAGTTTCCATGACGTTTAATTAGTGATTTAAAAACTATAATACATCCAACCCCTGCAACTCGTTTGGCATGAGCCCTTGCAATAGTTTTTGCAACTATCTTTGCAACCTGTGGTACATCTTGTTTTGCAACTTGTCTTGCATGTGTCTTTGCATCCGGTATCGCAACTTCCTGTACAACCTTTATAGCAGCTCCCCTTACATCCTGAATAGCAGCCATCCTTACATCCTGAATCGCATCCTGTCTTACATGTGCCTTTACATCCTGTTTTGCATGAATTGTTACATTCGTTGCAGCTATGAACGGCGTCAGATGATCCAGAACAAGAGGCAGAACATCCGCCAGAACATGATGCTTGGCAACCTCCTGAGCATGAAAATTCACAACCATTATATCCGCAGCCTGCAGAACATGTCCCAGAGCAGGCTCCGACACATTCGTTTGTACATCCTGTACCGCATGTAGTGCCACATGATCCACTACAGGTTGTATAGCATGATTGGTGGCAATTCATGTAGCAGGTTCCATAGCATGTGCCTGATGTGCATCCGTTAGGTGTAGGCTGCTTCGCATCTAAGTCTAAAGGGACACCAACAAAAGTGAGGAGTAGAAAAGGCAATGACTTCGATACTGCATTTTTGAAGAATTCACGTCTTGACTGGAGCTCTTCATTCTTCTTCTCTTCCTTCATATTATTAGGAATTATAATGCCTTTGACTCCCCAGTATCGGCGATGTTAATCATAGGAGTGATAGATACGAAAAAAGCGTGGGAGTCTGACTTGTTACTCGTCCCACACTCTGAGGCTCTAGCATTGCCCATCCCGTCGAAACGAGCAACGCAGAGGCCCACGCCGATATGAATACACAATACGACGTCTGTATTAGGCAGACGAAATATGTGATATAATCATACCCAATGGGCATCTACAGTTGCCTTGCCTTAGACGGGAAAGAAATTTGCTAGATTTCAGAGTGTCAAGTACAAAGCGTAAAGTAAACGCCTTTCCATATTATGTTATTCCCTCACCCATCCTTCTCTCGTGGAGACTTCGGCGTGAGAATCATTGCAAAGTTATAGAATTATTTAAAATAATATGAGATTAATACAAAAATTATTGATTGACCTTCTGGTTATAGAAATGACAACGAGCAGCTTTGGTTACACTTCCTCATTCTTTTTGATATCTGCCCCTCTCTGTATAATATCCAAGAAATTTGTGTTGTTGGTCTCTCAGGCCGGTTTTAAATCCATAAAAAGCCACCATCTGTACATGAAAAGTCGATTTCTTGTACAGATGGTGGCTTGTGTGATTTGTCAGAGGATCAATCTGCCCTCTAATCCGTCATCCCAGACCTGATGATTGCCGGTCTTAGGCGTGATCATGAGATCGGGTTCGACACTTCCCATCGCTGATCTGACGAGAGAGTCGAACCCGTTATAGACTGACAGTATGATGATCAGCGCTGCTGTTCCGATAGCCATACCCAGAGCACTTATCGCCGAAATTACATTGATCACATTATGTGACTTCTTGGCGAAAAGGTATCGGAATGCTATGAATGGCGCCAGTTTCATGTCTCGGACTGCTCCTTATTTAGCAGGACTTTCCGGGTCTATATATCTTCTTATGTCGTCAAGGTCAGCGCAGAATCTGAAAGACGGTACATTCCCGATGGAGAACCCTTTGGTAGAACACCAGTCCATGGCAAGTCCGTAACGCCCCTCCTGTTCCTTTTCCTGCATTACGTCAAGTTCGCTGTAGCCTGGATGCCCGTCCTCTCCCCAGATCTCGGATGCTTCAGACATGACTGCAGCAGACATCAGCCTGAAATTGCACTGGCCGTTGAAATCCTGATTCAGGCGGTGCAGAAAATGCATGCAGTCGTAGTAGTTTTTACCTAGAGGCCGTTCGACAGACTTGAATACTGAATCATACAGATTCTTTGTCACAAATTCCTTTCCTACAACATATTTCTTTGCATATACATTCACTATAGCAAGCGGATATTCTGCGCTATATCTGTCCTGGAATATTCTTTCCAGAGCCTTTACGTAATATATGTCCTGACGTTTCAGCATGGCACTTTACTTCTTCAGAAGCTCCTCGATGTGTTCCACATAGTCGAGGGAACTGTCGAGGTAGAAGATGATTTCCGGAACGATGCGGAGCTGCTTGCCCATCTTCGAGCCAAGCTCGCCGCGCAGAGGTCTGGTATTCTCCTCAAGCACTCCCATCACGGCTTCGGCCTTCTCTGACGGGAACACGCTGACGTATATCTTGGCAACGGAAAGGTCGGGGCTGACCTTCACGCCGCTCACTGATACAAGCGCACCGCCGAATGCAGCCATGCCCTTGCTGCGGATGATCTCAGCCATCACCTTCTGTATCTCCTTGGCAACCTTCAGCTGCCTTGTGCTTTCAATGTTCTTCTCCATTAAGCGATCTTTATGATAAAGTAGTTCTTCTTACCCTTCTGCGCGAGGATGTACTTGCCGTTGATGAACGACTCTGAGCCGATCTGGGCATTGATGTCAGCCACCTTCTCCTTGTTGATGCTCACGCCGTTCGCCTGGATCATCTTGCGGCACTCTCCCTTTGACGGGAAGACCTGTGATTCTGCAGCGAGAAGGTCGATGATGCCGATAGGGAACTTGTCTGCAGCGACCTCGAAAGTAGGCACTCCGTCGAATACTGCGAGGAAGGTCTTCTCATCAAGATTCATGAGGACGTCCTTTGTCGCATTCCCGAAGAGCATCTGAGATGCTGCTATGGCATTCTCGTACTCCGCTGCACCGTGAACCATAGTGGTAACCTCCTTTGCAAGGAGCTTCTGGAGCTCGCGGCGCTCCGGAGCCTCGGCGTGCTGTGCGATGGCTGCGTCGATCTCCTCCTTAGAAAGCATGGTGAAGATCTTGATATATTTCTCGGCGTCAGAGTCAGACACATTGAGCCAGAACTGGTAGAACTGGTATGGGGAAGTGCGCTCAGGATCGAGCCAGATGTTTCCCTTCTCGGTCTTTCCGAACTTGCCGCCGTCCGCCTTTGTGATGAGAGGGCAGGTGAGGGCGAAAGCCTCCTTGCCGAGGATGCGGCGGATCAGCTCAGAGCCTGTTGTGATGTTGCCCCACTGGTCTGCGCCACCCATCTGGAGGGTACATCCCTTGTTCTCATAGAGGTAGAGGAAGTCGTATCCCTGAAGGAGCTGGTATGTGAACTCTGTGAATGACATGCCGTCTCGAGCCTCTCCGGAGAGTCTCTTCTTCACGGAATCCTTTGCCATCATGTAGTTCACTGTGATGTGCTTTCCGATCTCGCGTGCGAAATCAAGGAAAGTGAAGTTCTTCATCCAGTCATAGTTGTTCACAAGCTCTGCCTTGTTCGCTGCGTCTGACTCGAAGTCAAGGAATTTGCTGAGCTGAGCCTTGATGCAGGCAACGTTGTGGTTGAGGGTCTCCTCGTCGAGAAGGTTCCTCTCCTGTGACTTCATCGAAGGGTCACCGATCATGCCTGTAGCACCTCCGACGAGTGCGATAGGCTTGTGACCGCAGTTCTGGAAATGTTTCAGGATCATGATGCTGACCATATGGCCGATGTGGAGCGAGTCTGCTGTAGGGTCGATGCCGACGTAAGCCGCAGTCGAACCTTCCATAAGTTTCTCCTCTGTTCCCGGCATGATGTCCTGGATCATGCCTCTCCACCTGAGTTCCTCTACAAAATTCTTCATGTCTATATATCTTTTTATATTATATTCTATTTTTTGCAACCTACAAAAATACATAAAAAATCCCATTAATGCATGACGATGTTCGAAAAGTGCTATCTTTGACGCAAATTTGAGATTTGACCTATGAAATTCAGCAGACTTTCGATAATCTTGGCCTGCTTTATAGCATCTTGCTTCATGGCATCCGCCGGATCGGATGAGGACCGTCGTATTTCGTTTGCATACGACGTTGATTTTGAGATGAATTTTGATAACAGGGAATTTTCTCGCAGTGATTTTTCCCGGTCGATGACCATATTCGCTGCCCGTGTCACTCCCTTTGTCGGACTTGATTTCCGGCAGAATCCTCAGACTGTCCATCGACTCATGGTGGGTGCAGACCTTATGAAGGATTTCGGTGGCAGCAGCAGGAATATCTTAGGTGATATCATCTTTCATTACAATCTTGAGAAAGATTTCGGCGATACGGAACTGTCCCTTCATGCCGGTGTATTTCCACGGTCGAAGACCCTTGATCTATATTCTGAGGCATTCATATCGGATTCTCTGAGGTTCTACGATGATAATCTAGAAGGAATTCTTGTCCAATTCCATCGTCCGAATGCAGATTTTGAGGTCGGCTGCGACTGGATGGGGATGTATGGCGACCAGAATAGAGAACGTTTCATGATCTTCTCAAGCGGCGAAGGAAAGGTCGCACCTGTGATGTCTGTAGGCTATGCCGCTTATCTCTACCATTTCGCGAATTCCTATACCCAGAAAGGAGTCGTTGACAACATCCTTCTCAATCCATGGCTCAGGTTTGATTTCGGTCACCTGATGGGGCTCCAGAAGTTCTCTCTCAAACTGGGTTATCTTCAAGGCATGCAGCATGACAGGGCCTATGTGGCCAACTTTGTCTTTCCTTGCGGCGGAGAGGTTGACCTCGAGATCAGAAACTGGAATGTCGGCATCGCCAACAATCTGTTCTATGGAACCGACATGATGCCGTATTACAATTCCACTGACAATACCGGAGTCAAATATGGTCCGGATCTATATCTCGGAAGCCCGTTCTATAGGGTGCACGATTCTTACTTGGGGAGGGCAGGAATATATGACCGTTTCCAGATATTCTATGAACCGAGGATAGGGGACTGGCTGAAAATAAGAATCGCTGCCCTGTTTCATTTCAACGGGCAGCGATATTCAGGTTGTCAGCAGCAGGTGATCCTGAAGTTCAATCTTCATGACCTGCTTGCCGGCAGAAGAAAGAGCTAAGTTACCAGCCCCACTCGAAGACGATGTCGCGAGGGATGCCGGCGTTGTTGACCTTTTCGACGTCAGCAGCGAGGCCTTCGGAGATGTTGGCGTGCTCGGCTGAGTACTTCTGGGCAAACTCGAAGTTTCCGGTTGCCTGAGTCTCGAGGATGAGGGCAGCCCATGCGTTGATTGCCTCAGCAGCCTTGTCGAAATCTACTACATACTTGCCGTCGGCATTGCGGCTGAATGCTCCGTGTTCTTCCATGAAGTTGTAGCACATCATGTTTGCCTTACCGTGTGAGGAAGCATGGCCGAAGCGTACTGAACGTACGATTCCTGCGATGAATGTAGCTACTGATTCTTCCTTGGTGATGTCTGTAATCTCGCCCATATCAATGAGTTCGCTTACCATGAACAGACCGAGGATGTCAGCCTTTGCCTCTTCCCATGTTGTCTTTTCAGAGCCCATTGCTTCGTCTACCGTGCCCTTGCCGTTGATGGTCTGCTTTACACCAAGACCGTGTGCAACTTCGTGGAAGGTCACGTTCCAGAAGAATGCATCAGGACTGAGGTACTGGAGCTGCTCCGGTGCCATGAGCACGTCGCCGATAGGTTTCATGATCTTGTCGAACTTGGCCATCATGCTGTTGTAGAGCTGGAGGCGGCGTGCGCCCTTAGCGGCATGCACTCTCTCGTCGTTAGGGAGGTTGATGGCTATTGTCTTGCTGCCGGCATTGCAGTCTCCTGCATAGTAGATGGCATCATAGACATTGAGGTCTGACGATGTTCCCGGTACGAAGGTCTTGTACTCGGCAGGGCAAGGGAGCTTCTGCTGGAGGACAGGCAGGAGAGAAACATATTTTGCTAGATTCTCGCTGAGTTTTTCGTCCTTCAGGAGGATGAAGCACTCATATGCGGCCTTTGCCTCGAAGAGGTGGTCGTCATAGTTTTCGATAGGTCCGATGACGAGGTCCATGTTGCAGTCCTTCATATCCATCCACGCCATGTCGCTGGCAAGGTAATCGTCTGTGCGGAAAGCCTTTACGCGCTCTGTAAGGTAAGTGCGCATGCCCTCGTTGGTCGTGAGGGCGGCTGCTTCTTCAAGCAGCGCGCAGACCTTCTCGAGCTCCTCCTTGTACTCGTCGCGGTACCATACGGTCTTGAGGTTGCCGTTCTCGTCGCGGCGGATTACAGTGTAAAGATTGAGCTTGTCAGGATCCTCGAATGCATTCCACTCTTCCATTGTCATGTCCTGAGGATAGTACTGGCATCCGAGAGGCTTCTCGCCATATCCCTCGATGAACGGAGCGTTGTTGTCAAGATGGTCCCATGGACCGTAGTTGATCATCGCATATGCCTTTGCGTATTCGTCCGTAAGCGCTTCCATCTCGGCCTTGTCGCCGAATGTCTGCTTCCAGAACAGTCCGTCCATGATCTCTCCGGCCTGACGGAACAGGTCGATGATCTTCTTGTCGTTGTCAGAGAGTGCGTCGTAGAGAGGTGACTTCACCTCTACTACAGCATAGCTTTCTACCTTTTTCTGCAGTGTGTCTTCTTTTTTAGCGTTCTCCTTTTTCTGAGTGCATGCTGTCAAGGCGAGAATCGCGGCTGACATAAATAATATCTTTCTCATCTGTCTGATTGTTAAAAGACGCAACACTGTCATTCTGAACGAAGTGAAGAATCCTTGGAATAAAGATCCTTCGCTGGCGCTCAGGATGACAGTGCTGCACGTTCTTGTAAAGAATTAGAAGCTTACTGCGATTCCGATGAAGTCTTCAGCCTTGAGAGCAGCACCACCGATAAGACCGCCGTCGATGTCTGGACATGCGAAGAGCTCCTTTGCGTTAGATGGCTTGCAAGAACCGCCGTAGAGGATAGAGATCTCCTCAGCGAGCTCACCGAACTTCTCAGCAAGAACCTTGCGGATCTCAGCATGGATCTCCTGAGCCTGCTCAGCAGTTGCAGTCTTGCCTGTTCCGATAGCCCATACAGGCTCGTAAGCTACTACAACCTTTGCCATCTCCTCAGCTGTGAGAGTGAAGAGAACGTTCTTCACCTGCTCTGTAACAACCTCGAAGTGACGGCCTGCCTCACGCTCCTCAAGCTTCTCACCGATGCAGAAGATTGGTGAAAGTCCTTCAGCAAGAGCGAGCTTTACCTTCTCAACGAGAGTAGCATCAGTCTCACCATAATACTCTCTTCTCTCTGAGTGACCGAGGATTACATACTGGCATCCTACGCCTGAGATCATGTTTACTGCAACCTCTCCGGTGTATGCGCCCTTTACGTGATCAGCGCAGTTCTGTGCAGAAAGACCTACTGCAGTACCCTTTACTACCTCAGCTACAGGGTAAAGGTGAGTGAATGGAGGTGCGATGATAAGCTTTACGTCTGCCGGTACTTCAGCTGAAGCTGCTACTACTGCCTTTGCGAGCTCAACGCCCTCTGCAACTGTTGTGTTCATCTTCCAGTTGCCTGCTACGATGTGTTTTCTCATGTTTTTCTATTATTAAATTGTTCGTAAATCCAATTATGTGTGGTGTTGTGTGGTTTTTCTATGAAAAAATCCAGAAAACGGTGCAAATTTACGAGAATTTTTCTATTTTTACGGAGTTTTGCATAGAAACAACACTTTTAACTAAAAACTATATGAAAAAAATCTTATTTGCATTTGCTGCAGCAGCCCTTACTTTGGCTGGCTGTACAAAGGATCTTGAAGAAAGAGTCGATCAGCTCGAGACTGACGTTGACAAGGTCACTTCAGATGTTACTCAGCTCAAGAGCGATCTCGCTGCACTGAAGGCTGCTGTCGAGAAGAAACTCGTAGTCAATGAGCTTAACCAGCTTGCAGATGGCTACGAACTCGTTTTCTCTGACGGAACTACCGCAGTCATCAAGAATGGCGCTAAGGGCGACAAGGGCGACAAGGGTGACACCGGAGCTCAGGGTGAAAAGGGCGATAAAGGTGACAAGGGTGACAAGGGTGACACCGGAGCAACAGGCCCACAGGGCCCTCAGGGCGAACAGGGACCACAGGGCGAAACTGGTGCTCAGGGACCTCAGGGTGAAACTGGAGCACAGGGACCTCAGGGCGAAACTGGAGCACAGGGTCCTCAGGGCGAGCAGGGTCCACAGGGCGAGCAAGGTCCACAGGGCGAGCAAGGTCCTCAGGGCGAGCAGGGTCCTCAGGGTGAAAAAGGCGAGGACGGAGATGCATTCTTCGAGAGCGTCGAGCTTACAGAGGATGGCGCATATCTCGTGATCACTCTCATCGACGGTACCGTTTATGAGCTTCCTATGGGTGGCTTCAACATCATGTTCGATGCTGTTGACTATGAAGGTCTTGCAGGTGAGGTCGTGACAGTTCCTTATACTCTTGCCGGCGTCAAGGAAGGCGAGCAGGTATATGTACGCATTCTTGCTGCAAACAACTGTACAGCAGTAGTTGAGGGCTCCGCTGTAAAGGTTACACTCGCTGAAGGCGAGGGTTATGTAGACCTTTATGCTCTCAATAATACAACAGGCGAGCTCAAGGCAAGAACTCTCGAGTTCACAGCTGAGGGCATCAAGGTAGGTGCTACAGAGTTCACAGTGTCTCCACTCGGTGGTGATGTTGAGATTCCTGTAACTACAGCTCAGGACTATGAGGTTCAGATCGAAGGATCATGGCTTGCATACGCTGAGACAAAAGCTGTGCGTGAGGAGACAATCGTTCTCACAGCAGCAGCTGCAAATACAGGTGCTAATGACCTGAAGGCAACAGTAAAACTCGTTGCAGGTGAGAAGGTTCTTGCTACTTTCGAAGTTGCACAGAAGAACTACTATCCTGAGTGGATCGAGGCAGACGGCGAGCAGGTAGAGTGGGCAGAGTCATTCGACCTCTACAAGAACGAGGACCTGTCAGGCGATCCTGCAGCATCAAAGAAGGGCGTATTCACATTCGCTCTCAGCGATGACTTCTCTAAGGGTGTTTACAAGGTAAGCAACATGTTCATGGCAGCTCTCTACTACGGTGAGGGATACCAGCCGGTTTCAAACAAGGGAGGTGAGTACTATGCCGACGTTGAAGGTGACGTTCTCACAATCTTCATGGACGGAGCAGTAATGAGCTACGGCTTCCTTGAGGATATCGAGGTCGCTTACGACGCAACAGCAAAGACATTCTCGATTGCAGAGACACTTGCCCCTACTGTCTATGGCGATAATTTCCAGAGCCGCACAGGCTACCTCGCAAACTACACGGCAGCTGTCAAGGTTGATGCTCCTGCAGGAGGCGAGTTCGATGAACTGATCGGTGAGTACACAGAGGAATTCGCAGATGGTTCGTTCTATGGCAACCCTGCAAAAGGTACTCTTACCGTTGCGGCAAGTGACAACGCTGACTATGATCTCCAGATGACATTCTTCGGCGGTACAAGCGCAGCTGTTACAGTATATGCAAATGTAGATGGCAATACTATCAAGACTGTCCAGCCTTCAGGCTATACCAACATGGGTACATTCTATGAAAGTACTCTTACAGTAGCTGATGGTGTCATCTCAGGTACTCTTAAGTTCGACTACCCTACAGTTCCAGACTATAAGGCAACAAAGAAGATTGACTGGGCAGCAGTTCTGGCAGGTGAGTACACGGAGGAGTTTGCTGATGGTTCATTCTATGGCAACCCTGCAAAGGGTACTCTTACCGTTGCAGCAAGTGACAATGCAGCTTATGATCTCCAGATGACCTTCTTTGGCGGTACAAGCGCAGCTGTTACAGTATATGCAAACGTATCTGAGGATGGTACAACAATCACGACAGTGCAGCCATCAGGCTACACCAACATGGGTACATTCTATGCAAGTACTCTTACTGTAGCAGGTAATGTGATTTCTGGTACACTGAATTTTGACTATCCTACAGTTTCTGACTATACAGCAACAAAGCCAGGTGCTGTTGAGCCGGAGCCAGAGCCAGAGCCAGTAGATTTCGCAACTCTCGTTTGGGATGCAGCAGTTCCATTCGGCGGCGGTCAGGACAGAAACATGACCATGGACAGCGAGTATATATATGTTGCTCAGGCAGCTGGCGGAAACGGTGCAATCAAGGCTATCAGCATCGCTGATCCTACTCAGACAAAGGATGTAAAGGTTAAAACTTATACTCCTTCAGGTCTTGATAACGGTACACATGCAGTAACTTGCGTAAGAATGCTTCCTAACACTGACGCATCAGTGAACAATGGTAAGCCTGTCCTCGTGGGTTCTAACCTTACAACAGGTGACGGTACTGAGAAACTCATCGTTTACGTATGGTCAAACGGTATCGACGCAGATCCTAACTACTTCGTAATCGACTCAGGTGTTCGTCGTCTCGGCGATAAGTTCACAGTCAAGGGTACATATCAGTCAGGTGAGCTTCATTTCTTCGATTTCAATGACGGAAATACAGTTATCCGCGTGAATATGAAGGACGGTGTTGCTGGTCTTTGGGGTACACCAGAACTTGCGTATGCAACAGGACGCTATGCTATGCCTGTAGCAGGAGCGAGCAACATCGGTGAGTGCACTATTCACCCTGATACAGCTTTTGATGGTGATGGTAATCCGACTGCAGCTCTTCTTACAACAAATGCAGTTAACGGCTTCTTTACTCAGAATTCAGGTAACGCATACGTTGCTTCAGCATGGGGAACAGATCCAAAGCTCACTCAGACATTCGGATACAATTTCTTTGAGCACAACGGCAAGGATTATATCGCTTATGTAAAGGTAGCTGGTGATAGAAATTCTGCAGCCCTCAATATCATCGAGGATGTGAACGGCGCAACTGACTTCAAGGGTACTCTCGAGGCTCAGACAGGTCTTTTCACAGCTCCAGTAAACGGAACAGGTAATGCTGGCCATGGTCTTGGCGACTGTGCAACAGTTGTTATTGACGGTACAAGATACATCGCTGTAATGGCTCAGAACATCGGTATCTCACTCTACAAGCTCAACTAATCAGATCATTGATTCGAACATAATTATGGGCGGCCTTTCGAGGTCGCCCTTTTTGTAGTACGCCCAGCATGGGCATGCTCTAACGGGTGAAAGTCCCTAATGCGCCCTAATGACGGGAAGCATATAGCCAAAGGCAAGGGTGTCCATCGTGAGGTGGAATCTGAAGGAAGCCGGCG
>SUYQ01000027.1 GCA_015060325.1 Bacteroidales bacterium | reverse complement strand
CCTCGTTACACTTAGGAGGTGCGGCTGGCTGAGAAGTCATGACCGCTTTTGGCCTTTAAAGATAGTATCTGGGCTTGATTTTTATTCTAACGGGCGTAAAAACGAAAGTTTTTATGTAAGTTTGTTTCATTAATTAATCCTTAAAACCAATAGACATGAAAAAGATTATGATTATGATCGCTGCAGTATCACTTCTTGTTGCTTGCGGCGGAAATTCAAAGAAGGACGACAAGAAGAAAGATGACAAGCCAGCAACAGAGCAGACAAAGCAAACCCTTTCAGTAGAGGATCAGGCAGTAGCATTCTGCGAGGCATACGCAAATGCTGAAACTGAGGCTGAGCAGGCAAAGATTGATGAAGAAGTTGAAAAATGGATGGAAAGCCTTTCCGAGGAAGATCAGATGAAGGCTGCGATCGCTATGACGAATTGGCTTGAGGAGTTTGGAGAGGATTTCTAAAGTATTATCCATATGAAAAAGGAAGATGGCAAAATCACCATCTTCCTTTTTTGGTTTCAGCTCTCCCCTGCAATCTATTTCACTTCAAACTCTACCGGTTTGCCGGAAGCGCTGTCGCCGGCGATCCAGAGCCGGAACTTACCAGGCTCTACCTTCTTGACCATGTCTATTCCATAGAATGCAAGATCCTGGACCGGAAGTTCAAATCTTACTGTAACGCTTTCTCCTGGAGCAACGGTAACTCTCTGGAATCCCTTGAGTTCCTTTACAGGACGGGTTACTGAGCCCACCATGTCGCGGACATAGAGCTGTACTACTTCAGTCGCCTCGCTCTTTCCTGTATTCTTCAATGTGACGCAAGCATGGATCACGTCACCAGCTCCATATTCAGTCATTTCGATTGACGGCTCCGAATACTCAAACGTAGTATATGTCAGACCATAACCGAACGGGAACTCAGGCTCGAAAGTGGTATCAAGCCAATAGCTTGTGTTTCCGAGTGATGTCTGACCAGCACGAAGAGGAATGTCATAGAGCATTGTTTCAGTTCCGTTGTATGGACGGCCTGTCATGTTGTGGTTATAATATATAGGAATCTGACCTACATTCTTAGGGAAGGTGATCGGAGTCTTTCCGCTTGGAGTCTCATCACCGAAGATGAGCTGAGTGATTGCCGGACCACCCATTGTTCCCGGATGGAACGAATAGAGGATTGCATCGGAATGCGCGATCTCGAAATCAAGTTCGAGCGGACGGCCAGCCATGATATTGACTACGACCGGCTTTCCTGTAGCATGGAGTGCCTCGATCATCTTCCTCTGGTCACCTTTAAGAGTGATGTCTGTAAGACAATGAGCCTCACCTGACATGATCGCCTCCTCGCCCATGAATGCAAGGATCACATCTGCCTTCTTCGCAGCCTTCACGGCCTTGGCGATGCCGTTCTCATTGAACTCACGTGTGAATGTGAGGCCTGGCTCATAGATCACCTTCACATCCTTGCCATAAAGGTCGCGGATAGCCTTTAGCGGCGTAACAGTATGAGCAGGATCTCCGTCAAATGTCCATGTTCCGAGCTGATCGTGCGGAGCGTCAGCCATAGGACCGGTAACGAGAACTGTCTTTACCTTAGACTTATTCAATGGAAGGACTCCGTTGTTTGTAAGGAGCACTGCGCTTTCAACTGCTGACTTGCGTGCAGCCTCAAGTGCCTCAGCTGAATAGAAGGTAGACTCGACCTTTGATTCATCAATATACGGATTCTCGAAGAGACCGAGGCGGACCTTGATTCTCAAGATGTTACGGACCGCATTGTCGAGAGTTTCCATCGAAACCTTACCCTCATTGATGAGCTCTTCCATATGGCTGATATATGAATACGACATCATGTCCATATCAACTCCGGCATTGAATGCAAGCTCGCCTGCGCGCTTGTTATCCTCAGCAAAGCCGTGATTCACCATCTCGTAGATCGATGCCCAGTCGCTCACGACGAATCCGTCAAAGCCCCATTCTCCGCGGAGAACGTCGTTCACAAGGAAACCGTTTCCTGTAGAAGGAATGCCGTCATTGTCGTTGAACGAAGTCATGAGGGTCATGGCTCCGGCCTTCACACATGCTTCGAACGGAGGCAGATATACATTCCTGAGGGTTCGCTCCGAAACGCCGGTAGAGTTGTAGTCACGACCGCCTTCCGCAGCTCCATATGCCACGAAATGTTTCACGCATGCTGCCATGCTGGTATTGTCGATGCTCTCTCCCTGATAACCTTTCACCATTGCAACACCCATCTGCGCATCAAGGTATGTATCCTCTCCGCTACCCTCTGCGATGCGGCCCCAACGGGGGTCGCGTGCGATGTCAAGCATCGGCGAGAAGGTCCAGCGGATACCGCTGGCCGTAGCCTCTACCGCCGCAACACGTGCCCCCTGTTCTACAAGCTCAGGGTCAAATGTTGCTGCAAGTCCGAGAGGAATCGGGAACATGGTCTTGAAACCGTGGATCACGTCACGGGAAATGATGAGCGGGATTCCCAGACGGGACTCCTCTACCGCAGCTTTCTGATAGCGGTTGAGAACCTTAGGATTACATTCATTGAGAATGGATCCTACCATGCCGGCGCGCATCATGCCGGCAGCATTAGGATCGAATCCTCCCACAGAAAGCTGATTGAGCTGACCGATCTTCTCCTGCAGGGTCATCTGCTGAAGCAACGCTTCTACTCTTTCTTCTTCACTCTGCTGTGCAAATGCAGTGAGGGAAAACATCAGAGCAGCAGCTGTAATGGTTAGTTTCAGTAAATTATTCATTTTCATTTCATTTAAAATCCATCAAATATACAAATTTAATCTGCATTCTGAATAATTATAGTCGTACGCTCTCTCTGGCCGTCCATGAATGTATATCCCTCCATTGCTGGGAATATACATACGACTTCCGCCTTATGACCAGGTATAGATTAAGAAAGAAACTCGGTCTAAGTCGTAAAGACAACTTGACCGAGTTCCTGCAGAAGTTTTGATGCCGTTATATAAGCGGCTGTATCTTAATAGTTTGTAGGATGAATCATGAAGTAGCTCTTTGGATGCTTGCACACTGGGCAAAGCTCAGGAGCCTGCTTGCCGATGACTACATGACCGCAGTTTGAGCACTCCCACATCATGTCATTGTCGCGTGAGAACACAAGGCCGCCCTCTACATTTGCAAGAAGCTTACGGTAGCGCTCCTCGTGCATCTTCTCGATAGCTGCTACCTTTTCGAAGAGAACAGCAATTTCCTCAAATCCTTCCTCGCGTGCCTCTACTGCAAAACCTGCATACATGTCTGTCCACTCATAGTTCTCGCCTTCAGCTGCATCAAGGAGGTTAGCTGGAGTATCAGGCATCTCACCGCCATGGAGAAGCTTGAACCAGATCTTTGCGTGCTCCTTCTCGTTGTTTGCAGTTTCCTCGAAGATCTTGCTGATCTGTACGTAACCGTCCTTCTTTGCCTTTGAAGCATAATAGGTATACTTGTTACGAGCCTGAGACTCACCTGCGAAAGCTGTCTGAAGATTAGCTTCAGTCTTTGTTCCTTTCAATTGTTTCATATTTTTCAATGTTAATGGTTATAATAAAGTTTGTGTCTTCTCTATCTCTATTTAAGGTTGTGCCTGAATATGAAAAATCTTCTACGTTACCCTATCCCTAAATCCCTTTCCTCGGGAAAGGGACTTACCATCGCTCCGCTTAAATTTCAATGTTAATGGTTATAATAAAACTTGTGTCTACTCTATCTCTATTTAAGGCTGTGCCTGAATATGAAAAATCTTCTACGTTACCCTATCCCTAAATCCCTTTCCTCGGGAAAGGGACTTACCATCGCTCCGCTTAAATTTCAATGTTAATGGTTATAATAAAGTTTGTGTCTTCTCTATCTCTATTTGAGGTTGTGCCTAGACAATTCCAACGAGGACAAATTTATCAAATTATTTTGATTTTTTTACAATTTTGTAACCTATTGCTGCCACTGCAATCGACATAAGCGGAGAAATGATATTGAACAGGCAGTATGGAAGATAGGTCAGTGTACTGATCTTCAGGACGGTTGCCTGGGTCATTCCGCATGAATTCCATGGTATGAGCACCGAAACCACTGTTGCGGAGTCTTCTACAGAGCGGCTGAGCAGTTTCGGTTCATATCCTCTGTCGTGGTACAGTTTCTTGTACAGGCTGCTTGTCAGAATTATCGACAGGTACTGGTCTCCTGTGATCATATTTGCGAAAATTCCAGTACCGACTGTCGCGGAAACCATGGAGACACGGCGACGGATAAAATGCGTGAGTTTATCCGTTAGACTTTGAAGCATTCCGCTTCCTACAAGTGACCCTCCAAAAGCGACCGCAGCAATGATAAGGAATACAGTGTTCATCATTCCTGTCATTCCCCTTGTGCTGACCAGAGCGTTAAGTGTTTCATTACCTGTGTCTATTGCTGTCGAGCCATAGTATGTGATGAATGTACCTTTGAATCCGTCTAGGAAAGACAGTGACTTGATGGAGTCCGGAGTACCTCCGGTCGCAATTGCGCCGATGATCTGAGGTTGAACTGCAACAGCCACGATTCCTGCGATCACAGCTGCCACAAACAATGTCAGCATTGCTGGGACCTTCTTCACAATCAGCAATCCGGTGAAGACCGGTACCAGAAGAAGCCATGGAGATATATTGAACGTATCTTTTAGATCTGCTGAAAAGTCTGCTGCCTGCACAGTTGACGGCGCATCATGCATGAGGCTGACCACAAGAAATACACTCATCGCTATCACGAAAGACGGTATTGTAGTGACCATCATGAAACGGATATGCGTGAAAAGTGGGGTTCCTGCTGATGAAGATGCAAGCACTGTAGTATCCGATAGTGGTGAGACCTTGTCTCCGAAATATGCACCGGATATGATCGCTCCTGCAATCCAGCCCGGCTCATAACCTTGAGCGGTACCGATTCCGACTAAAGCGACTCCGACAGTTGCGATGGTGGTCCATGAACTTCCTGTCATTATTGATATCAACGCACATATACCGCACGCAGCAAACAGGAATATCTCAGGATATATCACCTGCATACCATAATATATCATTGTCGGAACAACTCCGCTTATCATCCACGAACCCGATACGGCACCGATAAGAAGCAGGATGAGGATAGATGTGCCGACAGCGCGTATATTGTCCAGTATCCCCTCTTCGAATTCTTTCCATGGAATGCGGTAGAATATCATGGAAATAGCAACTGTTACTCCAGTTGCAAGAAGCAATGCCACCTGGCTGCCACCATCAAGCGCATTCGCTCCGAACGCCTTGATGACAAGGATCAGGACTCCTACCAGAAATACAAAAGGAATGAGAGATACTAGCGCAGACGGCTTTTCTCCTCTACGAAAAAGTTTCATACACCAACTACTTGCTTATAATCTGCGCAAAGATAATGAATATAAGAATCATTCACAATCGTATAATAAAATAAGGCCATTCCTTTCGGAACGGCCTTATAGCTTTGATCTGGTTCAGATTACTTTGCGATAACGCGAGCCATCTCGAGAACCTTGTTTGAGTAACCCCACTCGTTGTCATACCAAGAAACAACCTTAGCGAAGTTAGCGTCGAGGCTGATACCTGCCTTAGCGTCGAAGATAGAAGTGTTAGAGCAACCGCGGAAGTCAGTTGAAACAACTGCGTCCTCAGTGTAACCAAGGATACCCTTGAGTTCGCCCTCTGAAGCCTCCTTCATAGCAGCGCAGATCTCTGCCATTGTAGCCTCCTTCTCGAGAACTACAGTAAGGTCAACAACTGAAACGTCAGAAGTAGGAACGCGGAATGCCATACCAGTAAGCTTGCCGTTGAGAACTGGAAGAACCTTACCTACTGCCTTAGCAGCACCTGTAGATGAAGGGATGATGTTCTCGAGGATACCGCGGCCACCTCTCCAGTCCTTGCGTGAAGGACCGTCAACAGTCTTCTGAGTAGCTGTTGCAGCGTGAACTGTAGTCATGAGACCCTTAACGATACCGAACTTGTCGTTGAGAACCTTAGCGATAGGAGCAAGACAGTTAGTTGTGCATGATGCGTTAGAGATGATGTCCTGACCAGCGTAAGTCTCGTGGTTAACACCGTATACGAACATTGGAGTAGCGTCCTTTGAAGGTGCAGACATGATAACCTTCTTTGCACCAGCCTGGATGTGCTTGCGAGCCTTCTCATCCTCAAGGAAGAGACCAGTTGACTCAACAACAACCTCAGCACCTACCTCGTTCCACTTGAGGTTAGCTGGATCCATCTCTGCAGTGAGACGGATCTTGTTACCGTTTACTACGAGAGCACCGTCCTCAACAGCAACTTCACCCTTGAACTGACCGTGAACTGAGTCATACTTAAGCATGTAAGCAAGATACTCTGGCTCGAGGAGGTCGTTGATACCTACTACCTGAATGTCGTTTGAGAAATTCTCAACAGCTGCACGGAAAACCATGCGGCCGATACGGCCGAAACCGTTAATACCAATTTTAATCATCGTTTCTAAATGTTTATGTAAAAAGTTATACTTTAAAACTATTCATTGCCTATGTAGAGTTCACCTCTACAAAATCGCGTGCAAATTTAGAAAATTTTATCAATATATTAGCTATCTTTGTCAGAAATTTAACGGATAAATAATGCGTATTCTCATTACCAATGACGACGGCTACCAGGCAAAAGGTATAAAGGTCCTCGTCGATATCATGAAACAGTTCGGAGAAGTCACTGTAATCGCTCCAAAACACCATCAGTCAGGCATGTCTATGGCCGTTTCCCTAGGATTCAAGCAGATTGCCCACAAGGATCTTGGTAATGGATGGCATTATGTTGATGCGACGCCTGCAAGCTGTGTGAAGTTCGGACTCAACACGATGTTCCTTGACAATTTTCCAGATGTGGTCGTGTCGGGAATCAATCATGGATCCAATGCTGCGACTGCGTCTTGCTACTCAGGCACGCTGGGTGCTGCGATGGAAGGTGCACTGAACGGCATACCTGCGATCGGCGTGTCTCTCGATACACTTCATCCTGATGCGGATTTCGAGTGCGTATCGAAATATTTTGGAGATATCTTCAGGAAACTCATGGAGAACTGGCCGGACAAGCATGGAGTATATTATAATGTGAACTTCCCTGCCCTACCGGCCTCTGAAATCAAGGGCATCCGTACTGGTGTGCAGGGTATGGGACGCTGGATACGCGAATTCAAGGAATGGGATCTTCAGCATTATGCAAAATACGGAATCACACCTGAACTGCTCGGTCAAAGTTCCACCCCTGTGTTGGAAGAAGGCGAAGACCTTTATATGATGGTAGGAGAATTCATGGACGATCCGCGCAATGCTGAAAACGCCGACCACAGGCTTGTGGCAGATGGCTACATCTCAATCGTAGCCCACAACATCGACTGCACCGACTACGACGAAACCGAGAATCTTCACAGACTTTTCCTTTAGCCATGAAATATTACATAATTGCCGGCGAAGCTTCCGGCGACCTCCACGGTTCCAACCTCATGAAAGGCCTTTACGCTGAAGACCCGCAGGCGGACATCCGCTTCTGGGGAGGCGATCTGATGGAATCGGTATGGAATAGTTTTCAAAACAACCCCTCCCACTACGTGGGCCCCTCCCCCTGCGGCCAGGGGGGTAGCACGGTTTTGAAAACTACCCCAGACCTCACAGCAGAGATGGGAAGCGACGGAGTCGCGGAAGGGGTTGCCCTGAAAGGCTTCCCAGACGCCAAGCATCCAGCACTAGTGCGCCACTACAAGGAAGGAGCTGTGATGGGATTCGTGGAGGTGCTGGCCAAGGCCGGGAAACTGATGAAGAACGTAAAGTTCTGCAAACAGGACATCCTCGACTGGAACCCTGACGTGGTGATCCTTATAGACTACCCCGGCTTCAACTTCAAGATTGCAGAATTTGCACACAAAGCCGGCTACAAGGTATTCTACTATATTGCCCCGAAGGTGTGGGCATCCCGAGAAGGCCGCATCAGGAAACTGAAGGCATATGTGGACAAGTTGTTCATTGTCTTCCCATTCGAAAAGCCATATTTCGACGCAAAAGGCATAAGCTACATCTATAAAGGCAATCCTCTTGTGGATGCTGTCGACGGTTCCCCTGCCATGAGCATGACCCGTTCCGACTTCCTTACGGAAAACGGTCTGGAAGACGGCCCGTTCATCGCCATGCTGGCCGGATCGCGAAAGGGAGAGATCAGCACCATGATGCCTGTCCTTACTGAATTTGCTGCCAAGATGCATGCTCTCCCCCAGTACAAGGACTACCAGTTCATCATAGCGGGCGCTCCTGCCCGCACGATGGCTGATTATGAAAAATGGCTGACGCCTGAGAACAGCAGTTATGTAAAGATACTGTTCGGCAAGACCCAACCAATCATCAGACATGCTGAAGCAGCAGTCGTGAACTCCGGCACCGCATCACTTGAGACCGCCCTCTTCGGCACACCTCAGGTTGTCGGATATATAACCAACCCTGTGACCTATTGGATAGCCAGAAAGATAGTCAAGATTAGATACATCAGCCTCGGCAATCTCATTGTCGACCGTCTTGCATTCAAGGAATTCATTCAGGACGACTGCAACGCAGATGCCCTCGTGACCGAAATCCGCGACCTGATCGAGAACCAGGAACGCCGCTCGGCCATGCTGGCCGAATATGCGGACATCCGCTCCCTCCTCGGCGGCACCGGCGCCTCTGCCGCCGTCGCAAAAGCCATGATCGAAGAACTACATAGCTAGCAACTATGGACATATAACATCTTGAATATCAATAACATAACATGCAACACGGTGGGGCATTTTGCCCCACCGTGTTGCATGTCATCTTGCTGATTACCAATATGTTAAGTGTCCATGCGAATTCCGTTGATTTCGGCAATGATGAAATTAACTGTCATCCGATCCATCTGTAGATGTCTACAAATATTATCAGCAGAGCGATCACCCCGATCCACCCAAGGATACAGAGGATGAATATCTTGAAGAAATCCTTGAAATTATCAGGATATTCATCTTTGTCATAAAATTGCCACATAATAAGATTTTCCTTCAATTATAGTTGGAACAAAGATATATAAATTATATCACAAAACAGTGCCTAGCCATCCGATCAGTTGTCCTAGTCTCCATCCGATACAATATGACACAGCATACACGACGGCTATGATCAGGACAATGAATATGATTAAAAACAGCCAATGCCACCATGTGATGCCGGAACCGCTTCTCCTGGAGTTCTCACTTAGCGCTTCCCAATCATTCAAATCAAAATTATCTTCCATATCACAACTTTATTTAAATAATCTCATACTTAAAAATTCTTTCATACAGACCGTCCGACATAAAAACTGTCCAAAAGTTGTCGGATGGTACCCTAAAGAAGGCGTTTTGATGTATTTTTGATAGCGTCCGACACTAAATATAAAACATCAACATTGTCAGGATCATTATTGCAGCTGCGTTGAATATCAATCCCATAGTCCCACAATCAGGATCAGAAGGCAACCCTTCATCCATGGAGACGTCTCTTCAGGCTTATCATGCAATGAAGAATCATTAGCAACACAAGAATTCTACATTGGATTGACCATAAGACTATCCGTTCTATGTAATTTTTGAATAATCATTGAATCTAATTTATGAATTACAGTTGAATCCAATTCATGAATTCTCTTTAAGTCCAATTCATGAAGTCTCATTGGTTGTAATTTAAGAATTACAGCTGAATCCAATTCATGAATTCTCATTGGTTGTAATTTATGAATTACAGCTGAATCCAATTCATGAATTCTCATTGGTTGTAATTTCTTATTTATGTTTAGATCCAATTCATGAATTATTCTTCTATCTATTATAGGGGTCGGTACTGGTGGGATGATAGGTGGCTTGGTATTATAACTATTCATTAATTCATATATACATTTACCGATAATTGTCCACTTCGAGCCAGGACCGGCTTGGGCATCATACGACATGAATAAGCCACTGAACATTACTAAAACTATCGCCAATGCTTGCGATATTCGTTTGATTTCCTTTTTCATAATTTTGTTGTTTTAATTGGTTATTTAATCTGCACCACAAAATAATTCCCGGATGCTGAGACAAAGGTAATGTCGCAACATCCGGAATCAAAGGATAATCAGGAAATGCAAATTTTACTGATTCAAGATATTTAAATGTAAACTTTACATTGCGTTCTACGCATCTGTAGTGGCTTTTTCTGATTTAATGGCCTCATATGCAGAAAGTGCTATAAGATCACGGATTTCCAGTTTTCTGGCGCGAACTGATGATTTGTTCTTGTCCATGAAAGCTTTGAACTCCATCTTCTCGGTACCTGTCCTGCTGTCAAAAACCTGCATGAACTTGATCTTGAACTTGAGTGGCAGAAGCATCATAGTCCTCACAGGCTGCTTGGTGGTCTTGCCCCATGAACTGATTATCGTATTGCCGAAAGGATGGTCCGGACATGAGAATGAATCCAAAGTCGTCTTTAGTTCCTTGATCTTATCTGCATTCTTGCTGTTCTCGATATCCATAGCCTTCAACGACTTGACATCGTTATAAAATTCGACAACAGTATCAATGAATTTATTCAATCGAGACAACTCTGATGAACATCCTTTGAATAGTCGGATATTATCGCCAAGTGTCTTGCGATCAGGAGAAGCCAGCACCAACTGTCTTGCCATTGAAGTGATGTACTTCCCTTTGTATTCGTTCTCCACCCAGGTCATGAAATTGTGTGCAATCATGTTTCTTCTGTATCTCAGATATCGCCTCCTTACGATTATTACGCACCATATTATTGCAGCAAGGCCAATGGCTATTACAGCTACATATATCACGATTCCCCACGGATAGTTCCATGCAAGAACATTCTTTTCAAAGAAAGTAGGGGCTGGAACAGGAACACATCGGCTTACACCGTCTTGAGATATGAATGTCAGTCCCATCGTACCCACAGCCACAATGCTGTCTCCGATTCTGGTTATGGCATTGATAGTATGAGGCTGGAGATAGCTGGACGCTATCCATTTCCCTCCGCCACCCTCTGAATAGATGACCAGTCCCTTGCACCATCTGTTATATGCGCTGTACGTCATGAAACTATTGTCAGATATGGCTATGATGTCAGTCATATGCTCATAAGCAGGGTTACTGAACGGTACTGTAAGAGTGTCCTTAGTAATCGTATTCATGACAACTCCATCATCTGTCAGAACATATATGGCATTATCCTCTCCGGTAATGCCTTTTATCGTCAGCCCGTCGAATTTTTCAATCTTGCTGAAACGCTCATTATCAGTATTGAGGACATAGGAACCGTTGTGCATTGTATGTACAAGAAGATAATCCCCATACATAGACGCATACTGAGGATAGTATTCTTCGCTCAATGTACCATTATTCATACATGAGTCACGTTCATATTCCTTGACAGACTTCCAGCCTTCAGAACCGTCATATGCCCTGATTTTATCAACTTGTCCCTGATACAGGACGTTTCCGTCAGTCAGATGCCATAGTACCTTGCTTTTATTCAGGCCATTCAGATCCGAGAGCCTTTTCTCTGTGGTCATTCTCTTTCCTGTCAATTCATAGTAGGTGCCATCAATACTCACCACCAGCCTACCGTTGTATCCTGATATCAGTTTCACATCTTCTGATGGCTCAAATGATCGTCTGTAATCGAGATCTCCGTCATTGAGATCATATCTGTACAGGTCATTTGCGCTTGTCAAGAGATATGCAGTCGAAGTGCCGATACCACACACTTGAATTACCTCTTTGCTATTGCTGGAATAACCGTAAAGTGGCATCCTGTAAAGAGAACAGCCTCCTGGAGCCAGGTACAGATACTTATCCTTTATCAGGCAGATGGAACGGCAGCTGGCGTTTTTCTCAAGTGATTTACCTTCCGGAAGCCGTATGGTCTTGACATGGCCGCCATCAGACAGGGATATGATTTCCAATGAAGAATGTGATACAGCGTATATGTAGGTGCCGTCGCATTCAAAATCCAAGGCATCTATATCGAGAGACGTCAGATGCTCGCCATCAACATAAATTCCGCCGTCGCTCGTCAGGCTGATTCCATCATGAGATGCGTTCAACGGCATTGATTCCAGATGTTCCGATCTTCCGTCAACATCAATACAAAAATGTCCCGGGCGACCGGAACATATCATATCCCCGTAAGAATCCCTGCGCTCAATCGAATAGAATCGGCTTTCTACAACATCATCCGGATCTTCATGGAACTTCGTATCCAATCGTTCTCCATATTCGGATGATGGCATCCAATGATATACTCCGTTTGATGTGGCGGCGTATAACTGCTCATCTTCATATATAAATCTGTATGAGCTGTAATTACTGCCCTTTTCAGGACTTATCATGTATTCCTTGATGCTATCGTCAGATGATCTGTGGATGATTCCTCCATTCTGTACTGAATACATGTATGAACCATCACCCAATTGCGTTATATGATATACAAGACGCTGATAAGGATCCTTAAAGAGCCGGCTGAATGATCCGTCTGAGAGATCAAATGAAATGACATCACCTCGTGATGTACCGAGCAGGAGACATTCACCTCCATCACAAACAGAGGTTATCGGAGAGTTATACAGGAATGACTCGCCATCAGTCTGATGGAATGATATGACATCTTTGGATCTGCATCCTGAAATCACGATCATAACAGCCAGAACAGCTGTCATGTATAATTTTTTCATATCTAAGCTGTTGGGTTTAACGCATTGCAGCAATCACCGAAGCCGGGTCATCTGACTTGAAGACAGCGCTTCCGGCTACAAGTATATCTGCGCCGCAGTCTTTCAGACGGGCGGCATTGGCGGCTGAGACTCCTCCGTCAACCTGAATCATACAATCTGCACCCTGACGTGTTATCTCTTTCTTAAGAGCTGTAAGTCTCTCGTATGTGGTCTCAATGAACTTCTGTCCTCCGAATCCAGCGAATACTGACATCAGAACGACATAATGGCACTGATCCAGATATGGAAAAAGGGCTTCAACAGGGATGTCTGGATTTATGGCTAGTCCAGGCTTCATGCCGGCAGCACGGATCTGGGCCAGTACTTCTCCCGGATTATCCGCCGCGTTCAGATGGAAACTGAGCATGTTGACTCCCGCTTTCGCAAAACGGTCAACATACTTTTCAGGATGAACTATCATCAGATGGGCATCAAGTGGCTTTACCGCTTTTTTTGCTATTGCTTCCACTATGGGGAAACCGTATGATATGTTCGGAACAAAGTTACCGTCCATTACATCCAGGTGGAATAAATCAGCATGCTCGTTCACCAGCATCACATCCTTTTCAAGATGCAGGAAGTCTGCTGCAAGCATTGATGGTGCAATCAGTGCCATAATATTATCTGTAGTTAGTTACAACGTCTGTCAGAAGGGCAACGAACTTATCCAGAGAAGCCAGGTCAAGCCTTTCACCTGGAGCGTGTACGCCGCGAAGAGTAGGTCCGAATGAAACCATGTCAAGACCCGGGAATTTTTCTGTAAAGAGACCGCACTCCAGTCCGGCATGGATCGCCTTTACCTTAGGATCGGTGCCGAAGAGTTTTCTGTATGATGCTACGCATGCATCCCTGATAGGTGATTCGGCAGCAGGAGCCCAGCCAGGATACTCCCCTTCATGCTTTACAATGGCTCCAGCCAGTACGAAACATGCCTCCATCTTTGCCGCTGCTGCGCGTCTTGCGGCTGTAACGCAGCTGCGCTGGCTTGATCCGATACGGATTACTCCATGCTCAGTCATTTTAACAGATGCAAGGTTGGTAGAAGTTTCCACAAAATTTTCTATTTCCTGACTCATTGCCAGTACACCATGAGGAGAAGCACAAAGTGCTGTCACAAGGTTCCATGCAGTCATCTCATCAATTGCCTCAGAAGCCTCCGGTGCTTCATCATATCCTACCTTAAGCTCAGTTTCAATTGCACCGTATTCCTCTGCCACGTCAGCAGCAAAATCCTCCATGCGTTCATTGATGAGGTCAAGAGTGTCAGGCTCTGCAGCAATGACTGCCTTTGCCTCACGGGCAATGGCATTGCGCTTGTTTCCGCCGTCAATGCTTACAAGCTGCCAATCGAGGTCAAGGCAGCTGAAAAGGAAACGTCCCAGGAGCTGCACTGCATTTGCACGGCCTTTGTTTATGTCATCACCGCTATGGCCGCCCATTGCATCCTTGACAAATATAGTTTCGAATTCAAAATCTTCCGCAATCGGATCTGTCATATAATGGAATTCTGCAGTGGTGTCAATTCCGCCTGCACATCCGACAAAAATCTCACCTTCATCTTCGGAATCAAGATTGAGGAGTACCTTTCCTGTGAAAAATCCAGGCTGTAGAGCCATTGCTCCGTCAAGACCGGTCTCTTCAGAAGTCGTGAAAAGGCATTCGATCTTTCCGCAAGGGAGATCACTTACAAGAAGGGCCATCTGAGCAGCAACGCCTATTCCGCAATCTGCGCCTAAAGTCGTATCAGGAGCAATCATCCATCCATCCTTGATGATATACTTTATCGGATCCTTGGCAAAATCATGCTCCACACCCTCATTCTTTTCACATACCATATCCGAATGGCTCTGGAGGACAATGGTAGGAACATCCTCATATCCTGGTGCTGCGGGCTTGGTTATCAAAACATTTCCAGCATCGTCTGTCTTGCATTCCAGACTGTTCTTTGCTGCAAAATCCTGAAGGTATGCGATGATATGTTCTTCGTGACCTGACTCCCTAGGAATCGCGGTAATTTCCTTGAAGAATGAAAGTACTGACTCTGAATTCATATTATAAAAGCTATATTTCTACAAACATACAAAAAAAATCAATTCCTGTCACCAAAGATCATAGAGCCGATACGAACCATTGTCGACCCCATCTCTATAGCGATCGGATAATCTCCTGACATTCCCATCGATATCTCGGTATTCTCCCCCATCATCGATGCGATTTCTGCCAGTCTCCCGAATTCTTCCCGTATGACGTTTGCATCATCAGTATATGATGCCATCCCCATCACTCCTTTGATATTGACGAAATCATATTTCTCTTTATCGGCAATTATTGTGCTGACCTCTTCTTCCGAGAGTCCCTGCTTTGTTTCATCTCTGGAGATAAAGCATTCAAGCAGAATGTTTGAAACAAGATTGTTAGCTCGACCCCAAGAATCAATTGCCTCTAAAAGCCTTACCGAATCCACTGACTCCACCAGAGAAACGTGTGGAAGAACCATCTTCAGTTTGTTGGTCTGAAGATGGCCGATGAAATGCCATTCTACATCTGACATATAGGACGGATCTCCCAGCTCTATCCGCCTTGACTCCAATGTCTTCATTTTTGCGACAAGCTCCTGCGGACGGCTTTCCGCAAAACATCTCTGTCCTGCTTCATATGCCTGCTCAATAGATTCGAACGGGTGGAATTTGGAAACTGCCACCAACTTTACAGTTGCTGGCAGTTCCATTTTCAATTTATTTATGACTTTATCAATCATATGTATTATCTGCGGTTTTTCTTCTGTCTTTCCTTGGCCATCTGCTCCTGCATCCTCTGGGCTTCTTCAAGCCTGAGCTGCCACTTAGATTTCTTGCGTGGCTTTGATGCTGCACGAGCCATTTCTGCTCTGACCTTCTCTTCTGTAACTACATATTTTCTGATGTACCATGTCATACCCATGGTTATGATGTTGGAGAGAAGATAGTAATAGCTGAGCGCACTAGGAAGGCTGTTACAGATGAAGAACATCATGATAGGCATGAGATACAGACTCATGAACTTCATTCCCGGCATGCCTCCGTCATTCTGAGCCGAGTTCATCTTCGAGTAAAGGAACATTGACAATGACATCAACAGTGCGAATAAAGAGATATGATTGCCAAGGAGAGGGAAATTGAACTCTACTATGGCATCGTATGTACTGAGATCGTCTGCCCAGAGGAATCCCTGCTGACGAAGCTCGATTGATGCAGGGAAGAACCTGAACATTGCAAACAGGATAGGCATCTGGAGCAAGAGAGGAAGACAGCCGCCCATCGGACTTACACCGGCCTTCTGATAGAGATTCATCATGGCCTGCTGTTTCTTCATTGCATCATCCTGCTTCGGATACTTTTCATTGATCTTCTGGATCTCAGGTCTCAGCGCCTGCATCTTTGCAGATGACTTATATGACTTGATGGTCAGAGGAGAGATGATCAGCTTGATGAGCAGAGTGAGCAGCAGGATTATTATACCATAGTTGCTGATGAACTTGCCAAGGAAGTCAAACACAGGGATGATCACCCAGCGGTTGAACCAGGATACCATCCATCCTCCAAGTGGAATGATCCTTTCATAGTGACGGTCATAGCCCTTGAGTGTCTTATAGTCATTCGGACCGAAGTAGAAATCACATTCTGCTGTAAGTGTGTCTGCAGCAGGATCTAAAGATGAGTTCAGATCTGCGGTGCAGTACATGAGGCGGCCATCGGTAGAATATGCCTTTTCACCATAGTACTTAGCGGCAAGCTTACCTGAAGTGAATGATTTGTCCGGAGTCATTATGGCCGAGAAGAACTGCTGCTGGAAAGCAAACCACTTGAAACCGCCAACTTTCTTTGACTGATTCTTTCCTTCCGCTATTTCCTCAGGCTCCTTACCTGACACATAGTAATCAATTTTTGAGTATCTCTTCTCATTATCATAGCCCTTTTCAAGGCGAGGAATAATAAGGGTCCAGTCTGTATTGTAATGATCTGTACTGTCCGTTACAAGCTTGTTCAGGCCGACAACTGAAAGTTCATTCCTGAGCATGTAATCATTGTCATCAAGCCAGTATTTCTGCTGGATGTATCCGTTCTCGAACGGAAGTTTCATCACAACATGGTTTGATGAAGTTTCTATGACCTCAAATACGAAATCCTTTGTATCCAATGTAAGATTTGAAGCAGCGACATCGGGAGCAAGCTCAAACGAAAGGTTATATTCACTTTCGCCCTCCTTCATAAGGTAGAGTTCATTCGGCTTTTTCGGATTCTTCGGATTGTATGCATTGTATTTGTTCAGTCTTACTGTATAAGGCTGAGCACCTCTCGATGTGAATACAATCTCTACGAGGTCATTTGAAATCGTGTGGAATGATGCCGTGTCAGTGAGCGACCTGTAAGATCTGTTAAGTAACGGATCTTTGAAAGGAAGCTTCACGGCTGGAACCGCAGCTGCCTCGGCAGCAGGAGTCTGTACCGGTTCGGTAGTTATTGTTATTGTAGTCAGGTCTGCGGAGTCCGGCACAGATGGAAGACTGTCCAGTGTCGCAAGGCTGTCCAAAGCCTGCTGAAATGCAAGCTGCTCCTGTTGTGCAGCCTCCATTTTCTTCTTCTGCTGTTCCTGATATTCTTTTGACTGGTACCATGAGAAGCCGAACATTATAGCTCCAATGGCAATCAATCCTATGATCGTGTTTTTATTCATCTATATAATCTGTTTTTAGTAATTATTCCTGTGATTCAGCTTCAGAAATCACTCTGATCTTTTCTGCGAGCTCTGCAAGTTCCTTCTTGGACTGAGCTATGCGCTCTTCCATCTGCTTGATGAGAGGGGCTGAACTCTTTGACAATGAGAAGAATCCGATATTGTTCTCATATGTAACGATATCCTGCTCAAGCGCATTGTACTTCTGGATGAGGATCTCCTTCTCAGAAAGCTGTCTTCCACCACGGGTACGACGCTGTGAACGTGGGGATGGGAAACGAGACACGGCATCTTTGTATGCCTTGGCTACGTTGTCCTTCTCCTTGAACGGTACGAAACCTATCTCCTGCCATCTTTTCTGGAAATCCTGAAGTGCCTGGATGTCTGAATCATCACCCTTGAGCTCATATGCATTCATCTCCTCGATGAGTCTGTTCTTGGCCTTCAGATTTCCATAATAGTCATTCTCCGGCTTTGCGTTCTTGTCTCTCTCAGCGAAGAATTCGTCACATGCTGCGCGGAATCTCTTCCAAAGCTGCTCTGACTTCTTGCGCGGCACTGCTCCGATCTCCTTCCACTGCTTCTGAAGTGAAATGAACTGATCGGTAGCCTTCTTCCACTCAGTGCTGCTCTTGAGCTGTTCTGCAGCCTCGCACAAGGCTATCTTCTTCTCCAGATTTGTATTTATGCTGTCCTTATATTCATTATAGAAATCGCGCTTGCGTGTGAAGAACTTGTCACATGCTGCACGGAATCTGTCATAGATCTTCTGATTTTCCTTCTTTGAAGCAAAACCGATGGTCCTCCACTCGTTCTGAATATCCTCGATTTCCTTTGAGAATGTATTCCATTCATTGGAACCGTTCACATCCCTTCCGGCTATTTCCTCTACCTTCTCGCACAGAACTGTCTTCTTGGCAAGATTCTCAGCCTGCTGCTCCTTAAGTCCTTCAAAATGAGCCTGATACTTCTTGTTGATAACTGCTGTGGCAGCCTTGAAACGTTCCCATATAGACTCTCTGAACTCCTTGGCAACCGGACCGTATTCCTTCCACTGTTCGTGCAGTTTCTGAAGTTCGCGGAATGCCTCTACGACATTTTCGCTCTCGGCAAGTGCCTCGGCAGCCTGGCAGAACTCCTCCTTTGCCTCAAGATTCTTCTTGAAGTCAAGATCGCGAAGTTCGCGATTGATCTTTACCATATCGTAGAACTGCTCGACATAGAGCTGATATGTTTCGTTTATGTTCCTGTAGTTCTGAGCAGGAACAGGACCGATCTCTCTCCAACGGTTCTGGATTTCGCGGAATTCAGGGAAGGTGGCATTTACATCCTCCTGCTTTTCGAGCAGAGCCTTAAGGTCTGTGATGACAGCTTCCTTGAGAGCAAGATTGTGCTCGCGTTCCTTTTCCAGCTGCCTGTTATATTCGGCACGCTCTTTCTTATATTTATTATAAAGGTCCTTGAAACCGGCTTCTACAGCTGCAAACGGATTTTCAGCAACTGCTGTTTCGCTCTCTGCCACAGCCTCTTCAGCCTCTGATTCTTCAGGAAGTTCAGCAGAAACAAGTCCGGCTTCTGCCTTCTCTTTCAGAAGTCTCTTGTAGAAAGCAGCCTTGATCGCCTCAGCTTCCTTGGACATCTTCATTCTTTCTTCATTCTGCACGAGCTCTTCAAACACTGTGATAAGCTCTGCAAGGTTCTTTTCAGAATAATTTACAGCTGATTCTGCAACTTCCACGTCAGCTTCAGCCACTGCTACATCTGATGTCAGTTCTACATCAGGAATCATTTCTTCACTCATAATAACGGAGTTAATGGTTTATAAATTTACAAACGGCAAATATACCATATTTTTTAGTAAAACTCATATCAAAACACTATTTTTGCGGTTCAAAACAACTTTTTGAAACAATTAATATGAGAATAGACATCCTGACCGTAGTTCCGGAACTTCTTGAAAGTCCGTTAAGCCACTCTATCGTAGGCCGTGCCATCAAGAAAGGCCTTGTAGAAATACATATACACAACCTGCGCAAGTATGGAAAAGGGCCTCGCCTGCAGGTGGACGACTACAGCTATGGCGGTGACGCAGGCATGGTGCTCATGCTTGAGCCTGTCTACAATATGATTCAGGAACTCAAGTCAGAAAGAGAATATGACGAGGTGATCTACATGTCTCCCGATGGAGAGATCCTGAATCAGAACATTGCAAACGAACTCTCTCTGAAAGGCAACATCATCATCCTGTGCGGTCATTACAAAGGAATTGACCATCGTATCCGCGAACATCTCATAACACGTGAGATTTCTTGCGGAGACTATGTTCTCAGCGGCGGAGAGCTTCCTGCTGCAATCCTGGCGGATTCGATTATCCGTCTTATACCGGGAGCCCTGAGCGATGAGACATCTGCCCTGAGCGACAGCTTCCAGGATGGCCTTCTCTCCCCTCCGGTCTATACAAGACCCGCCGAATTCAACGGATGGAAGGTGCCTGAGGTTCTGTTGAGCGGTAATCCTAAGCTGATACGTGCCTGGCAGGATGAACAGGCCATTGAAAGGACCCGATTACTACGTCCCGGCCTTCTTGAAGACTGATTTTTATCAGGATTTTCAAATATTCTCCGATATTTTATAAATTTTTAAAGAATATTATTTGGTAATCACAAATTTTTACATACATTTGCACATGACATAACGATTTTATGTCAATCAGACGTTTCTAACCACTAATAATTAATCATCCCAAAAGGGAAATACACTACACTACTAACTAACCAAAAAAGCTCGCAGTGATGCGAGCTTTTTTACGTATATACCCTGTTCTAGACCAGCGTGATGATCCTGGCGTCCATAGGTGGGATCTCTATCTTGATTATCATTCCAGGATACATCTCCTCGGTCACAGGGATCTCCATCCACTCGAAAGCATGCTCAGGAAGCACGATCTCAATGCTTGCATGTCGGTCAGAGAAATTGGCTGCTACAAGAAGAGTATGCTCCTTGTAGTCGCGCAGGAAGGCGAAATGCCTGTGCTTGTCAAAACCGTCCGATGACATGTTGCAGTAGCAGAGATCATAAGTCGTTCCCTGTCTTATGGCCTCATCTGAGGCTGCAAGACGCGTTACTTCTGCAAAACGGCAGAGCATCCTGGCCTCCTCATCTTTCAATCCGGCCTTAACCATCTCTGAAGGGTTCATGGATTTATATGCTCCGCTGCTGATGACCTTGCGGAGCCTGCGGATCGAGCCTATGCTCCACCAGTCGAAGATGGTGGTGCGGCCGTCCTTTCCGCTGAAGCCTTCCTCATCCATGCCGGCCTCACCTACTTCCTCTCCGAAATAGATCATGAATGGAGCGGTATTCAGTAGCAGGGACACATATAAAGGAGCAAAGGTATTGGCACCTGACTTACCGAAGAATTCAGATCCGAAACGCTGCTCGTCATGGTTTTCCAGGAAGTTCAGCATGTATGGCTGTATATCTCCCAGGAACTGCCAGTTGCGGGTAATCCCAGTTGTCGACTGCCACAGTTCTATAGGCATTCCGTTGTCATCCACATTCTTTTCGACAATCGTACGCAGAGTATCGTACAGACCTGACTTGTCATAAAGGAAGTCAAATCCGACATTCCTGACATATTCCCAATACAGATCTTTCTTATAGACTTCAGCAATGAAGATGATATGAGGATGCTTTGCCTTGATCTCCATTATGAGCCATGTCATGAATTCTGGCGGCACAAGCTCTACCATATCGCAACGGAATCCGTCAACTCCCTTTGAAGCCCAATAGTCCACGATGTCGAACATCCTGTCCCATGTGGAGGTATGTGAATCGCCGTAATTGATCTTGACGGTCTCATACCAGTCATTGATGCCTGGAGCCGGACTGTAGCAGTTGTTTCCGGTTGCCATTGCAGGCATTTCATGATATGGTTCCATGCCCTTAGGACAAGGTGTCGGTAGTTTCAGTTCCTGCCCCGGATAATAGAAGAAGTCATTCTCCATCTTCCAGTGCACTGACTTGTCGTCAGAAGCTCCAAGAACCGGATGACCTGGAAGAGGCTGAACCTTGCCGTAATCCCTTGATACATGGTTGGGTACGAAGTCGATGATCATCTTGAGTCCTGCCTCATGTGTCCTGGCAAGAAGGTCCTCGAACTCCCCCATCCTGTTCTGAGGGTCATCCGCCAGATATGGATTCACATCATAATAGTCGCAGATTGCATATGGCGAACCGGCCTTTCCTTTTACAAACTGAGGATGAGATGCGACGCATCCCTCCTCAGAACTTTGTGTGGAATGTCTCAGAACACCGGTAAGCCAGATATGGCTGCACCCTAGCCACTTGACGTATTCGAGCGTAGCGCTGTCGATATCGGAGAACCTGCCCGTGCCGTTATCGGTAAGCGAACCGTTTTTCTTCGGTCTCACCTTATCATTGCCCCACAGTCTCGGGAGCATCTGATAAATTATCGGCTTGTTGATCATTCCCATGACAGTATGTTAAAGGATATTCTCTTTCTCGATGTCCTTGAAATATCTGTATGTGTTCACCTTGAGCTCTCCTACTGCAAGTTCGTCAGCCACGATGATTCCGTGCGGATGTGCCTGGAGGGCTGAAAGTGTGCATGCCTGTGAGTATGAGCCTTCGATAGCAGCCTTGAGTGCATTTGCCTTCTTGTGGCCGAATGCGAGGACGAGTACCTCCTTTGCATCCATCACTGTGCCTACGCCTACGGTGAGTGCTGTTGTAGGAACCTTGCTGATGTCACCGTCAAAGAAACGTGAGTTCACGAGTATCGTGTCATAAGTGAGGCTCTTTACGCGAGTACGAGAAACAAGAGAAGAATAAGGCTCGTTGAATGCAAGGTGACCGTCTTCACCTACACCGCCCATGAAGAGGTCGATGCCGCCTGCTGCAACGATCTTTGCCTCGTAAGCTGCGCACTCTGCTGCAAGATCCTCTGCGTTGCCGTTAAGGATGTTGATGTTTTCCTTAGGAACGTTCACATGATCGAAGAAGTTTCTTGCCATGAAGGAGTGGTAGCTTTCGGGATGTTCCTCAGGAAGGCCTACGTATTCGTCCATGTTGAATGTGATCACATTCTCGAAAGAAACCTCACCTGCCTGATACATACGGATAAGTTCCTTGTATGTAGCGATTGGAGTACCTCCTGTAGGAAGTCCGAGCACGAACGGCTTGTCAGTTACTGCAGCCTTGGCCTTGATTCTAGAAACGATGTAGCGCGCAGCCCATACAGAGCCCTTTGCGCTGTCCTGATTGATGATTACTCTCATTATTATATATTTTAATTGTTTTCCAAAAGCAACGCAAATATAATACTATTTTGCGAATCTGTGTTCTTCCCATATACCATCAGGCGACTTTTTGAAGAACTTCTGATTGGTCAGCGGTGACTTCAGTCCGCCAAGCTCCGCCTTGTATGGTCCAAGCTTCAGATAATCCAGCACGCTGTCATCAAATCCTTCGGGCAGGCTCTCCTTTCCGGAATACCAGCCGGTCCTGATGTCAGGCCTGTTCTGACGTATCCAGCCGGCCAGCCTTCCTATCTCGCCCGGGTCGGCATCTCCTCCCATGAAACAGAAGCATGTAACCGCATTCCCGTACTTTTCCATCAGATTCTCCAGAAGCTCTTCTGTCAGCGGCTCACCCTCATTCTCCCACAGCCACGGGCTGTGACATCCAGGACATCTGTTGGGACAGCACGAGATATTGACTGCCAGGGTAACCTCATCGGGTATCTCCTGGCAGACAATATCATAACTGTAGCACTTGAGGGCCATCGTCGTGTCCTAGCTGAGATGTTTACCTTCGTCGCGGTGGTAATATCTTCTTGCTGCTTCCTCCTGACGGGCCATCGAGAAGTTGCTGACACGCTTCATATAACCGATGATACGGGTCAGATAGTCAATGTCTTCGCTGTGACATTCAGGACACTCCTTCAAGTAATGCTTGCTGATGTGGCCGCACTTGTTGCAGATGGTGTTAGGAATGTTGAACGTGAAGTAGTTGCATCCTTCCTGAGCTGCAACACGCAGGAGCTGAGCATACTGGGCCTTTGACAGATGCTCCTCAAGATTGAGGTGAAGTGCTGAACCTCCTGTGAGATGCTCGATGTACTTGCGGCCGTGCAGACGCATCTTGTCGATGATGTTCAGCGACTTGTCTTCCACAATATAGAAATAGCTGTTGTAGCAGTCTCTAGGTACGACATATCCGTCTTCCCTATCCCATTTCGCATGCTTCACTCCAACGTTCTCGGCTGGGATCATCTCGCAGTTGAACATCGTTGTCTTGGTGCGGTATTTCCTGTTGTACTCCTCGATGAGACCGAGTGTGTTCTGAACGAACTCCACATATGCAGGATTGTCGTTGATCTCGATTCCAAGGAATTCAGCAGCCTCCACAAGGCCGTTTATGCCTACAGTAAGGTACTGACGTCCGATATTGATGAATCCGGCATCGAACAGCGGCAGCATCCCCTGCTCCTTGAGGGCCTTGAGATTCTCGTCATAAGCGAGCTGCACCTTGTGTACGAGGTCAACCACTTCAGCGAGATATGTCATGTAGTCGCGGCCATTCTTTACCGCATACTGGATGCAGCGGTTAAGGTTGATCGTGAGTACGCTCTTCGAGCCTGTAGACACTCCGCCGGCACCGAGGGTGTAGCTGAATCCGTTGTCCTGGATTTCGTTGCGCAGACGGCAGCACGAAGCCAATGAGTCTGCATTGTCGCTCATATATGTGAAGAATGAGTGACCTTCTGAATACATTTCGGCAGTGAAGTCGCCCCACTCCTTGTCCTTCACTTCGTTGTTCTCGGTAAGCAGTGCCATTGTCTCTACAGGGAAAGTGAGAGGAGTCTTGAGGCGTTCTGCGTTGAACCACTTCATGAAGCGTTTCTGAAGCCATGAAAGACCTTCCCAGTCAGGGGCAGAGCCGTCTGGGAAACGGAACTCGCCGAAGATGCTGTCGAAATAGTTCTTGTCGTAGTATGAAATGTTCCAGAACACGGCCTGGAAGTTACGCGCACCTGTAGGCTGGTTGATCGAGTATACGATCTGTTCGAAGCAGTCTGTGATGATCTTGTCGATGGTGCGTTTCTTTGCTGAATTGTCAGCCTGGAAATCAGGGTGCTTCCAATAGTCCTTGCCATATTCCTTGCCTACGAAATAGTTCATGTACATAAGGAATTCAGGTGTCGCGCATGCACCGCTGAGCATGCTGGAAACCATGAATACAAGGTTTATGAAGCCGCCGCAGAAAGATTTCAGGTTGGTAGGCCCGATCGAATTACCTCCAATAGGTCTGGTTCCTTCGAGCAGCCAAGGATACATGGTGATGCTGGCGCAGTAGTTGGCCAGCGAAGTCTCGTCATTCTTGTAGATGTGGTGGTTCTTGAGCAGGCGGATATACTTGTCGGAAAGTTCCTTGCCGTACATCTTCTTCATCCTGTCGGTGAGAATGCGGCGGTTGAGCCTGATGAAGTTCTTCTTGGGAAGTTCGCCGATCAGAGTCGCAAGGTTCTTCTTCTCGATGTTTGCATTCGCATCGTACTTGCTGCCGGTAGCGGCATTCTCTGCCTGGCAGTACTGGATGAGGAAGTCAAGGTGATCCCTCACTTCCCTGTCCTCGCTGTGTCTCTGGCGATAAAGCATGAAGGACTTTGCCACTGCAAAATACTGCTCGGCCATGAGTCCTATCTCTACCTGGTTCTGAATCTCCTCCACGCTCATCCCTTCTGTGATGCGGACATGTGAAAGTATGTTCACGAGGTCTTCCTCAGTTGCGAATGCACCTACAGCAAGGAAGGCCTTTCTGATGGCATTCTTGATCTTCTCGACGGAAAAGGCCTTACGGCTTCCGTCCCTCTTGATAATGGTTATTTCTGCGCTGCTCATATATGGTTTGTTTTAGTTTCGCATATTGGAGTGCTAAGGTATATAATAATGAAAGGCCATGCAGAGAAAGCATGGCCTTTTTATCAACATAGTTTTTAACATATGCGCAGAAGCGCACAGAACCTTATTTTGCATCCATAGCCTGGCATGCAGTGATGGCTACCATCTTGTAGATATCATCAACCGAACAGCCGCGGCTCAGGTCGTTTACAGGACGTGCGATACCCTGGAGGATAGGTCCGATGGCATCTGCATTTCCGAGTCTCTGAACCAGCTTGTAACCGATGTTGCCGACCTCAAGGCAAGGGAATACGAGAACGTTTGCGTGACCGGCGATCTCTGAGCCAGGAGCCTTCTTCTGACCTACAGAAGGAACGAGTGCTGCGTCAGCCTGAAGCTCACCTTCAACTTTGAGAGAAGGATCAAGTTCGCGTGCGAGTTTTGTTGCCTCGATCACCTTGTCCACTACCTCATGCTTTGCAGAACCCATTGTAGAGAATGAAAGCATTGCGACTCTTGGATCGGCAAATCCGGCAACGCTCTTTGCAGTCTGAGCTGTGCAGACAGCGATCTGAGCAAGCTGTGACGCATCCGGCATAGGTGTAACGGCAACATCTCCTACTACGAGAACACCGTTCTCGCCATACTGAGGAGTCTGGGTGATCATGAGCATCGCACCGCTGACACATGTGATGCCTGGAGCGCATTTGATGATCTGAAGAGCAGGACGGAGGGTCTCTCCTGTTGTCGAGAGGGCACCGCTGATCTGGCCGTCAGCATCTCCGCTCTTGATGATGAGGCATCCGAAGTAAAGCGGGTCAAGAACCTGCTGGGCTGCCTTTTCAGGAGTCATTCCCTTGTTCTTGCGGAGTTCGTAGAGAAGGTTTGCGTATTCTGCCGTCTTCTCGCTGGTAGCAGGATCGATGATGGTTGCCTTGCCGATGTTCTTGAGTCCGAGCTTCTCTGCGAGAGCGAAGATCTCGTCAGGGTTTCCGATGAGGATGATGTCTGCAATCTCGTCAGCAAGAGCCATGTCGGCTGCTGTGAGTGTACGCTCCTCGAGAGACTCCGGGAGCACGATGCGCTGTTTGTTTGACTTGGCGCGTGCAATGATGCTTTCAATAAGTGTCATGGCTTTTATATTATTTATTTTGTTGTTTTATCGCTGAATTTTTACAAATCATGCAAAAGTAGCAAATCTTATGTGAAAAACCAATGATTTGTATTATCGAAGAAATTACTATTTTTGTAGTTTGAACCTAAACCTCAAATAATATAAAACATGAGTCAAATTCGTAAACCGAGAGAACACAATCTATTTCTCAAAGGCTTTCGTGCATACATCCAATTTGTTAATTCCAGCCTTTATTTTCATAAGGAACATGTCGTCGGTCTTGAAAACGTGCCGGTAAACGGTACTCCGATCGTCATGGTTTCCAACCATCAGAACTGTCTCAATGATCCGCTTTGCGTATGTCTCAAGCTGACAGACAGGAGGATGAACTTCCTTGCCCGGGCAAATGTCTTCAAGAATCCGTTATTCAACAAGGCACTGCGTGCAATGGGTCTTCTGCCTGCATACAGGATGGGCTATGAAGGTCTGCGCTCTGTAACCAGGAACCAGGAGACTTTTGATGATGCCGGAAAGGCATTGACAGACGGAGAGACAGTGATGCTCTATCCCGAAGGAGGACATCAGGACAAGAGATGGCTGGGCACCTTCAAGCTCGGATATCTGCGTATTGCCTTTGCTGCGGCCGAGAAGATGGAATGGAAGGAGGACATAATGATTCTTCCGTCCTGCAACCACTACTCCAACTATTTCCATGCCCGCACAGAGATGCTCATGAAGTTCGGCAAGCCTATTTCGCTTAAGCCTTATTATGAACGTTATCAGCAGGCACCGCGTGAAACCATGATGGAGATCAACAAGATAGTCCATACTGAGATCAAGGAGATGATGCTTCACGTGGATGATCTTGACCATTATGACCAGATCGACTTCCTCCGTGAATGCACATATGGCAAGGAGTTCGCCAGAAAGCGCGGCTTCAATTTCAACTATCTGCCATCCCGCCTTCTCTCTGACCAGACGCTTGTGGCAGAGCTTGCTGATGCAACGAAGAACCATCCTGAAGAGATGGAGTCAATATATGAAGATACCGCAGAACTTATCGAAGGATACAGGAAACTGAATGTGCGCGACTGGCTTTTCAACAGAAGACCTCGTCTGATGAGGCCCGCACTGCGAGGACTGGGATTATTGCTCCTGCTGCCGTTTTTCCTGATTTCAGCCATTCCTACCGGACTTCTCTTCCTGATGCCGAAGATCTTCCTTAAGAAGCTTATAAAGGACCAAATGTTCATCAGTTCGTTCAATGTGGCTGTGAGTGTCTTTGTGACCATCCCGATATGTCTTGTGATTCCTGTAATTCTGATCTGGATATTCATAGGATTCTGGTGGGCTTTAGGGTACTTTGTCGCCTTCCCTATCATGTTTATCCTCGTATGGAACTACATGAAGATGTTCAGAAAGTTTGTCGGTACATGCAATTATGTCCGTTACAGGAACAGAAGTGAGGTGAATCGCCTGCGTGTACTTCGCAACAACATATTCAATCGTCTTAACTCGATGCTGAACAAATAATCAGATCTGGCCCGCTGCTTGCATATAGCGCCGTAGTTTAGAATTATTTAAATTTACGTTATATGAAGCGATTGGCTATATTGACAGCTGCTATGATTCTGGGTGGATTCTATGCAGCAGATGCAGGCGCATGTACCGGAATTTCATTGGTGGCCAGAGACGGGAGCCATGTAGTTGCAAGAACTGTAGAGTGGGCGGCAACGCCCATGCAGTGCGGCTACGTGGTAGTTCCACGCGGACACGACCAGCAGTCCTACACTCCTACCGGTGCAAACGGGCTTAAGTACAAGGCAAAATACGGATATGTAGGAATCTATACTGAATATGAGCCGTTCATTGTCGAGGGAATCAATGAGGCAGGCCTTGCTGCTGGATTGTTCTTCTTCCCGAATTACGGTGATTATGCACCATATGACAAGGCGGCAGATGCAAAGACGCTTTGCGACATGCAGTTCGTGTCATGGGTGCTTTCACAGTTCTCAAGCATAGATCAGGTCAAGGAAGGCATCAAGAACATCGACCTTGTTACATTGAACCATAATATCGGAGCGGTACACTGGAGGATTGCTGAACCGAACGGAAGAATGGTGGTTCTGGAAGTAGTGAACGGAGTGCCTCATTTCTATGAGAATACGCTCGGAGTATTGACCAATGCACCAGGATTCAACTGGCATATGACCAATCTCAACAACTATGTCAGCCTTGAACCGGGTTCTGTACCTGATCATACCATCAAGAAGGGCATCACACTCAAGGCGCTCGGACACGGCAGCGGAATGCTCGGTCTTCCAGGTGACTTCACCTCACCTTCAAGGTTCGTACGCGCTACCTTCTTCCAGACCACTGCACCGATGTGGGACAACGGATTCGAGACTGTGATCCAGGCATTCCATATCCTGAACAATTTCGACATTCCTATCGGCAGCCAGCATGCCATGGCAGACATTCCAAAGGGTCTTCCTAGTGCGACACAGTTCACATCGGCCACCGATCAGGACGCGATGAAGTTCTACTATCGAACAGCATGGAACAGCAACATCAGATGCATTGACCTGATGGGCATTGACTTCAGGAAGGTAAAGTACCAGTCACATCCTCTGGACAAGGTACAGGAGCAACCTGTCGAAATGATAAAGATACATTCGTAGGCTTTTTCAAGAGAGTATTTGCAGATGGTGGGGATAATTGCTAAATTGCACGGAATTAATGCAGAATCTCCATCATGAGCCATAGAAAGTTCGACACATGTTTCTTTGAGCGCTACGCCCGGACCACTCTTGAGAGCATCCTGGGACCGGCCTATTCCGATCTTGTAAACGAAGACAGACCGGACCTCCAGATGCCTGACAGAAGTCTTGGAATCGAGGTGACAAGGGCAATGGAATCAAACAAGAATGTAGCTCAGGCCATGCTGAAGGAAATGGCAGGAATTGATGTCAGGGACGAGGACAGGGATGAAATGGACCATATCATCAGAAGCGGATACGGATATGGCCTTCAGGACGGAAGATACATAGGATCCATAGAGTATGAATACTGGCAGCTGGCGCATCCTCTGAGAAGAATCATCGAAAGCAAGGTCAGCAAGGTAGGATCCGGTTTCTATGGCAGTTTCAGCGAATACGGACTATATATATTCTGTAAGGATGACCTCTCGTATGACGAGGTCATCCTTACCATGGAATATACCAGCGACCTTCAGAGACATCTGGACATCAGATATTCCAAGATGTACCTCTCCCTGATCGACCGTCTGTATGTATGTGACCTGACAGAGGTGGACAGGTTGCGCAGACCGACCCAGTGCACATTCTATGACATAAGCAAAGAAAAGCGCAAGGAATATTTCCTGCGCTCTATCGATTAAGATCACTCAGACCAGTCCTTGAAGGCATCCATTATCATTGTAGGGCGGCCGTCCTCGGTGAATGCGCCGAGCTTGTATTGTGACGGACGGCACTCCGGCTCCCAGTAGAATACTCCCTTGCACCTGCCGTCTGTATTGTTCATCGACTCACGGATCACCCTTGCAAGTTGCCTGCGGCTTGTTTCCATGCGCACAGGGTCGGATTCATCTACAAGGAATCCCGTCTCGACTATCATGACGTCACATCCGAATTTCCCGCTGACATACCTGATGTTCTCGATACAGTCGGTGATTGTCTGTTCCTCATCGTCCCGGAATCCTCCGTCAAGAGCCCAGTAAGGGTAAAGCGACATTCCTATCATATCCCACTTCGCTCCCCCTTCCTTCAGCACTCCAAGGTTGAAGTCATAGAGATCCTTGTCAAAACCGTTGTCAAGATGGACCATGACGATGGCGTCAGGAAAGACGCTCTTGCATGCATCGTAGCCTGCTGCAAACAGTCCGGCATACTGTTCGGGATTGTTCACCACATGTCCCATGGATTCTGTGATGGTAGTGTTGCCGTTCTCGTCAAGCACCGGCCATCCCTTTTCGTTCGACTCGACGCTCCAAAGGAATCCGTTGCGTGTCTCGTTGCCGACCTGGATCCATTTCGGTTCTATGCCGTTGTCCTTCAGATATGTAAGTACATCTATAGTGTGAGCCCTGAGGTCTTCCTTCATCTGCTCGTATGAATGTCCGCTCCATGCGGCAGGAATGTTCTGCTTTGCAGGGTCAGCCCACCAGTCGCTGTAGTGGAAATCCAGCAGGATTTCCATGTCAAGCTCCTTTGCACGCTTGCATTTGACAAGAAGATCTTCCTTGCTGCACCAGTTTCCGTGCCTTGAAGGATCCACCCAGACACGGTGGCGGACCGCATTAAGCCCAAGTTCCTTCATGAGAGCCGTGCACTCCATTTCCTTTCCGTCCTTATTATAGAACTTATGGCCCTTAGCCTCATACTCTGTAATCCAGCCAAGGTCTGCTCCCAGCCAGAATTCTGTTTTGGAAGCAGGCTCTGCCTTACGGCTGGAGCCACATGATGATAAAAGTGCTGCTGCAACTGCAAGAACAGCAAATAATCTTATGGTCTTCATAGTTATAGATTAAAATCCGGGGAGATCAAGGAAAATGGTCGGGAGCAGGAGCACGAAACCGAAAATCACCAGGAAGAGGATGAATTTCCATACCCATTTCACCCACTTCACGTATGGGATCTTTGCAACGGAAAGCACTGCCATAAGCACACCGGAACATGGAGTGATCATGTTTGTGAAACCGTCGCCGAACTGGAATGCCAGAACTGTCGATTGGCGCGAAACGCCGATCATGTCCGAGAGTTCTGCAAAGATAGGAATGGTAGCCGTGGCCTTTGCTGATGCCGACGGGATGAAAAGGTTTATGAATGTTTCAATCAGGTACATGAATCCCAATGACACGGCTTCTCCTACATTGGCAAGCACCTCTGCAATTGAAGAAAGCATTATACCTATCACATTACCGTTCTCGAGTATCACAACTATGCCTGCTGCAAATCCTATTATAAGTGCAGCAGAGAATATATCCTTGGCTCCCGCCACAAATTCAGTGGCTATGACATCCGCTGAATAGTCCGCCGAGAAGCCTATCGCTATAGCCATAGCCATGAACAGCGCACATATTTCGGGCAGATACCACCCGTATCCCATGGCTCCCACAATCAGGTAGATGATGGTGAACATCAGCAGATTGAGGATGAACATGCTCGTAGAAGACCTCAGTGCCGCTATGGAAATGATGGCGAAAAGTCCGGTCACAACCCACAACAGCCATGGGGCAGCAATCTTTGACTGACCGAGAGTGATCGTGCAGTCAGATGCATAAAGCGCTGAGAAGGCAACCATTACTCCAGTAAGGATAACATAGCATATCCACGCACGGATACCGCTTCCCTTTCGCTCGGTGACAGTTGTTTCAGCAATTGTCGAGGCATCCGTTTCAACAGGCTTATGAATCCTGTTTGCATACCAGAGCGTGAACGCAATGGCGATTGCCATAAGGATGAGCCAGCACACAATCCTGTACTCAATGCCGGAGAAAAGCGGAAGATCTGACATTCCCTGGGCAATGCCGACAGTGAACGGATTTAGCATGGCACCGGCAAATCCGACATGGGCTGCAAGATAGACCATGCATACTCCTGTGATCTCGTCATAGCCAAGTGATTTTGCAAGCGGTATCACCACAGCAACGAACGCGATGGTCTCCTCACTCATTCCGAAAAGAGCACCGAAAAGACCGAACATCAGCATGATGAGCGTTATTATGATGTTGCCTGTGCCTAGCTTGCGGACGATGGCATATCGCTCCAGTTTACGGATCGATATGATGAACTTCGTAATGCCTTCGTCCATCGCCTTGGTACTGTTCAGCACCCAGAACGCTCCTCCGATGATGAGCACGAAAGCTATTATGTCTGCCTGTCTTGAGAATCCGTCGAACATTGCCGAGAACAGCTGCCATGTCTGCGGGTCCGCTCCCGGCACCAGCCATGTCGCCACGCAGCACATAAGCAACGCTGCGAATATTATCACATAAGTATTAGGAACCTTCAGTCTTCCCATGTTTCATTCGTTTTAAATGCGCACGCAAATATAGAAGAAAATGCTTATCTTCGCGGGGTTATTTGAAATTATTTAAACATGCTTCACTATATGAAAAGAATTCTTTACATCATCGCATGCCTGAGTATCGTGGCATGCGCATCTTCTCCGAAAAAGCCTGCTGAGCAAGAGGCTGCCAAGCCGGTCGACCGTATGGTCCATGATCCGAACTACACCAATACAGAGACCATCCTCCATGTATGGAGCTGGGACTTCCCTACCATCACGGAGAACATGAAGCAGATCGCCGATGCCGGATTCACCATGATCCAGACATCTCCGGTAAATGCATGCTTCAGCCCTGAAGGCGGAAACATAAAGATTCTTGATGAGAAGGAGGGTAACTGGTATCATTACTATCAGCCTACCGACTGGACGATCGGAAACAATATCGTCGGCACAGAAGAGGAAATGAAGGTCATGCTGGACGAGGCCAAGAAGTATGGCATTCGCGTGCTTGTGGACGTTCTTCCTAACCATACAGCATTTGACATTGACCTTGTGACTGACGAATTCTATGCAGCTGTAGGCGGCCGTGACAAGATGTTCCACACTCATGGTCTTGAGGGCATCAACGACTATAACGACCGCACCCAATGCACCCACCAAGGCGTCGGTGGTCTTCCTGACGTAAACACCGAGAATCCTCAGTTCCAGAAATACTACATGCAGTTTGTGAACAAGCTCATCGAGATGGGTGTACGCGGTTTCCGCTATGACACAGCAAAGCATATCGGTGTGCATTCAGATCCTGTCGACAGCCTTGCAGGCGTAACAGAGAATGACTTCTGGGATGTCGCAACAGGCCGCAAGGAGGTGCTTGGAGTGTCACTCTGCATCCCATATGACAGCCTCTTCGTATACGGCGAGGTCCTCCAGGACAGAAACGTTCCTGAGGAAGAATATGCAGGATATTTCGGTCAGACCGCGTCAAGCTACGGACATGTGCTCCGCGAAGTACTCTGGCACAGAAGCGCAAAGGGTCAAAATCTCCTTGACTGGTGCCATCGTGCTGCTCCTGAATATCTTACAACATGGGTGGAGAGCCATGACACATACTGCAATGCCAACGAAAGTGCAGGCCTTACAGACGCTCAGATCCGCACAGGATGGGTATTCCTTACTGCACGTCAGAACGGAACACCTCTCTTCTACAGCCGTCCTATGAACTCTACCCGCGAGAACTACTTCGGAGACAATCTCCTCGGTGCACGAGGTAATGACGAGTTCTTCCACCCTGAGGTTGTTGCTGTCAACAAGTTCCGTAAGGCAATGGAGGGTCAGGTTGAAAATGTACAGATCGCTGAGGATGGTGAGGTTGTTGTGATCAGCCGTGGAGACAAGGGAGCCGCGATCATCAACTTCTCGCTCAACGAGAAGCCTTTCGAGCTCACCACTACCCTTGCAGACGGCGCGTACACCGATCAGGTGTACGGTGCTGCGTTCTCTGTCGAGAACGGCATCCTCAGAGGCACCGTTCAACCTGAGACCACTTACATTCTCCAGTAAGTCATTCCGCTCAGTATATCACCGAGGCTGGCCGAAGAGTCGTAGACCTTCAGCCAGCCTCGTTTTTCATTCCCGTCCATGAAAATGGCGGATTTCGTGGACGGGAATCCACACAGCCCCTCCACTGACCCGCACACTGGTCACGTAACACATTGACATTCAACAATATGACTAGCAACACGGTGGGTATTTCTGCCCCACCGTGTTGCTAGTTAAGGCGCTGAGTGTTAGGTGTTTGCGTGACCATAATATTTTACTATCTTTGTGGCAAACCAAATTAATGACACTATGAAAAGAACTTTTTTGATGGCATGTGCTGCTGTGATCATGGCTGCATGTGCTGCCCAGCCAAAGAAATCTGAAGGATGGGTAAAGGTGGAGGGAAACAAGTTCATTGACCCTCAGGGAAAAGAGATTGTGTTCAGAGGACTTTGCTTCTCGGATCCTGTCAAGCTTGTCGGAGACGGCCAGTGGACAGAGCGTTATTTTGCGGAAGCTGCCGACTGGGGAGCCAATGTCGTTCGTTTTGCAGTTCACCCTACCAACCTGAACAGGATGGGCTGGGATGCTACGTTCGAGGCAATGGATCAGGGTATCGAGTGGGCTAAGAAGCATGGAATGTATGTGATCATGGACTGGCATTCCATCGGAAACCTCAAGGATGCAAAGTACACCAATCCTATGTACGATACAGATCTGGAAGAGACATTCAAGTTCTGGCGTACTGTTGCTCAGCGCTACAAGGATGAACCGACAGTTGCTCTGTACGAAATCTTCAACGAGCCGACAGTCACCGGTCCTGATACAGGAGAATGCACCTGGGAAGAATGGAAAGGCATTCAGGAGCAGATCATCGACACTATCCGCGTACATAACCCTAATGCGGTGTGTCTCTGCGCCGGATTCAACTGGGCATATGACCTGACGCCGGTAGCTTCAGCCCCAATCGACAGACCTAACGTGGCCTATGTATCTCATCCTTATCCGATGAAGCGGGACCAGCCATGGGAGGAGCAGTGGGAAGCAGACTTCGGATTTGTAGCAGACAAATATCCTGTGATCTGTACAGAAATCGGTTTCTGCCTCGAGCATGAGAAAGGTGCTCATATTCCTGTCATTTCTACAGACGTATACGGAAAGCACATCACAGAGTATTTCGAAAAGAAAGGCATCTCGTTCACCGTATGGTGCTTCGACGTCGACTGGTCCCCTACTCTTATCGAAGATTGGGAGACCTTCACCCCAACCACCCAGGGCCGCTTCTTCAAGAACTATCTGCAGAATCAGCCTGGCGAATAACATGCTGATGCTCAGTCAGTTGCTTAAAGTGCGTGCTCCCTTTGGGGAGCACGCACTTTGTAGTACGCCCAGCATGGGCATGCTCTAACGGGTGAAAGTCCCTAATGCGCCCTAATGACGGGAAGCATATAGCCAAAGGCAAGGGTGTCCATCGTGAGGTGGAATCTGAAGGAAGCCGGCGGC
>SUYQ01000026.1 GCA_015060325.1 Bacteroidales bacterium | reverse complement strand
GTTCTCGAAGAGCACCACGGTTTCAGCATCCAGCTCCCAAAAACCATTGCGGTAGGTCCACTTGATGTTGTCGCCCTTATAGCTATCACCGGTTGTAGAGTACACATACACACCGATGCTGCCTCCTGTAAGGTAGTCTGTGTGTCCTATCGTTGAGATGGTGGCGCGTGTGGTCAGTTCCGCCACGCCAGCCGAAGCAATGGCAAGGGGCGTGTCCTTCTGATTGCCCTGCGGAGTGAAGTCGTCCTCCTGCGTGCAGGCGGCAAAGGATAGTGCCAGCGCTGCGAGGGCTATATGTTGATATGTTTTCATATTTTTCTTGTAATAGATTTCTCGATTCGGCCTTTGGCCTCACTCGAAATGACAGAAGTGTGACTTTTTAATGTCATTTCGACCGAGCGAAGCGAGTGGAGAAATCTGGTTAATACTGTCTGTTATCAGGTTGGCGTTATTTTTTAATCACCGGATAATTCTCTCCCTGCTCCCATAAAGTGCCAAGTTGAGTGGCGATTGTGTTGTTCCTGAGGTCGTCCTCGGTGACCGGTGTGATTTCGACGTTGTCACTACCAGGTTTCAGAGGTGAATCGCTGTGTACTGCCTCAAGACCGTCATGGGCGAGGTAGTAGCAGTTCTTGATTGCATTGACAGACCGAAGCGTGCCGAATGCACCAAGACGAGCCTCGTCAGTCAGATTTGCACCGCGCTCAAACTTACCTGCGAACAGACAGTTTTCAAGGGTGGTCTTTGCACCCGTGTTGGAGAAACTCAGGAATCCGCCCATATAAATGGTTGCTGTGTTATTATAACTGTTCTTTTCGTAATTCGTCTTGATGGTTCCGTATGCCGCGCAGTTGCGGATAGTCACTTCACTCGTATTCTCCTGAATCTTGCCGATAAATCCACCGGCACCCGAATCAACACGGTACTCGCCAGCATCAAAAGTGCCGTACCAAGAGCATTTTTCAATAAGGCTCTGGTGATTGGCATAGCCTACGAAGCCGCCTATCATGCCGGAACCGTGTACCTTTGCGGTAAGGTTGACGTATGAGGTGATGTTCTGAATGATTGCGCCGTTGCGCTCAAGGTCGTTTTCACCGTTCAGACCGCAAATTGAACCTATGACACCGCCGACGTAATCGACTTCGGTATTCACGACCACCTCACCGTATATGGTGAAATTCTTGACAGTACCTGTCCTGACCTCACCGAAGAAGCCGAGGCCGGCTCTGCCACCTTCCACATTCAGCCCTCGGATGGTGTAGTTCTGTCCGTCAAACACTCCGCGGAAGTTATTGTTCGCCTCGCCTGTGGAGCCGATAGGGGTCCACGGTCTGCCTTCAAGGTCGATGTTTGCCGTGAGGACTGCATTGGCGGTCCTGTCAGCGGTATTAACGTGGTTGGCAAACCAGAAGAGGTTACCGCCGTTCTTTATCTCATAATAGCCGTCAGCGTTCAGTTGTGCAGGCTCATAATCGCCTGTCTCGCTGAAACCGTTCACCCACTCGACAGCCTCGCCGCCCGATATATCCTGCTCGTTCCAGTCGTCCACAGTGATATCTTGTACAAAGAGTCCATCATCCAGGCTCATATGGATAGTGTAGGACTTGCCGCCTACCCAGTTATACACATTGCCCGGATTGGCAGCGGCCAATTTGTCTGCATCCAGTTCGAAAGAAAGGTGTTCGTTGTCCGGACCCGATGCCTCGATGGTGAATTGGATTTTCTTGTCCTTGAAGGCGTTTTCGTCGGGCATTCCAGTATCGGATTTTCCTACTGGCAGTGCCATAGCGTATGCTATATACTGTTCTCCCTTCGCTACAGCAGTGCCGTTTTGTCCCAACCAGGTAGTGATTGAGGTATGAGTATTGTAGGTATTACCACCGTAGAACAGTTCAATGGTATTGATCTCTGATTCGATTATTACATCTAATGTTTGGGCTGCTACCGGCTGGACATTACCAGCGGCATCAACAAGAGACACCTGAACACTCTTGATGGTTGTCGTCGCTGCAGGTCTTTCGTTGGTAATGATGAAGCGGAAAGTAGCAGGGATATGTTTTAATGGAATCAGTGCGCTACCATTCTTCATCTCGGCCTCGCCGTACAGTATCATACACTCTCTCAAGAAATCTGGTTGCTGTGAGGCTTGCTGGGTAAACAGGCTTGGCATCTGCATTAGGGTTCTAAAGAAAGACGGATCGCTGGTGGTATTTTCATTGAAACCTCTCGTGACAAATATTTTCTGTGCGGAAGCACTTATTTCATTTTCGAAATAATAACGCTCCGTCTCGAATGTAGCATAGTGAGGATCTTCCTGCGGAGTAACAGTCAGCCCGGTATGGTACTGTGGCTCGCTCCAATTATTAGAAGATGGAAAGTTGGGGATAAAGTCATACCCATCTGATATTACAGCCATCATTTCCTGACCTATAGGGTAGGATTCCCAATTGAAAATAAGATTTCCTTTGCCGGTCTCATCTTTCCATACGGCACGCGTGCCCGGGGCATCGGTACTACCGAAAGTGAGTCGTACAAGCTTACCCTCAGTGGGTGTGTCGGGCACATCAGGTGCAATGTCCTCCTGATTGCAGGAAAGAGAAAACACTGCAACTGCACATGTCATCAGTATATTGAATAATCTTCTGTTCATAGCAAATGATTTTAGATTTCACTTCTCATCAGACTACCACCTGAAATATGTCGGAGACGGATATCCGAATTCAGAATCATCACTATCTTCGCCCCTGCCGCTCATCTGCAGGATGGCCTGCTCGACCATAATTTCCAGAATCTCCATCTTTGGAGGCTCATAACTTTCTTTCCTCTTGTTCTTGTCCATATTTCTTGTGTTTTTGTTTACATACAAAAAATGCCTCTCCGACATCAGTCAGAAAAGCATCAAAAGAGGGCTGTCGCCGTGCAAAAAGCAGGTTTGACCGATGTCCTACATGCACAAATATAACTTTTCTAAAGCAAAGTACCAATATTTTGCACATAATTTCATCAGCCTCGTCAAGACCTCAAAGGCGCTATAGTGGCGGCGACGCGGCGGGCTGTTGTCTGCATGGTGCCGTACGGGTCGTCTTCGCTTCCCATGGCAACCTGAGGGTTGCGGAAGATCATGCCGCTTTCTACGGGCTCTCTGGCAGAGAAATGGAACTCTCTCGCGCCGGAGAGCCTTGCGATTTCAGCTATGTTGCCCTCCTTTACGCCGCAGCCTGGCATGATGATGATTCTGCCTGCAGACTTCTCTACAAGCTGTGCCAGCAGGGGAGTGCCCTCAAGGGCGGTAGGCATGCATCCGGATGTGAGGATGCGGGCGCAGCCGAGCTCTATGATGTCTTCAAGCGCCTTGAGCGGGTCAGACGTATGGTCAAAGGCCCTGTGGAATGTCACAGGTGTGTCTCCGGCAGCATCCATGAGTCTTCTCATATTGACCATGTCTACCGTTCCGTCAGACAGCAGGCATCCGAATACCAGGCCGTCGGCCCCAAGATCCTTGGCTGCCTTGATATCATAGAGCATCTCCTGGATCTCGCTCTCCGAGTAGAGAAAGTCTCCTCCGCGAGGTCTTATGATCACATTGAGTGCGATGCTGATGCTTGCCCTCGCCTGTCTTATCATTCCAACAGAAGGGGTGGTGCCACCCTCCGGTATTCCGGCGCAAAGCTCCACCCTGTCGGCTCCGCCTTCCTGCGCGGCTATGCAGCTCGCTACAGAATTGGCGCATATTTCAAATCTGTACATGATTTATTTATTTTATATCGATCGCATATGGAAGTCTTGCGTAGATTTTTCCGCTCTGTGATTCAGTCCAGTTCCTGAATGCCCTGATGACATCCATTACCGGTCCGGTCAATTTTACGGATTCTGCAATCTGGGTAGGATCTTCTCCTGTGAACAGAGACGTGATGATATCCATTGAAGTGATCGGCTTAGGATATTCCACGACCTCTATATTGTCGAATCCGTCTGTGCTTCCGGTAAGCATTGCAGCATGTATAAGTGCTTCGTCAATGCTGCCTATGGCATCTATCAGACCCAATTCGAGAGCCTGGGAACCGGTCCATATACGGCCTTGCCCCACAGAATCGACATATTCGGTACGCAATCCTCGGCCCTCTGCGACAATCTTTGTAAATCTGTCATAGATATGCTCCACAGAATTCTGCATATGTGCGATCTCGTTTTGTGATAGAGGACGCAGCATGCTGTACATGTCAGAGTGTTCGTTAGAATTTACAGAAGTGACGTTGACATGCAGCTTGTCATTGAGAGTCTTCTTGAAGTCTGGTATCAGGCTGAATACTCCGATGGAACCTGTGATGGTGGTCTCATTTGCATATATGAAATCGCATGAAGATGAAATCCAATATCCTCCGGACGCGGCATAATCTCCATATGACGCTATTACAGGAATCTTCTGCGAAAGAGAATCTATCTGTGCCTTTATCTTTTCTGATGCCAGTACGCTTCCCCCAGGAGAGTTGACTCTCAACACGGCTGCCTTTACATCATCGTCCTGACGTATCTTCTGGATGATTTTGACAAACCTGTCTCCTGCTACATCTTCGATTGCATAGCCGTCTACAATATTGCCCTCTGCATAAATTACAGCGATCTTGTTCTTACCCTCAGGATTGCCTGCGACGTTGAGCTGGGCATAATCCTGTATAGATATGCTTTTCACCTCATCATAACTGTCCGCCATATACAGGACTGAAAGTTTTTCCTGCAGCTGATCCTCTGTCATGAGCTCGTCCACAAGCCCTTTTTCAAGGAAATCTGTCGGTAGATTGAGTTCGAGGTTGTCAAGCATTGTGTTGATCTCCTCAGGTTCGAGCCCTCTGGCCTGAGCTATCTTGTCACACCAGCTTTCCCACATTGAAGATATCAGTTCCTGATTCTGCTGCATGTTTTCTTTGCTGGAACTGTTACGCACGAACATTTCTCCTGCAGATTTGAACTTTCCATGCCTTATCAGCTGGACGTTGACCCCCATCCTGTCAAGAATATCCTTCAGGAAAATCATTTGTGACGATATTCCGTTGAGGGCGTTCAGCCCTCCGTCATGAGGAGTCATATATATCTTGTCGGATACCGATGCAAGATAGTATCCTCCGTTTGTAGGATTCTCGATATATGAAACCACAGCTTTGCCGCTCTCCCTGAACTTGCCCAATGATTTCCTGAGTTCTTCGATCTGTGCCATGCCTCCCGTCACACCATCCGGCTTCAGCAGTATGTATTTTACCGACGGGTCAAATGCCGCGGCATTGACCGCTGCTACGACATCGAGGATTCCCATAGGCTGAACCACAGGATTCCCTGCGATGACTTCAAGAAGAGGTGCCTCTTCAGTCTGTTCCTGCAATGCAATTTGGGATAAGTCGATTGTAAGGATGGCTTCCGATGGCATCGTGACCGGTTTCTTCCCAAAATCAAACAGACTTTCCAGACCGCTTAGAAGAGAGGAAATGATGGCGAAGCAGATTGCGCCGAAAATGATCATGGCTGTAAAGCTTGCCAGGAATGTCTTGAGAAAATTCTTCATATTGTGTAATTCCGTTTTTCAAGGTTCAAAGGTATCTGCAAAGATATGAATTTTGTCATAAAAGTAAGAATTTGCAGGTTTGGCACAAATTTGTAACTTTGCAGGTTGCAATGAAGAATGTAATCCTAAAATATGTCTCGGCGTTTCTCGCTGTGTGGTACTGTGTGAGTATCATAGGTTTCGACGTGCATTCGTGTACGGCGACCGGGAGCACATTCATCAGTTCCGTCCTCGGCGGCATCACATGTGATGATATCCATCCGGACCATGACTGCAATGGCCATGGAGCATGTTGCGGCAGCCATGAAGCCGGCAGGCATGGGTCTTCATGCTGTTCATGTCATCACGATCAGCCGGCAGGGGAGTGCGTAGTCGAGGCGTCTTCAACCAGCTGCTGTACCAATGATATAGAGGTGTTGGATACACCTGTGGTCAGTACTTCAAATGACGAGTATCAGGCTGATATGGCCGACTCGCTTCCGTGCCTGTTCGTTGAGAACGACTACGTTTCCTTTATTCAGCATTCATTCGATTATATAATATATGTCTCCGGATCCGGAGGCGTTCCATTGCCTGACCGACAGGCAATCCTTAACATCTGGCGTATCTGATTGCTTCTGCATGGCCTTGACAGGCTTTGCTGCGACGTGTTGTGGCCTCAGGCCTCGCAATGACCTGATGACGGCTTTCTCTATCATTCCGTCCCTGTCATCCTGCGCGCCCCTGTCATCCTGAGCGCGCCCCCTGTCATCCTACGCCCCCTGTCATCCTGAGCGCAGCGAAGGATCTTTCAACCAACCAGAAAACCAGACGACAATGAAAATCAAGACAATATCAATAATCATATCATCCCTTTGCCTGTCCGCATCGGCATCCTTTGCACAGGTGACTGACCAGCACGGGCATGCAGTGGACACTACAGCAATCTACGGCGAAAGAACAGACAGCCTCGAAGCAGCCGTGTTCACATCCCGTCAGGCCGGAAACTTCCTTTCAAAAGGTAAGGAAATCCGTACCGAAGTCATCTCTGCCGCAGGACTCTGCAAGATGGCATGCTGCAACCTCGCAGAAAGCTTTGAGAACTCTGCCAGCGTTACAGTAGGCTACTCGGACGCTGTGACCGGTGCCCGTCAGATCCGTCTTCTCGGCCTCTCCGGCGTATATACCCAGATGCTTGACGAGACCCGCCCTGTGATGCGCGGACTCTCCGCACCGTTCGGCCTTTCATATGTTCCGGGCCAGTGGCTCGAGAGCATCCAGATCGCAAAAGGCTCATCTTCCGTGATCAACGGTGTCGAGTGCATGACCGGTCAGATCAACATGGAACATCGCAAGCCGACTGACGAAAAGCCTCTCTTCATCAATGGCGCTGTAATGAGCGACACCAAGATGGACCTTAACATAGCCTCATCACTTCAGATGGGATACAAGTGGAGCACCGTCATACTCGGTCACGTTTCCGGAAACATCGTTTCGCATGACATGGACAAGGACGGATTCATGGACGAACCTAAGATGCTCCAGTTCAATCTTTCCAACCGTTGGCTCTATCAGGCGGACAACGGCGTTCAGGTCCGTTTCGGAGTCCGTGCCATTCAGGACAGCCGTCTCGGCGGTCAGATGCTCAGCGACAATGGAAAGCACGTATACTACGACAGGGAGACCTACCAGTGGAACCCTCATAAGCTCTCTGCTGACCAGGTCAATCCATGGGGATCGGACATCCTCAACCGTTCGATCAACGGATACCTCAAGGTAGGAGTTCCGCTCAATGAAGACAATTCGCAGAACATCGCCCTGATCGCCGACTATAACTATCAGGACATGGATTCCTACTTCGGCGCTACGAAATATCTTGCCGGACAGCATTCGGCTTTCGCCAACCTCCTGTACCAGAACGTGATAAACGACTCCCACCGCTTTACCCTCGGATTGAACGGCACATTTGACCGTTATGACGAGGTCTTCAGCAGGACCATCTTCTTTGATGCGCGCGAAGACGTGGCGGGCGGAGACGCTCCGGTATACACCGACCTGGCCAATGCCGGAATTTTCGGAGAATATACCTTCCACGCAGGAGAAACCTTCTCGGCGATTGCCGGCATCAGGGGAGACTGGTTCAATCATGTGTCTGACGGCAAGTCCAAGTTTCGTGTCTCTCCACGAGTTACCTTGAAATATATGCCTGTCGAGGAGATCGTCATCAGGGCGAACGGAGGCCGTGGACTCAGATATTCGACTCCGCTTGTGGACAACATCGGCGTATTCTCTACCGGCAAGAAGTTCAGCGGAATGTATGACCGTCATATCCTCGAGGATGCATGGACATTCGGAGGTAACATCACATATTACCTGCCGTTCGGAGCATCGTCGAACACCTATCTGAGCGTAGATTACTTCCGTACCCAGTTCGCCCAGCAGATGGTGGTGGACTACGAGAGGTATGTCAACCAGATCGATTTCTATGCCCTTGGTGACGGGCGCTCGTTCACGGACAACTACCAGATCGACTTCTCTGTAGACCCTGTAGAACGCTTCAATATCACGGCTACTTTCAGGTACACCAATGCCAAGATCGAACTTGCCGACAGGGGCCTGGTGGAGAAGCCTATGACCAGCCGTTTCAAGGCGGTGCTGAACCTCCAATATGCAACCAACCTGAACAAGTGGATCTTCGACTTCACGGCTTCACTCAACGGCTCTTGCCGCGTGTATGACTTCATGAGGGATCTGAAGGATGCCGACGGCAACCTTCTCTACGAGAACGGACGCACTCCGGTCTATCCGCTTCTGTATGCGCAGGTTACACGCCGTTTCAAAGGCTGGGATGTGTACATCGGAGCAGAGAACCTGACCAACTTCCGTCAGAAGAATGCCATTATCGGCGCTGACAACCCTCGTCAGGCATCATTTGACGCCAGCTGCATCTGGGGCCCTCTCATGGGCATCAAGGCCCACGTCGGCTTCCGCTTCACCCTCTGGAAAAAAGCATAGTCCTCAGCCCTCCCGAGCGATCGAAGCACCCCATTGTCATTTCGAGCGAGCGAAGCGAGTCGAGAAATCTAAAAAACAAAAAATAATACAAACCAATATGAAGACAATCATCATCATCCTGGCAGCCATGATGGCAATGCCTTTCGCAGCATCAGCAGATGCAATGTCAGTTTCAGAGAACATGTCTCTCACAGACAAGAAGCCTTCAAAGAAAAGCAAGGCCGAACTCAAGGAAGTTACCTTCCATGTCCACCTCCACTGCGCAAACTGCGTGAAGAAAGTAGAGGAAAACATCGCCTTCGAAAAAGGAGTCAAGGACCTCAAGGTTTCCCTCGACGATCAGACTGTATACATAAAGTATGACGCAGCCAAGACCTCAGAGGCAACCCTCAAGACAGCCATAGAGAAGCTCGGCTATCCTGTCTCTGACGGCCATGCTCACCATGACCACCACGGTCACGCCAATTAGAGCTGCCTCTGCAACTTCGCTGCTTGTGCATATTTACCCTTCGAGCATATTTCGTGTTGCTCATTATATGAATCGAGGTGGCCGAATCTCTTCAGCCACCTCGTAATGTGTATATTCAGTTGCCGGTCAGGATACCTTGAACGATACGTTCACCGGCTTTTTCTACTCAACTATCGCTATTGCTCTTGTGCCGAGGCCTTTTGGAGCATGCTGATAGCCGTCAGTCGTATATTTTGCGGTAAGTGTCTTCACTGAAGTCTCAGATGATAGTCCGCCTCCTGCGTTCTTGTGCCATGTCCATTCGATTGAGAAGTCTGCCTCTTCCTCAGTTATATAACTGTTGAGCGGGAAGCTGACATATCCTCCTGCAAGGACATAGTCGACTGTCTGAGGAGGAGTTATCTTGTCTCCGCCCGAATTGTGTCTGAGTGTGAACCGGTATGTCCCTTCGATTTCCTCCTTTGTCTCAGGGTCGATCATGCAACCTTCGTGAACAAGGTTGATCAGGTGGCTGGTCTTGCTTCCTACCTTGCTAGGGAACATTACGAACAGGTTCATATATCCTCCTGATATCCAAGCATACTCGATATGGACCGGATCCTGGATGAGCATCTCTGCTGTCGTGTTCATGTGGTGTACCGGGTCCTTGGTCACCACAGTGGCTATCTGGTTGACTCTTACGTCATATTCGTTGTCAGCTCCTCCTGCTGTCCTGTTCAGTACATCGCAGACAACGAATGCCCTTTTCATAGTGTCTAGCTTTCCAATGCATTGCTGGTCAACTACATTGAAGATATTTCCCTGGTCTGAAACAAATCTTCCGTCAACGATGTTGCCCATTGTGGCATTGTTATATTGGATTGTATCATCCTTCTTGCAGGATGTGATGGCAGCTACTGCTGCAATGATGATGATCAGTGATTTTTTTATGTTTTTCATTTCTCTGTTTTGTTACCGTCCCAAAAGATGCGCAATTTATGAAATTCGTTGCATTTTCTCCAAAAAGAAAATAAATTTGTGTCCCTAATCACACGTTATTGCACTAAACCTATCGCATATGATCACTTTTGCAGTATGTATTCTGCTTTTAATTGCAGGTTATTTCATTTATGGAAAAATAGTTGCCCGCCATCTTGATGTCGACCCTACGCGTAAGACTCCGGCATACGCTCAGCAGGATGGTATCGACTATATGCCGATGTCTACTTGGAGAGTCTTCGTGATCCAGTTCCTTAACATCGCTGGACTCGGTCCTATCTTCGGCGCCATATTGGGAGCCGCTTACGGACCCGCAGCCTATATCTGGATTGTGGTCGGATGCATTTTCATGGGTGCAGTGCATGATTTCTTCGCCGGCATGATGTCCATCAGGAACGGTGGCGCCAACATGTCCGACATTACCGGAAGGTATCTGGGACGTGGAATGAAGCATGTCATGAGCGTTGTAATGATATTCCTTCTTATGGCTGTCGGAGTGTCGTTCATCCTTGGCCCTTCTGACCTTCTGAGTTCGATGACAGGCATAAACAGCCAGATATGGCTGCTCATCATATTTGCCTACTATATTATTGCGACACTCCTTCCGATAGATAAACTTATTGGTCGCATATACCCATACATGGGAGCAGTTCTTCTGTTCATGGCAGTAGGCGTAGGTGTGATGCTGGTGGTCGGCCATCTGAACGGAACGTATCAGATGGTGGAACTGACTTCAAGCAACCTCGGCAACTGGCATCATGATCCTGACCGTAACATTCTTATCCCGATGCTCTTCATCGTAGTTTCCTGCGGGGCGATTTCAGGATTTCATTCGACCCAGTCGCCTCTGATGGCAAGATGCCTGAAGAATGAGAAACATGCGCGTCCGGTCTTCTATGGTGCGATGATAGCAGAGGGAATCGTGGCGATGATATGGGCTACGGCTGCAATCGCTTTTTTTGGAGGTCCTGCAGAACTCAATCATGCGATGACTGAAGGAATTAATGTTGACGGCGAGATAGTCAAGCTGACTCCTACTGTAGCTGTAAAGATGATCTGTGAAAGCTGGTTGGGTAAGCTTGGAGCGATAATAGCTATCATCGGAGTAGTCGTCTGCCCAATAACATCGGGCGATACTGCTTTCCGCAGTCTGCGTCTGTCCTTGGCGGACCTGCTGAAGATAGATCAGAAACCGATCGCAAAACGCCTTTGGGTATGCCTGCCTATCTTTGCACTTGCCTTCTTTTTCTGCAAGGTAGATTTCAGCAGTGCGTGGACATTTCTCGGTATCGCCAACCAGCTGCTTGCTGCGATAGTGCTGTGGACCGGTGCGGCCTATCTTATAAGCAAGGGAAAGAACCATCTGATGTGTTCTCTCCCTGCTGCGTTCCTGACATACGTCTGCGTCAATTATTTCATAGTCGCGCCTCATGACAAGGCCGGCCTGTTCCTGTCTCCTTCTTTAGGAAATATTGTGGGTATTTCAGTAGCGTCAGTGCTGTTCGTGTTCTGTCTGATAAAAGGGCAGAAGGCGCGCAGAGCCGGACGTCTTATGCAAGATACTTCTTTCTAGAAGGACGCCCGATCAGCTGGATGTCAAATCCTTCGATCTTGTATCCCTTTACTCTCTTACGGCTCAGGTGGGACTCGATGAGGCTCACCAGTTCGTCGTCTATGACGTCTCTGAATGTGTGGTTGTCCTTGTCGTAGAAGTGAAGGTGCTTGAATGTGTTTACATCAAAATACATCTTGTTGTTGGAGCTCAGCCTATAGTGGTAGATTCCCAACATTGCCATATGGGTCAGTATGTTGTACACTGAAGCAAGGGTCACCTTCGCCGTCCCTTTTTCCTTGATTGCAGCTGTCACCATGTCCGCAGAAGCATGTCCGAGCTCCATCATCACCTCATGCACCGCCAGCCTTTGAGGAGTGGCTTTGAGTGAGTGTTTCCTGAGCAGAGTCTTGTACTCTTCGATGTTTGGGCATTTGTGCATATTCATAGTATCGTAAAATTATTTTCCAAGGGACAAAGCTATGAAATAAATTTGAAAAATTCAAATCTAGTTCAGATCCTCGTCTTTTTTGATGCCGGATTTCCAAAAGGCATATCCTTATCTTATGATAAGTCTAAAAAAAGCATTATATTTGCAAGTTGTGCAAACTAAATTCTATTATGGAAACAGTTAATTGTCTTATTATTGGTGGCGGTCCTGCCGGTTACACGGCAGCTATTTATGCATCCCGTGCAGATATGGCTCCCGTGGTCTACGAAGGCATCCAGCCTGGAGGACAGCTCACCACCACGACTGATATAGAAAATTATCCGGGATTCGAGAACGGTATAGCAGGTCAGCAGCTGATGGATACCATGAAGGCACAGGCTGTCCGTCTGGGAGCTGATATAAGGACAGGTGCGGTTACAGCTGCCGATCTGTCGCAGCGTCCGTTCAAGATCGTGATTGACGGCTCTCATGAGATATATGCCAAGAGTCTTATCATCGCTACAGGTGCGACCGCCAAGTATCTTGGACTTCCGTCTGAAATCAAGTATCGCGGCCTAGGTGTTTCCGCTTGCGCTACATGTGACGGATTCTTTTACAGGAAGAAAGTCGTTGCTGTTGTAGGCGGTGGAGACACGGCTTGTGAGGAGGCAACCTATCTGGCTGGTCTATGCAAGAAGGTCTATATGATTGTGAGAAGGGATGTGCTCAGAGCATCAGAGGCCATGCAGGAGAGGGTCAGAAATACTGAAAATATCGAGATCCTCTGGAACTGTAACACACAGGAAGTGCTTGGTGATGAGTATGGTGTCACTGGCGCGCGACTTGTCAGAAAAGACGGAGAAGTGTTCGATATCGCAGTAGACGGATTCTTCCTGGCAATAGGTCACCATCCGAATTCTGACCTCTTCAACCAGTGGGTGTCAGTTGATAAGGAAGGTTACATCATTACTGACGGAAAGACTTCCAAGACAAATGTCGAGGGTGTCTTTGCTGCCGGAGACGTTCAGGATCCGCTTTACAGACAGGCAATTACGGCAGCTGCTTCGGGATGCCGTGCTGCTCTTGATGCTGAGAAATTTCTTAAAATGCAGTAAAACAAGATGAAGATCAGGACTTTTATTTCATGCATTGCAGTGGTGATCGCTTCTGTTGCGTGCAAGTCGCAGTATGAACTTTTGCTCAACAGCAATGATGCCGATGCCAAGTATGAGGCGGCCTTTGCATATTTCAATGAAGGTAAATATTCCAAGGCTGGCTCACTTTTCGAGTCATTGTCAGTACTTACCAACGGAACTGAAAGAGATGATACTGTACGATATTATTGGGGACTGAGCAACTATAAGTTCAAGGACTACTATACTGCCGAGACCAATTTCGAGAAATTCATCGAGAGCTATCCTCGCAGCCCGTTCACATCTGAAGCAAGATATCTCAGACTGGATTGTCTGTATCGTCAGACTCTCAGATACGAACTTGATCAAAGCCCTACGTATAAGGCTATGAATGCTATTTCAGAATATATCCTGGAATATCCATCCAACCCTCATATGCAGGAGTGCCGGGACATGCTGGTAGATCTGAATGAGCGTCTTGATAAAAAGGCATATGAAGCTGCCAAGCTTTACTATAAGATGGAGGACTATCTTGCATCAAGAGTTGCATTCAGGAATGTGCTCAAGGATGATTCGGAGAACATATACAGAGAGGATATACTATATTATATAGCGATGTCATCATATAAGTATGCCCATCTGAGCGTGCCTGCAAAACAGAAGGAAAGATATCTCACTTTTGTAGATGATTATTATAACTTCATCGGAGAACTTCCGGAGTCTCACTATAGAAAGGAACTGGATGCTGTATACCAGAAGGCCCAGAAGGCACTTGGCAGGCACGGTGTGGAAACGGATGACGTTGAGATGTCCGAGAGGGATTTCGCCAAGGAAAGAAGACGCGTGATGCGTGAGGCGAAAAAAGCGGAAAAACAGCAAAAATAATTGAAACTCCCTTCTGATATGGCTGTATAATTAAATGGAGGGACTTTTTTCCCGTCCGTCATAAAGAAGGAAAGTAACAATAAACGATATAGAAATGGCAAACAAGAAAACACCGGTAAACACAATGACAAGAGATCTTTGCGATCTCGCAGCTCCTACAGGAAACATCTATGAAACAGTGGTAATCCTCTCAAAGAGGGCAAACCAGATCGCAATTGCAGAGAAGAAGGAGCTTACCAGAAGACTCGAGGACTTCAAGAACGACCGTGATACAATGGAGGAGATCTTCGAGAATCACGAGCAGATCGAGATCTCAAAATACTATGAAAGACAGCCGAAGCCAAGCCTTGTAGCTATTGAGGAGTTCAAGGATGGTGAGGTTTCATATAGAATGGCAAAACAGGACGAGGAGTAGTATATGCTGGCTCGGCTTCATGTCAGAAATTATGTATTGATAGACTCTTTGGAAATTGATTTTCCAGAGGGTCTGATCATTATTACGGGACAGACTGGAGCCGGAAAGTCGATTCTTCTGGGAGCACTCTCTTTGGTAATGGGATCCAAGGCGGATGCCGGAATGGTGTCCGAGGGTGCTGACAATTGTGTCGTCGAGGCAGAGTTTGATGCGGTAGACGATTCCATAAAGGCGATTCTTGAGGAAAATGAAGTTGAGTGGGAAGACGGGCATCTTATCGTAAGAAGGGTTGTGAACCGTTCGGGACGCTCAAGAGCATTCGTGAATGATTCGCCAGTATCAGTAAATGTTCTGAATGATATTTCAGGACGTCTTGTGGATATTCATTCCCAGCACCAGACACTTCTTCTTTCTGACCGCCATTTCCAGCTTCGTATCCTTGATGATTTCGCTGGTAACGCTGCGTTGTGCGAGAAATGTTCTGCCCTTTGGCATGAACTTTCGCGTCTTAAGACGGGACTCGCTGCGGTAGAGGGAAGGATTGCGGCTATCGCCCGTGACCGGGATTATAACGAAGCCCAGTTCCAGCAGCTCGAGTCGGCAGCACTGGTTCCGGGCGAGCTTGCAGATCTCGAAGAGGAACAGCGTAAGCTTGCCAATGCAGAAGAGATCAAGACCTGTCTATGCGCTGCTGAAGAACTCTTCGTGCCGTCTTCAGAATCCGAAATGATGCCGGTAGATGCTTCGCTTAAGGAGATCGACAAACTGCTCTCAAAAGTGGCGAAATATATTCCGGAGGCATCAGAGCTTGCAGAACGCGTGGTTTCCTGCAGGCGTGAACTGGACGATGTGTGCTCGGAGGTCTCTACAATGAATTCACGTATGGACATGTCTGCAGACCGTCTTGAGGAAGTTGAGAACAGGATGTCCTTGATATATGGTCTGTTGCGCAAATTTAGTTGTGCTGATGAAGCTGAGCTCATCGCTTGCCGTGACCGTCTTTCGTCCGAATTGTACGATTCCACAAGGCTCGAAGAGGAAGCCGAGTCCTTGAGGGATTCGATCAGCAAAGTGTCTGCTGATCTTGATGATGTGGCAGAAGAACTCCATAGTTCACGAATGGCCGCATCCGGTGCATTCGCGCAGGCGATCCAGGATTCTGTCCGAGGCCTTGAGCTTCCTTATGCAGTCTTCGAAATCGACCTTTCAGAGGCGCCTATGTCTCAGACCGGCAGGGATGCGGTAAGATATCTGTTCTCTTCTACCGGCAAGAATCCTGTCGAGGTTTCCAAATGTGCCTCTGGCGGTGAGATGTCCCGCATCATGCTTTCGCTGAAAGCTATGATGGCCCGTTTCTCACAGATGCCGACAATGGTCTTCGACGAGATCGATACAGGAGTGTCGGGAAGTGTCGCTGACAAGATGGGTTCGATGATATGCGATATGGGACAGCATATGCAGGTATTTGCAATAACCCACCTCCCACAGGTAGCGGCAAAAGGCTCTGCGCATTACCTTGTGGAAAAACACATCAACGCCGCTTCTGGAGCGGTGTCAACCATCAGCAGGCTTTCTGATGAGCAGCGCGTGCTCGAGCTTGCACGCATGCTGAGCGGTTCGGTACTTACTCCTCAGGCTGTGGCGAATGCCCGTTCTCTACTTGAGAATTGATTGCAGGACTGTCTAAATGGATTATTGAGTATCCATCGTCGTATATTACTCTCCTTGTACCGTTGTTCGTATAGTTTCCATTACCCTTCGATTCGAAGGAAATGCTGCTTTGTAGAAGTTCTGCCTTTTCGTGAGTTAGATAAGACCCCCAATTCCTTCCGTATTTGGCTATGATCCGTGTAAAATACGTCGTCAGATCATAGCCTTGAAATGCGAACTGTGATGGTTCGGTTCCAAACATCGCACGATATCTTGCAACAAATGTCCTCACAGCAGGGCTTTCATAGTCTATGCTGTATGACATGGTCAGGTGGAGTGATGCCTTATGAAGATTGTCGACTTCAATTGTTTCAAATGATCTTATCTTGGATGGGGCATAGAGAATTACGTTGAACTTGTTATGGATGATGAGTCCCAGATTGCGGATTGCATCATTTACGAAAGCTTCGCTCTCAGATGCTATGACCACCCTGTTTACCCCGGTCTGGGTCATCTGTGTCTCGAGACTGTGTTGTATGTCCCTGCCTTCAAGAATACTGTATGAGAATGGCGTAAACCTTATTCCGCTGGCGCTGATTGCTGATGCTAGCGCAGTACCGTTGTCCTTCTGTCGTGCTCCCTTTTCTGTTATTACGATTACTTTGTCTCCAGTCTGAAGATCTTCCTCAATCCAGTCGGCGATGTCTTTGAACTGAACATATTGTGATGTGGGCACCTGTATCAGGTTTCTGCATTGGGTGATCTGTGATTCGACTCTTTGATCGAGAGGAGAAACCAATGGACAGCTTCCACCGGTAGAAACCAGAACGTTGCTGATGTCTCTAGGTGACAACGGGCCGATTATCACATCACTTTCTTTAATTGCGTGTATGTCATATCTGATCGAGTCGTTCGCAATGTCAACGACATTCAGATTCAGATCAATATTATTGTCTGTCAATTCTCTGGCTGCGAGCAGGACTCCGCTATAGAAGTCCATGCTGTTTCTGCTGCCTGACTTTCCGTTGGCTTTGAAAGGCAGTACCAGTGATATGTTGACTTCAGGCCTGAAATATGATCTGAACCAGTCATCAGAATCAGATTGATAGTCCGAATAGTATTCCCATGAATCCTCTTCCTGTACCGGCTCTGAAACATTTTCGACAACTTCCTGTTTTGCAGCCACATCTTCATGCGCCATCTCTGCAGTAATCCGTTCTTCTCTGTCTTCTGTGCTGTCGATGCCAGATACTGGTATGATGAGAACCTGTCTCTTTTTCAGTTTGCGGCTCCTCAGTCCGTTGGCAGCGATTATGGATTCTTCTGAGACATTGAATTTTTCTGCTATCGTAGTGAGGTCGTCATACCATTGTACCGTGTATTTGATCTGCCCGTCAGTTACAGTTTCATGTTTCTGTGGCGATGCTTTCACTTCCTTTGTTTCCCTTGCTTCCTTTGCTTCCTTCACTTCTTTTTCGACAACAGGGATGATGATGATATCGTTTTTTCTCAACCCATTTACCTCTACCGATGGATTATGCTTGTATATATCATCTATGGAGACTCCATAGGCCTTGCTTATCGAGAACAGGGTCTGTCTTTCCAGAACTATATGAGAATAGAAGACCTTGCCGTCAATCTTTACCTTGTCTTTGGATATTGTAACGGGAGGAGCGACGTAATCCTGAGCTGCCAGGATGCCAGGAGTGGCGATGCCTATAGTCATCATCATGACCAGGCAGCATATTTGCAATCGTTTCATTCTTCTTTCCATATCATATGTGTTTTTACAACCCCTTGCTGAATACGATAAGTCCGGCAGAGAAACTGCTCCAAGACAGTCTTTCTTTCTCAAGGCGGATGTTTTCAATGAATTCCTGTTTGAGAGCTGGAGTGCTGAAGTATCTCTCGATCTCTCTGGCTATTGTTTCCGGTTCTCCGTCCGGAGCGACAATTCCGGTCCCTCTATCTCCGATAGTCTCTTTAAGGCCTCCCACGTCTGTAACTATCATGGGTACCTCAAAGTGGTATGAGACAGAACTGATTCCGCTTTGGGTGGCGCTTCTGTAAGGCAGAACTGCCAGATCTGCAGCGGAGAAATAATCAGTGACCTCTGAGTCCTTTATATATTTCAGTGACATGTGTATGTCACCTTTATTTGGCAGCCTGTCTATGATCTCCTGATATTTATCAAAAGAACCATAAGGCTCTCCGGCTATGATCAGCTGGTATTCGTCAGATAATTTTCCGAATGCTTCCAGAAGGATATCCAAGCCTTTATATGTGCGTATCAGTCCGAAGAACAAGATGTTTTTCTTTCCTTTTTTCAGACCTAGCCGCTTCTCAGCCTCCTCACGTGTCAGTTTTTGTCCGAAGTGGGAATATAACGGGTGCTGCAGTACGGTGTATCGTATGTCCGGCCTGAGCGCCAACAAGTCTTTTGAAACGGCTTCACACAGTGTGACGCATCCGGAGCTTCCCTTAAGGAAATATTTTGTCAGCGGAGCATCGAAGAAGTGCGGCTCGTGGGGGATTACATTGTCAAGTATGGAGATTACCTTGCAGTGCTTCTTCATCTTTCGTGTGATGTATCCCAGCGAAGGCGCGAAATATGACATCCAGTATCTGACTATCAGCAGGTCCGGTTTCCAATCGCGGATTGCTCTGTATGTCTTGCCGTATGAAAAAGGATTAGCCGTATCCAGCAGAGATTCGCTCTCCACCGGTACGGCTTCATCGTCGTCTGTCACATATTGGGTCTTCCCAGGGAAAAGGAATTCGGGATATTGTCTCTTGAAATTGAACGCCTTGACAATATGCTCTTTGCTCAGTTCTCCGTAAAGACATGCGTTAAACTGAGAGATCCCTCCTCTATAAGGGTAGAAACATGACAGTATTGCTATTCTCAATTAATCTTTATTTTGATGCGTTATATTCTGCATTCAGTCCGGCAAGCACATCAGATGTGATGTCGAGGGACGGATTGGCGGTAAGTACCGGATTGCCAAGTGTAGTGGCTCCATCACCCGGAACATCTCCCTGGCTGATAAGTATCATTGCATAACCCTTTTCAGCGTTGTACTTCTGGATGAAAGTGGTGATTGCGTCGTTGATGGTATTGTTCATCACGAAGAGTTCCTCGTTCGCAGTGTTCTGGTATTTAGCCTCCTCCTGCTGAAGTTCCTGACCCTTCTGAGCTACATACTGGTTGTACTCTGTCTCCATCTTCTGGAGTTCCTGTGCCTTCACCTCGGCTGTAGACTGAGTGTAGAGGCCCTTGCTGTATTTCTCCTGGAATTCGTTGGCAGCTGATGTAAGCTTGTCCTGCTTTCTCTTAAGCTCACTTTCGATGCTCTTGGTCTTTGACTCCAATGTCTTGCCCATCTCGTTGAGTTTCTTCTCAACTTCTGCGCCGAGATCTATTGCCATCTGATATTCAGCCTGGATCCTTGTCATGTCTACATATACGATAGAGCCGGCAGGAGCAAGAATTACGTTTGAAGTGTCCCTGATTACGACAGTGTCAGCTTTAGCCGCTTCTTTTTTCTCTGTATTTCCGCCGCATGAGGTGAGGCAAATCATAGTTGCGCAGATTGTAAGTGCGCCAATAATGTGGAATGTCTTTTTCATTGTATGTATGTTTTATTATTTATTTCTGTAAGGTTTCATGCGCTTCCACGCGCAAACGACAAAGATAATTAAAAAATCTTGACTTTCGACAGATATGCCCTGATAGTTTGCTCCAGTCCCATGTACAAGGCGTCACTGATCAATGCGTGTCCTATTGATACTTCGGCTGTCCAAGGGATATTTCTGATGAAGTATTCCAGGTTGTCAAGGTTCAGGTCGTGGCCGGCATTCACTTCCAGACCGCAGTCTCTGGCTGCAATGGCTGTCCGGATGAACGGGGCGACTGCAGCAGCCGGATCTTTGGGGAAGAGGGCTGCATATGGCTCGGTATAGAGCTCGACCCTGTCACATCCGCATAAGGCTGCTCCTTCTGCCATTTTAGGGTCGGCTCCGATGAAGACAGATGTCCTGATGCCCTTGGAACGGAATTCCTTGCATATCTCTGTGAGGAATTCCTTATTGTGTACCGTGTCCCATCCTGCATTTGATGTTATGGCATCCGCTGCATCAGGTACCAGCGTCACCTGATCGGGAACGACTTCAGATACGAGGTCCACGAATGATCTGATCGGATTTCCCTCAATATTGAATTCTGTCTGTATCAACGGTCTTATTTCCCTTACATCGGCATATTTTATGTGCCTTTCGTCAGGTCTGGGATGGACCGTGATTCCTTCTGCGCCGAATTTCTCGCAGTTTACTGCTGCCAGAGCCACATCGGGCATTGCACCTCCCCGGGCGTTTCGGATGGTTGCAATCTTATTGATGTTGACACTCAGTCTGGTCATAATCGTTCAATATTAAATTATCAAGGACAAAAATATACAATAAACTTCAATTTTAAAGAATAATGTGCTATTTTTGAAAGTTATTTTTGATCGGAAGAACAGACTTATGAAGATAGCAGTATATGTCGGAAGTGCCGAAGTTGCAGCGGATTCAAGGGTGAAGGCGCTGATGAGCCGACTTGAAGGTGCAGGTATCTCATTGTATGATATCGGTGCCGGACAGACTCTTGATGCAGAGACCGATATGCTTATGAGTGTCGGGGGTGACGGCACATTCCTGTCGGCATCCATGCTGGTTGCCGCATCCGGCGTACCGGTTATAGGGGTGAATTTGGGCAGAGTGGGCTTTCTTTCGGAAAACAAGCCTGAGGATGTTGCGGATGCCCTTCTGACCGGGGAATATTCTGTTGAAGACCGTACACTGTTGAAAGCGGTTTCGGACGGTGAGGAGGAATCCTATGCCTTGAATGAGTTTACCGTATCCCGCAGCGGGGCCGCAATGTTAGGGGTAGATGTGACGATAGACGGTATCGCCCTTCCTACATATTGGGCTGACGGTCTGATTGTCTCTACAAGTTCCGGATCGACTGCGTATTCGCTGAGTGTCGGTGGACCGATTGCTCTTCCGGCTGCGAAAGTTCTGATAATCAGTCCGATCGCTCCCCATAATCTGAATGTCCGTCCTCTGGTTGTTCCCGATGATTCCATGATTTCGGTCAAGGTGCATTCCAGGGACAGGAAGGTGAAGTTTACAGTTGACAACAGGACCATAGAAGTTGATGCAGGTGCCATAATGGAGCTTTCTTTGGCACAATTTTCGCTAAAACGGGTCCGTCTCAATAAATCTGATTTCATCAATGCCCTTACGGAAAAACTGCATTGGGGTGAGGATGTTAGAAATATCAAGTGATGAATATGTCAAAGGAATCATTGAATATCCCTGTCCATGTGTCCATGATCATGGATGGTAACGGCCGTTGGGCCAAGGAAAGGGGAAAGGAAAGGGTATATGGCCATTTCGAGGGTGTGGAAAGCGTGAGGGCATGTGTTGAGGCCGCTGTTGAGACTGGGGTGAAATATCTCTCGATCTATGCATTTTCTGAAGAAAACTGGAATCGTCCTCAAGAAGAGGTTGATGCCCTTATGGCCTTGATGGTGAAGGCTATGGCGGCAGAGATGCCTGCGCTTGACAGAAACGGCGTGCGTTTCATGGTTATAGGAAACCGTGAACGTCTTGCTCCTGAACTCAATGAGGTTATCGATACATGCATGAAGCAGACAGAGCATAATGATACGCTTACGTTGATAGTGCTGCTCAGTTATAGCGGAAAGTGGGATATACTTCAGGCTGCAAAGAAGATGGCTATGGAAATTGTGGGAAATCCCGACAATGCCGATGAACTGTTGAATATGGACGTTGATGGTTTTGACCGTTTTCTTGCCACAGCCGGGATACCTGATCCGGATCTTATTGTCAGAACTTCAGGCGAGTGCCGTCTCAGCAATTATCTGTTGTGGCAGGGAGCCTATTCGGAACTCTTGTTCGTTGATACCTTGTGGCCGGATTTCAGAAAGGATGAGTTCCGGGCAGCTGTCGAATACTATACAAAACGCGACAGACGATATGGAAAAGTCAAATAATTGCGTATATTTGCAGTTTTGAAATTAAGGATATTGAAGATGAAAGTTTTCCGAATCGCCGTTACGTTGCTTACCTTTGCTCTGACGCTCCCGACATGGGCGCAGACTCCGGGAAGTGATGTGGTAGTGGACTATAATAATCCAAAGAAATATATTGTCGGAGGTGTGAAGGTGGAAGGCAACAGCTACTACTCTTCAGATCAGATACTTCAGGTTGCAGGCTTGCGAAAGGATATGGAAGTGACGGTTCCTAGTGAAGAACTGTCATCTGTTGTCACCAGACTGTGGGCCCAAAGATATTTCGAGGATGTGACGGTGGCTGTGGATTCTCTGGCACCTGGTCGTGATACCGCCTTTTTCAAGATTACGTTGATTGAAAGGCCCCGTGTATCAAAGTGGGTCTTCAGCGGTGTCAAATCCGGAGAGGAAAAGGAACTCAGGGAACGCCTCAATTTCCGACGTGGTACCGAATTCTCGGAGTATATAGCCAAGACGTCTGTCGACATCATCAAAAGGTATTATAAGGAAAAAGGTTTCCTCAATGTGAATGTTGATGTAAATACCAAGAAAGATGATGTGATCAAAGGTGCGATACGTGTCCAGTTTGCTGTCAACAGGGGAGAGAAGGTGAAGATCAAGAAGATAACCTTCAAGGGCAATGACCATGTAAAGGAGTCCAAGCTTGTCCGTTCGATGAAGAAGACCAGGGATGCGCGTCTGCAGAACTTCTTCAGTTCCAAGAAGTTCAATGAGTCAGAATACGAGAATGACAAGCGCGCGATGCTCAGCACTTTCAATGAAGCAGGATATAGGGATGCGAGAATCGTAAAGGATACGATGTATTATATCGAGCCTGGTCGCCTTCAGATTGATTTTGAGATTGACGAAGGAAAGCAGTACTTCTTCAGGGATATAACATGGACCGGAAACTCTGTGTACTCCGCCGACGCATTGAACCAGATCCTCATGATCAAGAAGGGTGACGTATATGATGTGGTTACCATGGAGAAACGCCTTTTCGGTGGTGGAAAGCAGAACGAGTATGACGTTTCCAAGGCCTATCGTGACAACGGATATCTCTTCTTCAACATCCAGCCTGTGGAACTCAATATCGAAGGTGACTCTGTTGATGTGGAGATGCGTATTGTCGAGGGTAAGCCGGCTACCTTGAACAATATTGTCATCAATGGTAATGACCTGACCAATGAAAGAGTGGTACGCCGTCAGGTGTTTACCCGTCCGGGCTATCTTTTCAGCCAGTCTGATTTCGAGCGTTCGATTCGAGAGATCGCCTCAATGGGACAGTTTGACCCTGAAGCAATTACAGATCCTGCTACTGGTTATTCCATCATTCCTAATCAGCTGAACAATACTGTAGATATCGTATATAATGTGACCGAGAAGCCTTCCAGCCAGCTCGAGCTGTCAGGAGGATGGGGAGGAAATACGTTTGTGGCGACAGTAGGTGTCAGCTTCAACAACTTCTCTACAAGAAGGTTCTTTGACAAGACTGCATGGCGTCCGGTTCCGCTCGGAGATGCCCAGAACCTGTCGTTCCGATTCCAGACCAACGGTACATATTATACCAGCCTTTCTGCAAGTTTCTCCGAGCCATGGCTCTTCGGCAAGAAGCCTACGTCGCTCAATATGTCGCTTTATTACACCCGTCAGACCAATTCATATCTGGCATTCAATATCCTTAACAACGACCAGTATATGGAGGTATACGGTTTTGCGGCAGGTATCGGTAAACGTCTGAAGTGGCCGGACAACTACTTTGTGCTTTACAACCAGCTCAGCTGGCAGACATACAAGCTTCATGACTGGGCATATCAGTTCATGTTCGATACCGGTATATCGCATAACTTGAGCTACACGCTCAGCCTTTCGAGAAACTCGACCGACCAGCAGATCTATCCTCGTCAGGGATCGGACTTCAGCTTCTCTCTCCAGCTTACTCCGCCATATTCGCTCATGAGAAAGAAGAACTACGGCGTGCTGGATGCCAAGGGAAAGCCGACTACGGTTGATAGCTGGAGGGATATTGACTACAATCTTCAGACTTCTCAGGACAGATATAAATGGATTGAGTATCACAAATGGTCTTTCAAGGGTGCTATCTACACCAAGCTTGTGGGAGATCTCGTGCTGATGGCAAGGGCTCAGTTCGGATATCTGGGATATTATAACAGAAATTGGGGATATTCGCCATTCGAGGGATTCCGCGTCGGTGGAGACGGAATGTCGGGATATGACACATATGGCTCGGAAATTGTTTCGCTGCGTGGTTACGAGAACTACTCCTTGACCCCTGAGGCATCGTCCACAAGTACGACCGGTAACTATTATGCAGGTAACGTATATGACAAGTTCACGGTCGAGCTCCGTTATCCTGTCATCCTGCAGCCGCAGTCGACAATATATGCACTGCTCTTCCTGGAAGGAGGTAACTGTTGGTCCGACATCAGGGATTTCAATCCGTTCCAGATCAAGAGATCTGCCGGAGTCGGTGTGAGGGTGTTCCTGCCTATGATCGGTCTTCTCGGAGTTGACTGGGGATGGGGATTTGACGATCCTGTCAACGGAAGAAGCCAGTTCCACTTCGTGATCGGCCAGCAGTTCTAGCGGATGTCATCCCGGACTCCCTCCGATGTCATCCAGAGCGAACTCTCCGGCTGTCATCCCGAGCGAGCTCTCCGATGTCATCCCGAGCGAACCCTCCGGCTGTCATCCCGAGCGAACGAAGTGAGTCGAGGGATCTAAAAAAAAGAGAATATATAATATAAACAAAGTAATAAATTATGAAAAAGATCATTTTGGTAGCAGCGGTTGCGCTCATGTCATTCGCTGCAAAGGCACAGGACGTAAAGTTTGCCTATGTTGACTTCAACGAGATTATCATGCTTATGCCGGAGATGGATGAGGCAAGGGCTGTCATCGAGGAGAACAGTATGACAAACGAGCAGATCCTCATGGATATGTACAAGGAATATGAGACAAAGATGCAGGAGTACCAGCAGAAGAGCGCTACCTGGACTCAGGCTGTTCGCGAGGTGAAGGAAAGAGAGATCATGCAGATCCAGCAGAATCTCGAGGAAAACCAGAGACTTCTTCAGCAGGATATCCAGCAACTCCAGCAGCGTCTTCAGGCTCCTATCATCGAGAAGGCAACCAAGACCATAGAAGATCTGGCCAAGGCTAAGGGTATAGCAGCGGTTTATGAGAAGTCTTCATTCCTTTATGTGGACCCTGCACAGTTGATTGACCTTACACCTGAGGCAAGAGTGGCTCTTAATATTCCTGAGGGCAGAACTCTTGAGACTCTTCAGGCAGAGCTTGCAGCCAAGGCTCAGGCTGCACAGGCTGCTCAGGCTCAGTAATTTTTTTTACATAAGACATAGGCCGGTTCTCAGTATCTCTGAGGACCGGTTTTCTTTGTTTATAAAAAAGTAGGAATTTATGTCCGGTGTATCGGAAAATTATTTACATTTGTGGTAAATCTTAATATCTGATTTAATAACACTAACTATGCAACATAAGGTAATTGATACTAAAGATGTTGTCATAAGATTTGCAGGAGATTCGGGAGATGGTATGCAGCTCACCGGGTCTCTTTTTGCAGATATGTCAGCGATCTTCGGTAACGAACTTTCCACATTCCCGGATTATCCGGCAGAAATCAGAGCTCCTCATGGCACCGTATCGGGTGTGTCGGGCTTTCAGGTTCACATCGGCAGCGAGCACATCACCACCCCGGGTGACTTCTGTGACCTTCTCGTGGCTATGAATCCAGCAGCACTCAAGGCCAATGCAAAGTGGCTCAAGAGAACAGCTATGGTCCTCGTTGACTCGGACACATTTGATGAAGAAGGCCTCAAGCGCGCAGGACTCAAGACAGATGATCCTATCCGAGAGCTTTACATTGAAGACAGGACCATCATCGTCGCTCCGATCACAACTCTCACCCATGAGAGTCTCAAGGATAGCGGGCTGGACAAGAAGACAATCGACAAGTGTAAGAACATGTTCACACTCGGAATGGCTTGTTATATATACAACCGTCCGATGGAATACATCTTCCAGTATCTTGAGCGTAAGTTCGGAAAGAAGAAGCCGGAACTCGTCGAACCTAACAAGAAGGTTCTCAAGGACGGTTTCAACTATGCCGCCAATATCCAGGCAATCGCCAATACATACAATATCGAGCCCGCTCATCAGCCGAAAGGTCTTTACAGGAACATCACAGGTAACCAGGCTACTGCATGGGGCCTTCTCGCTGCAGCCGAGAAGGCAAATCTTCCTCTGTTCTGCGGTTCTTACCCTATTACCCCTGCTACCGGCATTCTTGAGGAACTGGCGGTACATAAGAGCCTTGGCGCGAAGACCCTCCAGGCAGAAGATGAGATCGCGGGTATATGCACTGCTATCGGAGCCGCATTCGCCGGCAACCTCGCAGTGACTACGACTTCCGGTCCGGGACTCTCGCTTAAGTCCGAGGCGCTCGGACTTGCAGTGATGACCGAGCTTCCGCTCGTCATAGTTGACGTACAGCGTGCAGGCCCTTCTACAGGTATCCCGACAAAGACGGAGCAGACAGACCTCAATCAGGCTCTCTATGGCCGTAACGGTGAGTGCCCTATGGTCGTGATGGCAGCTCATTCTCCGGCAGGATGCTTTGATGCTGCTTTCAATGCGGCAAAGATCGCCCTCGAGCATATGACTCCGGTTCTCCTCCTTACCGAGGGATTCCTTGGTAACGGATCCGAGCCTTGGCATATTCCTTCGATGAAGGATTACCCTAGGATCAGACCGCCTTTCGCTCAGCCTAACGCTGAATACAAACCTTTCGAAAGAGATCCTGAGACTCTCGCACGCCGTTGGGCTGTTCCTGGAATGGCCGGCTGTGAGCATAGAGTCGGCGGTCTCGAGAAGAATCACGCAGGAGTCCTGTCGTCAGATCCTTTGAACCATGCAATGATGGTTAAGGAGCGCGAAGAGAAGGTGCAGCGAGTTGCACAGTATATCCCTGAGCTTGAGGTCAATGGGGCCGAGAGCGGAAAGCTTCTCGTTGTCGGGTGGGGAGGAACTTTCGGACATCTGCTTTCTGCTGTACAGGAGGTACGCAAGGAAGGGATCGATGTCAGCTTTGCTCACTTCGACTACATCATGCCTCTTCCAAGAAACACGGAGGAAGTGTTCAAGAATTTTGACAAGATCCTCGTTTGTGAGCTCAATAGCGGACATTTCGTGAACTATCTCCGCGGAATCATGCCTCAGTTCAAGTATGAGCAGTACAACAAGGTGCAGGGACAACCTTTCCTCGTACAGGAGATTGTAGGTGCTATAAAAGAGCAGTTATAAGTTCTGACACGGTAGTTAAATTGTCATTTCGAGCGAGGCCTCAGGCCGAGTCGAGAAATCTTTATAAGTAAACAGTTATGCCAAGATATACATTCAAAGAATTCAAGAGTGATCAGGAAGTAAGATGGTGCCCGGGATGTGGTGACCACGGTGTGCTCGCAGCTCTGCAGAGATCCCTTCCTGATGTAACGGAAGCTCTGGGCTACAGCAAGGAGAGATATGTTGTGGTGTCCGGTATCGGCTGCTCGTCACGTCTTCCTTATTATATGAATACATATGGATTCCACAGCATCCACGGCCGTGCAACAGCCATCTCTACCGGTATCAAGGTCGCAAATCCTGACCTTACCGTATGGCAGGCTTGCGGTGACGGTGATGCCCTTGCAATCGGAGGAAACCATTTCATTCATGCCATAAGAAGAAATGTTGACATCAACATCATTCTGTTCAATAACCAGATTTACGGTCTTACCAAAGGACAGTATTCTCCTACATCACGTTTCGGCGCTATCTCCAAGACCTCTCCATACGGTACTGTGGAGCACCCTTTCAATCCTGGAAGCCTTGTTCTTGGAGCCAAGGGTACATTCTTCGCCCGTTCACTTGATTCGGAGCTGAAGCTCACATCAGAGATCATGCTTTCTGCTGCAAAGCACGACGGATGTTCAGTGATGGAGATGCTTACAAACTGTGTCATATTCAATGACGGTGCGCATAAGCTTATCGCTGACAGGGAATATCGTGCTGACAGGACCATCGTTCTGCGTCACGGTGAGAAGATGATCTTCGGAAAGAACCGCGACAAGGGTCTCGTTCTGGACGGTATGGGACTCAGAGTGGTGACTATCGGAGAAAACGGTGTGACTGAGGACGATATCCTTGTACACGATGCACATTCTGACAACGTGGGTATCCATATGATGCTTGCGGATATGAAATATCCTGATTTCCCTGTTGCTCTCGGAGTCATCCGTGACGTCAAGGATGTGACATATGATGACGGAGTCCGCGATCAGGTGGCGGAAGTCAAGGCAAAATCAAAGATCCAGTGTGTGGATGACCTTCTTCGCAGCGGATCTACATGGGAAATTAAATAACAAACCAATAAAATAACACAAAACAATGAACACACAGGAATTGATGGCCAAACTCCAGGCCAAGTATCAGCATGAACCTGAATATCTTCAGGCAGTACACGAAGTGTTGGAGTCTATCGAGGAAGTATACAACCAGCATCCTGAATTTGAGAAGGCAAAGATCGTTGAGCGTATCGTAGAGCCAGAGCGTATCCTTACCTTCAAGGTTACATGGGTAGATGACAATGGTGAGGTCCAGACCAACACCGGTTATCGAGTTCAGTTCAACTCAGCTATCGGTCCATATAAGGGAGGTCTCCGCTTCCATCCTTCAGTGAACCTTTCTATCCTTAAGTTCCTCGGATTCGAGCAGACTTTCAAGAATGCCCTCACTACTCTCCCTATGGGTGGCGGTAAGGGTGGTTCAGACTTCAACCCGAGAGGAAAGTCAAATGCTGAGATCATGCGTTTCTGTCAGGCATTCATGCTTGAGCTCTGGAAGGTGATCGGTCCGGATCAGGACGTTCCTGCCGGTGACATCGGAGTCGGCGGACGTGAGATCGGTTTCATGTACGGCATGTACAAGAAGCTTGCTCAGCAGTACAACACAGGTGTGCTCACAGGTAAGGGACTCACTTGGGGCGGTTCTATCCTCCGTCCGGAAGCTACAGGTTTCGGTGCAGTATATTTCGTTCAGCATATGCTCCAGATGGCCGGCAAGGACATCAAGGGCAAGACAGTTGCTCTCTCCGGCTTCGGTAATGTGGCTTGGGGTGCTGCAACAAAGGCAACTGAGCTTGGAGCAAAGGTGATCGCTATCTCTGGTCCTGACGGAGCTATCTATGATCCTGAGGGAATGAATGCCGAGAAGATCGCTTACATGCTTGAGCTCCGCGCTTCAAACAACGACGTCGTTGCTCCATTCGCAGATAAGTTCCCATCGGCAACATTCTACCCTGGCAAGAAGGCTTGGAGCATCAAATGCGACATCGCTATGCCATGTGCATTCCAGAATGAGATGACCGGTGCTGATGCTGAGGAACTCCTTGCTAATGGTACATGGCTTGTTGCTGAGGTTTCTAACATGGGATGTACACCTGAGGCTATCGCCGCATATCAGAAGGCAGGCATCATGTTCGCTCCAGGTAAGGCTGTGAACGCAGGTGGTGTTGCAACTTCAGGTCTCGAAATGACTCAGAACGCAATGCATATCAGCTGGTCTCCTGCAGAGGTTGATGAGAAACTCCACTCTATCATGTCAAATATCCACGAGGCTTGCGTGAAGTATGGTACACAGCCTGACGGATACATCAACTATGTAAAGGGTGCCAACATCGCCGGCTTCATGAAGGTGGCTCAGGCAATGCTTGAACAAGGAATCATCTAAAATCAAGATAAAAGCGAAAAGGGGGCAAATTTCTGCCCTCTTTTTTAGTTTATTATTAAATAAAGGTTAACTTTGCGCCCGTTTTAAAAATAACGTCTAAGTCTAACTAAAAGTATAAATTATGTTTAAGATTTTTCCTGGATACGATCTCGTTGAGAAGTATCATGATTGGAAGAAAGCCCACAGAGTGGATGACAAGACTGTGTCCAGAGCTATCCGTCTGGTAATAGCTGTTGTAGCTGCTCTTACAGTATGGTGCCTTCCTGTCGAGACATGGATCGAAGGTATGACCATCATCCAGAAACGAACACTTGCTATCTTCCTTTTTGCAATCTTGATGTGGTTGTTTGAAGCAGTTGCTGCGTGGACTACCTCGGTGATGGTTGTGGTCCTGCTGCTGTTTACAACATCCAACAGTAATCTGGTATTCTTCAATAACGGTATTGAAGCTGAATATCTCAAGGCTTATCAGGGCTTGACTCCTGATGCCAAGAAGATTGTTGATGACCAGACCAAGTATGCTGACCTTGTTGAAATCCTGAAGGATGCAGACAAGACAAAGCAGTTGAAGGCATGGGGACAGTATATTCAGGGACAGACAAGCTATAATCTGTCAGACGAGGTCCTTGCTGAGGATACCGTCATTTATAAATATGAAAAGAATAAGATAGAGGTCAAAGATACCGTAGTTGTCGGCGCTGATATTAAAAAGGCTTACACTCCGGCAACAGCTAAGCTTCTTACTTCAAAGGCAATAGAAACCCTGACTACTCCGATTCCTGATAAGGGTGATGCGACACCGGTGAGTGCACTTACCCCTTCAAGAGTGGCTGAGATCAAGGCTATGGGACCGCAGACAAGCTTCAAGTCTTTGCTTGCTTGTTTTGCAGACCCAATCATCATGCTCTTCATCGGAGGATTCATTCTTGCTATTGCTGCGTCTAAGACAGGACTTGACCTGTATCTTGCGCGCGTGATGCTCAAGCCTTTCGGCAAGAACCCTAAGTATGTACTTCTTGGTTTCCTTATGGTGACAGGTATCTTCTCGATGTTCTTGAGTAATACTGCTACTGCAGCCATGATGCTCACTTTCCTCGGTCCTGTACTCAAGGCTCTGCCTGCAGACGGAAAGGGTAAGATCGCTCTTGCACTTGCAATTCCTATAGCAGCGAATATCGGAGGTATGGGTACTCCTATCGGTACTCCTCCAAATGCGATCGCCTTGAAGTATATGAATGATATAGGAATCTCAATCGGTTTCGGTCAGTGGATGGCATTCATGATTCCTCTTACCCTTCTTCTTCTCTTCATCGCATGGGTCATGTTGCTGAAACTCTTCCCATTCAAGGCCAAGGAGATCACTCTCAACATCGAGGGTGAACTTAAGAAGGACTGGAGATCGATCGTCGTATACATTACATTCATCTGCACTATCCTTCTTTGGGTTCTCGACAAGGCTACGGGTGTGAATGCGAATGTCGTTGCAATGCTCCCTGTAGGTGTATGTGCAATCATCGGTGTTCTTACAAAACGTGATCTCGAGGAGATCAGCTGGTCAGTCCTCTGGATGGTAGCCGGTGGTTTTGCACTCGGTGTCGCTCTTAAGGAAACAGGACTTGCAGATACTCTCATCGCTGCTATCCCATTCGGTAACTGGCCTGCGATAGTAATGGTTGTGGGATCAGGATTGATCTGCTATGCAATGGCGAACTTCATTTCCCACACTGCAACAGCCAACCTTCTGGTTCCGATTCTTGCTTCTGTCGGTGCGAGCGGTGCAGTTGCAGCTAACCTTGCAGGTCTTGGTGGCGTTTCAACTCTCCTCATCGGTGTGGCAATCGGTTCGTCACTCGGTATGGTGCTCCCTATCTCGACACCGCCAAATGCCATTGCAGCTTCAACAGGCATGATCGAGCAGAAGGATATGGTCAAGACTGGTCTGATCATGGGTGTTGTCGGTCTCGTGCTTGGCTATACGATGCTTATCGTTCTGGGATCTACCGGATTGATCTAAATCTGAAATCTGATATACTTGGCAGGGGAGCAGCTTTCGGGCTGCTCTCTTGCTTTTTATTATTATTTTGTCCAACTTTACACTCGCTAATAACTAAACATACAATCATGGCTTACTTCATGTTTTGCGGACATCCGATGAACATCAGAAGATGTGTCTCATTTTTAATCGTTTGCGCCATATCATTGTTCCTGGCTTTTGTGCCGACATCATTCTTTGGAGTTTATGAGCTTACCAATGAACCGATACTGACGCTTACCCAGCAGAGGGTGATTGCCATTTTTGTGTTCACTGCTCTGATGTGGATTCTTGAAGTCATACCTACATGGACTACTTCGGTAGTTGCTATTGTGTCGATCCTGCTGACAACCTCAAACAAGGGTCTTGGTTTCCTGATGGAAAAGGAGAATGTCGGTATGCTCACCAACTACAAGGATGTCATGGCTTCTTTTGCCGATCCGGTGATCATGCTTTTCCTTGGCGGCTTTGTGCTGGCTTTCGCAGCAACTAAAGTAGGCCTTGATGTTCAGTTGGCTCGCGTTCTCCTGAAGCCTTTCGGTAAAAATCCGAAGACGGTATTGTTGGGAGTTCTTCTTGTGATCGGTGTCTTCTCAATGTTTATGAGTAATACGGCAACTGCCGCTATGATGCTGACCTTCCTTACCCCTATTCTTCTCACGTTGCCGGCTGATGGCGGAGGAAGGATTTCCCTGGCTCTGGCTATTCCGATTGCCGCAAATATAGGTGGTATTGGTACTCCTATCGGAACACCTCCGAATGCCATTGCTCTTGGAGCGCTGCAGGATGCCGGTTACAACATCACTTTCGTGGACTGGATGATAAGGATGGTTCCTTTTGTATTGGTGCTTCTGCTTATAGCTTGGGTCATCCTGCTCAAAATGTTCCCGTTCAAGGCAAAGACCATTGAACTTAAGATAGAGGCCAAGCCTACAAAGACTACTCCTTTCCAGAAATATGTCGTCTGGATCACCTTTGCACTGACGATCATTCTATGGGTGGGTGAGAGTGTCTTCAAGATAAACTCGAATATTGTGGCAATGATCCCATTTGCCGTTTTCTCAGCAACAGGTATTCTGAAGGCGCGTGATCTTGAACATATCAACTGGGCTGTCCTTTGGATGGTCGCAGGAGGATTTGCTCTTGGAACAGCACTTAAACAGACAGGGCTGGCTGATACCTTGATAAACAATATTCCATTCGATACTTGGAGTCCGCTTGTCGTCATGATCGTTGGTGGTCTCATCTGCTACTTCCTGTCAAACTTCATTTCCAACTCGGCTGCAGCCAATCTTGTAGTTCCAATCCTGGTTGTAGTCGGTACTGCCATGTCCGGTGAAAGTGGATTTGAATCTCTTGGTGGACTTCCTGCGATGATCATAGGTATTGCTGTAGCGGCATCGGTTGCTATGTGTCTGCCGGTAAGTACGCCGCCTAATGCTTTGGCTGCATCAACAGGGATGATAACAACCAAGCAGATGGCTACCGTCGGAATCATTCTCGGAGTCGTAGGACTGACTCTCGGATATGCAATGCTGATTCTTATCGGATTCTGATCATAAATTTGATTTATCACGTCATCCCAGAATTTATCACGTCATCCCCGGCTCGACCGGGGATCTAATCATACCATTATGAAAAAAAACGTACTGACCATACTTACCCTTCTTCTGACCCTTCCTGCCTTTGCGTCTGCAAAGACTGAAAAGACTTCTGATGCTCCTGTGAAGGAACATTTCCAGAACCATTTCAAATTCTACGGTTTCATAAGAAATTATTTTGTGTTCGATTCGCGCGAAAGCGTTTCAGGAACATCTGACCTGTTCTATTATCTTCCGAAAGACGTCAATATGAAGGACGGAATCGACGTCAACGATACTCCGTCTTTCCGTTTTGTTGCTCTCACCTCGCGAGCAGGTGTAGATGTGAGCGGATACCAGATCGGGAATGTCCATTTCGGTGCAAAACTCGAGGCTGATTTTTATGCCGGATTGTCAAACTCTTCGAATGCCAATGTGAGCAACTGGTTTCCTGGAAACTCGAAGATTTCCGGTACTGCCCAGATGCGTCTTCGTCAGGCGTACGCTACTGTAACATGGAAAGATCTCCCTATGGGTAAGGATCAGAAGGCTTCTGTAGGTCTTAAGATCGGACAGGCATGGCATCCTATGGCGGCTGACCATCCGCATCTCTTCAGCCTCGAGGTCGGAGCTCCGTTCGGACCTTTCTCCAGGACGCCCCTCGTTCAGATGGATGCAAATCTAGGAAAGAGCTGGGTGGTATCTGCCGCTGCCATCTGGCAGATGCAGTACCAGTCAACTGGCCCTGTGGGTGCGTCTGCGATTTATATGAAATATGGAATGACTCCTGAAATGTATGCTGCTGTTGCATATAAGGTGAACGGTTTCCAGATCAGAGCCGGTGTTGATATGGTCAGCATCAAGCCTAGGGTTCTGGGTACTACAGCAGAGGGAAAGACTGTAAAGGTTTCTGATCGCAAGACTTCAGTCCTGGGATATGTTTATGCACAATATGCATATAAGAAGTTTGCAGTAAAGGCAAAGACTACCTTTGGCCAGGGCGGAGAACATATGAACCTTATGAGTGGATACGCTAAGGTTGGGGAGAACTTGACAGATGGAAGCTGGGAATATGCTTCATTGCGTAATTCATCATCATGGCTCTCGCTCAGCTATGGAAAGAAATGGCAGGGCGTGCTCTTCCTCGGTTATATTAAGAACCTTGGCCTTGCAGAGGGAGTGCTGGACGGTCCGATCGCCAAAGGGGACGTGTATTTCTGCGGCAACGGATTCTCAAATCTCAATCAGATGTATAGGATCAATCCGCAGCTCATATATAATATAGGTAAGATGAATGTCGGACTGGAGTATCAGTGGACTGGTGTTCAGTACGGAGATTATGTTGGCGGAAATCTCAATGCCAGAGCATTGGCCGATGAAAATCTCCATTGGGTAGGGAATCATAGAGTAAACCTTATGGTGAAGTATAATTTTTAGTAAAAATTTATAATATATTTATACCCGTGGATGTCAACGACTTAGATATCTGCGGGTATTTTTCTTGTGAAAAAAAGATGAAAAAATTTTGCAGAAAAGTTTGGAGGTAAAGAAAAAATGTCTACCTTTGCAATCCCAAACGAAAAACGGGGTACACAAAACCTCAAGTTTGGCACAAAAAGTTCATTGAAAAGACTGAATTACTGTACAAGAAGCAAGTACCGAGAAAAAACAATTTATCGAGAAGCGTTAATTCTTTTGAAGGAATTATAAGTGTCAGGTCAGACTGGAAATATAAAATATTATACAATGAAGAGTTTGATCCTGGCTCAGGATGAACGCTAGCGGCAGGCTTAACACATGCAAGTCGAGGGGCAGCATGACGGAACCTTCGGGTTTTGTTGATGGCGACCGGCGCAAGGGTGCGTAACGCGTGAGCAACTTGCCCGTTTCTGGGGAATAACCGTTGGAAACGACGACTAATACCCCATGGCATTGAGTTGAGGCATCTCAACTCAATTAAAGAACTTCGGAAACGGATAGGCTCGCGTGACATTAGCTTGATGGCGGGGTAACGGCCCACCATGGCGACGATGTCTAGGGGTTCTGAGAGGAAGGTCCCCCACACTGGAACTGAGACACGGTCCAGACTCCTACGGGAGGC
>SUYQ01000025.1 GCA_015060325.1 Bacteroidales bacterium | reverse complement strand
AGGAGTCTGGACCGTGTCTCAGTTCCAGTGTGGGGGACCTTCCTCTCAGAACCCCTAGACATCGTCGCCATGGTGGGCCGTTACCCCGCCATCCAGCTAATGTCACGCGAGCCTATCCGTTTCCGAAGTTCTTTAATTGAGTTAAGATGCCTCAACTCAATACCATGGGGTATTAGTCGGCGTTTCCACCGGTTATTCCCCAGAAACGGGCAAGTTGCTCACGCGTTACGCACCCTTGCGCCGGTCGCCATCAACAAAACCCGAAGGTTCCGTCATGCTGCCCCTCGACTTGCATGTGTTAAGCCTGCCGCTAGCGTTCATCCTGAGCCAGGATCAAACTCTTCATTGTATAATATTTATTATAAATTTCTTAGCTTGTCACTGACACTTATAATTCCTTCAAAAGAATTAACGCTTCTCGATAAATTGTATTTTCTCGGTACTTGCTTCTTGTACAGTAATTCAGTCTTTTCAATGAACTTTTTTATGCCGTTTTATCTCAAACGGGCTGCAAAGATACGGACTTTTTCTTAACCTCCAAATTTTTCTGCAACTTTTTTCGAAAAAATTCATACTTTTGCCGCCGATATGATTTCGTTATGGCAAATATTTCTGGTTTTTAGCAAAATCGGAGCCTTCACAATAGGAGGAGGCATCCCCATGATAGCTGCAATAAAAAGTGAGTTGGTCAACAGAAAATGGCTCAAGGATGAAGATTTTGTAGACATCATCACCCTTGCCCAGACCGCGCCGGGGCTTTTCGCTGCAAATATAGCCATCCTGACCGGCCACAAGCTCAGAGGAACTAAAGGAAGCATAGTCGCCACGATAGGAAGTTGTCTTCCGCCTTTCCTGATCATACTCATGATAGCGATGTTCTTCACCGGATTCAAGGACAATGAATACGTAATACGAGCATTCAAGGGTATCAGGCCGGTAGTGGTTGCCCTTATCGGCGTACCTATGATAGACATGATCAAGGCTACGAAGATGAGATGGTGGTCATGGGCAATAGTAGTAGCCTCGATGATATTGGTCTGCTTCATGAAGGTATCACCTATATATATTATAATATGTGTCATAGTAATTTCATTAGCTATGGCGCACTATGTTGAAAAGAAGAGAATGGAGGGAATGAAATGATATATATAGAACTGTTCATGACCTTCTTTCTGATAGGAATGTTCACGATAGGAGGCGGATATGCGATGCTGTCACTTATCCAGAGCAAGGTAGTCACCGAACATGCATGGATCGACGATACGATGTTCACTGACATTGTGGCTATCTCGCAGATGACTCCGGGACCGATCGGAATAAACTCGGCAACATATATCGGCTACGAGGTACTGGCAAACACGGGAGCAACAGAACTCCTGTGCATATTAGGCTCATTTACGGCAACCTTTGCAGTGGTCCTGCCATCATTCATAATAGTGCTGGCCATATGCAAGGCATATGACAGGTTCAAGGAACATTATCTTTTCAAAGGCTTGATGAACGGGCTCAAGCCCGCCGTGCTCGGACTTGTCGGAACCGCGGCACTCGGACTTGCAACTCCGGAAAACTTCATCGACTGGAAGAGCTTCATGCTGTGCATACTGGCATTTATCGGAATATTCCTGAAGAAATTCGGTCCGTTCACAGCATTGGGACTGGGAGCCATAGCAGGATTACTATTATATTAAGGACTCAAGATGGACTGGTTTAACGAGCTTTTCACCGAACAGACATTCATGCAGGCAGTGATGATATTGTCAATCATCTGCGCTGCCGGACTGGCATTGGGGCATATAAAGATAAAAGGCATATCATTGGGAGTCACCTCGGTCTTCTTTGCAGGTATCATTGCCGGACATTTCGGAATAAAGATAAATCCCGAGATGCTGGCTCTGGCCCAGAACTTCGGCCTCATATTATATATATATTCCCTCGGAGTGCAGGTCGGACCCGGTTTCTTCTCGTCATTCAAGAAAGGTGGCATCAAGCTTAACCTTCTTTCAATCGGACTGCTGCTCATCGGAACACTGATGGCTGTCGGTATATTCCTTACCACCGGCACTTCCCTGCCGGACACCGTCGGACTGCTCGCAGGATCTGTAACCAACACACCTATGTTGGGAGCCGGACAGCAGGCGCTCATCCAGATGGATCCGGAGAATCAGCAGACAGCCAATGACATGGCCATGGCATGCGCAGTCGCATATCCGTTCGGACTCATAGGAATGATCGTATGTGTCATGGTACTTAAAAAGGTGTTCGCACCGAAAGAGTTCCATAAAAAGGACAACGGCCCGTCTGACAACACATATGTTGCAGAGTATCAGATCAGCAACCCTGCCATATTCGGCAAGACAATAATGGATATCCGCCAGAGTGCCGACTGTCAGTTCGTCATATCCAGGGTATGGAAAAACGAAAAACTCATTATACCGACTTCCGAAACAGTACTGGAAGAAAACGAGCATGTGCTTGTGATTTCAGCTAAAAAAGACGTAGACCGCATCAAGATGCTTTTCGGACAGAAGGAAAACATCGACTGGAACAAGAAGGACATCGACTGGAATGCCATTGACAGCCAGCTTGTATCAAAGAAGGTCCTTGTCACCAAATCACGACACAACGGAGTGAAATTAGGGGACCTCAGGCTGAGAAACTCATACGGAATCAACATAACACGCGTCAACCGCGCAGGCATCGACCTGCTCCCGAACCGCAACCTCCGTCTCCAGCTTGGTGACAAACTCACGATAGTAGGAGAGTCTCGAGCTGTTGAGAGAGTCAGCGCCATCCTCGGGAATGAGGCTAAAAGACTCAAGAACCCAAATCTGCTCTCCATATTCATAGGGATCATACTCGGACTTATACTTGGAAGCATTCCTATCGCAATTCCCGGGATGAGCATGCCTATCAAGCTTGGAATAGCAGGAGGACCTATGATAATAGGTATCCTTATGGGAGCATTCGGGCCACGATTCCACATTCCGACCTACACTACAAGAAGTGCAAACCTGATGCTGCGTCAGCTGGGCCTCACCATTTATCTGGCCGGACTTGGTCTCAGCGCCGGAGCGGGATTCTTTGACACGGTATTCACTATGGAAGGGCTCAAATGGGTCATCATCAGCATATCTCTTGCTGTAGTTCCCGTACTCATCATGGGCTTTATTGCAGCAAAGGTATTCAAGACAGGCTATGCCGACAATGCGGGAATGCTATGCGGAGGCATGGCCAATCCTTTCGCCCTCGACTATGCCGGCACCGGATCTGACGGAGACGATCCGGCGGTAGCCTATGCGACGGTCTATCCCGCAAATATTTTCCTCAGGGTGATCTCTGCCCAGATCATCATTCTGCTACTTGCGTGATTTTTCAGTTCCTTAAGGTCGCACTATCTGTCAAAAGTTGGTTATATTGCATAGTTTTCATACCTTTGGAGGTCATAAACACATACCACTATAACCACATGAGAAACACTACAATCCTTCTGGCAGTCTTAGCAGCGTTCTGCGCTTGCAGCCCTAAAGAACAAAACACATCAAACTGCACACTAGACGTTGTGCCTCATCCTAATGAAGTGACGGTAACTGACGGTTCATTCAATGCAGCCGGCGCTTCTGTATATTTCGGCGAAGACCTTGACGAAAGGTCAAAAGCTGTAGTAGAAAAGTTTGCAGACCAGCTTTTCCTCATCAGCGAGGGAGCAGGTAAACTGACTTCAGGAACATCAGACAATGGCTTTGTCTTCCAGCTTGACAACAATCTGGCACACGAAGAATACACAATCGACATAGATAACAACAAGGTGTCTGTGAAGGCATCCGGCCTCAACGGATTCAACTATGCAATCCAGACACTCAAGCAGATGCTGCCGGTCGAGATATTCGGCACCGAGCCTGCTTCGGATAAGGATTGGACACTTCCATGCGTGTCTATCAAGGACAAGCCTCGTTTCGCCTACCGCGGACTCCACATGGACGTTTCACGTCACTTCTTCGACATGGACGAGGTCAAGAAATATCTTGACATCATGGAAGTCCACAAGCTCAATACCCTCCACTGGCACCTCACCGACGACCAGGGCTGGAGACTTGAGATCAAGAAATACCCACGCCTTACAGAAGTGGGATCCATCAGAAACAAGACCATCATCGGCCACATCTTCGAGAGCAACGAATATGACCATACACGCTACGGAGAAGGCTGCTATTTCACTCAGGACCAGGTAAAGGAAATCCTGGAATATGCAGCCGCAAAGGGAATCACTGTAATTCCTGAGATTGACCTTCCGGGCCATATGCTTGCTGCGCTTGCTGCTTATCCTGAGCTCGGATGTACAGGCGGTCCTTACGAAGTATGGGGTGACTGGGGTATAGCCGACGACGTTCTCTGCGTCGGAAAGGAAGAGACCATGCAGTTCCTTGAGGATGTCCTCACTGAAGTATGCGAGCTTTTCCCTGCCGAATATGTACACATCGGTGGAGACGAATGCCCGAAGGTACGCTGGGAGGAATGTCCTCATTGTCAGGCAAAGATCGCCGAACTCGGACTCAAGGATGATGAGAACCATAAGGCCGAGCACTACCTTCAGAGCTATGTGACAGCACGCATGGAGAAGTTCCTTGCCGAGAAGGGCAAGAAGCTGATCGGATGGGACGAGATCCTCGAAGGAGAGATCGCTCCTAACGCAACGGTGATGTCATGGAGAGGCGTTGCAGGCGGTCTTCAGGCAGTGCGCCTGGGTCACGACGCCATCATGACTCCGAACACATTCTACTATCTCGATTATTATCAGTCTCTTGACAAGGAGAACGAGCCACTGGCAATCGGCGGATACCTCCCTGTGGAGAAGTGCTATTCATATGAGCCTACTACAGCCGACATGACTGAGGAGGAAAAATCACACATCCTCGGAGTACAGGCAAACCTTTGGACAGAGTACATCGCTACTCCTGACCACCTCCACTACATGCTTCTCCCTCGCCTCGCTGCTCTGGCCGAAGTGCAGTGGTGCCAGCCTGAGAGGAAGGACTACCAGAGATTCCTTGACAGCGCCGATGACTTCTGCGCAATCTACGACATGATGGGATACAAATACGGTACCCACATCTTCGATGCCACAGGAACCTCACGTGTAAACAAGGAAAAGGGATGCGTGGAAGTCGAACTTAAGGCACAGGGCGACACCCCTATCAGATACACTCTTGACGGCAGTGAGCCTACCTCTGAATCGCCTCTCTACGAAAAGCCTATCGAAATCACGGAGAGCTGCGTCCTCAAGGCAAAGAGCGACAGACCTGACATGGGCAAGAGAGTATTCGAGAAGCATTTCACAGCCCATAAAGCAATGGGAAAAACCGTAACTACCCTGACCGAAACTCATCCTAACTACACATTCAACTGCCCGGATCTTCTCACAGACGGTCTTGTAGGCGTAGGTCCATACAACAGCGGTGACTTTGCAGGATGGTACAACCAGCCGTTCGAAGCTATTGTAGAGATGGGAGGGACAAAGTATTCAGAGGTGACCCTCAGCACATTCGTCTTCAAATATGACTGGATCATCAACCCTGAGAGCGTGACTGTGTACACATCTGAAGACGGCGAGAACTTCACAGAGGTAGCTCACATGGACATCGAGGTTGAAGGTCAGATGGACGACGGCAACGGCTGTCAGGACTATACACTCAGATTTGACGAAACATCGGCAAAATACCTCAAAGTAGTGGCTGAAACCTCACTGTCACTTCCAGACTGGCACCCAGGCGCTGGTCGTCCGGGTTTCCTCTTCATTGACGAAATCATTGTAAATTAAAGTTTTTTGTAAATTTTTCTCATTCAGGCTTGTAGATTAGTTAAGAATCATTACCTTTGCAGTGCTGTGGTGTGCTGTGGTGTGCACCCTAAAACTACAACCAAGATGAAGAGAAATAATCTCCTGAAGATAATTTTTGGAGTTCTGTTCGCGTTTGCCGTGAGTTCACGTGCAGACGCGCAGGACTTTGCAATAAAGACCAATGTATTGAGCGACATTACCGGGTCGCTCAATGTTGGTGTAGAGGGCAGACTCGCTGACAGATGGACTCTTGATGTCAGCGGTCACCTCAATCCGTGGACATACGGAGACGGCGCATTATGGCGCCATGGCTTTGTCCAGCCGGAGGCCCGCTGGTGGTTCTGCGACTGTTTCTCCGGTCACTTCCTTGGACTTCACGCCCATGGAGGCATCTTCAATGTCGGAGGAATAGATACCGGCATGAAATTCCTCAACAACGATTTTTCTATCCTCAGAGACTCCAGATACCAGGGATGGTTTGCTGGAGCAGGCGTTGCTTACGGTTACGACCTCATCCTGGGAAAACATTGGAACCTGGAATTCGAGATAGGAGCCGGCTATGCATACACCCGCTACGACCAGTTCGAATGTGACGTATGCGGATCAACCATCGCCGAAAACATGACCCACCACTACTTCGGCATCACCAAAGCGGCAATATCTCTTGTTTATCTGTTCTAAACGACCCTATCATGAAGAAACTGATCATCATACTTTTATCTTTTATGGGGGGATCGATTGCAGCCCTCAACGCACAGGAAAGTGCTCCAGCCCACAGCATGACACGCAAGGGCAAGGAGTTCAACATAGGACTGAACCTCAACCTTAGCACACTAGATGTGAAGAGCAACAGGATGGTGGTACTCACTCCGTTTGTTGCCGGCGAGACCGACACACTCAATCTTTCCTCCGTAGGTCTTATGGGAAGAAGGCGCTACTTCTATTACGAGCGCAACGAGAAGAGATATCCCGAAGTGCATCAGAACGAGAACTTCAGGGCCGGTGAGAATCCTGACTCATTCCGCTGGAGCGAATCCGTTCCATACGAGAAATGGATGGACGGATCATCACTCAAGCTACGCAAGCAGGTTTATGGATGTTGCAATGACATCATTGAGGAAAGCATCATGGATCTTACGCAGTACCATGACTACCATCCGGAGTTCAAATGGATAGTTCCTGAGGCCGAGCTTGAAAAGATCCGCCACCTCAAGGGTTCGGCATTCATCGACTTCGTGGTATCTACTACAGACATCCGCCCTAACTATCGCGAAAACCGCAGGGAGCTCGGAAAGATCATCGGAACGATAGACTCTCTCAAGGCTGACGTCGACATCAAGATGGATACCATATATATAAAGGGATTCGCATCGCCAGAAAGTCCGTATGAGAACAACACCCGTCTTGCCAAGGGAAGAACCCAGGCACTCAAGGACTATGTCACACAACTTTACCATTTTGATGAGAATTTCATCATGACATCATACGAGCCTGAGGACTGGGAAGGACTGAGACGGTTTGTGGAGTCATCAAACATCAATCATAAGCAGGAAATCCTCGAGATCATCGACTGCCAGCTTGAACCGGATCCTAAGGAATGGAGACTCAAGTCAGAATATCCCGAAGAATATGCATTTCTCAAGACGGCATGCTACCCCGCACTGCGTCATTCGGATTACAAGATCATCTACAAGATCCGGACTTTCACGGATATCAAGGAACTTAAGAGGGTCTTTGAGGAAGCACCTGTCAAGCTGAGTCTCAGGGAATTCTTCACGCTGTCTACTGCATACGAACCTGGCTCAGAAGACTTCAGGAAGGTATTCGAGGTGGCTGCGATGGTATATCCGGACAACGGGACTGCAAACCTCAATGCTGCAAATGCGGCGATGATGGTCGAAGAACTCGACAAGGCGGAAAGATATCTGGCAAAGGCGGGAGAGACTCCTTATGCAGAATACGCCCGTGGAGTACTTGCTGGTCTGAGACAGGAATACACGGCGGCAAAGGCACTCTTTGAAAGCGCAGCTGAGGCGGCAAAGGAAGCCGGAGACAGGTCACTGGAGGAGGCCGCACTGAATGCCAGCAACGAAATGAAAAAATTCAACAAATAACAATAACAACAAATTCAAACTAATTTCAATCATTAACACATTTTCATTATGAAAAAGATTTCAATTATGATGGCTGCCCTGCTCGTAGCGATGACAGGTTGCCAGAAAGAGCCTCAGGTAACACCTGACGGAAACGATGCAAATGCAAAGCATTACGTAGCGGTAAACATCGCACTCCCTAACAATGCAGCTACACGTGCTGACTCAGATCCTGGTCACAATGACAATTTTGCTGACGGTGAGGCAAAAGAGTATCAGGTAAACGATGTGACTCTTGTATTCTACACAGCTGAAGCTGGCGACTACACATTCAAGCAGGCTGTTTCTGCCAACCCATCACCATGGGCAAACAACGGTACAGAAGACAATATAACATTGTCAGGAAACACTGGTGCCATCAAGGTTGACCATGCAGACATTTCACACGTACTCGTACTCGTAAATGCTCAGGGACTTACTGCAGATTATACCGGAAAGACTTTCAGCGAATTCAACGTCGCACTGACCAAGACAGCTGAGGACATCATCGGTGCAGCAGGCGATGACTTCTTCATGAGCAACGCTCCTGTATTTGATGAAACAGGCAAGACTTTCTCAGTACTCGTTCCTATCACTGTTTACTCTACCGAAGCTGAGGCAAGAGCACATGCTACAGATTGTAACGTGAAGGTTGAGCGTGCTGCGGCAAAGGTACAGGTTGCATTTGAGGACAGCTATACTGCAACTCAGTATGAGGGTACTGCCGTTTTCAGCAACTGGGCTCTTGACGTAACTAACAAGTCTTTCTTCCCTGTACACAAATATGAGGACTACAGCGGCGCTGCAACATGGTGGGCTTCTGCTGACGCTTTTGTAAACGCAGGTATCTTCAGCTCTCTTTCAAAGAGAACTTACTTCTCAGTTGACCCTAACTACAGCGAAAGCTACAACGCAGCTAACTTCAACTACCTCACAGCTGGCGATGTCACTCTTACAGAATCCAACGTTGCATACTGCCTTGAGAACACATTCACTACAGGCAACATGAACCAGAACCAGACCACACGCGTAGTACTCAAGGCTGAGTTCACTCCAGATGGATTCACAACCGGTGAGACATGGTACATGGTAGGATCTGCAAAGACTGCGTACAACGAGACTGATCTCCTTGCACTCCTTTCTGATAAGGCTGGCGTTGCAGTAGCAGCTGGCGACCTCGAATTTGACGCAAAGAGCGCACTTATTTATACAGGAAAGACATATGAAGCAGCTGAGGCTAGCGTTGGCAACGTATATAAATATACAAACGGCGTCTGCTACTACCCTGTCCTCATCCGTCACTTCATCGCAACTGAGCACGGACATACTGGTGAATCTGCTTTCTGGACATCTTATGAAACAGGATACAAGGCATGTGACCTCGGACGTTATGGCGTAGTACGTAACAACTGGTACAAGCTTACTGTAAACAGCGTTTCTGAGCCAGGAGTCCCTGTAATGCCAGAAACACCTGATACACCAGACGATGAGATTACAAGATACTGTGCTTGTACAATCGACATTCTTGCATGGAATGTAAGAAATCAGGGTGTTGATCTCTAATCTTCAATAACGGAAGAAAATGTCAATTTCGATATCGAAATATGCAAAGGCGGTAAGGTCTGCGATCTTTATGGTCGCAGGCCTGACGGCCTTCCTGTTATCGTCATGCTCGCTGGTCTACACGGACCAGGAGGACTGCGATTTCGGCTTGCATCTTCGTTTCAAGTATGACTATAACATGTCATTCGGAGATGCTTTCGCCTCACAGGTAAGCAGAGTTTCGGTGTATGTCTTTGATGAGGACGGCAAGTTTGTCACCTGCCAGACAGAAGAAGGTCCTGCTTTGGCACAGGAAGGATACCGCATGAAGCTGGAACTTCCGGACGGAAAGTACCGACTGATATGCTGGGGTGGCCGATATGACGACTCATTCACACATCATAAGCTGACTGACGACTGTGAGCCAAGCGTGGAACTGCTTGAGGCTCTGATGCTCCGCGATGCTGACAACGAGGTCAAATGTCTGGACGGATGTCCCCTGAACTCACTGTTCTGGGGCGACCTCAAGGACATTGAAGTCAACTCAAAAAGCATCCAGGAGGAGACACTCAGTCTGATGAAGCTTACAAATCAGATCAAGATAAACCTTATCAACGGAGAGGGAGAAGAGCTCGGGCTCGACAGTTTTGACCTCTATATGCACGGAGACAACGGAAGGATATGCGCCGACGACGCATCTCTTCTTGAGGACGACAAAGTGAAGTTCCATCCTTACCACAAGGCAGAGAGACCGGCGATCAGCACCAAAGCTACCCGCGAAGGCATCACTGCCGAATTCAGCTGTCCGCGCATCATGAAGGACGATGATGTCCTCAGGCTTCACGCCATCGACAAGACTACCGGAGAGGATGTCCTTGACTTCCCTGTGGCAAAGGTACTTGCAACCTATGCCCCATCGGCCTTTGAGACAGCAGACGGCCTGATCCACTTCCTTGACCCTCAGGAATATCTTGACCGCGCAGACCTTTACAACCTTACTTTCGTCCTTCAGGACGGCGACTGGATCAGCGTAGACATCCAGGTACTCAGCTGGAACATGCGCATTCAGAATGTAGACCTATAGACTTTATAACTGATGCACGGCAACAGATTCATATCGGCACTTCTGTGGCTATGGCTAGTAGCCATGGCCGCTGCCGCTTTGTCGTGCACAAAGGAGATTGAAGAGACCGGCACCGCCTCACAGGAGAAGCCGGATTTCCGCCCGACATCCGAAGTCACAGTAGAGTTCAACATCCTCGATCCGGATGCCCTGCCTGATACAAAGGCCATCACAGACCCAGACGAGACACTCACTGACGGATGGCTTGACAGGACAGACGACGAAAAGGTGATAAACAACCTGTACCTTTTCGTCAAGGACGTTGAATCAGACGTTGTGGAAGCGGCTGTACAGGTAGAACTGACTCCGGGAGACTATACATCTACAGGGGTCAGGTGCGGACATACATTCAAGCTCAGCGCAGGAACAAAGCGCTTTTATGCAGGAGCCAACATGACTGAAGCCCATGTTGCGGCATTCAGGAAAGGCGAACACATGAAAGCAGACTCACACGAAGCCGCACTGGCCATGGTAATGAAGAATGGCATGGCAAAAGACGGCTCCGGAACAGACATACTGATGTTCTCCCGCCCGGCAACAGATGAGACTGGAGAAGCAGACATCAATATTACCGGCAAGCAGAAATTCTATCTTTCTGCTCAGCTGAAGAGAAGTGTGGCAAAAGTGCTGGTGCTTGGCAAGGCCTCCGGCACTTACCCTGTCCAGGCAAACAATCAGGTGACTGAATGGGGAAACGACTACTACAACAGCTACAACCACACAAACTACATCGTATATGACTCTACCCCTTCCGACGGACAGCTTAAATATTTCGACGGAGGATGGTTTGACATAAACAGCGGTTCATTCATCCTTTATAATGCAAACAAAGCCACATTCGTCAATGAGCAGCCACGCATAGGGTCATTCCCTGCAGACCCTAACTGGGCACTTTCCGAATGGGTTGAAACAGATCTGACTACAGGAAAGATAAGACACAGGAACATGGCTGATTTCCCTGGCAACTTCGAGACTCTGAGTGCATCTGACATAATGCAGAGGCTGAGTGATGACAGCGGACGCTACAGTTCTCCCATCTTCACAAGAGACGAGAACAAACTGAACACAAATCAGCCGGAAGATCATTACACCCAAGGCCTGTACTGTCTTGAGAACACTGTCTACGATGATATGAACCTCAATTCAACCGATAAAGAAGCAGCAGCATTATTGACGACTACCCATGTATATCTCAGGATGCGATTCCTTCCGAAACACATTCAGGGAAAGAATGGGACAGACATTTCCACATACGGAAGTTACTTCCCTATCACGCCGGAGAATGCAATTGCGCAGATCAACTACGCAAATGGAAACACATCATATGGAGAAGACGCATACACATTCTGGGTATTTACGGATAAGGATTCCGGGGTGACCAAATATGCCAATCGTGCCGGCATGGAAAGGCTCATTACTGCGGGATATTCCAGAGCTGCCTTTACAAAATATGAAGGAGGATGGGTCTATTACAGAACCTTTATCGAGGACGGGCGAGACGCTGAATCATGGGGAATACGCAGGAACGACTACTGCATTCTCACCATCTTGGGAATAGACAACTGGGGGAGCAATGCACCGGGAGAAGCATTCATAAAGATAAAATCAGAAACGACGCCTTGGGTGAAGAAAGGAAACAGTGAAATAACAGTCACACCGGAATAGAATGAACAGAATCATAATCATATTGTCAGCGCTGGCGCTGCTCACTTCCTGCATAGACAAGACTGCGGTCCAGGAGGAGGGAGAGCGCAGTATAATGCTCCGCACAATGACCAAAGCCTCGGGAATGGTCTCAGACGCAGAGCAGACACCTGTGTTCATGTTCTGGCTGGATCCTGACCATGAAAAGTTCGGCACGGAAGACATACTTCCCTACTTCGCATCGCGGCCAGACGGAGTCGTGGATGACTACAAGACAATACCTTACGACACGGGATATCCTTATCCTGAAAATACAACAGTTCACGCAAACGGCTATTGTCCTTCACTCCTTACTGTTGACGAGGGAGACGGAATCAAGCCCTACACAAGCCTAAGCGTACCGGAATCCTTACTGGGATCCTTGGATATCACTGCAACAGAAGGATTCGTGCACGGCAGTGCAGAAAATCCGTTTGAGGCAGATGATGCACAGACAATGGTGTTCAGACACCTTCAGAGCAAGGTGAACTTCTACGCGAAATTGGGCGAGATTCCTGCAGAGAAATATTTCCGGGCTGTCAATATCACTGTACCCGGAAAAGACATATTCACAAGCCGGATCACATGGACGGGAGACAGCTATGCTGCATCTGAAGTCACAGCACTGGAAAATGCTGAATGGAATGCGACAGACCAGAACACCAATCAGATGGATCCAAATGAAATCAAACCGCGCGAAATCGGATCGGTCTATCTCCATCCCGGACAGACCCAGATAAGGTTCCACATTGAACTCCAGATGTCAGAGTCCGTGACATTCGATTCTTACGAACTTATCAAGACTGAAGCTGTAGTGAACTTCACTGATGCCTATGGCGCAGGCATCTTACTGGAAAAAGGAGAGGAATACGACATAACCATAACAATACTTTACGACTCGTTCGTATTCAAAGGCAAAAAGGCCGAATGGCAGGAGGGCGGAAAGATTCCTCTACCGTTTTAAGAGAGATATATAAGTAAATGAAGTCAAGATTCACATATTTATCATTATTGGCCGGAATCATCCTGAGTTCCTGCTCGGATATCACACCATATCCCGAGGTGGAGCCTCTCAAGGAGGGCTGCATAACATTCAGTGCAAGCAACGCCAGGATGATCACCAAATCGGGACTCGAATATGAGGAATTCGAAGCCGGGACCAAATATCTTCTATATGGAGTCACTACTGCCGGTGAATATGACTGGAACGGTGCAATCCTCAACAAGGCACAGTGCCATGAAACCGAGGACCATTATATTCATTACGGACCGGACATTCATTTCCACGACAACACATACGATTTTTACGGTGCGACAATATGCAGCACCGGAGATTCCGAGAGCGACTATCCTACAGACATCGCTCCGGCAACAAGCGGTCCTGTCATCAGCCTGAGCCTGGATGATGACAGATTGGACGACCTGATGTACTCCAACAATCTGAAAGGCTGCACACAGTCCAGCGGCCTGCTTCAGATGAACTTCATCCACGCACTCAGCAAGATACAGGTGGAGGTGTCGAAGCAGTCTGACATTGAAGAACTCCGACATGCAAGGATAAAGAAGATAACCCTGCAGAACACACATAGCGAGGGCGAGCTTGACATCATTGAAGGATCCTGGACACTTGGAGGAGATCCTGTTGACAGAGTCTTCATGCAGTCGGAGATGACACTCGGAACTGCTGCCGCCATGGTGAAGGATGCGTCAGGAAATGCCGCTGAGATGCTGATCTTCCCTAACAACGAAAGCAATGAAACCATAGGTGTCGAGATCGTGTATACCCTTGACGAGGAAGGCAGCAATGAAATCACGGCGTCGTGCGACATCCTGACTCCGAACAGCGAAGACCCGTTCCTGTTCGAGCAGAACTACAGATACACTCTCTCGATCATCATATCACATGATGGCGTGCTGGTGGTCAGCATCCTGCCTAAGGTATATGACTGGATCGACGAGGCTCCTTTCAACTATCTGGGCCAGCCGGTGACATTCGGCAATCTGATGTGGATGGACCGCAATCTGGGAGCATTGAGCGCGGACTATGAACATGACTGGTACAACACCATCGGGCACTATTTCCAGTTCGGAAGAAACATCCCTTACATCCTTGATGTGGAGAAGTTCAAGGAATATACAGGTGACGGTTATTTCGCGTTTAATTTTGCCGGAAAACATGTCTATGTCATGAAATATCGCAATAAGAGCACCGGGGCAGAAAACAAATATTATTACGATGCTGATGCCACATATTATACAAGAACGATCAATCTGATTGCAAGCGAGGGGTACGAAAACAAACATGGAGTTGTATGGAACGGGCTTTCTGAAGCAGAGAAGACACAGCTCATAATGAACGCCGTCGAGTGCATCTACACATACAATCACCTCGGTGAAAAGGTATATGGAGTGAAATATGTGGCACCGTCGGATCCGAATGCAATCGGAAACAGCGTGGTCAATGCCGGCCCTGAACTTGTAAGAAGCCCTGACCGTCTCGGCGCATATTCCGGAATGTCTGATGCAGAGCTTACCGAGCTGTATAAATTCGGATTCGGGACCAAGCTCCCCGGCACACTGACCAACGTGGAAAAACCTACGGTATGGACATTCAACAACAGCTGCGGGGCAGAATACTGGACACCTGGCGACTCCCATGCCGATCCATGTCCGAAAGGATGGCGTCTGCCGACAAAGGAAGACCTGCTGGTACTTATGCCTAGCGTACAGATCAACTGGGCAACTTCGGGAGCATATCCGCAGACGAAGACGACAGCTACCGAGGATATCAGATTCGGAACGACCGGCGGACACCATGTATGCTACATCCTCAAGAACAAAGGTACGGTCAATGCATACAGACTCCGTATCATGTCGCATCACACTCAGGATGGGCTCAACAACAAGAGATATTTCTCGATATCACGCTACGGCGCTACAAAGGATGATCAGAATCTTGACAAATATCTCAGCGGCAATCATGGATCCACCAGCAAGGAAAAGACGATGTGGGCAAACCCTATCGAGACCATCTGCTATCCTGCATGCGGATTCATAGTGCCTGACGGTGACGGCACCGCCGATACAGTCCATCCGGACATGAGGTCATTCGGAACGGGAACCGTGATAAGGACAGCCGACTCAAACCCTGATGCGATGGCAGGATCAGACGGTTCGTCTGCACAGGGATTCAGCTATGTACAGTACCTAAGCACTACCGACTATGAGCTGAGTATCCAGCAGCACAGCCGCCGTTCGCTCGGAGACCAGATCAGATGTGTTCGCGACATTAATGCAATTGACTAGACATGAAGTATTTACACTACATATTGCTGAGCTTTTTACTGTTCGCATCCTGTTCCAAGGAGGCGGATACCGGGCATGATATTCCAGAAGGCATGGTAGAGGTGCGCATCAACATGCCGACATTCTACAATGGGACGGCTGATACAAAAGCGGAAAGCACTACGCTTGCTCCGTACGACCACCTTGTGATGGACATACCTGTCGGATCCACCATATGGCTGAGCTATGCAAAGAAACTTGGCGAAGGAAGTTACGAGACTCCTGTCATAAAACCGTATGTGGTGAGAAGTTCAAGAAGCTTTACCGGGCTGTATCCGTGCGGAATTGAAGAATACACGGATGAAAAAGGTGTGGAATGGATGAAGGCCGTTCCGGACCAGGAAGCAAGCCCGCTGTATCTGGAACCGGGAGCGACATATAAGTTCAAGAGCATCTATCCGGCGCTCGATGTAAGGAAAAGCGACCTGAATGTCAACCTGCGCAACGGCATCTGGGCATGTACAAACGATCCGCGTTACACACAGACTGCAAGTCAGGACGTGACCTTGGGAACAAGCACTAACAGAGTCACCTACATCGATCTGAAGCCTATGATCAATCAGACAGCCCGTCTTCATTTTGAAATAGGAAAAGGAGAAAATGTGCATAGCATCGAGATGATGCATACAGGCATCGAGATCGCAGGAGTGCAGGACAAAGGCACCCTCTTCCCTCTCGACTGGACGCAGGAAGATTACATCAAGGTCCTTCAGATGGAGCCTATAGATGACGGTGAGCACTGGTTCAAGCTTCAGAAATTTGAGGTGCAGGGCGACAAGATCATCGGAGATGCATACATCCTTCCGCTGGATGTGAGGAGGACATATATATTCATCCTCATCAACATGGCGGTGAACGGTATCCCGACCCAATATGTAGCCACATTGAACGGAATCATCCTGGAAAATGCACATTCCTATAATTTTGACATGAAGGCCGGAGTGAACGGAAACCTCACCGTGGTGAACTGGCAGAACACATCATTGACAATAGTGCCGAACAAATGAAAAGAATATTTGCATATATATTGATGCTTGCCATATTTGCATCATGCCAGGAAAAGGTGGATCAGCCATCAGCTGGAGAGGAACCGGAACTGACTACCGTCACGCTGAACCTGAATGCGTCAGACCTTACAGGAGAGCCGGACTCGAAAGCCAACACTCCTCTTATTCCGGACATAGAAAACCTCATACACGACGTGTGGGTCATACAGTTCAGTGAGCGTGGCGTCCTGTACACCGGAGTGGACAAGTTCTATCGTACAAGCGGAGAGGACGGAGCCAGATTCGTGACATTGGAGGCGCAGGTGATGAGCGGCAAGAGCACGATATGCATTCTGGCAAACCTGAACAAGGTAAACACTCCCACCAAGACATATTTTGATGTGGCAGCGCTCAAGGCAGGACTCCCGGACAACCTTCCGCAGTTCAAGAGCACTCTGCTTGACATGAGCGAACTGCTGCATTACATCAACACCAACACGAAACCCGCTGCAATACCTATGTTCGGATATTGGGAGGGAACGATAGGGACCGGAAGTCCGGAAGTCGGAGCCAACAATCTCAATGTAACCTTGGGAAGAATGCTATGCAGGGTGAACCTGACATTGGTAAACAGGTCCGGCAGCAGATTGACCAGGCTGAAATTCACGGATGCAGCAGTCAAGACATATTATTTCCCGCAGATATCAGGCGCTGTACTTCCGGATCATGCTTATTGCACCAAGGAAGCAGCAAACACCTATACTCTGAATCTTGCGAACGGTAACGATGCGACCATCTATTTCTATTGGACGGCCAATTTCTGCTATGGACCTGAAAAGGCGACAAAGATGACGCTGACCACTGAAAGCGGGACAGAATATAACTGCATGATAACTAACAGTCCGTTGACCGATGCGGATCCGGACTACAATATGTATTACAACTGCAACTATACTGTAACAGTTACGCTTGAACCATAGACAACAAAATAAAGGAATATAACATGAGAATTGGAGTAGATCTCGGAGGGACAAACATCGTCGCAGGACTTGTAGACGGTCAGTCTCTGATAAAGAAAGTCAAGGTATCTTGCCCTGCAAAAGGGACTCAGGATGAGGTTGTAGATGCAATCGCATCTCTGATAGAGCAGCTTATAAGCGACGAAGTGGAGTCGATCGGAGTGGGAGTTCCATCTGTAGTCGACACGAAAGAAGGTGTGGTATACAATGTGGCCAACATCCCTTCATGGGTGAAGGTTCCGCTGAAGGACATTCTTGAGGCACGGTTCGGAAAGCCGGTCGGAATCAACAATGATTCCAACTGCTATACCCTCGGCGAAAGCCGTTTCGGCCACGGCAAAGGTCTCGCAGACATGGTATGCGTGACCCTTGGAACCGGCGTCGGTTCCGGTATCATCATAGACGGAAAGCTCTATGAGGGCCGCAATGCCGGAGCTGGAGAAGTAGGATGCCTGAGCTATCTTGACAAAGACTACGAGAGCTATTGCAGCACTCCTTTCTTTGTGGCTCACAACACTACAGGGGCGGAGCTTTCGGCTAAGGCCGAGGCAGGCGATGCGGAAGCGATCGCCCTTTGGAATGAGTTCGGCCACCACCTGGGAGAGCTAGCAAAAGCGATCCTCTTTGCATATGACCCTGAAGCAATCATCTTCGGAGGAGGTATCGCAGCCGGTTATCCGCATTTCGAAGCGGCATTGCGCGAGCGCATAACCACATTCCCATACGAGACGGCAAAGGACGTGCAGATATTCTTCTCGACAGACGGAGACATGGCCATTTACGGTGCTTCGGCTCTTTAAACCAGATAAATACAACAATACATATGATCAGAAAATTCATTCTTACATGTGCCGCACTTGCGGCCAGTCTTATTGTGACGGCCAAGCCTCAGAGAGCAGACATCAGGCTTTCTGAGGGATGGTTCATACAATCTTCGGCTGAAATCAGCCTCGACGGAGCGCAGCTCTCAAGCAAAGGCACCGACTTCGGCGACAACTGGTTCAAGGCAAGCGTGCCATCTACCGTAATGGGTGCCCTGACAGCCGAGAACGGACTTTATGCTGATGCCTTCATGGGCAGAAACTATGCGGAGATCGACCGCAGCAAGTTTGAGAATCCTTGGTGGTACAGGACCACATTCAAGACTCCGGCATTGAAGAAGGGCCAGCGCGCAGAGCTCAACTTCGAGGGCCTCAGCTACCGTGCTGATGTATGGCTCAACGGAGAGCTCGTAGTGTCGGCAGAGGATTTCTACGGACCTTTCCGACAGTTCTCGTTCGACGTTACTGACCTGCTTCAGAAGGATAATCATCTTGCTGTAAAAGTATACAGATGGGAGAAGGGTGAGTTCAATATCGGATTCGTGGACTGGAACCCACGTCCTGCTGACGAGAGCATGGGTATCTTCCGCCCTGTATGGCTCCGCTTCAGCAATGAGGTGTCGATGAAGAATTCTGCAGTGAAGTCAAAGGTCAACGTCGAGACTCTCGACGAGGCATGGCTTACGGTGGAGACGACTCTCTGCAACAAGAGCGACAAGGAGGTTTCAGGAAAGCTATGCGGTCAGTTCGACGGCAGGACTTTCTCATATCCTGTAACCCTCGGGGCCGGCGAGACTCGCGTGGTCAGCATTGGAGCTGATGACATCAAGGAACTCTACGTGAAGAATCCGCGCCTGTGGTGGTGCCACAATCTCGGCACTCCTGAGATGTATTCAATGGATCTTTCATTTGTAGCAGGCGGCAAGGAGTCTGACAATCAGACAGTTGACTTCGGCATCCGTCAGCTTGACTCATATTTCAACGAGGACGGCTACAGAGGTTTCATCCTCAACGGCAAGAAGGTGCTCGTAAAGGGTGCCGGCTGGACAGACGACATCTTCCTTCGCAACTCCGACGAGCGTAACGCTCAGGAAGTGGCATATGTGAAGGACATGAACATGAACACCATCCGTTTCGAGGAGGTCTGGGGAACATCCCAGAACATCTACGACGAGTGCGACCGTCAGGGAGTGCTTGCCCTCGTGGGCTGGAGCTGCCACTGGGAGTGGGAGGTCTACACAGGCAAGCCAAACGACAGGAACGGCTGCATCTCTTCGCCTGAGGACATCGAACTGATCGCACAGTCATGGAGAGACCAGATCCTGTGGCTGCGCAACCACCCTTCGATCATCTGCTGGTATGCAGCCAGCGACATGCTTCCTCGTCCTGCACTCGAGCAACGCTACCTTGACATCCTTGCAGAGATTGACGACCGCCCTTACACTGTCCATGCTGGTTCTGCAAAGAGTTCTTTGAGCGGCCCTGCGGGCATGAAGATGTGGGGACCATATGAGTGGCAGGCTCCGTATTACTGGTATTCTGAGGAGGCCAAGGGAAATGCCGTAGGTTTCAACACAGAGACCGGTATCGGAGCGCAGTTCCCTGTATATGAATCACTTGTAAAGTTCATCCCTGAAGACCAGCTCTGGCCTGTGGGAGATGCATATGACTATCACACCACCACATCACGCGACGCCCTGCATGACCTCAGCGAGCTGAAGATGGTCATCGACAAGCGCCACGGCGGGGCTACCGACCTTGCCGATTTCATCCGCAAGGCTCATTTCATCGACTATGAGGGAACCCGCGCAATGGTCGAGGCTCACCGCGTCAACGTGCCTCGCTCGACCGGTATCATCCAGTGGATGCTCAACTCCGCATGGCCTTCACTCTACTGGCAGATGTATGACTGGTATCTCGTACCTACTTCAGCATACTGGTCTGTAAAGAAGGGATGCACACCTCAGCAGCTTATCTACAACTATGCTAATAATACTGTCTATGCAGTGAATGACGAGAAGGCGGATATGAGCCTTACAGCTGAGATGACCGTATATGGACTTGACGGTTCTGTAGTCGGTGAGACTTCCTCTGCCGTTGAAATGCCTATGGGCTGCTCGGTGCCTGTATTCGAGGTTCCGGCTGTCGAGAAGGTAGGATTTGTGTTCCTTACCCTGACCGATGCATCAGGCAATGTAGTGGCTCGCAACGAGTATGTGCTTCCTGAGGTTAAGGACAAGCATGACTGGACGAAATACCGCTGGTGGAGAACCCAGCTGGAAAGCTATGCAGATTTCTCGCCGCTGAACGGTCTGGCCGCTGCTGACGTTGAGGCATCTATGGTCAGGACTGCAGAAGGCCTTGAGGTAACACTCGAGAACAAGTCATCTGTTGTTGCATTCTTCGTACGCATGGCCCTGAAGGATGCAGAGGGTGAATATGTAGTTCCGGCATACTGGAGCGACAACCTTGTCACCCTCGCTCCCGGACAGAGCCTCACATTCACATGCACTGCCGACCTTCCGAAGGGCGCGACAGTGGAGGTCGACGGCTGGAATGTAGCCAAGACCACGCTCTAGCCCCCGGAGCATCACTCGTAGGGCGGCAATTTTCCTGGCGCACAACTCATTGTGCTACAGCGCATTGCTAAAACTGCGTGCTCCCCAAGGGGAGCACGCAGTTTTAGCATCACGCTGATTGACAGCTACTTACGCGCCAGCTTTTGTGGCGTCCGGAAATATCATTTCAGCATTATGAGCATCACGATGAAATACTTTGCTGCTGGACTGTCATCCTGAGCACAGCGAAGGATCTTTTCCACTGTCTGTACATTGGTCGCAAAACCCTTGGGACACCCAAGTTGGCATACAATGCGTAAACTGTCGATTCAGAATCCCAAGAGTGCAGAATCATGCACCAGTAGGAACCTCAACATGCCACAGAACACACCAGAGCATGATCGGCAAGCCCAAGAGTTTTGCTGATACGCCAGCTATGGACGCAGCTGCCGCCACGCAATACAAGCTCCTGACTGGCAATCAGTTACGACTTTCACAGCGCGATTTTTGGTGCGATGTATCCTGGCGCACAACTCTCTGATTCACAGCATATTGCTAAAACTGCGTGCTCCCCAAAGGGAGCACGCAGTTTTCATATTACGCTGATTGACAGCAACTTACGCGCCAGCTTTTGTGTCAGGTTTATTTCTGCGTACGCCTGGCGCGTATGATATACCATGCGCCGGCAAGGTATGAGAGAATGAGAGCGGTGTGGATACCGAGCTTGGCTACGGCCTGACCGGCAGATGCAGCACGTATGTCGAAACCGCTGAAGATGGCGCTGTCGATAAGCAGGGAGACGCCATAGACCGCACCCATAAGAAGCATGATCATCAGAAGCCTGCCCCATCGATATGGGATCGGATAGTATTTTGCTCCGAGGACAGCACTTATTATGAACATTACGATGTAGCTGGCAAGGTGGCCGTATGCTGCAGCCCAATATGAATATGTAGGCATGAACAGCACGATGACCAGAGCTGTCACGGCAAGGCCGGAAAGAGTGATCCAGATGGCGACATTGGTCTTTCCGGAAAGCTTGTACCACATCGAGACGTTAAAGAGCATGCCGAGAATCATATATGACAGAAGCATGATCGGGACGATTCCTACCGCCTCTCTGAACTGTGGGCCGAGGATCAAAGCAATGATGTCTATGTAAAGTATGACTCCGAGGAAGACCAGACCGCAGAACGCTGTGAAATATTCCTGAACATCTGCATATAGCTTCAATGAACCTTTTTCACGAGATTGTCGGAAGAAGAACGGTTCGGCTGCATACCGGAACATCTGGATGAAGAGGTTCATGATCACTGCCAGCTTGACAGCTGCCTGATAGAGCCCGACAGATTCTCTCCACTGATCGGGATTGCTGTCAAAGAATCTGAAGAGTATCCTATCCAGGAAGTCGTTCATTATACCAGGTAGAGCTGCCACCATCAACGGCAGCGAATATGCCAGCATCTGTCTGGTAAGCTTCCGGTCAAGTGAGAAGCTCAACTTGAAGAAATCCGGGATGAACAGCAGTCCGCAGACTACACAGCTGACGAAAATCGAGAAGATGACATAGCTGAAATCCGGAGTCGCAGGAATGAAGTTCAACAGCCAGGAATGACTCTCGACATGTTTCGGAAAGACAAGGAACAAGTAGAGGTTAGCACCCATTTCTGCAACTATCTTGACAGTCTTGAATATAGCAAACTTGAACGCCTTGTTTTCCTGACGCAGTTTGGCAAACAGAATGGCTGTAACCGCATCCAGGGCAAGAATTCCTCCCATGTACCGGATACATGCACCATATCCGTCATAGCCTAATGCTGAAGCGATCGGATTAGCGAATGCCAGCATCAGGGCCAGGAATGTGGCGCCCACAGAGAATACGGTGACGAAGGCACTTGAGTAGACCTTACGCGGATCCACTCCCTCCTTGTTTGCAAAACGGAAACATCCGGTTTCCAGACCAAGTACAAGCACTACCTGAAGGACCGCGATATACGCCATGAATTCAGTTACAACTCCGTAATTCTCCGGAGAGAGTACTCGTGTATAAATCGGTACAAGAAGGAAGTTGATGATACGGGCCAGAATGGTACTCAGACCATAAATCATCGTCTGGCCAGCCAATTGTTTAAGAGGATTTGCCATAATGAGAGCAAAATTAACTATTTTTGCGCGATTAAAATGAAAGACCATGAAAAGAATAGTATTTATGATTTCACTGGCAGTGATATTTGCTGTATCATGCGGTCAGGAGAGCGGAAAAAAGAACAACGATACGCAGACAGACATAACGAAATCTGCTGACACAGTAACAAAAACAGAAAACAGAGCAATGGAAATGAAGAAGATTGAAGAACCGGAGTTTGACATCATCACCACGCACGGAACCATGAGGGTGCGACTTTACGAAAAGACACCACAGCATAAAGATAATTTCGTAAAGCTTGTATCAGAAAAATATTATGACGGAATACGATTCCACAGAGTCATTGAAGGCTTCATGATTCAGACAGGCGATCCTTATTCACGCGACACCGCTCAGATCAACAAATGGGGAACAGGAGGGCCGGCCTACACAGTACCTGCAGAATTCGTAGGAGAATACCATCACAAGAAAGGAGCCTTGGCCGCTGCAAGAAAAGGAGATCTTGCAAACCCTAAAAAGGCATCATCGGGATCGCAATTCTACATTGTTCATGACGAAGAGGGCTGCTCACATCTGGACGGTCAATACACAATATTCGGTGAAGTCATCGATGGACTTGACGTGATCGACAAGATTGCCACAACTGCAACAGACCCATACAGCAGACCATATGAAGATATAATCATCACTACCATCAAACCTGTCATCAAGACAGTTGCGGCCCCTTTACCAGCACAGAATGACAGTACAAAAGTCGAGTAATGAAGAAGCTGAGCAACAAATTTGACACTGTCTTCTTTGATGCGGATGACACCCTTTGGGAAAATGAGCGGTTCTTCAGGGCTGCGGAAGGTCAGTTTGCAGAGCTTCTGAAGGACTACACATCACCGGAAGGCGTGCAGGACATGCTTTGGAGAAAGCAGGAGGACAACATTCCGCTGTTCGGCTACGGATCGAAGACCTATATGATCGGAATGACAGACGCTGCAGTGGAATTATGCGGAGGCCATCTTCCTGACAAAATCTATTACGGAGTCAAGAAGATCATTACTGATCTGGCCTTCCATGAATTCGAGATCATTGACGGAGTCGAAGAAACCTTGAAGGCGCTTCAGGGCAGATACCGGATGATAGTGGCGACCAAGGGAGACCTTCCGGAGCAGATGAACAAGTTCCGCATAAGCGGTCTGGCAAAATATTTTCATCACTGCGAGGTGATGGAAAACAAGGACGAGAAGAACTATCTTGAGCTAGCAGCCAAGCACGACCTTGAGCCGGAGCAGATGCTTATGATCGGAAACTCCGTCAAATCAGACATCGCGCCGGTCATAAACATCGGAGGCATGGCGATCCACACCCCTCATGATGTAGTATGGGTACACGAAATGATGGACATGCCGGAGTCTGACAGAATCATTGAAGTCTCAGGAATAAGGGACATCTTGAAGTACCTATTGTAATTTTGGACGAATATTTTGGTACATAACATTACTTTTGTGTCATTTCTAGCCAAGTTGAGGAATCTATGGCACGATATTAGCAATATCTCTTAACCGAATAGTTTTTTCATAGGTTAAGTTTTAGGTTAGAATTGCACGGCGGCCTTCGATGTGAATCGAGGGCCGCTATCTTTTGCCGAGTATCAACACGTTGTAATATAATGAAGGGGACGACTGAAAAGCTTTTTCATTCCCCTCAATCATCCCCTAAGCCAAAAGCGTGCAGAGCATCTTACGATGCCGTCCCTGTCAGACTACTTGCGCACCCCAATACGCCTGTAGTAAGATGAGACTTTCTCGGTCTTCCCAAAACGAACACGCGTGTACGCCTTCACTTTAAGAAGAACAGGTACTCTCACTTCAACCAGAAGCATGAGACCAGCATAAGAATAGTCTTTTTTCTTCATAATTAATGTTGGATATCTGTAAAAGACATTCTGGAAATCTCACCCCTCCCTCTGATTGAGTATGCTTTCGGCTCTATGTCTAAAAAAAATAAGGCATTCCAGTTGGGGCTGAAATGCCATACTTTATTATCCAACATCTTCAATGAAGACAATGCAAAGGTATGAATAAATTTCATTCATGCAAATTTTCATAGTGGTGATTTGTTTCGCACAAGATATCAAACTGTCTCTAACGCCACAAGGAGATAGTCCGTTTCATATTCCAGAAATTCGACAAGCCACTTATGATCCACGATGCTACCCCACTGAATAACATGATCTAGAATATCTTCCTTCTGCATTTTTACCACCCAACATCCCCAATCGGTCTGCACAGCATCTTCATGATTCATAATAACACCATATAGCCCATTGCATTCAAGATATGGAGTGATTTGGTCTGGATAGTATCCATGATAGTCACCTTCACCTGCCTTTGCAATTTCATAATCAAATGTTTCGGATTGAACCTTTCCGACATATACATGCATTCCCATATCTTTATATTCTTTTTAGGGTGTTTTAATAATTGTACATCATTGCCGTCGCTGCTGCTGACACGGGATATTTCTCTTCCAAGAACACTTCCAAGAAGTCGTCGTACTCCTTCATTCGGTTCTTTGCTACCGTCGTGGAAACTTTTAACTTCGTCATCAGGTAGTCGTAAACTTGCTGCTTGTAGTCTTCTAAAGTCATAGAGCAATACACTTCTGTAAGATATGTGGCGGCGACTGTTCTTTTTTCTTTAATACTCATCTGCGATTGCTGCTAAATGTTTCATTGCAAGAGAAGATTCATCACTGTCGGCATATCTGCACTGTCCGCCGGTCACTACAAGACATTGCGGTCCTCCAACGCATAGAACGACATCACCCTCCACACAGTCATCTGTAAACATATACTCGACAAAATGCTTTCCATCCTCTAATTCACCAAGGTACTTATAATCCCCTTCCGGATCATTTATAAATTGCTTAGCAACGTTCAGTACATTATCCATAACATATCAATAAATTCAAAAAAAGGGCTTTACTGATCTCGACGGCTTTTACCCCGCACGAACAGGCTCTCAGTAAATTTAATGGAAGGAGACCCTTTTGACGGGGAGATTAACTTCCAACCCCTTTGGACACCGCAAAAATAAAACGACCTCGTGCCAAAACATTACACAAGGGCTAAATTTCTTAATCTGTCAATTTAAAGAGGGCGTAAGCCAGATAATAGTTTTCATGGACTTTTATATTAATATTCTTATCACTACTATAGCCAGAACCCGACAATGTAGCATTATAATCACCCCATATGGCATCCCAGTTCAAATTATTTTTTTCTTTATACTTACACTGTATACCGCTGTTATGATCAGCCCAAAAATCTGCCAACAACAGGCAAAAACAATTGTATGCTGCATCTTTTTTAGGAAGCCTGTCTTTAATTTTTTTGCGACACACCTCATCTTCAGCAAGGACCTTGATCCTTTTCAGGTCCTCTTCTAAATCTCTAATTTTTTTTGCCTCGTGAGAACCTCTTTGCCTCTATAAAAATGATTGTATCCGCATCTACGATTAACCCATCTACACTATCTCTTTTTTTAACACCCTCTGCATTATTATAGGGTATCGAAAACTCTAGACATGCTATAGACTTTTTACGCTTTTTTCTATATGTAGAAATAAAATTTGATACCTGATTTGTTTCATGAATCGAATGTTCTTCTGCCCAAGGCCTAAAATCATGAAGTAAACATTTATAATCTTTACAATAATCCTTAAAAACGTCATTAATACAATTCTTCAATTCCATATTCTGTCAATTTAATCGGTTACTCCGCAAAGATAACGATATAATGTGCCAAAGGGGTGCACAACAACTACTTTCGTGTTACACTTTTAACCTTTTACGGATTCCAAGCTTCAGGTTAGAATTGCACGGCGGCCTTCCGATGTGAATCGGGAGGCCGCCATTCTTTTGATGATTATCAGCGAGTTACACTCATTTTATACTCTTGAGCAACTTTTGCTCTTTTTCGAAATTCTCAATGAAGTGCAATTCCACTGGGGATAATTCGTACATCGTGCGCTGATGGAACTTAGCATATTCCTCGTCTGCTTTTTTCTTGGCGACCTCGGCAGACACCTTGCCGCTGTGAGTCAACAAGTCCTTACCGGAAAGTTTCAGGAAATCGTCAAGCTTTGTGAGCCAATCCTTCATGTACATCGGAGTATGGCTTTTCGCCTGCAATTCAGCAAAATCCAGATATAGGTTGACTATGAGATTTAATGTATCTATCTCCTCTTCCGAAAGATAGTTCTTTGCATATTCGGCATCGGTTCTTGTTGGAAGGACTCCTGTCCAGGTTGTCAGACCCATAAAATCCTTGTCGGCATCTGCTCTTTCGTATATGATTTCTGCCGCAGTATGGCCGTGTACAGAATAGTGCATCTTATTCTGCACCGTAGCAAAGAACTGCTTGGTAGCTTCGGCCCTTGGATCGTAATCAATACTCAAAGCATAGATTTCGAGAACCTTCCGATAGAACAATTTCTCAGATGAACGAATATCGCGGATTCGAGAGAGGAGTTCATCAAAGTAGTTTCCGCCACCTGCGTTCTTCAGCAACGCATCATTCATCGCGAAGCCTTTGATCAGGTATTCGCGAAGGACTGATGTCGCCCACATTCTGAACTGCACACCTCTTATAGAGTTGACACGATAACCGACACTGATGATCATGTCCAGATTAAAGTACTGTACATTATATACTTTATTATCATTGGCAGTTGTTGCAAAAAATGCAACAACTGAATCTGCCGACAATTCCCCACACTCAAGAATATTCTTTATATGTCTTGAAATTGTAGACTTGTTGCGTTGAAACAACTCAGCCATTTTATCTATCGTCAACCACACGGTATCATCAGACAGCACAACCTCAATAGCAGTATTGCCATCAGCCGTCTGATACATCAGAATATTGCCTCTATTCTCTTCCATATATAATCACCTGCTTCTGTCCTCAGGCTTCTACAAAGGTAGCAAATTCTTTCTGCTCCCCATAGATATCGTCTTGACATTGTCTATCACAACCGTAAAACACCGCCACTTTTTACCTTTTGGGAATTCCAAGCTTCAGGTTAGAATTGCACGGCGGCCTTCGATGTGAATCGAGGGCCGCTATTCTTTTATTTATTCTTGCCATAAGGAGCCTGCTCCGGCTCGCTTAGGTATTTTGTCTGAGGCATGCATCCATATCCCCAAACTGTCGGCTTGACGATTTCCACTGTCATTCCAAGGGCAGCAATCATTCTATAGAACACGGCAACACTTGGGATTATCACTCCATTTTCTATACGGGAAATATATGACTTGGTGGTCTGAGTACGTCTTGCCAGTTCCGCCTGTGAAACTTTCGCATCCTTTCTGGCATCACGGAGAATCAGGCCAGTATAAAATGCATACGCATCCTCTTCAAACTTGACTCGTTCCGGAGTGCCTTCCTTTCCATATCGCGCATCAAGCACAGCGTCATAATCCTGAATCATCGTTTCGTTTGTATTCATAATATTCCTCCTTGATCTTTAATGCCTTTGCTATTTCACCTGACGGGATCTTTTGAGACTTTTTCTGGAATCCATTGAACAGGACTATTATCTTTCCTTCATCAAAAATAAAGAACACCCTGTATATATTTCCATTTAGAGATTCCAAGCTTCAGGTTAGAATTGCACGGCCGAATGGCATGGCTGATGCGGAATACAAATTGCCCATCATAGACTTCCTTTGCCTATCCAAGAGTACAGAACCAAAGTAGGAAGGAAGTAAATCTTGAGATAATGTTTTTAATTATTTAGGGCTAATAATAAATAAGTATCTCATTCAAAACTTTAATCTGCATACGAGGACTCATAACAACTTTTGAATTTGTCGCGATAATCAATTACCATCCTATGAAGTTCTTGATCGTCAGGAGTAATAAACAGCTGTTGCTCCAACAGTTTCAATACAACCAAAGTCCATCTACCATTCACAGACGATCTAAAATTACGGACAGCCAGATTGTGAGTCTCCCAATTAGGGTTAGCTAAGGGATTGTCATAATATGGGATACGATCCAGAACAGAATAGTCGATATCATATTCATCCATGGCATCACAAAAACGCTGATATATGGTTTCATCGCTTTCGCGCAATAAATCAAAGAGAGCACACAAGTTTGAAAACTCCTCTTCATATGACTTGATCAGTTCACCTATAGGACGGTCCATATCAAATTGAGCACCCATATATTCCTGAGGAGAATCATCATAGTAAGATCTCAGTTGATTCCAATAAGCATCAGATTCTGCTTTGAGATCCATAAGCCTCTTCTCTTTAGCAAGTACAGCACCATCTTTCACAGGCACAGCATCCTTACCATTATTCAGCAGAAACAATATACCCACACCTATAATGACAGCATATAATACAAGGATTATATATAGTAGCTTTTTCATACTTTTATAACATTCGGACGGAAATATACTACAAATTTAGAAAAATTTATAAACAGATTTAATACAAATATGGGAAAAGCATAAAATACGAGGCCGCTATTCTTTGTAGAAATTTATTAACTTTGCATGATTTAGCATAAAACTACTATGAAACATAAAAAGAAGAAATCAACTGGAGGACGGAACTTCAGTCATTGGATTATAGCAGTGAGGCCCTGGTCATTCCCGGCATCAATAATGCCGATAGTCGTGACACTTGCATATCTGTTCTGGAAAGGTGCTGACATCAACTGGATTCATGGAGCATGGGCACTGGTCGGAATGGTACTCTTCCATATGACCGGCAACACATGGAGCGACTATTTTGACTACAAGAAGAAAGTAGATGCAGACGACACATATGGTGCGAAGACCATCACTACCGGAATGTTTCAGGCAAATGAAATCCGGAATCTTGCAATAGGACTTCTGATAGCGTCCATAGCATGCGGGCTAGGGCTCTTTGCCGTCACAGGACTTCCATTATTGTGGATAGGACTGGCAGGTGCAGCATGTACCCTGTTATACCCTATGATGAAATTCAATGCACTGGGTGACCTTGACATCCTTCTGACATTTGCATTCCTGCCGACTCTCGGAACCTCATATGCCGCCACTGGCGCAATAGATTGGAACGTACTATGGGTAGCTCTTCCTGTAGGACTCATCACAGACGGAATCCTCCACTCGAACAACACCCGTGACATGCTTACAGACAAGCGTGCAGGCATCAAGACCATGGCAATGGCGCTCGGAAGCAAATTCTCATCATGGGTATACTCATTTGAAATGATATTCCCATATGTCTGGGTAGGAGTACTGTCAATCATCGGCATCATGCCAATGCATACAATCATCGTATTCATGACTATTCCTGTAGCCGTGGCATGTCACAGAACCATGAAACGTTCGCTCAAGGAGGGAGTCAGGCCTATCGTAGACCTTGATGTGAGGACAGCAAACCTGCAGCTTGTGTTCTCAGCTCTTCTGACAGTAGCATTCGTTTCCGCAAAGTATATATTCAACTAGACATGATTCATAAGGAATCTCTCATAAAACCGGCTGTCGGAATATTTCTGGCAGCCGTTCTTTGGACCATAATGTTCTCTCCGTGGACTGCTCCGCACGTCAACTTCTGGGCTATGATGACATGTTCCGGCGCCTTGTTGACCATTTACACCACCTGGGCTGCTCCAGGATGGTGGAAGGATGTACGCATAGGCCTGTCTGACATCCTCATAGGTACTGCCCTTGCCGTTGCCCTTTGGGGCATCTTCTGGCTGGGCGACTTCCTGTCGTCACTGATGTTCGACTTCGCCCGCCCGCAGGTCGACTCGATCTATGGAATGAAGGAAGGATCCGACCCGTTCATTCTTTCTCTCCTGCTGCTGTTCATCATAGGTCCGGCTGAGGAGATTTTCTGGAGAGGATACATCCAGAAGCACCTTTCAGGCCGGTGGACACCGACAATCGGATTTATCGTGACGACTCTGGTATACAGCCTCGTCCACCTGTCAAAATTCAACTTCATGCTGATCATGGCAGCAGCCGTGGCAGGCTTCATCTGGGGGCTTGGCTACCGTCTCTTCCCCGAAAGGCTCGGCGCTCTGATCATATCTCACGCCCTCTGGGACTGCGCAGTCTTCATCTGGTTCCCGATAATGTAGTTTTCATGGACACTGTGCGTCTGATGTGCAAAGCTACACCATATACATATTCTCAAAGGACGAATAACCTCAGTGATAGCGTCAGTCAATAAAACGACCGATTTTATGATGGACGGTGCCGGATTCCGCTGATTTAATGCGATTTTGGGCACCGTCCGACATGTTTTTGCAGGTTTTGTTGATGGACGGTACAACGGCCCCTCTCGAACTGATGACGACGATGAATAAAATGGTCATTTAACACCTTGATACACAATAAGATGACTGTCAACACGGTGGGATAAAAAGACCCACCGTGTTGACAGTCATATCATTAATAATCAGTCGGTTATGCGTCAATGACGCAAGCTGTTACTTCAGGATATCGAGCATGAACTTTGCCCAGAGGTTGTCATTCTTGAGCTTGAGAGCTGTATCGAAGCACTTCTGGGCCTCAGCCTTGTCGCCGAGTCCGAGGTAGCCGAATCCCATCATGCGGTAGGCCATCGTATTGATGCCCTCCACAGTAAGACTTGATGTACCCTCTGCACCATAGAAGCTCACGATATCTTCAACAATGGCACCCTTGCCCTCTGCAAGAAGAGCATCGTAAAGAGCCTTTGCCTCAGCCTTCCTTCCGAGCTTCTCAAGAGCGAGTCCCTTCCAGTAACGGCAGAAAGAAAGCTTGGTATCCACCTCGGAAGCCTTCTTGTAATAAGACTTGGCCTTTGACCTCTGGCCCATCTTCTCATATGCCTCACCGATGAAATAGTATGCCTGCGCATCACGAGGGCTTCTCTCGTCAACGAGGAATACCTGATGGTTCAGTTGGCTCATCTATGAAATGCTCAGCACACTCGGAGTGTCGCCTATGACCTTAGGATTCTGTACAGGAGCACTCCTCGGAGGTCTCATCGGAGGCTTCATCGGAATGCGCATGAACAAGAAAGTCATCAGCAGGACCACGGAAATCCTCTCCCAGATCAAAGACCTCCAGAAAGGAGAATAGACTTATAACCCGAGCATCGCTGAGGCTGTAATGCCAAGTGATACGCATAGCCTTTTGGCTATCTTCAAAGACGGCTCAGCCCTTCCCGTTATAAAATCATTTATACGGGAGGGGCTTACTCCTATTTCTTTAGCGAGATCCTTCTGAGTCATTTTCCTTTCGTCCAATGCAAGATCGATCAGTTCTGCAATTGTCGGTTTTTCAATAGGAAAATGAGAGGACTCATACTCTATTACAACTTCAGAAAGAAGAGCCAGTTCGACAGAATTCCTATCATTTAGTGAAGACTGATCATCTACGACAGGAAGAAGTTCTTCGATTCGTGCAAGAGCGAACTCATACTGCTGTCTAGTTATTTCCATATCTATTCTCCTCCCATTAAATATTTCTACAATCTATACTATCATACTCCTGATGAGTACCTACAAACCTTATGAAAACATATCCCATAAGAAATTTGACGACAACTACCAAACGATATCTATTACCTCTTATATTAAACACATAACGTTGATTCCCGACATAGTCGACAGAGGGAAAATCAGCCTTCATTTCAGCCATATTCTTCCACTGAGCCTCCAACACTGTGTGATACCATCGCTCTAATGCAACTCTCGCATCCTCATGTCCAGAAGTTTCATAAAACTCCTTCAACTTCCTATGTGAAACAATCCTCATACCATTAAAGTTTGGCAAATCTACAAAATATATTGAATATCAAAATATAAACAGACTTATATTTTACATTCCAAAATACAGAGCATTATGATGCAAATGTTGACAATATTTATCTCGTGTGCAATATACCATCGCAGATTTTGCTTTATCTTTAACAAAGTTTTTCTAAATCTTTAAATTTTTTCTTTTTTTTAAACAAAATCTCTAAGTTCAGTTTCTTTATTGTATCTTTGTTGTAGACTTCCTGACATATAAAGGAAGGTCATTAAATATAAAAGCGTTTACTTGACGCTTTGTCTATGGCAATTCAGAACTTCGCAACTTCTAAGATCCCGCCATTACAAAGCAACAGTAGATGCCTCTGGGTATGTATATTTCCCATTCATATACTGTATTCACAGAACATGGGTGGCTTATTCATATCAGCGTGGGCTTCTGCGTTGCTCGTTCTGTCGGGATTGGGCAATGCGAAGGCCTTGAATTGCGGGACGTGCAGCAAGTACAGATTCCCGCGCTTTTTTTGTACCAACCCTTACTTCCTTTGGAATCTGAGGAAACAGCAACCTAACCATGAAACGCTATGTTTTACTCACATTGCTGGCATTGCTGATCTCTTCGATTACCAATGCACAGCAGATTGATTGTGTCCATCTGAAAAACGGAAGCATCCTCAAAGGTATCATTATCGAACAAATCATTGGGGAATCCATCAAAGTCCAGACAGACGATGGAAGTATCTTTGTATATAAGATGAGTGAAGTTCTGAAAATCAGCAAGGAAAACAGTAACGTCTCGCAAACCACCCCAGCAACTTATACAACTCCATCGCAGACATATACTCCAGCCCCTATAACAACAGACCTGAGCGGACGAAGGATGACCTGGGAAGTAAATGAATTAGAAGAGCCATATCTTGTGATAGGCAATGTTGCAATTTCGGACGAAACAGCGCTAGCATATCTCGGCCAAGAAAACTTTGATGCATTCAAAAATGCAGCAACCTCGTACTATAATCTGAAATTTGTTGATGATATAGGATGGGGTTGCTTAGGTACTGCTCTTGGATTTATGATTTGGGGAGCAATTGACGACCTGCAAGGCTCAGCTGCAACAACCGTATGGACCATAACTGGCATTTCTGCCGCTTGTAGCTTGATAGCATTTTGCTGCACAATCCCAAGAAAAAACCACAAAGACACAATGAACTCTATCGTGAATGGGTACAACTCTGCTGCTGGCCTGGCAACACTGAAGGTTCAGCCAATGTTGACACCAACAACTATTGGCAACACAACGAATTACGCCGCCGGCTTAAGCCTCTGCCTGAAATTCTAGCCAACAACAATTTTTAAAAACATACAGCATGAAAAAGATCATCATCGCGCTAGCTGTATCATGCATATCAATGCACTTATCAGCACAACAGTATATAGAGTCGGTATATCTCAAGAACGGAAGCATAATAAAGGGTACCGTAATAGAACAAGTCCCTGAAGGAGATATTAAGATACAGAGGAATGACGGAAGCGTCTATGTATACCCAATGTCTGAGGTCATCAAGATAACAAAGGAACAGGTTGCGGCACCAGTGCCTGTAAGTACCGCGAAAACTAAAACAATCACAAAAAAGGAAAAGCCTCTGAAACAAAGCCCGGAGATTTTGTTTGAATGGTGGGAAGGAGATGAGTTTAAAAGAGCAAGCAACTCACGCTTCGGATTTGAATTAGGAAACGGATTTGCTCCATCCAACCTCTCGAGCACCTTTAGAAGTGACCCAACTGTAGCAGAAATGGAGGAGTCAGGAGAAATTGCAATTAGCGGATCGCTAGGTTACTCTCTACAGATGATTCCTACTTGGACAATGTTTCTAAATGAAGGTAGCAAATGGTTCCTGGAGGCAGGACTGCTCGCAGAATATAATAGAAGTGCCACTGATATATTCGCAGGCCAGGCTACCACAAAAAATATAGTTTCTAACTGGTTTTTAGGTCCACAGGTAAATTTCGGAATGTGTCTCATAAAACACTACCCGACCACAGCGGGATATAACGAAAATGATCACACCTACTTATATTGGAAAGCTGGTCTGTCTTTTGGATGGGCGATGGGAGGCCAAGGCATCGTAAAGGCATATGTGGATGATGAATTAGCATCCACAAATAAGGTTAGCAACGGTGGAGCCACCAAATTCATTGTAAGGCCAAACATTGAAGTCGGTTTCACAGTATTAGGCACATTTTCAAGATTTGGTATCAGATACTCCCCTGCAATCATAAACAATCTTCAGTATCATCCTATCTCAATCGTACTGCATTTTAATATCCCAGAAAAGAAGGTATATAAAAATGCTAAACGTATACCAGCACAGCAATAGTGCAACACTCTTTCTATAGAAAAACTTCAACCCCCAACAAAAAAGGTCACCGGTGAAAACCGATGACCTTTTTATGTTGTGGCTTTTAGCCTGAAATTAGTCAGTGAGTGACACTCTCTTGAAGCAAAGTACCTTAGCCTCAGCGTCAGCTGCCTTGATGACATCCTTCACTGCGGTCTTGCCGTCACCCATCTGATAGCCCTGCTCCTCGAGAGTCTGCTCCTTGAAGAACTTCTGGAGACGACCCTTTGCGATGTTGGCTACCATCTGCTCAGGAAGGTTTGCTGCCTTCTCTGCTGAAACGGTCTTGATGATCTCGCGAGCCTGCTCTGCCTGCTCAGCTGTGATCCATCCCTTTGCCTGGTTAGACTCGATGTGAGCCTCGCTGTCAACGTGTGCAGGGTTGATGCCAGCCTTTGAAAGCGCTGCATCCACTGCCTTCTTAACGAGCTCTTCCTTAGTCTTCTCAGTTGCTGTCTTGAGCTCTGCGTCGATCACGCTCTGCGGAACTGACTCTGCAGAAACTGCAACCGGATTCATTGAAGCCACCTGCATTGCAACACCCTTAGCTGTCTGCTCGTCGAAAGCCTTGTTGAAGCCGACAACTGCAGCGAGCTTACCGGTGATCTTGTGCATGTAAGCTGAAATGTAAGGAGCCTCAACTGTCTCGTAAGCTACGATAACGTGCTTCTCACCAGTCTTACCTGTCTGCTCTGTAACTGCCATCTCAACTGTTCTTCCGTCAGCAAGTGTGCAAGCCATGAGGGCCTCCTTGTCTGCAGGGAAGTTTGCGATAGCTGCCTCAGCGATAGCCTCAGCGAGTGCCTGGAACTCAGCGTTCTTGGCAACGAAGTCAGTCTCGCAACCGAGAGCTACCACGATAGCCTTTCCGCCGTTTACCTTAGCGATTGCTGCACCCTCTGAAGTCTCGCGGTCAGCACGCTTTGCTGCTACGAGCTTACCTTTCTCGCGGATGATTTCCTTTGCACGGTCGAAGTCACCGTTAGCCTCAACGAGTGCCTTCTTGCAGTCCATCATACCTGCGCCTGTCATCTGACGAAGTTTTGCAACTTCAGCTGCTTTAATCTCCATTTTCGATAGATGTTTAAAGTGTTACACTAATTACTCTGCTGGAGTCTCTTCAGCTGCTGGAGCCTCCTCGGCTGCTGGCTTTGCACCCTTACGAGCGCGGAGCTTCTTGCCTGCTGGCTTCTCCTCAGTCTGCTCTGGAGTCTCTTTCTCCTTCTCAAGCTTCCTTTCGTCCAATCCCTCTTTGATTGCGCCGCAAAGTGCTTCCATGATGTAAGCGATAGACTTTGCTGCATCGTCATTTGCCGGAATCACATAATCAATCGGAGTAGGATCGCAACAAGTATCAACCATAGCGATAACCGGAATATTAAGACGATTTGCCTCCTTGACGGCGTTCATCTCCTTCTGTACGTCTACTACGAAAAGTGCTGATGGGAGACGGCTAAGGTCACGGATAGAACCGAGGTTCTTCTCGAGCTTAGCCCTCTGGCGTGTTACCTGAAGACGCTCACGCT
>SUYQ01000024.1 GCA_015060325.1 Bacteroidales bacterium | reverse complement strand
ATAATTTGACTTTTCCCACAATCCTGCGCCATAACTGTCCCGCTGGATTTCTAATGCTTTTCGTTTTGCAGATACGTCACTCAGAGCATCATTACAGAGGTATTCATTGAGGAAGTTGTTCCTTTGAAAATTTCCTATTTCGGTATAGACATTTCCGACTTCTGACCTGAACCGCTCGTCAGAAATCACTTCAAGGATCAGATCGTATTGAGTGAGTTCCCGATGATCACGCTCACAAAGAATGACAATATCGTATTTTTTGAACAAGCTCAGGATATACTCTTTTGCAGAAAGATTCTCACTGGCAAGAAAATTCTCATATGTCCCTCCGGGTTCTTGAGCATTAGCAATGATAACACTCATAGAGAGAATCAATGCATATAAAATCTTCATATTAAAGTCCTCCATCTGCAACCCAAGCTTTAGCAGAGTTGTCATTTCTCATTGCTACTACAACTTTTTTAATGCTACCATCAGCCATCTGCAACTTGCATTTGATGAATACGCCATTATATAAGCCGGACTTAAATGATGGCTCGTGCTCTAAAAGCTGACATCCCTTATACGTCTTCTCCATTTGCCTCAAACTCATATTTCTCAATACAACTTTAAGGAGACCTTCATTCCATACAGAGGCCGCTTCGAACATCTTGACAACTGCTTCCTCGGCGGTAATGTCAATAAATTGTTCAAATGGAAGAGTTTCATATGCCGCTGTCAATCCAGCTTCAGTGTTGTCAATCCATTCAATATTTTCATCGACAATGAATGAGTCAGGATTTATGACTGGAGCATACTGAAGATCAGTCATCTCCACAATTACTCTGCTGATCCCGATTATTTTCGCACTGATTTTCAATGACAGCAGTTCTCCACCTTCTTTTGAAAATTCGTATTCTCTGATCGTATCTGACTCAAGAATGGACGTATTGCGAGAATAATCATTAGTGAAGTCGCCTTGAGCTGGTGATGTGACAATAAGAGTGATTACATCATCAGACTCTATTTTTCTGATACTGACCCTATTGCTTGCCAAGGCAATGTTTTCTTCTGCCATCATCAGCGATGGAAGGTCAAGTAATAGGGCAAAATCATCGATGACATTCAGGTTTTCCATATCATATTTCCAGCCGAACTGTGAGTCAGGTAGCCATTGCCAAGTGTAGTTTCCATCATATATTGCTTTCCTTCCTCCTTTGTCAATCAACCATTTCCCAGTGCTATGTTGAACTGTAATCGTGTGTTCAACAAATCGACCAAATGGATTGACATAGGAAAAATTCTCGTGCGGATCAGTACGAACCTTTATTGTAGCCGTATAAGAATTTATGTTGTTCAGAATCTCAGCAGCATCTGCAAAGATTTTATCTGCCGCATAGACTGGAGCAACGCTTGACTTGCCTACAAAAATAATTGCGACTAATGCAATAGCTGCTGCTATAGATGTTGCAATATATTTCATATATACAAATTTGGTTCGCGCAGAAGGTTTTATTTCTTCATGAGCGGCGGCTTCAAGAATCCTGTCCTTGAGACCGGCTGAGGCCTTGAACTCACATTGAGGAGTCAGCATCTTTTCTATGTTATCAGTTGTCTTCATTTCACTTTCCTTTAATTGAGTTGTTTCTGAATGCCTTGAATGGCGTAGCGGTAGCGGGACTTCACTGTCGCCTCCGAGATGTCCAGGATGTCGGATATCTCCCTGAACTTGAGTCCGTCTATACATTTCATATAGAGGACTTCCCTCTGCTCTGGCGGAAGTGTGCGGGCCAATGCCGTGATTCTGAGATATTCCTCGTACATCTTGAGGTCGTCGTCCGAAACCATCTCCCTTTCAGCCTTTTCCAGTGGCAGGATGTCCTGTTTTCTCCTGTGAAAATCTTTGCAGGCATTGCTGATTGAACGTATCAGGTAATGTTTGACGTTTCGGACAGACTTGAGATTCTCAGATGAACGGAACAGCTTCAGGAAGACATCCTGAACGATGTCCTCTGCATCCGCCCTACGACCGACACGCATGTAAGCAAAGCGAAAAAGCATATCCTGCTCTCTCACTATTATGCTTTCAAGCTCATTCAGCCTTTGTTGTGTCTTATCTGCCATAATTCGTAAATGTTATCAGATTTCAGATGCATCCGATAACAAGACGTGAAAAGTGGAAAAAAGATTTAGCTGATCTTATGTTTGTGCAAAGAAAATGAAAATTTCTTTATTTTTGTGTAGTCAATAAAATTGGGAAATGGAAGATACGTCTATACAACTGTTTGACAGTAAGAAAATACGCACTCAGTGGGATGCAGAGCAGGAGAAGTGGTACTTTTCAATAGTTGACATTGTATCTGTGCTTACAGAAAGCGTAGATGCAACTGCGTATTGGAGGAAATTGAAACAGAGGCTGAAAGCAGAGGGAAATGAAACCGTGACAAATTGTCACGCTTTGAAAATGCCAGCCGCCGACGGCAAGATGCGTATGACAGATGTGGCTGACCAGGAGCAGATGTTCCGTTTGATTCAATCAATCCCTTCTCCTAAAGCAGAGCCGATCAAGAGATGGATTGCTCAGGTCGCATCGGAAAGGATAGACGAAATGCAGGATCCGGAACTAGCAATCGAGAGAGGATATAAATAGGAAAAGTGGCTCGCAAGACAAGAGCAAACATTGAAGAGCAACTGGGAAGGAGCATCGTATCAAGAAGCAACGCAAAAGGTCTCCAGGCTCCGGAAGAGCAAGAGAGCATTGATTAAAGAGTAGTTGTTATTGCCATATTGCACTATTTGTGAGAGAACGGACTTGATACCCCCATTGAGATTATGACTGAACTGACAAAGACCGATTTCCGTCTGGCGGCAATGTTGAAGCGTGCCGCTGTACTTGCTCCCGCAATGGTCCTCCTTGCATCGTGCTATGACATCTTCTACGAACCCGTGTTTGTTCCTGAGGAAGATAATTCCGATTTTATTCCATACGATAAAGAAGCCATTCCTGCCGAAGGTGACACCTGCTGGTTCTATAGAGAATTGAATCGCATAGTTGTAAAGGCGTTTGACCCTTCTGAAGCAATATATCCTTACAGATGGAAGCTCCTGATCGACGGTAATATGGTACAGGAGAATACAAGGGACTTCCTTGAAACGTATTCTAAAGAAGTAATGGAATGGTGGGAAAGGAGAACAGAACTCAAATGGATGGACAATGCAATACTGTTTGAAGTCCCAGCCAATTCTTCAGCCGACGAAAGATCTGTCGAAGTTAAGGTTTCTGTAAGTAGCGGACTCTATAATTCGGAGCAAGAGGATGACTGGGGCGAATGGTTCACCGTATTCGAAGCAACACAGGCTGGCAAGGTATATCCTGATGAGACGATGCAGGCCTTCCATATTTTGAGATTACCGTTTTAGGTGTACTCGAGGATCAGCAGGTTCTTTACGATTTCATCACCGGAACATATGGGGCTCCGACCCTTACGGCAGATGACGAGGCCCTTATGAGTTATTATCAGAAATATTGCTTGGCAAAAAAGACAGATGAATCCCCTATAGCAATATGGAGCCACGATCCTAACCTGGTGGTGCTGGTGTCAGATGATGACGAACAAGGCAATCCGGAAAGATACCTTCTGCATGTTGAACGATTGACAGTGATTAAATAATATGAAACGAATCTTTGTATTTGTAATCTTCTACATATTTATCAGCACATATTCCTACGCCATAATCCCTGACAGGAAGTATGTCCGTTTGCCTCAGGAGGTGGGGATGATCTATAAGGAAATGGATGTGACCACAAAGGACGGCTACAGGATCGAGACGTGGTTTTATCCGGCTCAGGATGTTCCGGCACAGGATGCAGGGCAGAGTGAGATGCTGCCATATAAGACTATGGATGACAGCAGAAGACCCACCTTGATTATATGTAATGGCGATGCCGGCAACATGTCATATCAACAGATTTCTCTGGCATATCTTTATGCTGCGAATGGTATCAACGTAGTCACTTTTGACTGGAGGGGATTCGGAGAAAGTTCGGAGTTTGAGATGAATCCGGATTACCTTTGCTATACGGAAATGCTTACGGACTTTGATGCTGTAATCAAGGCTGTCAGCAAGGAGAAGGTCGTGGATAGGAAAAAGATTTATGTGATGGGATGGTCCACCGGTGCGTATCTGGCTATGATAGCAGCCCATGACAACAGGCTGGTGAAAGGATGCATCCTGAGTGGTACTCCTTCGTCGTTTGAGGATGCGGTACCGCATCTTGTGAAAGTTCATCCGAAAGGTAAGACCGAAAAGAATCTGCTTGTTCCTGACGATTTCCCTCGTGATCAGATGCCGGCTCATGTGGCTCTGAAGTTCAGTAAGGACATTCTGCTGGTTGTCGGCAGCGAGGACAACAGGACTCCTCAGTGGATGTCAGAGAAGATCTACAATGCTCTGCCTGCAGGAATCAATAAGAAACTTTCTGTTTATGATGGTGCCGGTCATGGAGGCACTGAGTTTCCTTTCTTTGTGGATTGGGGACGATGGGCTGAGGAGACAGTTGGATTTATGCTGGACTAATCTATAATGGACACGCAATCTATTGAATAACAGTGAGTTAACCAGCAACACGGTGGGGTATTTTACCCCACCGTGTTGCTGGTTATATGGTTGATGTGCAGAGAGTTAGATGTCCATGTGGAGCTAGTCATTGCCGGTTTCCCATGGCATTGGCATCTTGCAGAACTTCCTTTCTCCGTCCTCTTTCCTGTAGCGCCACATTTCGCCGGTGTGGATGTTGAGGAGGAAGCATATTGAACTGCTCTCACTGCTGAGATAGATCTGATAGTTGATCTTGTCTGGAACCACAGTGTCTGGCGCCTCGCGTTCCAGTTCTTCGAATACCTTCTTTCGTAGTAAATATCTCCAGACCTGTCCTGTATACTTGTCAAGCAGGAATGCCTGCGAGCTGCTGATCGTAGACTGGATGAATTCGTATCTGGCATTGTCGACCAGGGTAGATACCGGTATGGCTTTGCTGACTTCTACTGTTTTTTGAGTAATTGTCTGGGCGTTTGCCTCAAATGCAAGGCCCATACATAACAGTGCTGAAATAATAACGATCCTTTTCATTTCCGTAGCTTTTTTACATCATATTCCACATAGCCCCTTCTACATTGCGGTTCTTCTTTGAGTTCATCTTTCCGAAGTTGAATGAGACGCTGAAGATGGCGAATCTTCCTAGTACATTACTGTATACGTCCTGCATGTATTCTGCCGATACTGTCCTCTGAAGACTCCGGGTCTGGTTGAGGATGTCAACTACCTTCAGTCCGAGTGTGACAGACTTAATGCTTTTGCTGACACTTGCGTTCCATTGCCATTCCGGAGCTCCGAATCCGGATGTGTATCCGTTGTAGAACCGGTATCCGAGGTCTGTTCCGATTTCCCAGCCTTTGCCAGGCTGATACAGGACTGTGCCCTTTACATTGCTGTCCCATGTGTTCATGTTTGCGGTCGGGTCAAGCGAATATCGGGATATCCTGTTTCTTGTGCCTGCTGACAGAGTCGCATCGAACTTGTCGATGCTGTATTTCATCTGCAGCTGGGCAGCCCAGCTGAAAGTGTTCGTGCGGCTTTCTCCGAAGCCGCTTGCTCCGCTATAGAACCGGTCTCCGCTGGCGTTGCCCCAGAAGTCCTGCATGAAGCCGTTGTAGTCAAAGCTCTGCAGGTCAAATCCATCCAACCTTGTCTTGGCCTGGTAGCTATGATTGCCTGTGAACATGAAATCGCCCGAAGCGGTCAGTGTGAACTTTCTTTCTTTTCCGAGAGGCCGGTTATAGGATATGCCCATGTAGGCCTGACTTTGCGGCTTCTGCGCATTCACGGGCACTGCATATCTGATACCCGCATCATCCATCCAGCTTGCGTACACTGTACTCCTGGTCGTCATCATTCCTCCCATGTACATGTTGACAAATGAGAATGTCTCCCTGTTGCTGTTGCTCAGACCCATGTACAGTCCGTGCATGTATGATGGCTTCAGATAGATATTTCCTGCTGTTATCTGTGTAGGGTCGGCGATGTTGAGGGTAGGCATGATCGAAGCCGAAGACGGCTGGTTTGAAGTTCCATAATATCCAGCCTGAAGGTTGAATGTTTCCTTGGCGTAGTCATAGCTTAGGAACGGAGCCCAGTTAATCAGCCAGTCTCCTTTGCCGGTAATGTTTTCAACTCCCATGGATCTGGATCTGATGATGTTCTGTGCGGCATCGACCTTGACTCCGAACTGCACCTGACTGGTGTCATTGCCGTACTGCACTGTCAGCGATCCCTGTTCGTTGAAGTACCTGTTGTGGACGGACGAAGAATAATAATCATTCAGTGTGCCGTCCGGGTTGGAGGCATTCCTGATGTCTGTCTTCACGGAATATCTGCTGAGGAATGTGGCTGCAGCTATCCATTTGTCTGCCAGAGGTTCGCTGTAGCTGAGTCTGATGCCTCCGTCAAAATTCCTTATGTCACTTCCATAAAACAGGTCCTTGCCGGTCTTTACGCCAGCAGCATCTATCAGGGACACTTCATGCGAGGTCTTGTCAATGTCGTAAAAATCATATTCAACTCCCAGAGTCAGGCTTCTGTGCTTCTTTCCAAGCTCCTTGAGGCCGGCGTAAACTCCTCCGTTGGTCAATATCTTTCCGGAAGAGGACGAAGTCGTGGACTCGGAAGAATTCAACTTTGTGCCTTCAGAACTGCTGACAGACCTGTTGGCAGTATTGATCGATTCGGTCGTATAGCTTATGCTTGGCCGGATGAACAGATAATATCTGTCATTTTCCTTAGCCTTGATTTCGACCGATGCTCCCAGAACGTTCTGAGAACCGGAGGCGTCGTACGAGCCGTCTGTGAGCACATCCGGGCCTTCCTGCTGGAATGCGGTCCTGGATGACTCCTGCTTTGAAACCTTCCCGTTGTTCTTGTAGTTCACGTTGACGGTGCTTTCCATTCCCTTGATGCGGGATGTGTTATAGTTCACTCCCACCTGGGCGGAAGAATTCAGACCTCCGAGCCCGGCGAAGTCGCTGCCGGCATCTCCCATTCCGCGGTAAGAGACAGATTCGCCAGGCAGTGTCGCATTGAATGCATTGCCGATGAATATCACCTGATCCTTTTCTGTATATCCTGTTACCATGGCATTGCCGTTATACAGCAATCCTCTGTCATCAATCAGCTTGCTGCCATCGTCAGGAGTCAGGGTAGCGCCTCCTCCAAGCTTCGCATTTCCATACCATCCTTTCGTATACTCATCCTTCAGCTCCACATCCATGACCTTCTCCTTGTCGTCTCTGGTAACGATGCCGGATGCCGCAGCCTCGTCCTTGGCCTTGTCCACGACTGTTATCTTGTCCACGATCTTGGCCGGTAGATTCTTGAGCGCCGCTGTCGGGTCATTGAAGAAGAATGTCTTTCCTCCGACTGTAATCTTGTCTATCTTCTCTCCGTTCAGAGTGACCGTACCGTCCTCTCCTACAGCCATCCCCGGCATCTTCTTCAGCAGTTCCTCCAGCATCGCATTCTCGCCGACCTTGAAAGATGATGCATTGAATTCGATGGTGTCCTTCTTGACTACCACAGGATTACCTACTGCAGATATCGTTGCTGCATCCAGGTATTCGGGATTCTCATCCATCTTTATGATTCCAAGGTCAAATCCGTCCCAATGAGCCTTGATCGTGTATGTCTTCTTGTGAGGATTGTATCCTATCATTTCTGCGTTCAGCTCGTATTTGCCCACGGGGACTTCCTTCAGCAGCACATCGCCTCTGTCGTCTGACAGGGCGAAATGGGTGATTGTAGTGTCACCTGCAGGAATGAGATAGACCGATGCCCATGGTATGGGATCGGATGACCTGGAGTCTTTCAAAGTAAGCTTGACGTCTGTGTTGGCATTGCGCTGGATCATGTCATATGATATCACCTGTGCATTTAAGGAACATGCTGCAAGGACCAGACATGTCAGGATAATGATCTTCTTCATTAAGTCCGGTTGTTATATAAGGTTCGTATTCTGTTATCTTCTGAAGTGTTTGTCTGGATGAGGATCGTAAAACATTTTCGGTGCATCCCTCCAGCTGTCGTCAGGTCTTCCTCCAGGCACGATGATGTCATATACTCCTCCCATCTGCGGAACGACGGTATAGTCCCATCTTTCCGGTCTTTGGCTGACGCCTCTGCCGAAGAACAGTCTCAGACCTGCTCTAAGCCATGGGTTCATCGGGAGTGGCTTTACGTATTTCAGTATTTCCTCTTTGTCAATGGCGGAACCTGCAATGGCCAGTGCTTCCATCTTCATCCGCTTATCCTCGGGGCTCTCATAATCCTCCGGCTCGTGCAGAATGTCCGGAAGCATGCCGCTTCCGATATATCCCATTTCGTCAAAGAGTTTCATCGAGTTACGGATCATTTCAGCATATTTCTCATCCAGGTCGTCACGGATCTGTTCCAATACGCGAGTCTTCAACTCAGTTTCTACAGGAAGAGAATCCCTTACGAATACCATCATCTCCTGTCGTTCTTCCTCGCTTATGATCCTGTCACGCACGGCTCTTTCTCCCAGACGGTCTATGTCGGTGTGCAGAACCTCCACACGGTTTTGTTCCTGACCATATATAGTGACAGGCAGCATGATAATCATCATGCTGCCTATCAGGCATATTATGTTGATGTTGGAGGACATCAATCGGGTCGTGTCTTTTGTTAAGATCGGATAATCTGGTTGTCAGGCACTATTCAAAGCCTGTGCCATAGAGGCATCTTTTCGATAATAAGACGACTGACCCTGCAAATTGTACTATCCTCGTGCTGGATTATTGTTCTTAAAGCAGTTTCAGGATGTCGTCTTCTATGCTTTCCGGTTTAGTTACCGGTGCATAGCGGTCGATGACCTTGCCGTCTCGCGATACGAGGAATTTTGTGAAGTTCCATTTGATGTCGTCGCCCAGGAAACCGCCCTGCTGGTTCTTGAGATAGGTGAACAGCGGGTCCGCATTCTTGCCGTTCACATCGATCTTGGCAAATAGCGGGAATGTGGTCCCGTATTTCAGTGTGCAGAATTCCTGGATTTCTTCTTCTGTTCCGGGAGCCTGATGCCCGAACTGGTTGCATGGGAAGTCCAGAATTTCCAGTCCTTGGTCCTTGTATTTGTCGTACAGCTTCTGAAGTCCTTCGTATTGAGGAGTGAATCCGCATCCTGTCGCTGTGTTTACGATCAGCAGCACCTTGCCCTTGTAGTCGGCCATTGATACCTCCACGCCCTTGGCGTTGCGTACCTTGAAGTCATATATGTTCATGATATATCAGTTTTGATTCTGCACAAACCAATCGTATGCCACGGACAGTTTCGGGCTTTGAAAAATGTTGTGTATGGTTACTGGGCGAATAGATTTCTCGACTCCCTTCGGTCGCTCGAAATGACAGAGGGAGGCTTCGCTCGCTCGAAATGACAGGGGAAGGCTTCGGCCGCTCGAAATGACAGGGGAAGGCTTCGGCCGCTCGAAATGACAGGGGGAGGCTCAGTGTTAAAGATCCTTCGCTGCGCTCAGGATGACAGAGGGGCGCTCAGGATGATAGGTGGCGGTCAGGATGATAGGGGGTGGTCAGGATGACAGGGGAGGCTCAGTGTTAAAGATCCTTCGCTGCGCTCAGGATGACAGAGGGAGGCTCAGGATGATAGGGGCGGTCAGGATGACAAGGGGAGCTCTAAGAAAGGCCAAACAAAAAGAGACATCTTGTGGGGATGTCTCTGTAAATGTTTTACTGTCTGGTTATAAGCCTGTTGGCTGTTTCCTGGCTTTCTGATATCAGTTTGCCGATGTCGATGTGGGCGCAGACTTCTTCGCTCAGGAAACGGGAGGTGGAGCCTGTGTGGGCGGGGTCCCATGTCAGGAGCATCACATGAGCCTTCAGCGCCTTAAGCTTTCTTGCAAGCATCTCATGGTCTGCGTCGCCGCTGATAAGGACCACGTAGTCCAGATTCCGGTAGATGGTAAGTTCGTATGTGTCGAGGGCAAACCATGTGTCTATGCCTTTTTCTATGATTCCGCCTCGAGGGTCTTCGCGAAGATGCTTGTAGTGGCAGAGCACGTCATTTTCAATAAGCATGTCTTCAAACTCCCGCTCTTCAAGCAGCAGATTGCGCTTTTCAGCATCCTTTGCACGGAATCTGCCTCTATAGTAGTGTGCTTCTGTTATATGCATGATGTTCCTTGGGATGCCGTATTCCTTCCCGATAAGTTCCGGGATGATCTTCAGGAGATTCTTCAGATTGACTGTTCCCTGGCCGGTCCTGGCCAGCCCTTCGTTTATCTTTGCATAATATCCACCGTCGATGAATACTCCGATGGAGAGATTTTCCATATGTGCCATATTGTTGTGAACTGATAGGTTAATCAACTAGTGTCATTTCTTCAAGCAGGTGGTCTGCATCTGCGACCTTGTCGATGATGAACAGTACATATCTGATGTCCAGCGAAATATTTCGACAGATATCCGGATCAAATACGATGTCGCTCATCGTGCCTTCCCATACACGGTCAAAATTCACACCGATGAGGTTGCCGTCAGCGTTGATCACAGGGCTTCCGGAGTTGCCGCCTGTGGTGTGGTTGGTGGCGATGAAACATACCGGTATATTGCCGTTCTCATCGGTCCAACGGCCGTAGTCCTTTTCTGCATAGATATCGCGCAGGCGCTGGGGGATGTTGTAGTCGAAGACTTCCGGATTGTCCTTTTCCATGATGCCGGTGATGGTCGATGATGGCAAATAATATGTGCCGTCAGCAGGGGAGTACCCCTTGACATGTCCGTATGCGACGCGTAAGGTAAGGTTTGCGTCTGGATAGAAATCCTTCGGTATGCGCTGGGTGCGGCAGTATACCATCTGGCCGCGCATGTAGTCGCGGTAGGCAAGCTGGAGTTCCTGATTGAGCTTTCTAGTTACAGGCAGGATTTCGGTCGAATACCATAGTCCGAACGCGCTGAGGAACTCTGTTGCAGGGTCGCCAAGTACAATCTGCATGTCTTCTGCATCCAGTTCTCTTACTTTCTGCTCATCTGTGAAGATCGAGTTTGAGTATATATGTTCTGCCCATGCCTCGATGCTGCCGAATTCTGCATACTTGTCCTTGTAGTATTGAGGCTTGAAGTCTTCTGGCATGTTCTTTTCGTACTCGTTCATCATAGCTATGAAGACCTCCTTGTCGATAGGGAGGTGATAGTCCTTGTAGAATGCGTCAATGAGCCCGGCTGCCTTTTCCTGATCGAATCCGACAAGGTTGTCGAGGCCTATCATATAGCATCCGGCGATTTCCGTTGCAAATTTCGGGAGTTCGGTGGCTGTGACCGTCTCATTGAGATAATCAACTGCATATGAATATGGCTCCAGTCGCTTGTAGATGTCTTCGATCTTCTCCACGACTCCGTCGAATTCACCTCCGGATGCCCATCTCTTGAACGCGGATTCAAAGTCCTGCTTGTTCCGGACGGTGTTCATCTTTCTGATACCTTTGACTTCGCCCTGCCATTTCTTCCATGCGTTAGCTACATTTGCATTCTTTGATGAATACTGGATGCGTACCTTCTGGCTCTCAGCCTGATACTTGTTCATTATGTTCAGACGGAGGGTGCGGAGGTGGATCTTCTGAGGGTCTCCGGTTTCCTCAATGTATCTGACAGCTTCGGAGTGGACGTACTCCTGGGTACGGCCAGGGAATCCGTATATGAATGTGAAATCGCCTTCCCGGACACCTCCTGTCGAGATGTGGAAATATTTCTTAGGCTTATATGGGACGTTGTCCTTTGAGTATGGTGCAGGGTTGTTGTCCTTGTCCGCATAGATACGGAACATTGAGAAGTCTCCTGTGTGGCGCGGCCACATCCAGTTGTCTGTGTCCCCTCCGAACTTGCCGATGGATGAAGGCGGTGCTCCAACGAGGCGTACGTCTTCATACTGTCTGTATACGAAAAGGAAATACTGGTTGCCGTAATAAAGTGCTTCTACTGTAGCTCTGAGGCCTTTGCCTTCTTTGGTGGCCTCGGAGATCAAGGCGTTGGAATTCTCCCTGACGATCCAGACTCTCTGGTCTTCTGTCATGCCTGGCTCATAGCCTTCCAGAACCTTGTCGGTCACGTCTTCCATCCTTTCCAGGAAGCTGACGCTAAGGCCTGGGTTAGGAAGTTCCTCGGAGCGGTTCATCGCCCAGAATCCGTCCTTGAGGTAGTCGTGCTCGACGCTGCTGTGCTTCTGGATCTGAGCATAACCGCAGTGGTGGTTGGTCAGCAGAAGACCTTCCGGAGAGATCAGTTCTCCCGTGCATCCGCGTCCGAACAGGACCACGGCATCCTTCAAGGATGCCTGGTTGATGCTATAGATGTCTTCGGCTTCCAGTTTGAATCCCTTCTCCTGCATGTCTGCTATGCGTTGTGATATGAGCGACGGCAGCCACATGCCTTCGTCGGCTCTGACGCTCCAGCTGAACATCATTGTCAGCACAGCTATCAATACGAGTCTTGTGTGTTTCATCTATTTGTTGATTTATAAAGTTACTTATTTTATGCGGCCGAACTCGTCCTCAAAGAGGGTGCGATAGCATTCAGCCTTCTTTTCGAGTGACAGAGGGTATGCCCTCGATGATGACGGCATTCTCCATAGACTCATTGTCCTGCCTCCCGTCTCGAACTTGGTGCAGCCACCGGTCTTGGGCTCCTCGCAGCCGAACTTCTCTACGATCACGTCAGTTGCCTTCTGACCTGTAGTCACTATGGCTCTGCATGAAGGTATCTTGCTCAGCAGGGCAGGGATGTCTGTAGGGGTCACTACCTCCAGGAACTTGTCAGATGCATTGTCCTTGAGCCTTCTGACCTCGCATGCCGTGTCGAACATCGCTATACCTTTGGCGGCGGCAAAATAGGCGCACCTCTCGCGGTCAAACTTCTTTTGCTTTTTGCCATTCTCGTCTTTCGCTACAAAGTGCTCCTTGTCGTTGAAGAATATGAGCCCCATGATCCTCCACATGTCGTTTATGAAATTTGGGTAGAAGAACTCCATGGACCATTTCTCCTGCTTCGGAGGAAAACTTCCGAGCATGAGAATCCGTGCGCCTTCCGGAAGAAAGGGCTCAAGGGGATGTCTTTCGACAGGAATATCTTTCGTTGTGCGTGGCATGTTTACAAATATAGTAATAATTTTAGATTGACCGGACTTGGCTGCCGTTTTAGGGCTTTGAAATGCATCGAATTCCATCTTCTGCCTTGATGAAGTGTGGCTATAGTGACTTTTTAATGTGACTATAGCCACGGTGTGTTTTTGTATCTTATTGATTGTTTGTTTGTTATGGAGGTGGGCGGTGGCTATAGTGCAGATATTTTGGCACTATAGCCACATGTTCTGCTGTATCTTGTACAAAGCTGCTGCTATAGAGTGGAGACCACAAACCGCCCGGCGAATTTCTTCGACGGGCGGTACAGTTCGTTCAATATTTATGTCTAACATCTAAAAGTCAGACATACTATTGCATATTGCGTGCCACAAGTGTGGCCTACATTTTAATAAGTCAAAGCGGTTTCGTAATATGTGTCGAAGCATGGATAGCTTTCGAGAGGGTCCGGCATACAGAAGGACACGCCCTCGAATGCAGGGGAGTCGGTCTGGCCGGCCGGCTCGCGAAGGTCAACTTCTGCATCGATGCCTTCAAGATCCACCGATACCTTTCCGTCTGCATATTTATAATGCAGTGTGCCCTCGCCGATCTTTACAGAGGTTTCGAGTGATGTGATCTCAGCCGGAATCCTAGGCTCCACGACGATGATGCCCTTGAGCATGTCAGGACGGATGCCGAGGAAGTGCTGGTACCATACGCGGAGATGTTCGGCGTTGCTCCATGCCTGAAGGAATGTGCCCGAGCGCTTTACCCATGACTGGCCTTCGCGCGGATGGGCGTCGGCATTCTCGCTGAGACTGCCGACTGCTCCTTCGTGCAGAGCCTGACGGTTCATGTTCTTGAAGAGTCCCCATGCAGGCTCCACCTGACCGTACTCGATCATCCTCTGCATTGCGGCACCATTGTTCCAGAGCCAGATGGTGCCGTTGTGATAGGCGTCATCCTTGTGGTAGTAGTGCCAGTTTTCGTGCTGAGGGTGGAACTGCCTGTCCCACTGGGCAAGCGAGGCTACGCCCCACGGATATACGAGCTCCTCCCATACGCGGCGGGTAACCCGCTGCTTGAAGTCGTCGTCGCTGACAAGATCGAAGCAGTAAAGCTGGTTCGGTCTGAACTGAAGGTCTGCGCTGCCGTCTGCGTTGAGATGGTCATAAATATATCCATCCTCCTTGTTGCAGAAGTCGTTTTCGAAATTGCTTGCAAGCATAGTCGCCAGTCCGGCCCATTCCTCAGCCGAACTTTCGTCTCCCATTAGTTTTGCAATCTGGCTGCCGGCTGTGAGCTGCTCGTACCAGAGGGCCTGGATGTCGTTTGCGCGGTTGCCGCGAGGAGAACCCGGGATGCCGTTGCGTTTCACGTCCATCCATGTATCTGCGTCTGCGTGAGTCAGATAGCCTTTCCCGTCAGTGTAGTTCTTTATCGAAGCGTCGATGCTCATCTTGATGGCAGGGTAGAGCTCGTGGAGGAACTCTGTGTCTCCGGAATACTGTGCAAGCTGGTAGGCCTGTATGACGAATCTTGGTGTGCCGTCTGTGGTGTTGTAGAGGATGCCCTCGAGGTTTGCTCTGTTAGGGATGCGTCCGTAAGTCTCGGAGTCGGGATCCTTATCCTGAAGCTTTGCAAAGTCCTTCAGGATCTGCTTTGCTACGTCGAACTGACCTGTCACAAGGCATGCGCCGGGCATCGAAATGAACATGTCGCGTCCCCAGTATTCGTTGAACCAAGGCAGACCGGCATAGATTCCGTTGCCCTGCTGGCATGTGATCAGTTCGTCCATCGTGATGGTGATCCATGCCAGGGACTTGTCCAGTTCAGGAAGGTTCGATTTCAATGGGTTGTATTCTGTGATGAGGCTGTTGATGCGCTCTTTGCGTGCTGCAAGAAGGGCTTCGCCTTCGTTGCGGAACTGCTCTGCCAGTGCCTTGCATTCTTCCTCGGTACCGTATGTGAGGATGAAACCCTTTGAACCGGAGCCGGACTTGATGCCGTCTGTAACCGGTTTGAATGCCGCTCCTGATGCGGTAGCAAGCATGATCCTCTTGTCAGGAGCCTCTCTCGGCGTGAAGAATACCCCTTCTTCAGCATTCACCACATCTGTAATATGGCTCATGTCCAGGGTGCAGAAAACAGAGTCAGCATCGGTTTCCAGTCCGATGTAAACTATCGGCAGATTGTCCACAAGGGCAAAAGTCTCCTTTGTATCAGCCCATTTGCGTTCAAGTCTTTCCGGGTATACGGTAACAGCCGCCTCTTTCCTGTCGAGAGGAGCATCGTCAACGCCTATGGTGTAGTCTGCCAGGATGCGTTTCTTGGCCATGTTCCAGCCTGAATACCATTCTTTCTGGTCCATGTGGGTCGTGCCGTACCAGTATCCGGCCTTCTTGTCGGTGTAGGAGTATTCACGGTTTTCATCAGCTGTCACCGTGACGCCGATGCTGTCGGTGATGAATTCTTCGTGAGTCGCATTCTGCTTGTCAGTGCATGAAGCGGCAACAGCCATGATTGCCGCCATGCCGGCCATTATTTTTCTGTCCATTCCTTTAGTTTTATTACATCAGGCAAATATAATGAATTTATTGCATCGTTTTTGCTTTTGGCCGCAAAGGTAAGTCAGCAGTGGTATTATGAACAGAAGTGATGAAAGGACTCTCATGTATAATATCGGATGTGGAGACATGAGAGCAATGAAACATCTGATGGACAGGTATCTGGAAATAGTGTCCAGATCGTCATTCAGGATTATGCTGGACAGGAAGGACAGCGAAGCGGTTACGCAGGATGTGTTTGTACATGCATGGAATTATCCTGAACAGTATGACGGAGATATCTCACTGGAGATGTGGCTTCTCCGTCTGACTGACCGGTATTCGCGTCTCAGACTCCTCCGCCGGAAACTGATGTACATTTTTGGTGAACAGCCAGATCTGTTTGTGACAGCATCCCCTCAGGCTCCCTCTTATGATGACTATGTCACAAAGCAGGCTTGGGGACTTTACTGTCGGGCATCAGTGAAGCTGTCAGCAAGGCAAAGGGTGCTCTTCACCTTCTGCATGCTGGAGCAGTTGTCATTGACTGATGCGTCTGTCATAACCGGAATTTCGAGAAGGAGAATAGCCTATCTGCTGTCCGGCGCTGAGACAAAGATAAAGAAGGAACTGAGACATTACGGAAAGGCTGACGAATATGCCAGATATGTAGGATTTCTGCGTATGATGGCGGATGGCCTGGTGGAACGGGACAAGCTGAAAAGGATTATTCTGGCATCAATCAGATGAGAGTGTTTGGACATCCGTTCAAATTTCATTAACTTTGAAAAAATATGCTTTCCTATGAAAAAGACTTTCCTTATCATTTCTGCCATCTGCATGGCTGCAGCGGCTGGTGCACAGGGGCTTCCGTATCTGGACTCTTCTCTGGATCCTCAGAAGAGAGCGGAGGATCTGGTCAAAAGATTATCACTCGAACAGAAGGTTTCGCTCATCAATTATGATAGCCCTGCAATCCCGAAATTCGGCATCAGCCAGTACAACTGGTGGAATGAAGCATTGCACGGATCGGCACGAAACGGTCTGGCTACAGTGTTTCCTCAGGCCATAGGTATGGCGGCGAGTTGGGATGATGTGTTGCTGCAGAAAGTCTTCGATGTCGCATCTACAGAGCAGAGGATCAAATTCAACACTGCCCGTGCTGGAGAAGGCGTGAACATATATCATGGACTCACAGTGTGGACACCGAATATCAATATATTCCGCGATCCGCGATGGGGAAGAGGGCAGGAGACTTATGGTGAGGATCCATATCTGACGACTGTGATGGGTCGTGCTGCTGTGACAGGACTTCAGGGTGATGGTTCGCAGAAATATGATAAGCTGCATGCATGTCTGAAACATTTCGCCGTGCATAGCGGCCCTGAATCCTTGAGACATGTGTTCGATGCGCAGAATATATCCTGGAGAGATCTGAGTGAGACATATCTCTATGCCTTTGAGAGACTTGTGAAGTCGACAGATGTCAAGGAAATAATGTGTGCATACAATGCTGTCGAGGGCAAGCCTTGCTGCGGAAATGACAAGTTCCTGATCCAGCTTCTGCGCAATGAATGGGGATTTGACGGTCTTGTGGTGACTGACTGCTGGGCTGTGAGGGACTTCCATTCCGAGGGTTGTCACAATCTTTTTCCAGGCGATCCGGCTTCGGCATCTGCACTCTCTGTGAGAAGCGGAGCTGACCTTGAGTGCGGCAGTTCGTTCCCTGCATTGGTGGAGGCTGTCCGCTCAGGCAAGATTCCGGAATCTGAGATCGACAGGGCGCTGACACGTGTGATGAAGGCCCGCTTCGAACTTGGTGAGATGGATCCTCTGGAAGAGGTCTGCTGGTCTGCCATACCTGCTGAACTTCTGGCTTGTGACGCTCATGATGAACTGGCAATCGAGATGGCACGCAAGTCAATGACTCTCCTGCAGAACAGGAATGATCTTCTGCCATTGCGTAAGGATGCCAGATATGCGGTAGTCGGTCCGAATGCCGCTGATTCGCTGGTGATGTGGGGAAACTATAACGGAACTCCGAGAAAGACGATCACTGTGCTGGAAGGCATAACCGGAAAAGTCGGCAAGGAGAATGTGGTTTATTCATCTGGATGTAAGATAGCTAAGCCGGTGTCCGATACTGAGCCGGCAGAAGCTTTTGATCCTACGTTGTTTGACGATGTGGATGTCATCATATATGTGGGAGGACTTTCTCCACAGCTGGAAGGAGAGGAAATGCAGGTGAATTACAAAGGATTTGACGGTGGCGACAGGACAGCGATCGAGCTTCCTGAAACACAGAGAATCTATGTAAGACGCCTGTCCGAGCTTGGAAAGCCGGTAGTTTTCGTCAATCTTTCAGGATCAGCTGTGGGTCTCGCTCCTGAGGCAGAAGTGTGTGATGCCGTCCTTCAGGCATGGTATGGCGGTCAGAATGGCGGCCAGGCAGTGGCAGACGTGCTTTTCGGAGACTATAATCCTGCCGGAAGGCTTCCTGTGACATTCTATGCTTCAACATCCGATCTTCCGTCATTCGAGGATTATGACATGGCCGGGCATACTTACCGTTATTTTACAGGAAAAGCCCTCTTCCCGTTCGGACATGGTCTCAGCTACAGCACGTTCAAATATGGGAAGGCTTCCCTTGAGAATGGCATTCTGAGTGTTCCGCTGACTAATGCAAGCGATATTGACGGTGAGGAAGTAGTGCAGGTGTATGTGAAGTACAATGCCGACAAGGAAGGACCTGTCAAGAGTCTTCGTGCCTTCCGCAGAGTTCCTGTAAAGGCGGGGGAGACTGTAGTTGTCGAGATTCCGTTCGGACCTTCGGAAATAGATCTGTTCGACCCGATGACCGGAAAGATGGGAGCGCCGAAAGGAAAATATACGCTTTATTATGGCGGCTCATCTGATGAGTCAGTATTGAGGAAATTGAATTTCAAATTGTAATCGATGCCACCAGTAGACAATGCATATAAGTTAAGGAACCAGGAGTTCCTGCAGGAATATGCCCAGAAACCGGGCGTGAAGATAATGTTCAACGGTGTGATGTATCGTGAACTTACCAAGGGCAAAGGACCTAAACCTTCGCCCAAGAGTTTTGTCACGGTACACTATACCGGAAAACTTATCAACGGTAAGGTGTTTGACCAGACTCAGAAGGGACGACCTGCGACATTTCGCCTGAATGAACTTATAACTGGCTGGATAACAGCACTTAGAGAGATGCCCGTCGGCTCGCGATGGGAGATAGTGATACCATATAATCTAGGTTATGGCTCCCGGCCTGCAGGAGCCATAAAAGCTTTTTCCACCTTGATTTTCGATATCACGCTACTTGATGTGAAGTAGTCTCATGACTATTTCTCGTGTTTTTTAGCCCTCAAGGCCTTTTTCTCTTCTCTGCGTGCCAGTCTCTCCGCTCTTCTTTCTTCTGCCCGTTCTCTTCTGTTAGCCAGCATATGGGAAATCTGTTCACCCATATTTTCGAAGAACAGAGGGAAACGATCCTTGATCCTCATACTCTTTTCCTTGAGGAAAGAATCGATATGCCTTGCCTTCTTTGCTTCATAGATGTCATCAAAGGTCACGAGGATGCATGTCTCTTCCGCTTCGCTGAATTCGTGGTTGATTCCGCCACCGAACATCTTCATTGTAGGGGAGAGGCTCATGTATGAGTTTACCAGAGGAGGTATATTGACTCCCAACTTACGTACCTCTGCATTAAGAAGCTTGTAATCTTCCTTGAATTCGGTTTCTGTAAGTATGCTGTCCATATACTCCTTCGGTGTCTCTATCTTCAAAGGGTCAAGCGGAGTCACAAGCTTGTCCTTGTCTTCGAAATGCTTGAACAGGAAGTACTGGATGAGGTCCCGGGCCTGGCGGTTGTATTCCGGATACATGGTCATCTTTCCGAAGAAGTACTTCATGTTGGGACACTGGATGATGAGGGCTCCAAGTCCATCCCAAAGGTTGTCGAGGGCGAAAAGGGCCTTTGTTCCTGCCTTGCTGCTCTGGTATTCCGGTGCAACAAAGCTGCGTCCCAGTTCTATAGTATATGGAAGGTATTCATCTACGAATTTCTCGGAAAAATGGAACATGTGGGCTGTTGCCAGGAGAGGCTGCTTGTTTTCATCCAGCTTGATGTCCTTTCCGAGTATGTAACGATATCCTCCGAGAATCTTTTCTGCTTCGGGATCCCATACGATAAGCTGCTGATATGGGTTCTCCATGGTGTCGAATTCATCGATATCCATTTCGAGTCCGCTGCCGCCTCCCGAATCACGGAAAGCCTCTTCGCGGAGTCGCCCGATTTCCCTCATTACATTTGGAGAGTCGTGATGGTTGATCACGTAGATCTCGTTTTTGCTCTTGTTTGTATCCCTGAGTTTCTTTGCAGGGGTCAGTTCGGCCTTAAGCAGGTCTACACTGACAGGAGCGATAATTGGTTCCATGGTAAAATATTAGAGTTCGTACACGTGTTTTCTTATTTCCTGAGCCCATTCCTTGTCTGTTTTCGACCTGTCCAGGCTGCTGATCGGTATAGGTTTGCCGATGGTTATCCTGTATTTTCTTCCCTTGCTCTTGTACATCTCGTCAGGAAGAAGCATCATCGCGAAGTTGAACTTGAGTCCCAGTCTCTTCTGCCATTGGGCGACGCGATAGAATCTCTTGGAATTCTCTCCTTCAAAGTGGATCGGGACAATGTCTCGTCCGGTATCCCGGCTCTTCTTGATGAAAGATTTGCCCCATTCGATGTCCTGTATCTTTCCGTCGATCTTGCGTGAGCACAGGCCGGCAGGGAAGACAAGCATCTGGGTGTCGGATTCGTATACTTCGTTAATGAGTCTGGGAAGATTTCTAGCCTGACCTCCGAGTTTGTTGATAGGGATGCCAAGTGGAGCCATACCTTTCAGATTCATGAGGAGGTCGTTCATCAGATACTTGATCTTTCCGTCATACTCGCGTCCTATTACCGCACCTAGAGTGACTCCGTCTATGGCACCGAGCGGGTGATTGGATACGAATGTATATCTTCTGCCGTCTTTGGGGAGATTTTCCAATCCGTTGACTTCAATCTCGACTCCGAGATATTTAAGACAGTTTTCGCAGAACTCCACTCCTACATATCCTTCCTTGAGATATTCATTTATATAATCAAGGTGCATGAAGTTCTTGAACCAACGGATCAGGAACTTCGGTATGTATTTAGCCTTCTTTCCGGCTTTAGATTTTATTACTTGTTCTAAATCAAGTATTTGTGGTTGTCTTTCTGACATCAGGGTTAGGTTTGCGAGAGCAAATATAATAAATAATTTGTCTTTAAGGAAATAGTAACCCCGTTTACTGTTCGCTCTTGCTTACCGGGTCACATGTCAGCCCTACTCCCAGTTTCTTGAATATCTTGCGGTCAACTTCGCTGAGCATTACTGTCGAGTGTACCTGACATCCCTCCAGTTTCGGAAGCTGGTCAAGAGCCTTGCGGCAGTTGTCATCGTGGATGCTGAGCAGCGACAGGGCGACGAGTACTTCGTCTGTATGCAGACGAGGATTGCGTCCATGCAGATATTCCACCTTTGTCTTCTGGATAGGCTCGATCATCTCTTCCGGTATAAGTCTTACGGAATGAGGTATGCCGGCAAGATGCTTTGTTGCATTGAGGATCAGAGCTGCAGATGGTCCGAGAAGGGAACTTGTCTGGGAAGTGATGATGGTGCCGTCCTGGAGCTCGATTGCAGCTGTTGCAACTCCGTAGATATCCTGTCTTTCATGTGCAGCTACAGTCGTTCTTCTGTATTCTGTGGTAAGCTTCGCCTGTTTGAGAATCAAGGCAATCTTGTTGACCTCGCTTTCGTTGGTACCTTTTTCTGCGAGTCTGCACAAGGCATAATAATACCTTCTTATTATTTCCTCTCTTGCCGCATTGCAGCACACATCCTCGTCGCTCATGCAGAAACCGATCATGTTCACGCCCATGTCAGTAGGGGACTTGTATGGGCTTTCTCCGTAGATCCCTTCGAAAAGCGCGTTAAGCACAGGGAAAATCTCGATGTCCCTGTTGTAGCTTGCCGCAACCTCTCCATACGCTTCGAAATGGAACGGGTCGATCATGTTGACGTCGTTCAGGTCGGCTGTTGCCGCTTCATAAGCGATGTTGAGAGGGTGCTTGAGAGGAAGGTTCCATACAGGGAAGGTCTCGAACTTTGCATATCCGGCCTTGGTTCCTCTCTTGTTTTCATGGTAGAGCTGACTGAGGCATACCGCCATCTTGCCGCTTCCAGGCCCTGGAGCAGTAACTACTACAAGCGGTTTGCTGGTCTCGACATAGTCGTTCCTTCCGAATCCTTCATCCGAGTCGATGAGGGCGACGTTATTAGGATATCCCTCTATAGTATAATGGTAATATACCTTGATGCCGAGTCTTTCCAGACGGGCCCTGTATGCGTCGGCGCTGGACTGGCCGTTGTAGTGGGTGATGACGACGCTGCTGACCAGAAGACCGGTCTTTGCGAACTCTGCACGCAGTCTGAGCACATCTTCATCATAGGTTATTCCAAGGTCTCCGCGGACCTTGTTCTTTTCAATGTCAAGCGAACTGATGACTATGATGATTTCAGCCTCATCCTTCAGCTGCATGAGCATCTGAAGCTTGCTGTCGGGCTTGAATCCCGGCAACACGCGGCTTGCATGGTTGTCGTCGAATAGTTTTCCTCCGAACTCGAGGTAAAGTTTGTCTCCGAACTGCTCGATACGCTTCTTGATCTGTTCGGACTGTATCTTAAGATACTTGTTGTTGTCAAATCCCGTTTTCATACGGGTTACAAAGATAACCATTCTGACGCTCTCCTGCAAAAGATTTTGGTGAAAATCTTTGAAAACTTTGCTTTATTTAAAGGTTATATCTAAATTTGAAGATATTGTTTTGAAATCTAATAAACAGTATAGGAAATACTAATAAATTAATAGTTTTTTTGATATGAAAAGAATCGAAAGTGACCTTATCGGGTCTATGGAGGTGCCTGCAGAGGCCCTTTATGGAGTGCAGACTCTCCGCGGTATCGAGAATTTCCCGATCAGCTGTTTCCACCTTTGCGACTATCCTCTTTTCGTCAACGCTCTGGCGGTGACCAAACTTGGAGCGGCAGTTGCCAACCATCAGCTCGGTCTTCTCACCGATGAGCAGTACAATGCGATCGCTCAGGCCTGCCGTGAGATAATGGAAGGACAGCATCATGATCAGTTCCCTGTGGATATGATTCAGGGAGGTGCAGGTACGACGACAAACATGAATGCCAACGAGGTCATCGCAAACAGGGCTCTCCAGATCATGGGACACCAGCCTGGAGAATATCAGTACTGCTCTCCTAATGACCATGTAAACTGCTCTCAGTCGACCAATGACGCATATCCTACCGCTATCCATATCGGCCTTTATGCCACTCATATTGAATTCATGAAGCATTTTGAGCTTCTTATCCAGGCATTTGAGGCGAAGGCAGTAGAGTTTGCTGATATCCTGAAGATGGGACGTACACAGCTTGAGGATGCGGTGCCGATGACCCTCGGTCAGACTTTCGGTGCTTTTGCAAGCATCCTTCGCGATGAGGTCAGAAACATCAATTTTGCAGCTGAAGAGTTCCTGACTGTGAACATGGGCGCCACTGCAATCGGTACGGGTATCTGCTCTGAACCGGGTTATGCTGAAAAGTGCGTTGCAGCCCTCCGTGAGATCACAGGATGGGATGTGAAGCTTGCCGGCAATCTCGTCGCTGCCACATCAGATACTTCATGCATGGTAGGATATTCATCTGCTCTTCGCCGTCTCGCTACCAAGATGAACAAGATCTGCAATGACCTGCGTCTCCTCGCTTCCGGCCCTCGTTGCGGTTTCCATGAGTTCGATCTTCCTGCACGTCAGCCTGGTTCTTCAATCATGCCGGGCAAGGTGAATCCTGTGATTCCTGAGGTGATGAATCAGATATCATATAAAGTAATAGGTAATGACCTTTGTGTGGCCATGTCTTCCGAGGAGGCTCAGATGGAGCTCAATGCAATGGAGCCTGTGATGGCACAGTGCTGCTTCGAGTCGGCTGCAATCATGATGAACGGATTCGATACCCTCCGTGTTAATTGCGTGGACGGCATCACAGCCAATCCTGAGCAGTGCCGTGAGTATATCCACAAGAGCTTCGGCGTCGTGACCGCGCTCAATCCTGTGATCGGATATAAGAATTCCACCAAGATCGCCAAGGAGGCCATGGCTACAGGAAAGAGTGTGTACGATCTTGTGCTAGAGCATGGAATTCTGTCCAAAGAAGACCTCGATACCATACTTTCACCTGAAAATATGATCCATCCTGTAAAGCTGGATATCAAGCCTTTAAAGTAGTTTTTACAAAAAAAATCGCAAAATTTTAATTTATAATTATTCAAAATTGGAAAAATGTTCCTATATTTGCATTGTCAAACGATAAACATTAAAAGAATTGAATATGAAAAGCGTAAAAGGAACAAGAACTGAGCAGAACCTGCTCAAGTCATTTGCAGGCGAGAGCCAGGCACGTAGCAGATATACTTTCTTTGCTGAAGTTGCAAAGAAGGAAGGATATGAACAGATCGCAGGTGTCTTCACGGAGACAGCGGAGCAGGAGAGGGAGCACGCAAAGCGTTTCTTCAGTTTCCTCGAGGGAGGCGACCTTGAGATCACGGCATGCTATCCTGCGGGAAAGGTAGGAACAACTCAGGAAAACCTTCTTGCTGCCGCTATGGGCGAAAAGGAAGAGTGGGATGTGCTTTACAAGGAGTTTGCAGAGGTTGCATCTGAGGAAGGCTTCCCTGCAATCGCAGCTGCCTTCAAGAATATCGCCAAGGTCGAGGCTGAGCATGAGCGTCGCTATCTGAAGCTTCTGAGCCGCCTCTCTGACGGAGATTTCTTCCATCGTGACGGAAAGATCTGGTGGCAGTGCCGCAATTGCGGATACATCGTGGAGGCTGAGGATGCGCCTAAGACATGTGCAGCTTGTCTCTTCCCGCAGGCTTATTTCGAGCCGATGAAGGAGAATTATTAGGATTCCTACATAAAAATGTTAACTTTGTTCTGCCGAATTTTCCTCGGCAGAACTTTTTTTTATGGACTACAACTATCAGAAGATTCTGGAGGATATCTATAAGGAAATCCTTCCATATGCTGAAAAAGGCAAGCACGCTGACTATATACCAGCGCTGGCTAAAGTGAATCCGGATCAGTTCGGGATCTGTCTTGAGACTGTGACAGGAGAATCATATGAATATATGCAGGCGGATACGCGCTTCTCGATCCAGAGTATTGCAAAGGTGTTCGCTCTTGCAATGGGATTGTCTTTGAAGGGCGAGGCTCTGTGGAAGAATGTGGGAAAGGAACCGTCGGGAACCGCGTTCAATTCCCTGGTCCAGCTTGAGATGGAGAAGGGTATTCCGCGCAATCCGTTCATCAACGCCGGTGCTATAGTGGTGGCAGATCTTCTTCTTACGGAGCTGGATGATGCGGAAGGGGAGTTTCTGAGGTTTGTGAGGGAACTGTGCGGATGTGATGATGTGGGCTATAATATGGAAGTGGCCTTGTCTGAAAGAGAGACAGGCTATCTGAATGCCGCCATTGCAAATATGCTGAAGTATCACGGAACAATCGAAAACGATATCGAGCGTGTGCTGATGTTCTATTTCAAGATGTGTTCTGTAGAGATGAGCTGCCGGGAACTTGCAAAGGCATTTCTGGCATTTACCAACTATGCTCCGTTTGAATATGCCGGATATAAGCTGAGCAGGTCGCGGATCAAGCGTCTTAACGCCGTGATGCAGACATGCGGGTTCTATGATGAAGCCGGTGAGTTTTCATATCTTGTGGGACTGCCCGGAAAGAGTGGAGTAGGAGGAGGAATAATAGCTGTATGTCCTCACAGATATTCTGTCGCAGTATGGAGCCCTAGACTCAATTCAAAGGGTAATTCCGTGATGGGTATGAAGGCATTGGAACTGCTCACTACGTATACTGAGGAGTCTATTTTCTGATTCGTCGGGAAACTCAAAATTTTAAGATTTGTAATTTTTAGGGGTATCAAATTTATGGTTTGTAAATTTGATACCCCGCAAATTTAGGGAGTGTTAGATTTTGCCCCTTTAAAAATTATTGTTTTTAACTATGGTACACTGTGGTCTATCCTCGAAATCTTACCGTTCGTCGGATTGGTGATGAAGATGTATTGCAGATGTTAAAAAAAGCAGTACCTTTGCAATCGAGTTGATCAGAGAGTTGTTCTGAAACTCTCACAACTTATTGGTTATTAGTTTTAGTGTTATTAATTATGTGGTTAGTATGAGGCGTCCCCGCGCGAGCGGCGAAGTCTCATTTTTTTTGTGCTACTTTCTTTTAATTAGTATTCTGCGATAGGATGACCTTGAGCGAACCAGTTTCCCATCACATCGACGTAATGGAGGTTATGCATGTCTGTGCCGTAGAGTGAGACGACTCCTTCGTCAACAAGGAATTCTGCATTCCTTTGTGCCTCAGGACCGTATAATCCTGCGAGTGAACCGTAGTTGCACTGAATCACAACTCCTGTCTCGACAAAACTCATAAGCTCCTTATGTGACAAGTAGAAATAGCGTTCCGGATGGGGGAGTATCGGAGTGAGTCCCATGGCAATCAGTCTCCTGAATTCTTCAATCGGCTTGATGTCGCCGATTTTCCATGGATTATCTATAGGGAGTTCCGTGAGTATGAACCTGTCTTCTATAGGCATGAGCCAATTCTTTTCCAGCACTTGAGGCCATGTTTCTGGAACCAGTCTGTATTCTGCTGACATCGCCAGGTCGATATCTATCTTTCTGTCATCAAGCTCACGCAGCAGAAGTTCGAACCCCCTTTCAATGTCAGAAGGGGTGTTCCTGTATTTAGCATTGATATGCGGGGTGCATGTGATCTTCTCGAATCCCCATGACTTCATCGCTGAAACAAGCTCTGCGGCGTTTGCCGGGTCGGTGGCTCCGTCATCAATACCTGGAATTATATGGCTATGAAAATCAAGTTTCATCACTTGGTTACTTCAAGTAATACTTTATATACGAGATGGACCGGAAGTCCCATGATGGTGAAGTATGATCCTTCTATCTTGCTGATACCTGCATATCCTATCCATTCCTGGATGCCGTATGCTCCTGCCTTGTCATAAGGCTTATATGTATCTATATAATATTCTATCTCGCTATGTGATAGTTTGTTAAAGTGGACAATTGCAGTATCGCTTGAAGTTATGTGCCCCTTTTTGTCGCGGATAGTTATGGCGGTGATGACCTTGTGTTCCCTCCCGGACAGACATTCCAGCATCTCAATGGCCTCCTCTCTCGAATGGGGCTTTCCCATTACCCTGTCTCCACAGATGACAAGAGTGTCTGATGTGATCAGAATCTCGTCATCTGCCAGTTCACGATGGAACCCGAAAGACTTTCCTTCTGAAAGTACTTCCGGGATCTGTTCTATGGGAGTTGATGGGTCATATGCTTCTTCAAAGTTGTTCCCCGTGTCGACAGTAAACTCTATGTCAAGGCCGGCCAGAAGTTCCTTTCTTCGTGGAGAATTGCTGCCTAAGATTATCTTTTTATTGTTTAAATTCATCGTTGAATAGCTAAATCAGCGCTAAGATACATATAATTTTGCATCGGCACGAAAATATTGTTAATTTTGCTAGGATATATAGGTCATCCCTAAATTATTTCAAATATGGCATTTCTAGAGGAATACACATTGCTGGACGAACTTGGTCAAGGCGGGTTTGCTACCGTCTATAAGGTCAGACACAATGAATTGGGCTATATCAGGGCTATCCGTGTGATGAATGTTGTCATCGCCCGAGGTAAAGAAGACAAGACTTACCAGCGTTTTCTGGATGAGTGTCGTCTGTTGCTTCGTATCGGTAATGGAAACCATCCGAACATTGTACATATCTGCCGTCCTTTGCTCAAGGATCAGAGGGCTGCCGTAGAGATGGATTACGTGGATGGAAGTGACCTGCTGAAATATGTGAGGAAATGTGACGGGTTTGTTCCTGCAGATGATGTGATGAGGCTTTTGGAGGACATAAGCAGTGCTTTGGCCTATTGTCATGAGGATATATACCGTTTTTGCATGGACCGTGTCGAAGATGACCTTCAGGATGACCCGGAGGACGGATCCAAGGTTCTTTTGGACGAAGATACACGCAAGCGCTTGATTCAGAAGTATAGAGTCATACACAATGATATCCATTCGGACAATATCATCAGGCGTGAGGACGGTAGTTATGTGCTTCTTGATTTCGGTCTGGCGATACAGGGAGAGAATGTTGTCAGGAGCAGCCGAAGATCTGATGGTGCACCTGAGTTCAAGGCCCCTGAGAAGTGGGATGGAGATACCGAATTGACCACGCAGTCAGATATATACAGTTTTGGTGTCGTAATGTATGAATACCTGACAGGCCGGGTTCCTTTCCCGTTGGCTCCGGAAGACGTCGGGTCCGCAAAGGCTCTGTATCTCTTGGGTGAGGATCACAAATCAAAGATGCCTGATTCCATATATGAGCTGAGAAAGGCTGCTTTTGAAAAAACGCATCCCGGTGAAGTGTATGACGCTCCCGACTATCCTGCATGGCTGGAAGAGGTCATACTTAAGTGCCTTGAAAAGAATCCCGAAGATCGTTTCCTGAATGGTAAGGAACTTCATGATTTCGTTGTGATGAAGAAGCGGGAGGATAGGATGCGTCTGGAAGAGATGGCAGCCGGAAATAACCAAGATACCACTATACCTGTAGTGCTGGATAGTAGTGATATCGTTGATGATCCTGTAGAGGATCTGCCTGAAGAGGCTTTGACCGAAAAGCCTGAACATCCTGTGCCAGGCAAGAAGATGTGGATCGTGATAGTATCTGTTCTTGCTTTTCTGCTCGTTGGGGCAATCGTGTCATCGGTCGTGCTTGTGAGCTCTGGAAATAAAGAGAAAGCGATGGCTCTTGCTGAGCGCGACAATGTTATTGCAGAGATTAATGATTCGCTTGCGGTAGCTAAGGAGCGTATCGATGTGCTTATAGAAGAGGCGAAACCTGTGCAGCCTCTGGATGTCAGCCATCCGGCAATAGAATATCTGGACCAGAATCCGAAATGGGTGAGGTCGGAGATGGAGGCTATCCCTGAACTGGAAGGATTGTGGGATGCTTTGAACAGCTTTGACTACACGACTTTTGCTTCATATTTCACTCTCCTCAATAATTCCTATTCTTATTACTCAACCATGGAACTGATGCGTAGAAAACAGGATGTTCTGCAAGATCTGCATCAGCGGGGGGCCACTTTTTGTGACGATAGTGATGAGAATATCATCATAAATACATACTTGATAAAAGTAAGATTTGTAGGAACTACATTTAGTTCTTATAGATAGAACATACAGATATGAATAGTGTACAAGATAGAATATTGTCAGTATATGCCCTTCAGAAAGGATATTTCAAGACAGGGGTGACTTTGGATGTCGAATTCCGCAGGAGGATGCTCGAAAAGCTTCTGCATGCAATCGGCAAGTGGGAGTCAAAGCTGGCAGATGCCCTATGGACAGACCTCCATAAGTCCTATGAGGAGGCCTATCTTACTGAAATCAGCATAGTAAAGGGTGAGATAAAGAACCATATGAGGCATGTGAGACGTTGGTCAAAGCGTCGCAAGGCTCACTCTCCTTTGAAATTGTTCCCTTCAAGAAGCTATATCGTAAAGGAGCCTCTTGGAACTGCACTGATCATCTCTCCGTGGAATTATCCGGTGCAGCTTCTGCTCAATCCGCTTGTAGGAGCCATTTCTGCCGGATGTACGGCTGTGCTGAAGCCGTCTCCGTATGTCCCTACCGTATCTCAGGTCATTGCTGATATGATAGCAGATACGTTTGAAGACAGCTATATTGCGGTCATTCAGGGAAACAGGGATGTAAACAGGATGCTGCTTGAGCAGAGGTGGGACCTGATTTTCTTTACAGGAAGTCCGGCATTGGCCAAGACGGTGATGGCGGCAGCAGCCAGATATCTCACTCCCGTCGTGCTGGAGCTTGGCGGCAAGAGCCCGTGCATCATTGATAAGACAGCCAATATCAGGCGTGCTGCGAAGAGGATCGCCTGGGGAAAGACCTTGAACAGCGGTCAGACCTGCATCGCTCCGGACTACATCCTGATCCACAAGGATGTGAAGGAGGCTTTTGTGAAAGCCTTTGCAGAAGAGGTCAGAGTGCTGCATGGTGAGGATGTCGCTGCAGACAAGCATTATGTCCGGATGGTGAATGATCGTGCATTCGAGCGGGTTACAGGATATTTCAAGGATGGTGACATAATCTATGGAGGTGGATCGGATGCGGAAACCAGATTCATAGAGCCTACAATTATAGAAAATATGTCATTGGATTCTCCTCTGATGACAGAAGAGATATTCGGTCCTGTCTTTCCTATGGTAGTGATGGATGATTATGTGCGTCCGTTTGCTGAAAAGGTTGTGGATTTCGTGAATTCACGTGAGAAACCGCTTGCGTTCTATTATTTCGGTGATGAAGCGGATGGATGGGACATGGTAAAGCGTACATCTTCAGGAGGCGGATGCATCAATGATGTGATCATGCATATCGCCAATGAAAATGTTCCGTTTGGTGGTGTGGGAAATTCCGGAATGGGGAGATACCATGACCGTGACAGTTTCGAGGCTTTCTCCCATACCAGATCGATAGTCGCAACTGGCACCTGGATCGATCTTCCGTTCCGCTATATGCCGTACAAGATGTTCAAGCTTGTAAAGAAGATTCTATAAGGGTGCGTAAGATACTGTACATACACGGAATGGGAGGTGGTTCTGACAGCAGGATCCCTTCTATTCTCAACGATAGACTTAACGGGCAGGACATATTCGTCACTGCCCGTACATATTCTTTTGATCCGGAGGAGGCGAGAGGACAGATTGAATCCTGGGTTGAAGAGCTGAAGCCTGATCTGGTAATAGGGGAATCCTTGGGTGTCTTGCATGCTTTGAGGATTACCGGTATTCCCCGCTTGCTGATCTCTCCGGCTCTTAATGCACCGCTGTATTTCGTACCGCTTGCATGGATGACTCTGATCCCGGGAGTTACCTGGATCTTCGACCGGATCTACCGTCCGCGCGAGGGTGACCGTCAGCCTCTTCATTTTAAATTCCGCACTCTCAGGAAATATCGTTCTCATCGTAAGGCTGCCTTGTCATCTTCTGTAGGAACCGGTGACTTTATCTTTGCCTTCATAGGAAAGCGCGACCACTACCGCAGGTCGGGAGTGGTGAGTCTCCGCACATGGAAAAAACATTTCGGCAAGAGTTTCCAGCTCTATGACGGCACTCACTTTACCGAGGAAGAGTACATCGATTCTCTGGTCATCCCTAAAATCCTGGAAGTCCTGAAATAGACCTGATTTTCTCATTATACGGCGTTATTTTGCCCTAAATAAAGCAAAAACATAAATGTTACATGCTATAACATTTATGTTTTACTGATATTATATTAATTATTTACGATTGTACGGCCTAGATTGTGCGTCCAGGGTAGGCTTTCAGGCCTTCTTCGAGGATCTTGAGCGCTTTTACCATCTCAGGGACCTCAAGAACGTATGCAATGCGGGCATGATTCTTACCTTTTCCAGGGGTCTTGTAGAATGATGCGGCCGGAGTCACCATCGTGGTCTCGTTGTCGATACGGAATGTCTCGAGCATCCAGCGTGCGAAGTTCTCGGTGTCGTCGACAGGGAGTTCGGCGATGGTGTAGAATGCTCCCATCGGAAGCGGAGTGAAGACTCCTTCAATCTTGTTGAGACCTTCGATCATGAAGTCTCTTCTCTTGATGTATTCTTCCTTGACGGCGACAAAGTATGAGTCCGGAGTGTCAAGAGCTCCTATCGCTGCCTGCTGACCGAGAACCGGAGGGCAGAGACGTGCCTGAGCGAATTTCATTGCGGCGGCCATCACTTCCTTGTTGTGGGAAACGATGCATCCGATACGTGCTCCGCAGAGGTTGTATCTCTTCGATACCGAGTCGATGAGGATCACGTTCTGATCCAGATCCGGAATGTTCATGGCTGAGAAATGCGGCTCGTCCGTGTAGCAGAACTCGCGGTAGACCTCGTCAGAGAGCAGGAAGAGGTCGTGTCTGCGGGCGATGTCACCGAGGGCAAGCATGCTCTCCTTTGAGTACTGTGTGCCGGTAGGGTTGCCGGGATTGCAGACGAGGATCGCCTTGGTCCTGTCTGTGATCGCCTTCTCGAATTCCTCGATGTCAGGTATCTGGAAGCCGTTCCTGATGTCTGTAGGAATAGCCTTCAGGGTGAGGCCGTTCATGAATGCGAACGTATTGTAGTTGGTGTAGAACGGCTCGAGTACGATCACTTCGTCGCCTGGATTGCAGGCGATTTCCAATGCCAGATTGACACTTTCGCTTCCTGCGACTGTGGTGATGAGTTCGTCTACGGTGATGTCTATGCCTATCTTCTTATAGTATTTCTCAACAAGTCCTTTGCGGAGCTCCATGAGTCCTGCCGAGTGCGAATACGACACGTTTTCCGCCGAGTAGTTTCTGATTGCGTCAAGAGCGCATTTGGGGGATTTGATGTCAGGCTGACCTAGATTGAGGTGATAGACCTTGACTCCATCTTTTTTTGCTGCGTCTGCAAGGGGAACCAGCTTTCTGATTGCAGATGCCGGCATCTGTTGAGCTTTCTCTGAAATTCTTGCCATAGATGTTAAGTTATTATTTTCGTTTGAGCGCGCAAAGATAGACAAAATTCCCACAAACTCTCGTTTGATTTTATTATCTTTGCATCTTGTTTTTACGATTTCTTATGGCAACATTCAGACAAAGAGCTTTAAATGAGGCGGCAACGCATCAGACGGGACGTTTTTATGAGGATCCCAGACCTGTTTCAGAGTATTTCGGACAGAATGTGCTGGATCTGGAGAAAATGCGTGACTATATGTCCGCAAAGGCGTATGATGCTGTGCTTTCTTCCGTGAAGTTCGGTGCCAAGCTGGACCTGAGCGTGTCTGATGAGATTGCCGAGGGCATGAAGAAATGGGCGATGGAGATGGGTGCGACACATTATACCCACCTTTTCCATCCTCTTACGGATGCGACTGCGGAGAAGCATGAGGCATTCATATCCTTCAAGGACGGCCGTGCTTTCGAGAAGTTCAACGGAAGCGCTCTCGTACAGCAGGAGCCTGATGCATCAAGCTTTCCGAACGGCGGACTTCGCAATACTTTCGAGGCCAGAGGCTATTCCGCATGGGATCCTTCTTCGCCGGTCTTCCTGATGGAAGGTACTTTATGTATTCCTTCAGTTTTCGTATCCTATACCGGTGAGGCTCTGGATACTAAGGCTCCAAATCTAAAATCTCTTCATGCGTTGAGCGAGGCTGCCGCTGCGGTGGTTGAGCTGTTCGATCCGTCTGTGAGAGCGGTCAAGGTGAACCTTGGAATCGAGCAGGAATATTTCCTCGTTGACGAGTCGCTGTACAATGCGCGTCCCGACCTGATGCTTACCGGAAGGACCGTCGTCGGACATACTTCCGCCAAGGACCAGCAGCTGGAGGACCATTATTTCGGAGCCATTCCTTCGAGAGTCAGAGCGTTCATGAAGGATTTTGAGACTGAGGCATACAAGCTTGGCATCCTTCTCCAGACTCGTCACAATGAGGTGGCGCCAAACCAGTTCGAGTGTGCTCCTCTGTTCTGCGAGGCTACAAAGGCCATAGACCAGAACATGATGCTGATGATAGTGATGCAGAAGGTCGCTGAAAGGCATCATCTGAAGGTGATCTTCCATGAGAAGCCTTTTGACGGCGTTAACGGATCGGGAAAGCACTGCAACTGGTCGCTGGTTACCGATTCGGGCGTCAATCTTCTTTCTCCGGGCAAGACCCCGACCAAGAACCTCCAGTTCCTTTCGTTCTATGCTTCCGTGCTCAGGGCTGTGCACAGGCATCATTTCCTTCTGATGACTTCGGTGGCTACTCTGAGCAATTCATACAGACTTGGCGGAGGCGAGGCTCCTCCTGCAGTGATGTCGGTGTTTTCCGGCTCGACTCTTTATGGAGTATTCAAGGCCATCATGGAGATGAGGGATGTGAAGGTGTCCGCTCAGAGCCAGGAGTCCATAAAGATAGTCAATTCCATCCCTGAAATATTCCCTGACAATACCGACAGGAACCGTACCTCTCCATTTGCATTCACAGGTAACCGTTTCGAGTTTCGTGCGGTCGGTTCGTCACAGAATGTGGCATCGGCCGTGTATGTTCTTAATTCCATTGTGGCTGAGGCCCTTAGGGAGTTCAGAGCCGAGGTTGACGCTCTTGAAGCGACTGGGGCCGACAGGTCGTCAGCTGTTATGGAGGTGGTGCGCAGATTTGTCACCGAGGCCAGGGACATAATGTTCGAGGGCAACGGATACAGCCGTGAATGGGAAGAGGAGGCTGCTTCCAGGGGACTTCGCGCCGTGAAGAACGTGCCTGAGGCATATGAGGTCTATCATGAGCCTCAGACCGTCGAGCTTTTCGACAGGCTTGGCGTTCTGGCTCCGAATGAGGTGGAAGCGCGTTTCGAGATCCTGAACGAGACTTTCGTGAAGAAGCTTCAGATCGAGGCCAGGATCATCGGCGACATATGTCTCAACCATGTCATCCCTGCGGCAGTAAGGTATCAGAACGTGCTGATAGAGAATGTGAAAGGTCTGAAGGAGATCTTCGGAGAGGGCTATGAGACATACTGTGCGTCTGAAATTGAGACCTTGAAGAAGATTTCTTCATATATAAACGCGGTATCAGCGGACGTAGAGGCGCTGGTAGAGGCAAGGAAGGTGGCCAATCGTCTTGGGGATATCGCCCAGAGGGCGAAGATGTACTCGCATGAGGTCAAGGACATGATGGAAAAGGTACGTCTGAGTGCGGATAACCTTGAGATGTTGATTGATGATGAAGTGTGGCCGTTGCCTAAATACAGGGAACTGCTGTTCTTTTAATAGTTGGATATGTTTATAGAAAGCATTACTCCTGAGGAACTTCAGAAGCTTGAGTTTGCTTCGTTCCCGGGAAAGATAACGGTGATAGATTCGGTTGGGGCTGAGTTCAACCGTGCCATTGCATATCTTCGTTCGCAGAAGGTCATAGGCTTTGACACGGAGACGCGTCCTACCTTCACTCCGTCGCAGCCCAGATACAATGTGTCCCTGCTGCAGCTGTCGGGGCCGGACAAGGCCTTTCTGTTCCGTCTGAACAGGATAGGAATGCACAGGAGGCTATGCAACCTGCTTGCATCCGAGAAGATAGTGAAGGTCGGAGCGGCCATTCATGACGACATCAGGGGGCTTCAGGTCCTGCATGGCTTCAAGGCTGCCGGTTTCGTGGACCTGCAGAAGATAGGCTGGGAGTGGGGAATACGCGACAAGGCGGTGAAGAAGATGACTGCCATCATCCTCGGCTTCCGCATCTCGAAGACCCAGCAGCTGTCCAACTGGGAGGCTGTCAATCTTTCTGAGTCACAGTGCAAGTATGCGGCTACCGATGCGTGGGTGTGCCGTGAAATGTATCTGAAGCTTCTGGCGTCAGAGAAGAATCCTCTGGATCTCTCTGCCACTGTCGAGGCTGCAGAGGAATCCAGATAAGAAAATAAGTTCATATGATAAAGGTAATACTTAAGAGAAACAGGGAAGAGTCCCTGATGAGGTTTCATCCGTGGGTGTTTTCGGGTGCCATAGCCGAGATTCAGGGCAATCCGGCAGAGGGAGATCTGGTGGCGGTGCATTCGGCGTATGGTGATCTGCTTGCATACGGTCACTATCAGATTGGCTCCATCGCAGTGCGTGTGCTGAGTTTCGATGATTCGGCCTTGCGTCCGGATTTCTGGGAGGTGATGCTCTCGCGTGCGCTTCAGGTGCGCGTTGCCTGCGGCCTGCATTCTGAAGGCCCGGTTGATACCAACTGCTACCGTCTGGTGCACGGAGAGGGCGATAATCTTCCCGGACTTATAATCGATTATTACGACGGCGTCTGCGTGATGCAGGCCCATTCTGTGGGAATGTTCCGTGCCAAGAAACTTATATCGGATGCGCTTCAGAAGGTCTATGGCGAGTCGTTGAAGGCTGTGTATGACAAGAGTTCCGGTACTGCTCCGTTCAAGGCAGGGCTTGAGCTCATAGACGGGTATATGTATCGCCGTGAGGATTTCTCTGATGATGAGCAGACTGTCCTCGAGAATGGACACAAGTTCATAGTGAACTGGACTGAGGGACAGAAGACCGGATTCTTCCTTGATCAGAGAGAGAACAGGGCTCTTGTAGGAAGTCTTGCTAAAGGACGTAACGTATTGAACCTCTTTTGTTATACAGGTGGCTTCTCAATCTATGCTTTAGCTGCCGGAGCTCTTCATGTAGACTCTGTCGACAGCTCGAAGAAGGCTATGATGATGGTGGACAGAAACGTTGCGCTTAACGGTTTTGATGCTGAGCGTCATACCAGCCTCTGCTGCGATGCGATAGATTATCTCCGCGACGTACCGGAAGGAAAATACGATCTGATGATCGTGGATCCGCCGGCATTCGCCAAGCATAGGGGAGCCTTGAAGAACGCCCTTCGTGCGTATCAGCGTCTGAACGCCGCTGCCATCTCCAAGGTCGCTCCGGGCGGTTTCGTGTTCACATACAGCTGCTCCCAGGTGGTTGACAAGGAGGCGTTTGCACTTGCTGTCTTCTCGGCTGCTGCGCAGGCCGGACGCAGCGTGCGCATTCTCGACCGCTTGAACCAGCCTTGTGACCACTCCGTGAACATCTACCATCCGGAAGGGGAGTATCTCAAAGGCCTGTTGCTATATGTTGAATAGCAGTTGGTATGATGCTTGCTTTTTCTGACGTGTTTAAATTGAATGCGTTATGAAAAAGTACAGATGCAAGAAATGCGGATGGGTGTATGACCCGAAGAAAGGTGATCCTGTGAGCGACATACTTCCAGGAACTCCTTTCGAAGAACTTCCGGATGAGTGGGTATGCCCGAAGTGCTATGCCCCTAAGTCACAATTTGAGAAGATGTAGACTAAAAATCGAATTAAAATTTGTAAAGTCGATTTTTGTGCCTATATTTGCAATCCCAAAACAAAATGGTGCTTTGGCCGAGCGGTTAGGCACAGGTCTGCAAAACCTGCTAGAGCGGTTCGATTCCGCTAGGCACCTCCAAAAAGTGGCTCTCACACACGTGAGAGCCACTTTGCATATAAAAATGTTCCTAAAATGTTCCTAAATTTTGCTACTCTATGAAACAAGAGTCTGGACCTATGCAAATAGCATAAATCCAGACAAGTGCGATTAATAATACATTCCTTATGGAAGCATTACGGTAGCAAAGATACAAGATTTTCCGCAAACC
>SUYQ01000041.1 GCA_015060325.1 Bacteroidales bacterium | reverse complement strand
ATGAGCAGAACAAGGCTCTCTATGAGGAGAAATTGATTGCCAAGGAAGAATATCTTACTGCACAGGAAGACTACGAACTCGCTGCAGGACGTCTTGAACTTGTAAAGGAGCGTGCCACTCAGGACAGCCTCTACAGAAGCGTGGAGATCCGTCAGATGCAGGAGAGTCTTGAGAACATGCGTCTGAATATGCAGATGATACGTCGCAGAAAGGATAATCTCACAATCAAGTCCCCTATCAGCGGCGAACTCGGACTTCTGGATGTAACACTCGGTCAGTCCATCGCGAGCGGAACCAAGATCGGTCAGATCAACGAACTCGGAAGTTACAAGATCGAGGCACAGATCGACGAGCATTATATAGATAGAGTATCAGCAGGGCTTTCCGCATCCTTCGAGCGTCAGAACGAGTCATACGACGCGGTCATCAGAAAGGTCTATCCTGAAGTACGCGAGGGCAAGTTCAAGGCAGACTTCAAGTTCAGCGGTGAACAGCCTGCCAACATCCGTACAGGTCAGACATACTATCTCAACCTGCAGCTGGGTCAGCCGGAGAAGGCCATCCTGATTCCACGCGGCACATTCTATCAGAAGACAGGAGGAAAATGGATCTACGTCGTGTCGCCGGAGGGCGGAAAGGCAGTGAAGCGTGAAATCCGTATCGGTCGTCAGAATCCTCAGTTCTATGAGGTGCTTGAAGGATTGGAAGCCGGAGAAAAAGTGATAACTTCGGGCTATGATAATTTTGGAGATAATGAGGTGCTGGTATTCTAACTAATGACTTTACAAAATGAAACTAAAGGAAACAATAATAAAGGCTTTGTCGCTCGGAACAGGACTGGCGATCGGAATGCTGCTCATTGCAAAGGTATGCTACGAGATGAGTCACGACAAGTGCTACTCTGACTATGGACAGATATATAAGATCCGCACGCTATATACACAGCATGGAGATGATATAGAATATGACAACATATCAGGTGCAGTAGCCCCTGGATTCAGGCAGTATGTCCCTGGAGTGGAGACTGCGACAAGGTGGACATTCATCTTCAACAGTGACCGCTTTACCGATGAAGATAAAAACGTCATTGAAGGAGAGATCATAGTGGTGGATAGTTGCTTCTTCGATGTGTTTGACACTGAAATACTTGCAGGCAATCCGAAGGAAGCGTTCTCGGAAGTTGCCTCTGCAATGGTGTCCGAGTCATTTGCAAAGAAGATGGGAGGGGTATCCGAGTGTATCGGAAAGGTGATCTTCAATGAAGAGATGGCGACTCTGCCTATCACCATCAAAGGAGTATTTAAGGACTTTCCTCACCACAGTTCGATCAAAAATGATGTGCTCATCTCTATGGGGACCATCGTGAAGCAATCCACTGAAAACTGGGTGGGAAATGACAGATATAGAGGATATGTAAGGCTTGCGGAGGGAACCGACCCTGGTATGCTTGCACCTGCAATCAGACAGATGCAGGAGAAGAACTATCCGCCTGAAATGGTACAGATGGCCGAGCAGTCAGGAATTGACATCCACTACTTCCTGAGCCCTCTGACAGGCATGGAGATGCTTCCGGATCAGACAAAAACCATGATCATTATTCTGACTGTGGTATCAGTACTTCTGATAATGATCTCTTTGCTGAACTATGTGCTCATGTCCGTGTCAGCACTTGTGAAGAGGTCGAAGGAGATGGGAGTACGCAAGTGCTATGGAGCAGAAAGCAGAACCATCTATGGAATTATGAGCAAGGAGGCTCTTACTGACATCGCCGTTGCACTTGTTGTAACCGTCGCAATCATCCTTCCTCTTCGTTCCATGATTCAGGATCTCATAGGTGTTCCCGTAAGCGCACTTCTGGTCGGTGCCACATACGGTACTGTTGCCGGTGTCCTTGCAGTTGTATTCATAGTGGCGGCACTCGTTCCAGGCTATCTGTATTCCAGAATTCCTGCCGGAGCGGCCATCAGGAACTACAGGGAGAACAAGAAGGCATGGAAGCTCGGCCTGCTCTTCGTACAGACAGGAATCTGTGCCCTCCTGCTGACACTGATGTGCGTGATTTCCGCACAGTACGACAAGGCTGTGAACGACAAGCCGGGGTATGAGTACAATGACCTGCTCTGGACCGTACTCACAGGAACTGACAATGGCCTGCATCAGGGAATCATCGATGAACTCAAGACAGTGTCCGGTGTGATGGACGTGCAGATGTCATATAGTCTTCCATTGGATTACAGTTCAGGAAACAACGTATTGCTTCCCGGAGAAGATTTTACTGAGCTATTCAATATCGCCGATCAGTATGAAGGAACCGAGGGATTATTTGAGATGCTGGATATTCCTTTCGTCGAGGGACGATACCCGCAGAATGCCTCAGAGATTGCAGTCAGCGAGAGTTTCGTAAAAAAGATGATGGAGTTCCAGGACTGGAGCGATGGAGCTGTCGGCAAGCAGATAGCAGTTACCGAGCATAGTCAGACTCCGGATGAGGTCTTCACTGTCAGCGGAGTCTATAAGGACTATAGGATCAACACACTGACAAATCAAGATATGCGTGCAAGTGTCAAGTTCTTCGGAGAAGTAGGCAAAGCGCATATGCCGTTCATGGCCATCAAGGTCAGCGAAGTGAATGCAGAGATCATTCAAAAGGTGGAGGAAGTCATCCAGTCAAGGATCGAGAACAGAGAGGTGGAAGTCAAATCCTATAAGGACTCAATGAGGGAAGCATATTCCGGTGAGAGACGAATGAGGAACACCGTGCTTGCCGGATGCATCATTTCAATACTCATCGCCCTATTTGGACTGATAGGATATATCCGTGACGAGTCGCAGAGAAGGAGCAAGGAAATGGCCGTACGCAAGATCAACGGAGCTACAGTCAGGGAACTTGTGGGTATTTATGTTGCGGAAATCATGAAGCTCAGCATCCCGGCAATCATCCTCGGCAACGTGGGAGCGTATTTTGCCGCTTCTGCGTGGCTCAAGAACTTCTCAGAGAAGATAGCCTTATCTCCATGGTACTTTATCCTTGCGGACGTGCTTATCATCCTCCTGGTATCAGGATGCGTCATAATGAACAGCCTCCGCATATCGAGAAGTAATCCTGTGGATTCGTTAAAGAATGAATAAGGCTTTACAAAAATGTAAAGAAACCTTACACTTACCAATAGTACGCAAAAGACACAAATAATTATAAAACAATAAGTTATATAGTTTGGCACAATACTGATATATTACCTTACATACTATACAGAATATTAACGATTAAATAATACTAAGATGATTACAGTTACAGACCTCAGCAAGGTTTTCCGTACAGAGGAAATCGAGACAACAGCACTCAATCAGGTTTCATTCGAGATCAAGGACGGCGAATTCGTGGCCATCATGGGCCCCTCAGGATGCGGCAAGTCAACCCTCCTGAATATCCTCGGACTTCTTGACAACCCTACCGACGGAAGCTACATGCTTCTCGGTCAGGAGGTGGCCAAACTCAAGGAGAAGGACCGCACCAAGTTCCGCAAGGGAAACATCGGATTCGTGTTCCAGAGCTTCAACCTTATCGATGAACTCAATGTTTACGAGAATGTAGAGCTTCCATTAAAGTATCTTAATATCAGCTCATCTGAGAGAAAGGCCCGCGTGACAGAGATGCTCAAGAGAATGAACATCAGCCACAGAGCCCAGCATTTCCCTCAGCAGCTCTCCGGTGGTCAGCAGCAGCGCGTGGCAATAGCCCGAGCAGTCGTTTCGAATCCTAAGCTGATCCTCGCCGATGAGCCTACCGGTAACCTTGACTCGAAGAACGGCAAGGAGGTCATGGACCTTCTCACTGAACTCAACAAGGAAGGCACAACCATCGTGATGGTGACCCACTCACAGAAGGACGCCGCATGCGCACAGCGCATCGTCAACCTCTTCGACGGTCAGATCGTATCAGACGTAAAGAACGAACTCTAGAGTTGTTAAACATACATATTGAACTTGACATAAAAGACACTGTCGCGAGATACTGTCTTTATTTCCATAACTTAACGGATAGACACAACGACTAAACATAACTGACGAAATGGCATTATTCAACATATTCAGAAAAGGCAGCAGCTCATTCATGTCAAGCATACTCAATGTGCTTGGTATGGCTGTGGCGTTCGCAGCATTCTACATCATACTTGTTCAGGTAGATTATGATCTGAACTTCAACAAGGGCATCAAGGATTCGGAGAAGATCTTTGTGATGTCTTCCGGCAGCATGGACGGAGACGCTGACAAGAGACAGCTGAACTTCTGCCGTCCTCTGGCAGAAATCATCCTTGAGGCATCTCCGAATATCGAATACGGAGGTATCCTGAGTTTCAGCGGCACTGAGAATTCAAGATACTGGATCGAAAGAGATGGTGTAAAGCAGGATATAGACCTTGGCGTCACCAATTTCTCCGGAACCGCTCTGGAAGCCTTGGGAGTGGAAGTGGTGAGCGGCTCAATCGAAGATCTTTCCGATACGAAGTCGTTTGCCATCAGCGAAAGCATCGCCGAAAAGTTTGACCTCGAGATAGGAATGAGCCTTGGTTATGAGGGATATGCCAATCTCAGGACCATCAGAGCCATCTTCAAGGATCTGCCGAAAAACTCTCATTTCAGAGATGTGAAGGTCCTCAGGAATATGGGTGATGACAGCATAACCAATTTCTCAGAATGGGGACATCATTATTTCATTAAGGTTTACGATCCGTCTCAGATTAAGGATATGGAGGAGAATCTGGCTTCGGTTACCCGCGAGTACCTGATGAAGGATTATTTCGGCAATTTCCCATCTGCTGAAGAATTGGGAATGACTCAGGAAGCGATGGACGAGGCAATCAATTCATTCGTATCGAATGCAGAGGTCAAGTTTATACCTTTAGAGGAACTGTATTATGCCACAAACATCTCCACCCCTATTGAAAGAGGTAGCAAGACTACGACCGTCATCCTTATAATTGTAGCCCTGCTTATCGTAAGCATCGCTTTCATCAACTACATCAATTTCTTCTTCGCACAGATTCCTGAGCGCATCAGGGCTGTCAACACCAAGAAAGTACTCGGCTGTACACGTCGTGAACTCATCATCAGCACGGTTACAGAAAGCGTAACCCTGATTCTGTTTGCGCTCGCACTTGCATTTGCATTCGTGATGCTCTTCAACATGAGCCAGCTCACTCACCTCATCAGCGCGGACAGCGCCTTCAGTGCAAATGTCGGCGTATCTGTCCTGACAGTGATCATTGCAGTAATCATTGCAGTCGTATCAAGCCTCTACCCTGCCTTCTACATCACATCTTTCGAGCCTGCACTGGTGTTGAAGGGATCATTCAGCGGCACCAAGACCGGACAGAGACTCCGCTATACTCTCATCGGTCTTCAGTTCGTCATTTCGCTTATTCTGATCATCTGCTCAAGCTTCATCATCCTCCAGCGCAGATATATGGTCGATTTCGATATGGGATTCGACAAGGAGCAGCTTCTGTTTGTCCATACCACGGAATACATCGGACAGAATGCGGAAACTGTGGAAGAGCAGCTTAAGGCCAACCCTCAGATTCTGGATGTCAGCTGGGCGGCAGGTAATCTCCTCGCATCGACAAGAATGGGCTGGGGCCGCGACTTTAACGGCACAGTAGTCAACTTCCAGTGCTATGCGGTATCATCAGACTTCCCCGAGTTTATGGGCATAAAGATAACAGAAGGACGCTCATTCCGCAAGGAGGATGAGAACAATCCGAACGGCACATTCATCTTCAATGAGGCTGCACGAAGGACATACGGATTCACTCTAGAGGACAGGGTTAGCGGACACGCAGACCAGGATGCTGCAATCGTCGGATTCTGCGACGACTTCAGCTTCAAGACTCTCAAGGAGGAGGTCACTCCGTTTGCACTCTATGTCTTCGGAAGCGAGCCTTGGTGGCATCCTTCCACAGCATTCATCAGAGTGGCTGCAGGTGCTGACTACAATGAGGTGAAGAAGCATATCGGAAAAGTGCTGAGTGAATGGAGGTATGACTTCTCACCGGATGAATGGGAGATATATTTCTTCGACGAGAACATCAACTGGACATACAGAAAGGAAGAGTCGCTTTCACAGCTCATCAGCCTCTTCACCCTGATCGCAATCATCATTTCCCTTATGGGAGTGTTCGGTCTGGTGATGTTCGAGACACAGTACCGTCGCAGGGAGATCGCCCTGCGCAGAGTAAACGGCGCAACCGTAGGTGAGATCCTGGCAATGTTCTGCAGCAGGTTCGTTAAGATCGTACTCATATGCTTCGCCGTTGCCGCTCCGATCGGATGGGTCATCGTGGACAGATACCTTGCTACATTCGCACATCGCTGCCCTATGTACTGGTGGGTGTTCGCCCTAGCGCTCGTGGCTGTGCTTGCAGTAACCATCGGCGTGGTGGTCATCAGAAGCTGGAAGGCTGCAACCGCTGATCCGGCCAACGCACTTAAAACAGAATAGACCATGAAAAGTTACCTGAGATTCCTATCAAGAAACAAGCCATATACCGCGATCGAGGTCGTGGGACTGAGCGTGGCGCTTGCATTCGTTGTGTTCATTGCGACATTTGTGGCCGGAGAACTGGGCTATGACAAAGAGCTCAAGAATACGGAGAACATATATGTAGGTCACGAAGAAGAATTCTGTATAATGAGTTATACGGTGGGTGATGTGATCGCCCAGGAGTTCCCGGAAGTGGAAGATGTATGTCGTTTCCTATCGACATTCGTCCTTAGAGGCTTGGCGTTGGAAACAACAGTAGGTGGTGAGACCGTACCGCAGAATGCCATCATCGCCGATCCGAACTTCTTCAGTTTCTTCACCTTTCCTTTTGTAGAAGGTTCACGTGAGGATGCGTTTACGGACAGGAATGCAGTAGTGGTCAGCGAGTCTTTTGCAGACCTTCATTTCCCAGGCAAATCCTCTCTCGGAGAGACTTTGAAGATCACTGTCGGAAATCAGACGAAGGATCTTTTCATCACAGGCGTGTACAAGGACATCAAGAGGTCTGTGTTTCCGGAAGCCGACATCATTTACGCGACTCATCATATCGATGAGATGTACCCCGGCCTGATTGCAGAGGGTAATGGAACCGCAGTCAGCTTCTTCAGACTTACGTCTGGTGCAGACCTTGAGGCTCTTCAGGAGAAGGCTGTCGAGATACTTAAGGAAAAGGACATTCTTTACAGCGTGGGACTGATGAAGA
>SUYQ01000023.1 GCA_015060325.1 Bacteroidales bacterium | reverse complement strand
GCAGGAAACGTTGGGAGGGTCCGGAGTGAGCGGAGCGAACGGAGTCCTCCGCAATCACTATCATCCTCCCGGTTAAATAAAAAAAAAGAGTGACTAATCAGTCATAAGACTTTTTAGTCACCCACTTTTTTTTTGTGTCATTTCGCTCCACTGTCATTTCGAGCGAGCTCCTTCCACTGTCATTTCGAGCGAGCTCCTTCCACTGTCATTTCGAGCGAGCGAAGCGAGTCGAGAAATCTCCTCTACTTCTTCTGAACGTACTCATGAATAGCCGCCGCCGCCTTACGTCCAGCACCCATAGCGAGTATCACTGTCGCCGCCCCGGTGACAGCATCACCGCCTGCAAATACGCCCGGACGGGTAGTCGCGCCGTTTTCGTCAGCTACCAGGCAGCCGCGCCGTGTAGTCTCCAGTCCCGCGGTAGTCCTTGCGATGAGCGGGTTAGGAGATGTACCAAGTGACATGATCACAGTCTCTGTCTCGATCTCGAACTCTGATCCTGGAATCTCGATAGGGGAGCGGCGTCCGCTTTCGTCCGGCTCTCCAAGTTCCATCCTGATGCAGCGCACTGCCCGCACCCAGCCCTTCTCGTCTCCGAGAACCTCTACAGGATTTGTGAGCATCGCGAACTGGATGCCTTCTTCCTTTGCATGGTGAACTTCCTCTACACGTGCTGGAAGCTCCTTCTCAGTACGACGATATACGATAGTCGTCTCAGCTCCAAGACGCAGTGCTGTACGTGCAGCATCCATAGCAACATTACCGCCCCCGACAACTACCACCTTCTTTCCAGCGTGGATAGGAGTATCATAGTCTGAGCGGTATGCCTTCATGAGGTTGTTTCTGGTAAGGAACTCGTTTGCTGAGAAGACGCCGTTGAGGTGCTCTCCAGGAATGTTCATGAAACGTGGAAGTCCTGCACCTGAACCTACGAATACTGCTGAGAAGCCCTCATCATCAAGAAGGCTGTCGATGGTGACTGTCCTTCCGACAATTACATTTGTCTCAATCTTTACTCCGAGAGCCTTTACGTCAGCAATTTCAGCTGCCACGATCTTGTCCTTCGGCAGACGGAACTCAGGAATACCATACTCCAATACTCCGCCCGGACGATGAAGTGCCTCGAATATCGTAACGTCATATCCAAGTTTTGCAAGGTCATATGCGCATGCCAGTCCGGCAGGACCGCTGCCTATGACTGCAACCTTGTGGCCGTTAGCAGGAGCAACGACAGGCTTTGTGCCGCCGTTTTCACGGCTCCAGTCAGCAGTGAAACGCTCGAGCTTGCCGATTGCCACCGGCTCGCTCTTGATGCCGAGGATACAGCTTCCCTCGCACTGACTTTCCTGAGGACATACACGTCCGCAGATAGCTGGCAGAGACGAGTCTTCCGAAAGCACTTCGGCTGCCTTGGCAAAATTTCCGGCAGCAATCTCGGAGATGAACTGAGGAATCTTCACATTCACCGGACATGCAGCCACGCAGCGAGGATTCTTGCAGTTGAGACATCTTGAAGCCTCAAGCTGAGCTTCTTCCACATTATATCCGTAGCAGACCTCCTCAAAGTTGGTTGCACGTACTTTGGGGTCCTGTTCTCTTACAGGAACTCTTGGAATCTTGTTAGCCATTATTTTCCCCTCCCTATTCTGCACACATGATGCTCAGAAGCCTCATGCTCTTCTGTACAATACATTCTCTGGCGACGCATAGCCTCGTCAAAGTCTACCAGATATCCGTCGAATTCAGGCCCTTCAACGCATGCGAAACGAACCTTACCGCCAACGGTGACGCGGCAGGCTCCGCACATACCAGTGCCGTCTACCATGAGGGTGTTCAATGACACGATCACAGGAAGCTCAAGCTTCTTGCATGTCAGGGTAGCGAACTTCATCATTATCATAGGACCGATTGCCACTGCCTGGTCATATTTCTTTCCGTCCTCGAGGACGAGTTTCTCCAGCATCGCTGTAACGAGACCCTTGAATCCTTCCGAACCGTCATCTGTACAGATGTAGAGATTGTCGCATATTGCAGCCATCTCTTCTTTGTATATGATGAGATCCTTGGTCTTGGCACCGATGATCACATCAACATCTACACCCCTTTCGTGCAGCCACTTTACCTGCGGATATACCGGAGCGGTTCCGACTCCTCCTGCAATGAAGACATATTTCTTTCCAGCCAGCTCTTCTGCCGGCATTTCAGTGAAGTCGGAAGGAATTCCGAGCGGACCCACAACATCTGCAAAGTCGTCTCCCACTTCATATGTGCAGATTTCTGATGTTGACGCTCCTATTTTTTGAGTTACTATTGTTACTGTACCTTCAGCCCTGTCGTAGTCGCTGATGGTGAGTGGGATTCTTTCTCCCTGCTCATCGGCTCTCACGATAAGGAACTGTCCGGGCTGTGCTGCTGCAGCGAGACGCGGTGCCTCTACCTTCATCCGACAGATGGTCGGAGTCAGCATGTCCTTCGCTTTGATTTTATACATGTTGTAGTTTTTTAGGTCTAGATTAGTCCCAGGAATTTACTTCTGCCAAGCATACATGAGCCGATGGTTCCGGCTTTCTTGCCCAGCTTTGAAAATTTGATTGTAGTGTCGCTGTTGATTATGTTGAGCGAGTGTTTCTGAATTGCACTCTTTATCGGCAGCATCAGGTAATCCTTGGCTTCAGCGACATTTCCGCCGATGACGATCAGTTCAGGATTGAATATGTTGATGAGACCGGCAATGGCTCTTCCTAAAACGGTTCCGATTTCCTCAATTACTTCAATTGCAAGAACGTCCTCTTCATTGACGGCGTCGATGATGTCCTCGATGTGTACCTTCTCGCCCCTGGCATGCTTTTCAGACAGCATCGATGCTCTGCCTTCATTGAGCTTCTCCATGAAGATGCGGTATACTGCAGAGCCTGATGCGCCTGTCTCGAGGCATCCTGTCTTGCCGCAGTGGCAGATCTGGTCGTTGTTCATGAAAGGGAAGTGTCCTATTTCACCGGAGAAGCCGGATTTTCCGTATGACAGCCTTCCGTCAATGATCATTCCCATTCCGAGCCCCCATGCTACATTGATGAAAAGCATGTTCTTCTCTTCTTTGGCGACTCCTCTGATATATTCTCCATATGTCATTGCCCTCGAGTCGTTTTCAACGAAGACAGGCTTGCTTAATTCTTCTTCCAATACAGCTGCAATAGGCTTGTCCTCTCCTAAGAAATAGGAGAAACAATATCCGGTTTCCTTGTTGACTCTACCCGTGAGGTTGACTCCGTATGCAAGTACTTTATTCGGATCGATTCCGTTGCCGCTCAGCGATTCCTTCAGATAGGTGCAAAGGTCTCTGAAGGATTCCTCAGAGTTCTGTACAGATACGGGAAGCTGCTCAAAATAGCCGATTGTCGACCCTTTGAAGTCGGTAACGGCATAGCTTATATATTTTCTTCTGATGTCTACTCCTACGAAGTAGCCTGCAGAAGGCTTGAGACCGAATATGCTTGGTCGTCTGCCTCCGTTGGTACCCTGCTTTCCGAGTTCCTCCAAAAGGCCCTCTTCAAGAAGTTCTTCAACGAGTTTAGTGGTTGTCGGTATGCTGGTACCTAGCTCTTTGCTGAGATCTGCAAGGCTGAAGTCTCCTTCGTTTATGCATAGCCCAAGAATCTTCTGCTTTAGAGAGGCATTTTTGCTGTCAACTGTCTTTTGTAATGATTCTTTCATTTATTGTTTTGATTTGTTGCGTTTAGTCCAGTAGTCCTCGATTTCTTCCAAAGTCTTTCCTGTGGTGTCCGGAATGACCTTCCACATGATGAGCATATATGGTACGCACATTACGGCAAAGAGGAAGAATGTTCCAGACTGGCTCCAGTTAAGAAGAGCAGGGGTGAGCTGTCCGATAAGGTACGTTCCGATCCAAAGAGCAAAGCCTGCAATCGACATTGCGCGACCTCGGACGCTGTTCGGATACATCTCTGAAAGAAGTACGAATACGATGGCTGAAATCGATATTGCGCAGCAGAATACATATGCAAGGAAGAATGTGAGCATGAATGTATTTCCCAATCCTATCTGTGCTCCCCATGCAAAGTAGACGCCGATTGCAAGGAGACAGATGATCATTCCGGAAACTCCCCAATAGATCAGCTGCTTGCGTCCGACACGGTCGATGATGAATACTGCTAGGATTGTAGTCACCATATTCACTACACCTACTAGCACGGTAGAGAACATCGGATCCTCAAATCCCGCCTGAGAGAAAATCTTCGGGCCGTAGTACAACACTGCATTCACACCCATGAACTGACCGAGAATGGCTATGGCGCTTCCTGCAATCACAGCCGTGAGAATGCCAGGCTTGAGCAGGTCTGACCACTTGCCTTTGTCATCTCCTTTCATGGACTCGTTTGTCGCTTCAATCTCCTTGCGCACTTCTTCCTCACTGCTGTAAATCTTGCCTAGGACTCCTGTCGCCTTCTTGAGCTTGCCTTTGACAATGAGCCACTTCGGACTTTCTGGAATGAAGAATATGATGAAGAAGAACAGCAGGGCAGGGAAGGTCTCGCTTCCGAGCATGCCGCGCCAAGATTCTATTTCACAAATCTGCGCCCACTTGCCAGTCTTGCCATTTTCCGCTTTTATCGTTGTGTTCAGTTCATCAGACGCCTTTTTAAGTGTTGCTGCAAGATATGCTTCCTTTGCCTTCTCGTCTCCGATAGCCTGAACCAAAGTGTCTTTCGGGTTTTTCTTTTCATCAAGATCAATGGTTCTGTAGTAGACATCTGTGTCAGCGGCTTTTTCGACCTTCAGCTCGATGTTGTGTGCTTCAAGAACCTTATCAATCTCCGGGTTCATCTGAGCGTCAATTGCCCAGTTTGCCATATAGGCAAGGAGGAATCCGACAGTTACAGCGAGCTGGTAAAGGGAAACAAGGGTTCCGCGGATCTTTGCAGGTGATACCTCCGAGATATAGATAGGGGATACGATAGATACGATACCGATGCCGACTCCTCCAATGATTCTATAGGCTACCAGACCGCTGAAACTTCCACATATTGCACATCCTATTGCAGATATGCTGAACAATGCAGCTGATATCAGCATTGTGTACTTACGTCCAAGGTAGTCGCTGAGGGTTCCGGCAGCAAGTACTCCGATGATAGAACCGATCAATGCGCAGCCGACATACCATCCTTCACCTTTCGGGCTGAGGTTGAACTGCATCTTTACGAATTCAGTGGTACCGGAAATGACTGCTGTGTCATATCCGAAAAGAATTCCACCTATGGCAGCGACAACTGCCATGAATATCACATATCCTATTCCTTTTTTCTGTTTCATGATGTCATTGTTCAGATTTTTTTTCTTTGTCATTTCGAGCTTGTCGAGAAATCTATTTATTTGATATTGAAATACTCCTTATACCTATTATATAAATTACCTGCAGCGCCATAAACCGACTGAGGACTCAGGAAGTGAGGGAATTCGAAGGTGATGGCCTTGTCATATCCGCAACGCTTCGCAGCCTCCAGCTTGAGACGGAGCTTGTCGAACTTGATAGGCAGGAACTTGATAGGCATATCGCGGTCGAATGTCTCCGCATTTGTCCAGCACTGCATGCCGTACTTGTCGGCCATCTTCTTGTTTACGCTGAAGAAAGCATCAAGCTCGTCATAGTCGATGTGGCCGTCCTGGAAAGCGACAGCATCCACAACATCGTGGATGCCCTGGAAAATCTGGCTCCATTCCCTTTCGTGGTCAGCGATAGACACCGCATCCTCCTTGGTCAGAGCTGCACCAGCGGCGCTCACAGCCTTCTTTCCGTCGATCCATGGTGAAATGAATACAGGCATTCCGCCTGAAACCTCCTTGCACTGTGCTCCCATCGCGTGGAATGCGTCAACCGCTCCGATGGTGTCGCGGCTGATCTCAGTGCTGAGGTACCATCCTCCGAAGCTGTCATATTTCTCACCATACATCTTCCAGACCTCGTCGATGACGAACTTGTTGTCCTCGATCTCATGGCTCATGTCTTTTGTGTCCCAGTAAACTCCGGAGTCATAAAGTCCAAGGTAGAACTTCATTCCATACTTCTGGGCTAGACGGCAGAACATGTCGATAAGGTCTACTGAAGGCATGTAGCATCCCTTCTTCAGAAGATAAGGTGACGGATAAGTGATGAACTTGCGGTATCCGCAACGGATGTCGATCACTGTATCTATGCCTATAGCTTTCATATAGGCGAAATCCTGATCCCATTCCTTTTCTCCCCAGTTCTGGTGCGGAATGTCGTGTGAGATCTCATCCAGGAATGTTCCTGTGATGCGCAGGCCATTGTCCTTTGGAACTATCAGGCCGCCGGCAGATGTGTCTATAGCCGGGGCCTCTTTGCTGCCTTCTGATGCGCAGGAAGAAAGAATTGATGGGGCAACGAGGGCTGATGCTCCTCCAATCGCCATTGTCTTTAGAAAGTCTCTACGGTTAGCCATATGTTATAGTGGTTTTTATATTTTATTTAATTCAATCAGGCAAATATAGTAATTTTTTTATACCTATATTATATATATTTGTTCTTGCTGCCGTTATTTTAAAAAACATGCGCTTATTTTTTAAAAAATTTAAAAAATTAATCATTATTTATTGTGATTATTGAAAAAAGCCTTACTTTTGTATGTTTGAAATATTATATTCGAAGATTAATATGAAAATTGTTAGAACAGTACTTGTATCTATCGCGGCAATTCTGCTGATGACATCGAATCTGGATGCAAAGAAGCGCCCTGCAAACCATAATTACATGTGGTTTGACTGCGAGGCAAACTATGCTACGCTTTCGCATCCTGACTCAATCAGGTTCTATCTCCAGAAATGTAAGGATCTTGGATTCGGCAACGTTGTTGTTGACGTAAAGTCCATCATGGGGGAAGTTCTCTACGACAGCGAGATCGCTCCATATATGGGCGATTGGGAAGGTGTCGAAAGACCACGTGACTACGACATGCTTGGATACTTCATCAAGTATGGTCATGAAATGGGACTCAAAGTCTTCGGATCTCTCAACGTTTTCGCAGGCGGTCACAACTATTTTGACCGAGGAGTCGTTTATCAGGACAAGGCTGCATGGCAGTCCATCTGCTACCACAATGGTGTGCTGACTCCGATTTCTGAGATCAAGACCAACTACAACTGTATGATGAACCCTTCAAACCCTGAGGTTCAGGAGTATCAGATCGAGATCCTCAAGGAGTTTGCACGCAAATACCCTGAGGTTGACGGACTTATCTTCGACCGCGTACGTTATGACGGCATCACTGCTGACTTCAGCGAGCTTTCAAAGAAGCAGTTCGAGGAGTATGCTGGCGTTACAGTCGAGAACTTCCCTGAGGACATCCTCAGCTGGTATGACGAGAAAGGAAAACTCAGAGACAGCTGGGTTCCCGGCAAATATGGCAAGAAGTGGGTAGAGTGGCGCGCAATGGTCATCCACGATTTCGTGGAGAAGGCTCATGCTGCTCTCAAGGAGATCAATCCTGACCTCATCATCGGCGACTATACAGGAGCATGGTATCCTACTTACTGGCAGCTCGGCGTAAACTGGGCAAGCAAGGACTTCGATCCATATCAGGTTCCTGAATACAAGGCATGGGCAACAGAAGACTATCATAAGTCAGGCTATGCTGAAATGCTTGATGTATATATGACAGGTCTTTACTATACCCTTATCACAAAGGATGACGTCGACAAGGCTACAGGTGTCGTAGGACAGCGCAGCGAGGCCGGCATGGACAACAGCCTCACATACTGCTACAGCGTTGAGGGAGGTGCTGAGATCGCAAAGAACATCACAAAGGGTGTAGTTCCTGTGATCGGATCTATCTATGTGGAGCAGTACCTCGGAGACTTCACTCCTTTCGGACCAGCTGTTACTCAGGCACTTAAGAGCACTGACGGCGTGATGATCTTCGATATTGTACACCTCAACAAGCACAAGCTCTGGGACGAGCTTGAGGCTGCGATGAAAGCTGCAGAATAATAGAATTTAACCCAACTAACTAATCATATAACCCAATGAAAGCGATTTACAAGAATCTGCTGGTCGCGTTGATTTTCCTCTTGGGGGGGGCAGCATTATCTTATGCCCAGCCTACCTTGAAGGGAAAAGTAACCGACGCTGATGGTCAGCCTCTTCCGGGCGTGGCCGTCCTGGTCAGCGGTACCTCCAACGGTACAATGACAGATGATGCCGGAAACTATAGCCTTTCCGGACTTAAAAAAGGTGACGTGGTTCTTTTCACCAGCCTCGGTATGGGAGATCAGACCTTCACTTGTGACGGCTCCCTCACCAAACTTAATGTAACTATGGCGGAGGATGCAACCTTCCTCGAAGAGACAATCGTTGTCGGTTACGGTGTGCAGAAGAAGTCTTCAATGACATCTGCCGTTTCTGCAATGAAGGGTGAAGAACTCCTCAAGGCTCCTTCTACCAACGTATCGCAGCTCCTCGCCGGTAAGCTTCCTGGTATTTCTTCAGTCCAGGAGTCTGGAGAGCCAGGTCTCGACCAGGCATCACTCCGTATCCGTGGATCAATCAATGCTGTTTCATATGTTGTTGACGGATTCCCAGTTGATAATATCAACGATATCGACCCAGCTGACATCGAAAGCGTGTCAGTTCTGAAGGACGGTGCCTCTGCAGCCGTGTATGGTCTTCAGGCATCCGGCGGTGTGATCATCGTCACAACAAAGAAGGGTGAGAAGGGTAAGACCAAGATCACATACAACGCTTCTCTCGGTGCATCCCTCAATGCAAACTTCCCTGAGTTCATGGACGGTCCTCAGTTCGCATACTACTATAATGTAGCTCAGATGATGGACCAGCTTGCATCAGGAGCGATTGCCTCAGAAGCTGATTATGTCCCTTATTTTACAAAGGAACAGGTCGAGATGATGACAAACGGTGACCCTACCGACGGATGGGACAATGTAAACTACATCGACAAGGTATTCGGTACCGGTCTTACCCAGAAGCACAATGTTACAGTTCAGGGTGGATCCGAGAATGTACGATACTTCGCTTCTTTCGGTTACCTCGGACAGAAGGGTAATATCGACAATTATAACTATGACAGATACAATGTCCGCACCAACATCGAGTCTAATTTCGCGAAGTATTTCCACTTCAATATCGGTATCTCAGGTGTCCTTTCTAACAGAAGTACTCCAGCTTATAGTACAGGAGGATCTTATTCCGGCTCTTGGGTAGATGAGCCGCATTGGCTTTCAATCGGTAGCCAGACAATTATGATGCACCCATATCTTCCTGAAAGAGTGGATGGACTCTATACGGCATCTCTGAAAGCCAATACAGGACTTCCGCATTCTCCTCTGGCTGCTATTTACGAGTCAGGATACAAGAAGACACGTGGTATGGACATATCGGCAAATGCTGCCCTTGCATTTGATGTTCCAGGTGTAAAGGGACTTCAGCTCAAGGTCTCAGGTTCATTCGACTATGGTACATCTTTCAATAAGAACCTTAATACTCCATATTATCTCAAGGCTTTTTCCGATGGCAATTACATTGATATGACTGACCCACGTGGAGTAGGTAACGGAGTAGAGCTCGGTGAGGGTACATCTTACTCACAGTCTATGGTCGGACAGGCCAGCATTTCATATGTCAACAAATTCGGCAAGCACAATGTAGAGGCTCTCGCCCTCGGCGAATTTCGTGAATATAAGGGAAATGCTCACTCTGCATATGCAAAGGAGATTCCTTTCGCTTCTCTTCCAGAACTTCCGAACGGTAAGCCTGCAGACAGCCCTATTTCAGGATGGAGCAGCGCTTCTCGTTCTATCGGATATGTATTCCGTCTCAGATATGACTATGACGAGAGATATCTAGCTGAGTTTACAGGACGCTATGACGGCTCATATAAGTTTGCCGGTATGGCTGATACACGTTGGGGATTCTTCCCTTCAGCATCAGTCGGCTGGAGACTTTCAAAGGAGCCTTGGATGCAGGGTGCAAGCAACTTCCTCGATGATCTTAAGATCCGTGGTTCGGTGGGTCTGCTTGGTAATGACAATGCCAGCGCATACACCTTCCTCAGTACATATTCTCAGTGGGGTAGCAAGGTAATCTACGGCCAGTATAATGGTGCGACTAATACCAACCCAGCATATTATGCTTCAGTTGTCCCAAATGTCAACCTTACATGGGAGAAGACTCTTTCATACAACGTCGGATTCGACTTCACGATGTGGAACGGTCTCCTCGGTGCTGAGGTGGATGCATTCTATAACTGGACATATGACATGCTTACAGCCCAGGGGTCAGGCTTCCCATCATCAATGGGAGGATATTATCCTACAGTTGTAAACAAGCACTCGATTGACGTTCGTGGTATTGATGTCCTCTTGACACACCGCAATCAGTTCATGGCGGGCGGCAAGCCGTTCATCTATGGCATCAGTGCCAGCCTCACTTATGCAAAGTCGCGTTGGCTCATCTACTCGGATGAACCGAATGCTCCGGAAATATGGAAACTTACAGGAAAGCCTGTAGGATCGTTCCTCGCTTGGACAGCAGACGGTCTTTACAAGAGCGAAGAAGAGATTGACAACAGCGCATGGTATGGAACACGTCCATGTGTCGGTGACATTAAGTATGTTGACCTTAACGGTGACGGTGAGATAGACAGTTATGACAAGGGCCTTGTAGGTCGTCCGAACCGTCCTCAGCTCACTTACGGTCTCAATCTTGACTTTGCTTGGAACGGCATCGATTTCAATGCCCAGTTCACGGGTGGTGCCCTCTTCGATGTGTCCCTTACAGGAACATATGGCAACGGTAATGACGATAATACATTCTGGACACAGACATTCAAAGAGAATGGTAATTCTCCATTATTCCTTGTCGAGAATGCTTACAGCATCTACAATCCTGACGGAACATTCCCACGTATTACCCTCGGTGCTCCTGGACATGGTGGAGACAACGGTCTTGCATCGACATTCTGGCTCCGTGACGGTAAATATATCCGTCTCAAGTCAGCACAGTTGGGATATACTTTCCCTAACAAATGGACTTCAAAGATCGGTATCCAGGCACTCCGTCTTTTTGTTGAGGGACAGAACATCTTTACTATTGACGGACTTCCTGAAGGAATCGACCCGGAGTCACCAGGTGTAAACAATGGTTATTACCCTCAGCAGCGTCTGCTCATGGGTGGTCTTACTTTAACATTCTAGGAGGATTATCATTATGAAGAATATATTTAAGACATTTTTCGTCGCAGCGCTGATCGGCCTGCCATCGTGCACGTCTATGCTTGATATGACACCTCCTGATAGAGTGTCTGACAAGACTATATGGGCAACTACTCAGTCTGCTGAGTATTCGCTCAACTACATTTACAGCTATATTTATGATGTGACAATGAGTCAGAGCAGCGCTGGTCAGACAGAAGCTTTCACTGACCAGATGAAATATGGTTCATACAACTATAACGCCCTATGCTTCATCCCTAGTGAAATCGCTTATGGCGAGGCAACAACATTTTCTGCTGGATATGTTGATACATATATGGGATCCTGGAGTTCGTGGTACGGTGCAATCCGTCGTATCAACCAATCTATCTCTGAGTTGAAGAAGTACGGTCAGATGTCTGCAGAAGACAAGGTCCGTCTTGAGGCTGAACTTCGTTTCATGCGTGCATTCATGTACTTCGATCTCGTAAAGAGATATAAGGAGGTTATCATTTATGACGAGGATCTTTCGAAGATCACCAAGGACAAAGCTCTTAATACTGAGGCAGAAGGATGGGACTTCATCCAGTCAGACCTTGAGTATGCTGCTGCCAACCTTCCTGAAAGAACTGCTTCAAACGGTCGCCTTAATAAGGGTGCTGCATGGGCATTCCTTTCACGTGCAATGCTTTATGCTGAGAGATGGGAAGTCGTAAAGACTGCGGCTGAGGAAGTCGAGAAGCTTGGTTATGCTCTTGAAGCAAATTACAAGGACTCGTATGCCAAGGCTGTTACAGCTGGTAATAACGAGGCTATCCTCCAGTATCTCTTCGACAGAACTCAGGGTGTTACACATAGCTTCGACTTCTACTATACTCCTGGTGGAGATTATACACTCAAAGGTGAGTCAGGTGGTGGATATGGTACACCTACCCAGGAAATGGTAGAGTCTTATGAGTATGCAAATGGTGGATTCCCGGATTGGACAGAATGGCATGGTACAACTACCAAGACTCCGCCATACGAACAGCTTGAACCACGATTCCAGGCATCTGTCCTTTATAATGGTGCAAAGTGGAAAGACCGTACAATCGAGTCTTATGTCGGTGGTGCAGACGGATGGTGCCAGTGGAATCTAGAGCGTGAGCCAAAGGGACGCTCAACCACAGGTTATTATCTCCGCAAGATGGTTGACGAAGAACATAATGTGATTACTGAGTCCGGTAGCGTTCAGCCTCTGACTATTATCCGCTACGGTGAGGTTCTCCTCAACAAGGCAGAGGCTTGCTATGAACTTGGTGAAACTGCTGCAGCAAATGAGGCAATCAAAGCCATCCGTTCAAGGGTAGGACTTCCTTATACAGATAAGTCAGGTTCAGACCTTTGGGAAGTTATCCGCCAGGAGCGCAAGGTTGAGCTTGCATATGAAGGTCTTTGGTATTGGGACCTCCGCCGTTGGGGTGTGGCTCACAAGCAGTATCCTGAGGGACTTTCAGGATATCAGCTCCATGGTCTCAAGATCGAGAAGAATGATGACGGTACATTTACATACAACTACGTTTCAGTTGATGACAAGGACAGAAACTTCCTTGAGAAGATGTACAGATTCCCTCTTCCTACCAGTGAGCTTACAAGCAACTCTCTTGTGAACCAATTCACTGAGTGGAATTAATAAAAATGCATATTTGATATGAAGAAGATATATTATTTACTCATGGTTTCGGCTCTGGCACTGATTTCTTCGTGCCAGAAGCCAGATTATGAATCTGTTAAGCCGACAGTGGAGCGCCAGGGCATCACCAGCCTCACAGCATACTTCACTTCAGGTAAGTATGTGGATCAAGCTATTGCCCGTCTCGATGTGACTGATCCTGAGACAGACGTTTATGTGATTCCGATTCCGTGGTTCTTCCCAGAGGAAAGTACTGACCCTACTACTATCTACATGTCTAACCTGCGAGTTCGCGCAGAACTTGCACCGGACTGTAAGATTGATCCTCCTTTGACTGTGCTTGACCTCAATCAGGAGAATCACTTTACATTTACTGATAACAGAGGCGTAAGCCGTCCTATCATCATCACTGGTAAGAGAACAAAGTCTGCAAAGTGCAACCTCATGACTTTTGCTCTTACAGAGCCGTACAGAATCGACGGATTCATCAATGATGACACCAAGGAGATCTATCTCTTCTCGGTTGACGACCTCAGCGGATTCAAGGCAGAAGCTTCAGCTTGTGCACACGCTACTGTCAATACCGATCTTTCTGTTGCAAAGGACTACAACAATGAGCAGGAAGTTACTGTGACAGCTCAGGATGGCAAGACTACTTGCACATATAAGATCATCAAGAAGTACCCTACCAAGATCCCTTATGGATTCCGTGAGAAGTCTGTCCGACAGCTCTTCAACTTCGAGCCTGTGAGCCGTCTCGGATTCCCTGAATACACTGTGACTGTCAACCCTACACTCGCATATGCAGGTGGTTCATTGATAGTATGCTTCGGTGACGGAACAACTCCGGTATACCTTGATGGCCTTACCGGTGTAAAACAGGGCGAAATCAATCTCGGAAGTGCTACTCCTGGTGCTGTTACAAGTGATGAGGGAGGCAATGTCCTCATTACCAATCACGTAGATGCTGGCGGAATGGTTGAGATTTACAAGACCAAGTCAGTGACCGAGGCTCCGGTTCTCTTCCACTCATTCGAGAATGCTACCGATGTTCCTGTGGGATACCATGTCAAAGTTCACGGAAACATTGATTCTGATGCTGTCATCATCCTTACACATGAGGGTATTGCAGGTGTGACAGAGACCAGCAAATATACAAGGGTAGTTGTTTCTGGTGGTGCGGTGGTTTCAACAGAGACTATTGACCTTGCAGGTCTCGCACTAAGCTGGGGTGCTGCTCCGACAAACGCAGCCAAGGTTGTTCCTGTATCAGCCAAGCCTGAAGACGGTGTGATGCTTTGCTACTATTCTGACAACACCATCACTTACATCAACGGAAATGGTGCCATTGCAGCTACATGTCCACTCGCAGATATGGATGTGACTACAAACTACAACACCAATGTGATGGAGTCGAAGACATATAACAATGCTACTTATACCATTCATCTGACTACCAGCCACTTCCCTATGTGGGGCATCGGTCCTCAGCTGCGAGTGTTCGACACAAGCACTCCGACAGCTATCAAGGATATGAAACCTGTACTTGCAGATACCGCTATCGAGTGGTTCCAGACTGCTGCTCAGGGATGTGCTGCTGCTGATGTGATCATGGCACCTTCTGCAGACGGATTCAAGGTTTATATATTCTACTTTGACCATAATGCCGGTGTAATCGGTGGTTATGTTGCTGATTGTATTGACATTTAACAGATGAAGACTATAATCATGATTATCGCTGCTGCTGTCCTCGCAATGTCCTGCGAGGACAAGCAGAGCGTTGAGCAGGACTGGCCATGGGAGGATCCAGAGGTTGAAGTTCCGGCTCCTGAAGAGCCTGAAGAGCCTGAAAAACCGGCAGAGGATGCAACTATCGACAAATGGTATGATGTGACTTCTGACTATGGTACTCTTCCAGAGTATATCAAGGTTTACAAGGCTCCGGAATCTCTGGTGGGCAAGAAGGCTGTTGCATATATTGCAGTAGCAGATCTTGCTTCCGCAGAGTGGGATATCTGGAGTATCAATGATGCTGGAATGGAAGGCACTACGGATGCTTTCAAGACTCCTTCAACAGTCTATGATGAGGGCAATTGGCCGATTGTCATCAATGCGGGTTTCTTCTATGCTTCAGGCGGAAAGAACTATTCTTCAAGCCTTGCAGTAAGAAACTCTGAGGTCCTTGCATATAATATAAACTATGCATCCGAGGACTGGGTTACAATGTATTATCCGACCCGTGCAGCTCTTCTTGAGTCAGAGTCGGGAGATTTTGATGCTTGCTGGACTTACAGGACATGGGATAACCACTATATGTATCCTGCTCCATCCGAAAATACATGGGAGGCCAAGCCTGCAAAGCAGCCGACTGCTTCTTATCCTGAAGGAGGTGAAGAGTTCGCTGCAAAGACTGCGATCGGAGGCGGCCCGCTTCTGATTGACGGAGGAAAGTTCAAGGATACTTATGTCGAGGAACTTTTCAACGGCGGTTCAGGCATCGGGCCAGACAGCAATCAGCCACGCACTGCAATCGGTGTCACAGCTGACAAAAAATTGATTACCTTTGTCTGCGAAGGAAGACAGATGACTGAAGGCGTTTATGGCTTGACTACTGCTGATGTCGCAAATGTACTTCTTGATCTGGGATGTGTCGAGGCAATCAACCTCGACGGAGGCGGATCAAGCTGCATGCTTGTAAACGGCAAGGAGACCATCAAGGTGTCTGACGGCTCACAGCGTGCTGTCGGCAGTACTATAATGATCAAATAATAACTGATGAGGATAATAAGAAACATATTCCTATGCTTGTCTGTTCTGGCTTTTATCGAGTGCGATAAACCGGATGACGATTATATATGGAATGACAACTGGAAAGAAGAGGAAACCCAGAAGCCTGAGGAGGAAAAGCCTGAAGATGAGAAACCGGGTGAAGAAAAACCTGAAGTAAAGGAGGCTAAGGCACGTCTGGTATGGATTGATGCTGCTGCTAACTTCAAGGACTATGCAAACGACAAGGAGAATATCTCCAGGGATATGGCACGTCTCAAGGAGACCGGCTTTACGGGAGTTATCGTAGAAGTGCGTCCGACAACAGCCGGCGTTCTCTTCAAGTCTGATGTTGAAGGACCTGTCACTCAGGTGGACGCCTGGGTTACAGGCGGATACAAATGGCTCCAGAGAACTGCGGATTTTGACTATCTGCAGGCTTTCATCGATGCAGGAAAGAAGGAAGGACTTGATGTTTATGCTGCCATCAATACCATGGTCGGCGGAAAGGAATGTCCTTATGGCCTCGGCTCTGATGGACCTCTTTTCGATGGCACAGCAAAGAGAGAATGGGCAAGTGTAGTAAACACTCCTGATGGACTTGTGAACTGTATGGATATGGGAACAGGAACCAAGTTCCTCAATCCTGCCAATGACGAAGTCGTAGAGTATCTTCTCGGAATCCTCGAGGATCTTGCTGCATATGACGTGAAGGGTATCATTCTTGACCGTTGCCGCTATGATGACAACGATCTCAAGAGTGACTTCTCTGAGGTTTCGCGCAAGAAGTTCGAGGAATATATAGGAGAGAAAGTCCAAAACTGGCCTGATGATATTTTCGCTCCAGGCGAAGGTGAGCTAAGCAGTCCTGTAACCAAGAAACAGGTGCAATGGATGGAGTTCCGTGCCAAGAACATACATGACTTCATGGAGAAGGCCTCAGCAAGGGTACATTCCGTAAATCCTGATATCCGTTTCGGAGCATATGTGGGAGCTTGGTATTCAAGTTACTATTATTCCGGAGTGAACTGGGCAAGTCCGAACTACAATGCGAAGAATGCATATAGTTGGGCGACAGCTGATTACAATCAGTATGGATATGCGGATCATTGCGACATAATGATCATCGGAGCATATGCCTCTACCAAGTCCATTTATGGAAATAGTGAGTGGACCATGCAGGGATTCTGCAAGAGGGCTCAGACGGTATTTGCCGGAGACGTTCCTTTCATAGGAGGCCCTGACATCGGAAACTCTACAGGCTTTGAGAATGGCGGCCAGGGAGCTTTGATGCCTGACATCGTGGACGCCTGCATCAATGCATCGACAGAAGGCATGTTCTTCTTTGACCTTTGCCATATAAAGATGTATGACTACTGGGATGACATAAAGAAGGGCTTTGACCGATATTTAGAGTCTCTCTGATAATATTTCGACTGAGTATGTTATGTCATTTCGACCGAACGAAGTGAGTGGAGAAATCTATAAACTATAGAAATTTATTTAATTCACATTTATACTAACCCAATTAATTTATCATGAAAAAAATTGCTTTATTTCTGATGGCAGCATCTTTTGCTGTTGTCGCTTGTGAGGAAGAGTTCGTTCCTCATCTCGATTTCCCTCCAACAGAGGTAACAATTCCTGCTGCTGGTACTGAGGAGCTGGCTGAGCCAATCACTGTAAACTTCACTGCAAACGCAGCTTGGACTGCAACACTTACTGGTGAGGGAGTTGCAGAGTGGCTTTCTATCTCTCCTAAGTCAGGTAACGCTGGCGATGCTTCAATCAAACTTGACGCTCTTGTAAACACTGGTAATGAGAACCGCACTGCAATTCTTGAAATTGCTGTTGAGGGTCTTGAGACAATCCAGGTTCCTGTTGTTCAGCTTCAGAAGAACGCTATTGACGTAAACGGTGAGGATACTTACACTGTATCATTCAAGGGTGGTTCAGTTGAGATCGAGGTTGGTCACAATGTTGACTATACTTACGAGGCTTCTGCAGAATGGCTCGTTGAGACTAAGGCTTACACAACTGACAAGCTTACTTTCACAGTTGCTGAGCAGGAGGTTAACGCTCCAGCAAGAACTGCTACTGTAACTGTATACAGCGAGCTTGGTGTTGTTAAGATCGTCACTGTAACTCAGGAGGCTTGGAGCCCTATCGTATGGACTAAGTCACTTTCTGCACTCGGTGCTACTGCAGGTCGTGTAGGTGTCGGTGCTTTCGGTAACTACGTTGCTTTCACTGCTAACGGTGCCGCTTACCTCGCAGATGCTGCTACAGGTGAGAATGTTCAGGCAGTTCCACTTCCTGACGGATTCGTAGCTGGTGGTGTTCATGTTGACGACGCTGGCAACCTTATGGTTTCTGGTCCGGATTGTCAGGTAGTAGGCGATGCTCCTTCAGGTGGACAGATGGGTGGAAATCTTCAGCTCTATCTTGTTGATCCTACAACATTTGCTCCTACTCCACTTGTTGACTACAATTCAGCTAACTTCTATTGCACAGAGATGGGTAACTTCCGCGTTAAGGGTGATGTTACAAAGGACGCTGTAATTGCTGCTTATGTATGTACTGGTCCTGGCGCAACTTATGTTCTTTACTGGGAAGTTAAGAATGGCGTAGTAGCTGCTCCTGCTTACACATTGCTTCCTGACTACTCTTGGGATGCTTCAACAGGTGTTGCGGCTCCAGCTGGTGCTACTCTTGCTGACGGTTTCTACTGTATCACTTATGGTGCGGATTACGACCTCTTCTATTACGATGGAACTGAGTGGGCTAAGACTTGGGAATCGCCTGCCTCTTGGATGGAGAACTTCAACTGTATTTCAACAACTGAGGTTGGCGGTAAGAAGTATCTTGCTCTTACAATGTCTTGCCACTTCAACTATGACTATACAGACATCGTTGTTCTTGACGTAACTGATCCTAAGGCAGCTAAGGAAGTATTCAAGATCCAGATGAACTTCCACACTACAAACGAGGCTGGTCTTACATACTCAGATATCTTCATCAAGGGTGAGGACGGCAAGCTCGCAGCTTACGTGATCGATCCTTGGATGGATGCAGTTGAGAAGTATCTCTTCCCACTTGGTGAGTAATCATTCCAATACTTGCAGCCGGGAGCATCCGGTTCCCGGCTGCATTTTATAATTTTAACTAAAACCGATCATTACAATGGATTTCAAGAAACTTGCTGCTCAGTATAAGAGCGAGCTTTTGGACAGCGTCCTTCCTTTCTGGCTTGAGAAGTCCCAGGACCTCGAGTATGGCGGATATTTCAGCTGTCTGGACCGTGACGGAAGCGTTTTTGACACTGACAAGTTCATCTGGCTTCAGGGAAGGGAAGTGTGGATGTTCGCGATGTTGTATAACAAGGTGGAGAAGAAGCAGGAGTGGCTTGATTGCGCTATCCAGGGAGCAGAGTTCCTGAAGAAGTATGCGCATGACGGCAATTATGACTTCTATTTCTCGGTGACCCGTGAGGGAAAGCCTATCATCCAGCCATATAACATCTTCTCGAATACATTCGCATGCATGGCATTCGCCCAGCTTGCAGAGGCTACAGGCAGCGAGGAGTACAAGGAGATTGCTCTGAAGACTTTCCAGAGGATTCTTGACCGCCGTAATGATCCTAAGGGACGTTGGGAGAAGTCATATCCCGGAACACGTCCGATGAAGGGTTTCGCACTCCCTATGATCATCTGCAACATGGCTCTTGAGGTGGAGAACATCCTCCCTGACAAGTCATTGCTTGACCAGACCATCGACGAGTGCCTCAGCGAGATTCTCAATGTGTTCTACTACCCTGAGCTGGGTGTGATGCTTGAGAATGTGGCTCCGGACGGAACCCCTATAGACTGCTTCGAAGGCCGTGAGATCAATCCAGGCCACGACCTTGAGGCTTTATGGTTTATGATGAACCTCGGTATCCGCAGAAACGACAAGGCCCTTATCGACAAGTGCGTAGAGATCGCTCTCAGCGTTGTCGAGTTCGGTTGGGACAAGGAGTATGGCGGAATCTTCTATTTCCAGGATCTCAAGGGAGCCCCTATGCAGAAGCTCGAGTGGGATCAGAAGCTCTGGTGGGTACACCTCGAGTCGGCAATCTGCTTCATCAAGGCATACCAGCTGACTGGAAACCAGCAGTGTCTGGAGTGGTTCGAGAAGATCCACAACTATATGTGGACACATTTCAAGGATCAGGAATATCCTGAATGGTATGGTTACCTCAACCGCCGCGGAGAAGTCCTCCTGACTCTCAAGGGCGGAAAGTGGAAGGGCTGCTTCCACGTACCGAGAGGCCTCTACCAGATCTGGCAGATCCTCGAAACTCTATAAACCATAAAAAAGGAGAATTGCTCAAGCGATTCTCCTTTTTTGTTGCTATCTTTATCCAAAATATAGCCCAATATGAAAAAACTAATATCACTGATGCTGGTCTTGTTTATGGTCTGCGCTTGCGATGACAATAAACTTGACATTGAATCGGAATTCGATAAGAACGGATGGAATGATCAGGAAACTCCGGTGGATCCAGAGCAGCCTGTGGACCCGGAACAGCCAGTAGATCCGGAACCCCCGGTGGACCCCGAGCCGGTCAAAGGCAAGAGATGCTTCATATGGATCGAAGGAAATGCCAATTTCCGTGACTATGGGGACAGCAGGGAGAATATCGCCCGCGATATGGAAAAGATCGCCGATTGCGGCTTTACTGACATCGTTGTGGATGTGAGGCCGGCGGGAGCTGGCGGTGATGTTCTCTTCCAGACAGACAAGTGCAGCCAGGTTCAATATATGGGAGCTTGGGTCAATGGAAGCTATGTAAAGGTGCAGAGAAACTCTGACTGGGACTATCTCCAGGCATTCATTGAAGAGGGCCATAAGGCAGGCCTTAATGTATATGCGGGTTTCAATACATTCTGCGGCGGTCATGTTTCGGGGCTTGGCAAGAACGGTGTGATCTTCAGGGATGCAAACCTGGCCAAGCATGCAACGGTCATGAATACTGCCGAGGGCCTTAAATCCATTGTAGATGTCTGGGCAGACGAGAAGTTCTTCAATCCGGTACATCCTGATGTGCAGAACTATGTCATAGGTCTCCTGACAGATCTTGCAGCATATGAAGAACTTGACGGAATCATCCTGGACAGGGCCAGGTTCCATGGCTTCATGAGCGACTTCTCGGATTATACACGAGGCGAATTTGAGAAATATATCGGCAAATCAGTAGCCAATTGGCCAGCTGATGTACTTCCTGCCGGGCATGAACATTTCCTCCCGGAACCTATGACGCCGCATGTCAAGGAGTGGATAGAGTTCAGATGCAAGGTGATTCACGATTTCATGACAGATGCCCGCGAGGCGGTCAAGGCAGTCAATCCGGAGATTGACTTCGGAGCCTATGTCGGAGGATGGTATGAGCAGTATTACGACAAGGGAGTCAACTGGGCGAGCCCTGACTATATGGCGAACTTCTATTTCCCAAGCTGGGCTACGAAGAAGTATGAGTCCTACGGCATAGCAGACCTCCTTGATGTTCAGATTATCGGAGCTTATGCATCATACAATGGCGTGTACGGCTCAAGCGAATGGACCATGCAGGGCTTCTGCAGACTCGCCAAGCAGAAGACCAAGGGTGCTCCCGGCCTGCTGATCGGCGGCCCTGACGTCGGAAACTGGAACTGGGACGGCAAAGCGACAGTGCAAGCGGAGCTCACGGCAGTCACCAATTCTGTCGCCGCATGTGCAAACGAGTGTGACGGATATTTCCTCTTCGACCTATGTCACCTCAAGCTCGAACCTCGCAAATGGGACGCTGTCAAGAAAGGAATCTCTCAGCTGAAATAATTTTTAACAGGAATTGCTTGTTTTGTTTCCGAAATGCATTATATTTGTAGCATTACGGAAACAAAACAAGTAATGAACTTTATTGATTTCAAGGACCGCTTTTTTGAGTTGGGGTGCTTCAGTACACAACAAGTGTATGCATGGTATCCTGGTTTTGATAGGAACAACCTAAGGAGATGGGCTGACCGTGGTTGGCTTATTCGGCTTCGTCAAGGTTATTTTGCTTTTGCTGAATATCTTAGAAAGCCGGATTTCGCTTTGTATATTGCTAATCGAATATATCGTCCGTCATACATCAGTCTTCATTCTGCGCTTTCGTTCTATGGCATGATCCCGGAATCGGTTGTTCAGATAACCAGTGTATCGCCGCTTAAAACAATGTTCTTTGAGAATGGTTTTGGTGAGTATTCATATAAGAGCATCAAGAATGACCTCATGTTTGGATATGCTCCGCACTCAATGATAGATGGCAGGACTCTGATGCTTGCAAGTCCTGAAAAGGCTTTGCTTGATTTATTATATCTCTATCCGTTTTATGATAGTATCAGGGATATGGCGGAACTGCGTCTTGATGAGGACTTTATGTCTGATGATTTTGATTTTGAAAAAATGCGGGAATATCTCAATCGATTTTCTTGCATCGCGTTGGACAGGCGCGTGTCAAAACTTATTAAAGCATATGGGTTATGATTGACTTTGATTTAATAAAGAATTATTTTCCACAGCATTTGCGTGATAATGCTCAGTTCAGCAATGATATTCTTAAAGAGTACATTCAGCTGATGATTCTGGATTACTTGTCCTCTACCCCATATGTCCGTAAGTTGACATTTATTGGAGGCACAAATCTGCGTCTTGTGAAGGGTATTGACAGGTTTTCAGAAGACCTTGACTTTGACTGTAAGGATATGAGTAAGGAAGAGTTTGTTGCGATGACTGACGACATACTTGTGTTTTTACGTAGAAGCGGGCTGAATGCTGTAGCGAAGGATCGGGACAACGAGAAGTTGACAGCTTTTCGCCGTAATATACATTTCCCTCAGCTGCTGTTCGATCTGGGATTGACCGGACACCGGGAGAAACGATTTCTTATTAAAATTGAAACTCAGGATCAGGATGCCGACTATAGTCCGGTTATGGTCAATTTAAAAGGCTGTGGTTTTTTCTTTCCGCTTCCAGTGCCCCCTGATGATGTGCTATGCTCAATGAAACTATCTGCATTGCTTGCACGTAGTAAGGGCCGAGATTTTTATGATGTAATGTTCTTGTTGGGGTTAACTCAGCCGAACTATGATTTCCTGCAGAAGAGATGCGACATAGGTTCACCACATGAACTTCTCCGTGCTATTGAAGATGTTTTGATGAATACGGATCTGGAAGTGAAGAAGAAGGATTTTGAACATTTGCTGTTCAATAAGCAGAATTCTGACCGTATATTGCATTTTGGTGAATTTATTAAGATAAATTTATTAACCGTATGAAAAAGATACTATCAATAATCCTCGTGGCTGTTATGACGATGGCATGTAATGGACAAAATGGTGATGAAAATTCAACGACCTTCACTAATGAGCAATTCAAGACAGCAGAATGCCCTCAGGGCATGAAAATCAATGCCACTTTCCTCGACGAGATCAGCTGGGATATCCCGCATCAGAACTGGGGAGTAGAGGAGTGGGACCAGGATTTCCGGGCTATGAAGGATATGGGCATCAATACTGTCGTTCTTATCCGTGCCGGCCTTGGACGCTGGATTGCCGCTCCGTTCGAGTCGATTCTTGCTACCGAGGATGTCTATTATCCTCCGGTAGATCTCGTGGAGATGTTTCTCTGCCTTGCCGACAAATATGACATGGCATTCTACTTCGGAATGTATGACTCAGGAAAATACTGGCATGAGGGAGATTATCTGAAGGAGATAGATCTGAACATCAAGCTGATTGACGAGGTGTGGGCAAAGTATGGTCACCACAAGTCATTCCAGGGCTGGTATCTCTCGCAGGAGGTGAGCCGCAGGACAAAGAACATGACCAAGATTTATGCAGAGGTCGGCAGACATGCAAAGGAAGTGTCAGGAAACCTTCCTACAATGGTTTCTCCTTATATTCATGGAGTGAAGACCGATCAGGTGATGTCGGGTGACACGGCGACAACCGTTTCGGAACATGAATATGAGTGGAACGAGATTCTCAGCAATCTTGAAGGTGTTGTTGATATCCTTGCCTTCCAGGACGGACAGGTCGACTACCACGAACTGTATGACTATCTAGTGGTCAATAAGAAACTTGCCGACAAGTATGGTATGAAATGCTGGACCAACTTCGAGTCATTCGACCGTGACATGCCGATCCGTTTCCTCCCGATCAAATGGGAGAAACTGCTGCTGAAGATGGAGATGGCCCGCAAGGCCGGAATGGACGGGGCCATCACATTCGAGTTCTCACATTTCATGTCCCCTAATTCAGAATACAAGCAGGCCGGTCACCTTTACGACCGCTACTGCGAGCATTTCGGCATTGAGAACAAATGGAAGAACCGCTAGAAGATAATCTTGAAAGAAAATATTTCGTTTTCGCAGAAGGTGGCCTTGAAATCAAGGCTGCCTTCTTTGCGCTCGGTAAGTAGCGCAGAAGGGGCCAGTTCTACTGCCACGAAATCTCCGATACGCAGCGACGTCAGTTCAGAGGCCTTGCAGATGGCGTCCTCGATTGCCTGCAGAGAGTCTGTCTCGCTGCGGAATATCGGTTCGCCGTTCTTCAGGATTTCGATGATGTTTCCTTCACTTTCTACAACTGCAGGATTGTACAGCGGCATCGGCAGGACCGATGTATGGTCTGCGCATGAGGCATATGCCGTCTGGATTCCTCCTATATAGAGCAATGCCCCGAAATTAAGACCGTCGTAGTAGCGTGATGCGAACTTCGGACTGATACATTTGCCTGCCTTGCTGATGCGTGCAAAAAGAATCGGGGTCCAGTGCCACTCATTAACGCACTCGTGAGAGTAGAGATCCTTGTTCTCTCTCTCCCAAGTCGTGTCGGGACGGCAGTAGCAAAGGTCGCTGCCGTATGGTTTTACAATGATGTTCATCTTAGTCTTCCTGATTTGAGAAGAGGTCGCCTAACCCTTCAAAAGGCGTGTAGCCCTTGGTGCGTGGTGCAAATGCCGTTTTTGCAGGCGCCGCTGGTTTTGCTGCTCTCTTCTCTTCGTCATACTGGGCTTTCAGCTTTGCAAACTGACGCTTCGTGTCAAGGGTGAAGTCGCCGTTGTCAATCCAGGCGAAGTATGAAGGTTCACTGAAGTATACCTCACGAGCTGTCTTTCCCTTGTGCTTTCCGAAGCTGACCACAGGCTCGTCCTTGTCGTTAAGGATCAGCCTGCCGGCATAATCGACGGTCCTCTGCTTTGTAGAGAACCTTGCCAGCTTGTCCACGTTGTTTTCGATGCGTGGGTCTTCAGCATATCTGTCAAGCTGGCCTTTAAGGACTTCGTAAGTGGCAAGAGTGTCTGCCTCAGCTGCGTGAGCGTTTTCAAGGTCAAGGCCGCAGTAGAACATATATGCTGCCTTCAGAGTCCTGGGCTCCATCATATGGAATATGTTCTGTACGTCCACCATCTTCATTGCGTGAAGATCCAGCTCAGGCTTCTTGTCTGTGTACCTGCATACGCGTTCGAACTCCTCAGCAAGCATAGGAAGGTCAAACTTTGCCGAGTTGAATCCGGCAAGGTCAGAGCCCTCCAGCCATGACACGACCTCCTCCGTTATCTGATAGAAGGTAGGGCAGTCTGCGAGATCTTCTGCGCTTATGCCGTGCACAGCCTGTGCTGACGGGTTGATCGCTCTCTGGCAACGCGCTTCATAGTCCCAGGGCTTTACCCTCCATGTCTTGACTCTCTGTTCGCCGCCGGGCATGATCTTGACAAAGCAGAGCTCAATGATCGAGTCTGACGCGATATTGAGCCCTGTGCTTTCTATGTCGAAGAATACTAAAGGTCTTTCGAGATTCAGTTCCATCGGTATTTATGTTCTTTTACTAAATCATTATAGGCATTATGATGCCACAGATCTTTTCGCTTTCTGCCTCCTCTTCTGCAGGAACGATGAGGGCAGCACGTCTGCTGTCCATGAACTTCATCATGATCTCTCCGCAACTCATGTTTGAAAGGATTTCAATGATGAACGGAGACTTGAAGCCGATAGTGAGTTCCTGACCGTCATACTGACATGGCATGGTCTCATGCGCTGCAATCGAGAATCCCAGATCCTGTGCTGAAATCATCAGACTGCCGCTCTGGAGGTCAAACTTGATGTGGTTTGAAGCCTTGTTTGAGCATACAGATACTCGACGCACTGTGTTAAGAAGCTGAGTCCTGTTGATCCTGAGGATGTTGGAGTTGTTCTGCGGGATAACGTCGCGATATTTCGGATACTTTCCTATCACGAGTCTGCAGATGACCAGGGTCGAACCGAACTTGAATGATGCATTCTTTGAGTCGAATGAGATCTCCACTGTCTCGACATCCTTTCCGATGATGGCCTTGAGAATGGCTGCCGGCTTCTTATGAAGGATGAAAGATGCTTTTTCAGATGCCTTGACGTCGGATGTAGTGTAGCATATCAACTTGTGCGAGTCTGTTGCAACAAGCGTTGTAGATGCTGTGTCTATGTCGAAAAGGATACCGTTCATTGCCGGACGGATCTCGTCGTCAGCTGTAGCGTAGATCGTGCTTGAAATACCGTCTACCAGACTCTGTGCAGGGAACTCGAGAGTTACCGCTGTTTCGTCTGTGCCTGCTATTTCAGGATAGTCTTCTGCAGGGAAGTATGGAAGTGTGGATTCACCGCTTGCCCAGCTGCATACGAAAGAGCTGTCGCTTGTGGTGTTGATGGTCAACGGCTGGTCAGGGAGTTCCTTGAGCAGATCCATCATGTGCTTTGCAGGGACTGCAATTCTTCCTTCTTCTGCTGTGTTCTCCACCTCGATCTGTGTTCTGAGAGTCAGCTCCGAGTCGGATGCCGTGATCTCCAGCATGTTTCCCTTGAGGTCGAAAAGGAAATTCTCAAGGATTGGAAGCGGTGATTTTGCAGGGATGGCCTTTGCCACTGCCATTACGCCTTTGAGCAACTCTGAACTAGAAATGATAAGTTTCATAATTTGTCGTATTAATCAGTCTACAAATATAGGAAAATTTCCCATTTGGAGGCATGTTTTTTGGAAAATACACGCCGGTTTTATGAAAAAATCACGTCTTCGGCGGATTTGATGACAAAATTGTGCGGTCGGACTGAAACAATCCGTCGGAAACGACGTATATTATTGTGGAGTTAAACTCCTGACAGGAAAAATTTTATACAATTATATAAAGATGAGACAGCTTAAGATTACAAAATCGATTACAAACCGTGAGAGTGCCTCACTTGACAAGTATCTGCAGGAGATCGGTAGGGAAGAACTTATCACCGTTGAAGAGGAGGTGGAACTTGCCCAGAGGATCCGTAAAGGAGACCAGGCTGCACTTGAAAAGCTTACAAGGGCCAACCTTCGTTTCGTGGTGTCTGTTGCAAAGCAGTACCAGAACCAGGGACTCAGCCTTCCGGACCTTATCAATGAGGGTAACCTCGGTCTTATCAAGGCAGCAGAGAAGTTTGATGAGACAAGAGGATTCAAGTTCATTTCATATGCAGTATGGTGGATCCGCCAGTCCATCCTTCAGGCCCTGGCCGAGCAGTCCAGAATCGTACGTCTGCCTCTGAACCAGGTGGGATCTCTCAACAAGATAAACAAGGCCCTGTCGAAGTTCGAGCAGGAGAACGAGCGTATGCCGTCAAGCGAAGAGCTTTCAGAGATGATAGATGTCCCTAAGGACAAGATCGCAGATACTCTCAGAGTGTCAGGCCGCCACGTGTCTGTGGATGCTCCTTTCGTGGAGGGTGAGGACAACAGCCTTCTTGACGTGCTTGTGAACAACGATTCTCCAAGCGCAGACAGAGGTCTCGTGAACGAGTCTCTGAACAAGGAGATCGAAAGAGCGCTCTCGACCCTCGCTCAGCGCGAGAGGGAGATCATCAAGTCGTTCTTCGGTATCGGATGCCAGGAGATGACCCTGGAGGAGATCGGTGAGAGATTCGGCCTCACAAGAGAGCGCGTGCGCCAGATCAAGGAGAAGGCGATCCGCAAGCTCAAGAACAATTCAAGATGCAAGCATCTGAAAGGCTATTTAGGATAATAACCTCATATAAGACCATGACCCCAGAAAATTTTATTATAGACAAGGCCGTAAAGGCTATAAATGAACTGTACGGAGCGGAGGTGAATCCTGCTCAGCTCCAGGTGCAGGTGACACGCAAGGAATTCGAGGGAGACTACACTTTGGTGGTCTTCCCTCTTCTTAAGATATCGAAGACCACTCCTGAGAACACAGGAAACGCAATAGGGGAGTGGCTCAAGGAAAATACTCCCGAGGTGGCTTCATACAACACTGTAAAGGGCTTCCTGAACATTTCGTTTTCGGAAGTTTACTGGAACAACGTGTTTGCAGAGATTGCAGCGGCTGAAGACTATGGTCAGCTGGCTCCGACCGGAAAGACCATAATGGTGGAGTATTCTTCCCCTAACACCAACAAGCCTCTCCATCTCGGACACATCCGCAACAATCTCCTTGGATGGTCTGTTGCAAAGCTGCTCGAGGTGTGCGGAAACAATGTGATGAAGGTCAATCTCGTGAATGACCGAGGTATCCACATCTGCAAGTCCATGTATGCGTGGAAGACTCTTGGCCGGGGCCAGACTCCTGAGTCGGCCGGCAAGAAGGGCGACCACCTTGTAGGTGATTTCTACGTGGCATTCAACGTCCTTTACAAGAAGGAGGTAGATGAGCTCGTGGCAGGAGGAATGTCCAAGGAGGATGCTGAAAAGAATGCACCGTCTCTGAAGGCTGCACAGGAGATGCTCTTCAAGTGGGAGCAGGGAGATCCCGAGGTCGTGGAGCTCTGGAAGACCATGAACGGATGGGTATATGAAGGCTTTGACAAGACCTATGCGGATCTGGGAATCAATTTTGACAGGACATATTACGAGTCACAGACATATCTTTTCGGAAAGGCTCTCGTCCAGAAGGGACTTGAGGCCGGTATCTTCGAGACTCAGGAGGACGGTTCCGTGTGGTGTGACCTGACTGCGGACGGACTTGACCGCAAGCTCCTTCTCCGTGGCGACGGCACATCGGTTTATATGACTCAGGACCTCGGAACTGCCGAACAGCGTTTTGCAGAATATAGCCTTGACGAGCACATCTATGTCGTAGGAAACGAGCAGAACTATCACTTCCAGGTGCTTAAGCTGATTCTCGGCAAGCTCGGATTTGACTGGGCTGACAGCATCTACCATCTTTCATATGGTATGGTAGAGCTTCCTGAAGGAAAGATGAAGTCCCGCGAAGGAACAGTCGTAGATGCAGACGACCTCATTGCAGATATGTACAGAACAGCCAAGGAGACTTCTCTGGAACTCGGCAAGATCGACAACCTTTCTGAAGAGGAGCAGGATGCTCTCTTCAGGATGATCAGCCTCGGTGCGCTGAAGTATTTCATCCTGAAGGTGGATCCGAAGAAGACAATGCTCTTCGATCCGAAGGAGTCCATCGACTTCAACGGAAATACAGGTCCGTTCATCCAGTACACCCATGCACGAATCAAGTCAATCCTCAGAAAGGCTGACGAAAAAGGCATTCCACATGCAGCTCAGGCTGTGAAGGCCGATTCTGTGCTCACACCTAAGGAAGTGCGTATCATCAAGATATTGAACACATTCCCGGCAAAGGTTGCTGAGGCTGGTGCTGCACATTCACCAGCCGTGATAGCAAACTATGCTTATGAGCTCGCTAAGGAGTTCAATCAGTACTATCACGATACCCCTATCCTCAGGGAAGAGGACCAGGCTCTTCTGGAATATCGCCTCGTGCTGGTGGAGACCATTGCAAAGGTCCTCAGCAAGGCCATGTCAATCCTCGGCATAACATTGCCGGAAAGAATGTAGGCAGATGAGACGTTTTGTCATAACTTTGACTGTGCTGCTGGCTGTGGCATTCACAGCCAGCGCCAAGCCAAGGTCCGTAGGTCTTGGATTCGGTTCCATCCAGAATGTATCCATGCAGCATATGGTTTACGGAACCGATAATTTCTTCCAGCTGGATCTTGGCTATCATGTCGGTCTTCCTTCGACTGGTACAATGAGGCTGACAGGTACATATAACTATATGATCCTTTCTCCGAAGTGGACTGAAAAGGGAACGTGGAATTTCTATGCAGGTCCCGGTGTCTCCCTTGGATCAGGCTTTAATACTGATAAGGCTGTAAGTCTGGGAGTTACCGCTCAGGTCGGTCTCGAATACATCTTTGAATTTCCGTTGCAGCTCGCTGTGGACCTTCGTCCGTCTTTCGGAATCATGCTGGGAAACGACAGGTTCAGATATGATCTTGACGGACTGATGGGATTCATACCGACTGTTACTGCCCGCTATATGTTCTAGAATGATGACTGAAACAGATGCATATATGATCCCTACCTCTCTCAAGGAAGTGAGGGCATTGGGCTGGGATTATATAGACATAATACTTTTTACGGGGGATGCGTTCATCGATCATCCCTCGTTTGGTACTGCTGTGATAGCAAGGTGGCTGCAGAAGCATGGCTACCGCGTTGCGGTAGTGCCGCAGCCTAACTGGCGAGACGACTTGCGTGATTTCCGCAAGCTTGGAGCTCCGAGACTGTACTTTGGCGTCAATTCGGGCGCAATGGATTCCATGGTGAATCACTATACAGCAGCCAAGCGGCTGCGCAGTGACGATGCCTACACGCCCGAAGGAAAGGCAGGCCAGCGCCCTGACTATGCAGTTACCGTATATACCCGTATCCTCAAGGATATATATCCGGAGATCCCCGTAGTCATAGGCGGTATAGAGGCGTCTCTCAGGCGCGTCACCCATTATGATTACTGGCAGGATACGCTAAAGCCTTCGATTCTGGTCGAGAGCGGGGCTGACTGGCTCTGCTACGGGATGGGGGAACGTACCATGCTCGAGTTTACAAAGGCGATAGAAGCCGGAAGGAATGTCAACGACATCAGGAAGATACCTCAGCTGGGTTTCTATATGGACGGAAGATGCCGCATTAAGGATGCAGTCATTCTGAATTCGTATGAACGGTGCACCAAAGACAAGGTTGCGTTTGCAGAGAATTTCCATGTGATAGAGACTTATGCCAACACGATGCATCCGCCTGTGCTGGTCGAGCCTGTAGGTGAGGGATATGTCCAGATCAATCCTACATGGCCACCTGCCACTCAGCAGGAGATGGATTCGTTCTGGGATCTGCCATTCACGAAACTTCCGCATCCCAGATACAAGGGAAAGCATATTCCGGCATACGAGATGATAAAATTCTCCATAAATACCCATAGAGGATGTTTCGGAGGCTGCAACTTCTGTACGATTGCCGCCCATCAGGGAAAGTTCATCCAGTCACGCAGCGAGGATTCGATAATCAAGGAGATCGCGGCGCTGAACTCTCTGCCGGGATTTGCCGGAAATATCTCTGACGTCGGGGCCCCTACGGCGAATATGTATGGAATGAAAGGGAAGAATCCGGAATTATGCGACAAGTGCCGCAGAAAGTCGTGCCTTTTCCCGGCCCCGTGCAAGAATATGGACCGTTCGCATGAAAGGCTGCTGAAACTTTATGAGAGGATTGCTGCTGTCAAAGGCATCAGGCATGCCTACATCGGCAGCGGTATCAGATATGACCTTTTCCTGGATGAAAAAGGGTATGTGGATGAGACATCATATCCGTATTTGAAGGAACTCATACTCGAGCATACTTCGGGACGTCTCAAGGTCGCACCTGAACATACCGAGGATTCTGTGCTTAAACTTATGGCCAAGCCTTCGTTCCGTCTGTTTGAGAGACTCCGTCTTGAATTTGACAATATAGTCCGTAGCAGCGGTCGAAAATGTGAGCTTGTACCATATTTCATCTCCGGACATCCCGGATGCGGAATGAGGGAGATGCAGAGGCTTGCCCGCAATCAGGCCCTGAAGGGACTTTACATGGATCAGGTGCAGGATTTCACTCCTACTCCGATGACAACATCATCAGTTATGTTCTATACGGGTATGGACCCGAAAAATATGCAGAAAGTATTTGTAGAGAGGGACATAGAGCGGAAGAAGGAGCAGAAGTCATTCTTTTTCCGTCGAGGGAAATAGAAAAAAAGTGCTTTCAATGTTGCTCAATTCAAAAAAATGTCCTACACTTGCACCGGATTTCTAATACTCATCTGAATTTATTTACAAAAGATATGGCAACAGAGAATAAGAGAAGAGCGGTCTGCAGCTTTGAGAATATGTCAGAGGAGCTGGCTGCAGCATTTGCGGAAAAATATCCGAAGGGATATAGTGATTATCTTTCAGACCTTGTAAAATATGATAAACCGAACGGAGATAGTTTCTATGCAGTCACTATAGAGATTCCGGATGCGATATACCTTGTAAAGATCAAAGTGAAGACTGATGACGCAGAAGATATCGAGCGTTGGCTGGATGGAGAGGATGGCGATGACTCGGATAATGATTCGGACGGCCTTCCAGATGATAACATCTCTCAGTATTCAAGCGATGACGATTCAGCTGACGCTGAGTAATCTATAAAGTTCAGGACCGGCCGGATTTCCCGACCGGTCCTTTTGTCCTACTTCTATCCATGAGAAGCCGGTTTGTAATAAAGGATATATTGGCCCCGCTCCGACGACTGATGCACAGGTTGTCAGAGAGGGATGTCATGATTGTCCTTGCTCTCTTTGTCGGAATTTCATGTGGCCTGGCTGCTGTGCTTCTCAAGAGCAGTATCGATTTCCTTCACCATTCGATAACATCATGGTTTTCCGGAGAAGTATATAATTACCTCTATATCCTGTATCCCGGAGTCGGAATGCTGCTGGCAATGCTCTTTGTGAAATATGTCGTCAAAGACAACATCGGCCACGGTGTGACCAAGGTGCTGCTGGCAGTGTCCAAGAACGAATCCAAGATACGCTCCCACAATATGTGGACTTCCATGGCGGCATCTTCTGTGACCATCGGATTCGGAGGATCAGTCGGAGCCGAGGCTCCGATCGTCTATACCGGTGCTGCGATCGGGTCCAATGTAGCACGCTACATGGGCTTGTCATATAAGAACATGACCATCCTCCTTGGCTGTGGAGCAGCAGGCGCTGTGGCAGGAATCTTCAAGGCTCCTCTTGCCGGAGTCCTCTTCACATTGGAGATACTTCTCTTCAATATCTCCATGACCTCCATCCTTCCGCTTCTGCTTGCCACCATATCCGCGACGGTGATTTCGTATATCTTCCTTGGACCAAATCCGCCTTTCGAGTGTACTATATCTCCGTTTGAGATGAACAACATACCGTTCTATATTATTTTGGGATTGTTCTGTTCAATGTGTTCTGTGTACTTCACAAGGATGACATTGTGGCTGGAGGATAAGATAAAGAGCATCGAACGGCCTTATCTCAGATGGGGGATCGCTGCCCTGAGCCTTGGATTGCTTATATTCCTGTTCCCACCTCTCTTCGGAGAAGGATACGGCTGCCTTCATGGCCTGCTGAACGGTGGTGAAATAAATATGGAGGGGAAAACCGTGTTGTCATTCATGCTTGACAATGCCTGGATGGTGCCAGTCTTCTTCCTTCTGGTCCTGATCCTCAAGGTCTTCTCAATGTCATTGACCAATGCTGGAGGCGGAGTGGGAGGAACCTTCGGTCCTACGCTGTTCATGGGAGCAATAGCCGGCTTTATCGTATCAAGGACGATCAACCTGATAGGCGGTGATATCTCTGTTCCTGAGCAGAACTTCGTGCTTGTGGGAATGGCTGGTCTTATGGCCGGGGTCATGCAGGCTCCTATGACAGCCATCTTCCTTATCGCCGACATGACAGGCGGATATGACCTGCTCATTCCATTGATTCTTACTGCTACGATATCCTATGCGGTGACCAGGTCTATCGAACCATATTCGATCTATACCAAGCGTATTGCAAAGAAGGGCGAACTTCTCACTCATGACAGTGATCAGGCTGTGCTGACACTTCTCAAGACGGGAGACCTGATCGAGACTGATTTCATGACCGTGAAGATTGACGCCACTCTTGGAGAACTTGTGGATGTTGTCTCCAAGTCTTCGCGAAATATCTTCCCAGTCATAGACTCCCGTAAGCATTTTCAAGGTTTTGTTTCACTTGAAGATATAAGAAGGGATATGTTCAAGACTGATCAGTACGATACGCTGCATGTCTATAACTTCATGAGATCGACTCCTGCATATGTCTATACTGACGAGAAGATGGACAGTGTGATGAATAAGTTCGAGAAGACAGGAGCGTGGAATCTTCCGGTGGTCGATCAGGACAGGACATACATCGGATTCGTATCAAAGTCAAAGATCTTCTCTGCCTATCGCGAGCAGTTGAAGCAGGTGTCACATGATTAGATTTAGAGTATGAAAGATATCTACGTCAGGTATATTGCCCAGAGACTGGAGGTGAAGGAATGGCAGGTGGAGAATTGCGTCGGGCTGTTTGATGAAGGTGCTACTATCCCTTTCATCAGCCGTTACCGTAAGGAGAGGACAGGTGGACTTGATGAAGTGGCCGTTGCTGAAATACGTCATTGGAATGACGTGTTTGCGGAAATGGATAAACGCAAGGAAACCGTTCTCGAGACCATCTCTCAGGCCGGTGCGCTTACTGAAGATCTGCGTCTGCGTATTGAAAACTGTACGGATTCACGTGAACTTGAAGATCTCTATCTTCCATACAGACCGAAGCGCCGTACCCGTGCCACCGTGGCTAAAGAAGCCGGACTGGAACCTCTGGCTGACAAGATGTATAATGTTGCATTGACCGATCCTGTACCTGAGGCAAGGAAATATGTCGGTGACAAGGTCGGAAGCGTTGAGGATGCCTTGGCAGGGGCGCGCGACATCATCGCTGAGCGTCTCAGTGAGACGGCTTCAGTGCGTGAGACCTTGAGGCAGATATTCCGGACCAGACGTATCGTCACAAAGGCGACGAAGAAGGCCGTAGGGCCGGATGCAATGAAATATAAGATATATTTCGATTATTCCGAGTCGGTGGAACGTATTGCTCCGCACCGTCTGCTCGCGATCCTGCGGGCGGAAGAAGAAGGATATGTCAACATTAAGGTAGATGCTGATCCGGAACGATGCGGCAAGAAGATATATTACGACTTCTGTCAGGAAAGACGATATCCGGCTGCACCTTTGGCAGAACAGATCCATCTGGCATTTGATGACGCCTTCAAGCGTCTCCTCGAACCTTCAATTACCAATGAAATTCTGAAAGAGGCCAAGGAAAAGGCTGATATCGAGTCAATCAGGATATTCGGTGAGAATCTGCGTCAGCTCCTGTTGGCGGCACCGGTCGGACAGAAACGTACCTTGGCTATAGATCCCGGTTTCAGAACCGGTTGCAAGGTCGTGTGTCTGGACGAGCAGGGCAGTCTTCTTCATAATGAAGCCATCTTCCCTCATCCTCCTGCCAATGAAAAGGTCAAGGCCATCCAGTCTGTTTCAGCAATGGTACAGAAATACGGCATAGAGGTCATTGCGATAGGTAATGGAACGGCCAGCCGTGAGACAGAGGAGTTCATCAAGCGCGTTCCGCTTCCGAAGGGTGTCCGCGTGTTTACTGTTAGTGAGGATGGGGCGTCTATCTATTCTGCCTCTGAAGTCGCACGTGCCGAGTTCCCTGATCATGATGTGACGGTCCGTGGAGCAGTATCGATCGGAAGACGTCTTATGGATCCTCTTGCAGAACTTGTGAAGATCGATCCTAAGTCTCTCGGTGTGGGACAGTACCAGCACGATGTGGATCAGACGCTTCTGAAAGAGAAACTTGACAATACTGTGGAGAGCTGCGTCAACAGTGTGGGCGTCAATCTCAATACAGCCAGCAGTTACCTCCTTAGCTATGTTTCCGGAATAGGCCCGGCCCTGGCTGACAATATTGTAGAATACAGGACCGAACATGGTTCATATAAGTCTCGTAAAGAACTTCTGAAGGTCAAGAGACTCGGTGACAAGGCATTTGAACAATGTGCAGGATTCCTCAGGATCCATGGTGCGGAGAACCCGTTGGATAACTCTGCAGTCCATCCTGAAGCATATCATATTGTAGACAGGATGGCTGAGGATCTGAATGTCAGGACATCAGAGCTTGTCGGAAATGCGGAACTTTGTTCGAGGATAGAGGCAACCCGATATGTGGACGGCAATTTCGGCCTTCCGACGATAAACGACATTATCAACGAACTGCGCAAGCCTGGACTTGACCCGCGTGAGACTGCGCAGGAGTTTGAGTTTGCACATGATATCCATTCGATTGAGGACCTGAAGACCGGTATGGAATTGCCGGGAATCGTCACCAATCTGACCGCATTCGGTGCATTTGTCGATGTGGGAATAAAGCAGAACGGCCTCATTCATGCTTCTCAGATGGGCGTAAAGGGAATGGCCGATCCGTCAAAGGTACTGCGTCTTCACCAGCAGGTGAAAGTGACGGTCATTTCTGTCGATCTTGAACGAGGACGTATAGGTCTACGCCTTCTTTGATGTATATTGTGAGAGGATGACACCTAATGTGGATATCCCGATACCGATCCACTGACGGGTGTTCAGGTGCTCATGACCCAGTCCCCATGCTATAAGGGCGGCTGCTACCGGGATAAGGGCTGAGAATATGCTGGATTTCGCTACCCCAAGGTTCTTGATGGTGCTGACCCATAATGAAAATGCGAGGCTTGAACACAATACGGCAAGGCATATCAGCGGATACCACACATCAGGACTGAAATATATCTCAGCATTGAAACCGTCCAGACCTTTCCATAAGAAAAGAGGCAGCAGGTAGACTGCTCCTATCAGGAACTGGTACATCACTATTATCTGGCTGGAGTAATTGCCGGACAGGCTTTTGGTGATGGATGCATGACCTACTTCCGATATCACCGCTATCAGCAGAAGCACTATTCCCCAGATGAAGTTTTCTCCTAATGCTCCGTTGGCCATTGCCACCAATACTATACCGACCAATGAGAGTGCGACTCCTAACATGTTTGTCGGGGTGATCCTTTCCTTGAAGAAGATTCGTCCGGCTGCTATGGAGAATATAGGAATTGTAGCGATGATCATCGCACTGATGGTAGGGGAGCCGGTTTCCTTCAGTCCGTATGTCTCGCATATAAAGTAGATGAATGGTTCGAAGAATGCCAGAAGAAGAAATTTCTTGTAGTCCTGCTTCTGTATACGTTTTATTCTTCCGTATGCTGTATTGAACAGAAAGAGGATGCCTCCGGCCATCAGAATCCTGATGAACACGAAATAGAACACAGGAATCCCTAATTCGATGAGCTTATCTGTCCAGATATAGGACATACCCCAAAGTATGATCGCAAAAGTCGATGCTATGTAGACTATAAGTCCGCTTGGTTTTACTTTAGGTGACATGGCTTTCTCATTTAAAGTACTTGTATTCCGTCAATATATACCTTTTCTATTACGCCTCTCAGTGTTTCTCCTTCATATGGCGTCCATCCGCATTTTGATTTCTGGTCTTCAGCCCTGACCGTGAACGTCTGTCCGTAGTCAAATATGACCAGATCTGCTGCATATCCCGCCTTGATCTTTCCGGTCTTCAGACCGTATATGTCCGAGGCCTTTTCAGAGAATACAGATGCGATGCGGGTGAGAGGTATCTCTTCTTCGTGAGCAATCGTGAGCAGGACGGGAAGAGACTGTTGGATCGATGGAAGACCTGATGGGGCCTTTGTATATATGCCGTCCTTTTCACTTGGAAGATGAGGAGCATGGTCTGAGCCTATGGTGTCGATGTTTCCTTCTGCCAGAGCCTCTCTTAGAGCTCTTCTGTCATCTTCCGTCTTGACGGAAGGATTACATTTGAGTCTGCTTCCGAGTCTTTCGTAATCCTTGTTGCTGAACCACAGGTAGTTGCACGATGTCTCGGCAATGATGTCGGGGTTGGTCAGTCTGGCTGCTCTTGCCATTTCTACCTCTTCCTTTGTGGAAATATGGCACAATACAAGCCGGGTTCCATGCTTCATTGCCATTTCCAATGCCTTTATGCTTGATCTGATGCAGGCGCTGCGGCTGCGTATATGTTCGTGTTCGGCGAAAGGAATCTCCTCTCCATATTTGTCTATAGCTCTCTGCAGATTGTCTTTTATCGTCTTTTCGTCTTCACAATGGACGAGTACCGGTTTTCCTTTGATGGAGAACAATCTTTCCAGCGTATCCTTGTCATCAACCAGCATGTTTCCTGTTGAGGACCCCATGAACACCTTTACTCCGGCTATATCGGCAGGGGAGAGCCCTGTTTCCGTGTCTCCTTCCTTTATCATATGTCTGATCGTGCCGATGTTTTCGTTAGTGGCACCTATGTGGAAAGCCATCTTTGCGGTCGTCCTGCCTTCAGCGATCCTGATTTTTTCTTTAAGTGCTTCTGCTGAAACGGTGGCAGGAACGGTATTGGGCATATCCATCACGCTTGTGACTCCTCCATGAACGGCTGCCAGCGACTCCGTCTGCATGTCTGCCTTGTGTGTGAGCCCTGGCTCGCGGAAATGCACATGCGCATCGATGCCGCCTGCCATGATGTGCTTGCCGCTGAGATTTATCACCTCGGCTCCGCTGCCAATGGCTTTTGCTATGTTGAAGCCATAGTCTTCTGCCTCAGAATATAATACCTGAGCGATTCTTCTGCCATCGATGAGGATAGCCCCGACAGCTTCCTTTTCCGCAGTGACTATGGTTGCCCCTTCAAGAAGTATCATGATTTTCTTGGCTTGATTTTTCTGAACCTGAGTTTCATTACACCCCAGAATGCTTCACCGAATATTCCGCTGCTCATCTTGGAGGTGCCTTCTGTCCTGTCTACAAAAATGATCGGGACTTCCTGGACCTTGAATCCGAGCTTGTAGGTCGAATACTTCATCTCTATCTGGAATCCATAACCCTTCATCTTTACCCTGTCCAGGTCTATGGTTTCAAGCACACGTCTTCTGTAACACTTGAATCCTGCAGTCGTGTCATAAACCTTCATCCTGAGTACGGTCCTGACGTAAACTGATGCATAGTATGACATGATCACTCTTCCGATAGGCCAGTTGATGACGCTGATTCCGTTGCAATACCTCGAGCCTATGGCGAGGTCAGCCCCGTCAGCACAAGCCTTGTACAGTCTTGGGAGGTCTTCCGGATTGTGCGAGAAGTCTGCATCCATCTCGAAGATATAGTCATATCCGTGCTCGACGGACCATTTGAATCCGGTAATGTATGCAGTTCCCAGTCCGAGCTTGCCCTTTCGCTCTATCATATGAAGCTTTTCCGGGAATTCCGACTGTAGTTTCTTGACGATCGCGGCTGTGCCGTCCGGTGAGCCGTCTTCAATAACAAGGATATGATACTCTCCTTCCAGCGCAAACACCGCCCTTATGATCTTCTCGATATTCTCCTTCTCGTTATAAGTCGGAATTATTACAATCTTCTTGTCCATATTACTTGTTTTCTATAGTCTTCAACATTTCCTTGACAGCAGCCTCAAGCTGTTTGTCTTCTCCACGCAGAACTGATGCAGGATCATTATATACCTCGATGTCCGGTTCAATCTGCATGTTCTCAAGATAGCGGCCTTCCTTTACGCCGATTGCCCCCACCTGAGGTATACCGAAGGTGATCGTCGGGTCAATTTGATTTTCCCACCACACAGCGGTCATAGTGCCCGGTACAGGTGCTCCGATAAGTTTGCCGATGCCCAGAGTCTTGTAGATGTATGGGAATCCGGACGCGTCAGAGTAATTGTCCTCTCCGATGAGGACGCATGACGGCTTGGTCCATTTGCTGAATGGTTCAGTGCCGATATATTGTCCTCTTGGCTCGAATCTGATGTAACCTGTGCCTGAAAGAAGTGTAGCCAGGTCATCATGCAGCCATCCTCCTCCGTTATGTCTTGTGTCGACGATGACTGCTTCGCAGGTGCGGTATTTTCCGAGCAGGTCAGAATACACTCTCCTGAAACTTTCAGAGTTCATGCCTTCAACATGGACATAGGCTATTCTTCCGCCTGAAAGCTCTCTTACCATATCCTCTCTCTGCCTTACCCATCTCTGGTACATCTGCTTATAGTCAGTATATCCCGGCTCGAGGTAGATGGTCCTGTACTTGCCGCCGCCTTTTATTGTAACTGCTGTCTTCTTTCCTCCCTGCCCAGCAAGAAGTGCATGCCAGTCTGTGTCTTTGGTGATTTCCTTGCCGTTGATTGCCTTGATTATGTTTCCGGCCTTTATCTCAGGGTCTGCAAGGTATAGAGGGCCGCCCTTGAGGACTTCCTTGATCTTGAGTCCGTCGCCTTCGAATTCCTGGTCGTAAATTGCTCCCAATGTTCCCATTGTCAGTCCGCTTGTGTGTCTGTAGCGTGCTCCGGTGTGCGAACCGTTAAGCTCTCCAAGCATTTCAGACAGCATTTCGTGGAAATCGAAGTTGTTGTCGATATGCGGCAGGAACTTCTCATAGGTTTCGCGATATCCTTCCCAGTCGATGCCGTGGATGTCAGCTACATAGAATTTTTCGTCCACCTGCTTCCAGATATGGTTGAAGATGTATTCGCGCTCCTGGGCAGGCTTGTATTCGAATACTCCGTTGAAGCTGATGCTTTCCTTCTTTCCTGTGGCAGTCGCAATCTTGGATACGCTGCCGCGATTGAGCATGAACATATATTTGTCATCCTTGCTAGGATAGATGGAGCCTATCACCCCTTTGGTGACTACCTTGATGCTGTTGTCCTCGAGATCGAGGCAGCAGAGGTCCATGCTCTTCTCCAGACGTACTATATAATATAGTTTCTTGCCGTCCTGAGTCATGTAGTGATCGCCAAGTCTTCCGGAGAATCTTGTCAGCTTGACGATCCTGTCCTGTCTGTCCTCCAGATCCAGGATAATCTTCTCGACTTTCTTTCCTCCCTTCTTCTCTGCCTTCACGCTGTCCTTGGCTTCCTTCTTGTCCTCTTTCTTGTCCTTATAGAGGTCAGCAATTGCACGGTCTTCCTTGTCCTTGAGGAATTCTGTATAATCCTTGCCGTCGAAGAACATGATGTAGATGTCTTTTTCCGCGCCCCAGCTTCCATGGCTGCGGTAACCGGCCTTGTCGGATGTCCATGTCATGGCTTTTCCTCCGCGTGCCCATCTGAATCCGCTGTCGGTGTATCCGCTTCGGGTAAGGTTCGTGATCTCACCGTTTTCTGTGTCGATCACTGCAACATCTTCGTTGTTCCATCCGCCGTCTTCCTGATAGTTGCAGAGTATGTACCTGCCGTCAGGACTCCATTCGAAAGACTGGTCCCCGTCGGTATATGAATAATTCACGTCGCTGTCCAGAAGAATGGTCTCCTTCCCGCTCTTGAGGTTCATCATGGCGATGCCTGTCCTGTCCTTGAGATATGCGATATGTTTGCCGTCAGGGGAAACCTGCGGCTGGAAGCATGTCTCCCCAGGCTTGGTGATCATCTTTTCTTCGGTCTTTACGGCATAAGTGAACAGCTTGTCCTCATCTTCGGTAAGAGATGTCGCCCAGATTCCCCAGTGGCCGTTTCTTTCGGCTGCGTAGTACAGGGTCCTGCCGTCAGCAGAGAAACATACGCTTCTTTCCTGCTGGGCTGTGTTGGTGATGCGGGTAGTGGTCTTGTGCTCTACCGATGTCACGAAGACATCGCCTCTGAGAACGATGGCTACTTCCTTTCCGTCAGGGGATACGGCAAGCGATGTCGCTCCTGACGTCATCTTGCGCTCCTGAACTGCTCTCTCTGTCTGGTCCCTGATGATCTCTATCTTTACCTTTTCAGGCTGCTGTCCTTCTTTAAGGGTATACAGTTCTCCGTCATATGAGTAGCACAGAGTGCCGTTACTTGCTATGCTCAGATGTCTTACGGGATTGCCTTTGTAGAATGTGAGCTGCTCAGGCTTTATCTTTCCATCATTATTTCTGAGCGATCCGCTGAAATAGACATTGAATGTGCCGTCCTGCTCGCTGAGATAGTAGAATGAATCTCCATCTGCCGTGAATACCGGGTTCCTGTCCTCTCCTTTGAAAGTCGTAAGTTTTGTGAATTTTCCGTTTCCGTTGATAGAGATTGGATCTGACAGATTGTCCTCCGATGGTTCATAGATCCATATATCATGGGTCACTGACGATGTATGATGTTTTCTCCACGGATCTTCATATCCCTTGTAATCCTCATATATCACGATGTTGTCCGGACCTATGCTGATGTTGGAGATCGGAAGAGAGGTCACCTGTTTCGGACGTCCGCCGTCGGGCCCGATGATATATACCTGTGCTCCGTCAGGGAAGTCTCCGTACTGGGCGTCCTGCTGGATGGATGCGCTGAAAAGGATGCTGCCGTCTTCCATCACAGCCATCGGCGTCTCGCTGCCAGGATGTGATGTGAGCCTTTGAGGGACGCCACCTTCTGCGGATACCTTATATATGTCTTTACCAAGTTCGCGGTATGAACTGAATATGATGCTTTTCCCATCAGGAGTCCACATCGGGTTGGAGTCGTATGCCTGGTTGGTGGTGAGTTGTCTTGCTCTTCCTCCTTCAGAATTTACTATATAGATGTCACCTTTGTATGTGAATGCGATTTGTGATGCATCCGGTGATATGGCATTTCTTCTGAGCCATAGGGGAGTGTCTTGAGCCGATGCTGCAAATGTCATCGACAGCAGTAGACAAGATGTCAGAAATGTCTTCTTCATATCAGTACTTATATTATATATAGTCAAACATGCAAATATAGTAAATTTAGTTGACTAAATCCATATTTTGGAGGATTGCCGGAATTCTTTTTCTGACGAAAAATCGTCATTTGTGTTATCTCCTGGGGTTCAGAGGGTTAGTCGATTTTGGTCGAAAAATATTCGAAAATTGCTAAAGAAAAATTTGCAGGTAAAGAAAAAATGTCTACCTTTGCACTCCCTTTGAAAAACGGGCGGCTGGTAAGGCTGAGAGTTCATTTGAAAGACTGACGCAAAAGAAAAATTGAAAAATTTTGCAGAAAAATTTGGAGATTAAAAATTAATGCGTACCTTTGCAGCCCCGTTCGAAAAACGGCACAAAAAAGTTCATTGAAAAGACTGAATTACTGTACAAGAAGCAAGTACCGAGAAAATACAATTTATCGAGAAGCGTTAATTCTTTTGAAGGAATTATAAGTGTCAGGTCAGACTGGAAATATAGAAAATTATACAATGAAGAGTTTGATCCTGGCTCAGGATGAACGCTAGCGGCAGGCTTAACACATGCAAGTCGAGGGGCAGCATGAGACGGAGATTCGTCAAAGTCTTGATGGCGACCGGCGCAAGGGTGCGTAACGCGTGAGCAACTTGCCCGTTTCTGGGGAATAACCGGTGGAAACGCCGACTAATACCCCATAGTATTGGTTTTAGGCATCTTTAACCAATTAAAGAACTTCGGAAACGGATAGGCTCGCGTGACATTAGCTAGATGGCGGGGTAACGGCCCACCATGGCGACGATGTCTAGGGGTTCTGAGAGGAAGGTCCCCCACACTGGAACTGAGACACGGTCCAGACTCCT
>SUYQ01000040.1 GCA_015060325.1 Bacteroidales bacterium | reverse complement strand
CGTGGGAGGGATGAAGTCGGAACTCGTTCCGACGGAACCAAGCCAAACTTACCCTACCGCCACTGTCGTCATATCTATATATACACGAAAGAAGGCGACTAAATCACTTATTAGTCGCCTTCTTTTTATGTCGGCCACAAATAAGCCGTATTTTGTGGCCGACCCACTTGAATTTTGCCACTTGGCCACATATATGGTCGTTTTTGTGGCCGGGTAGGGTCAGCTGACTGCCAAGTCTCCCATCAAGTTTTCCATCAGCAAGGTAGAAGTAATTTACCAAAGTCGTATTATTCATGATGTTATGGAAATTGTCTCGGAAAAAGAACGCGATTTTTCCGAGACAATGCATGAATATCGGTAGATTTGTTTAAAAACAAGTATCGTCTTGGAAGAAACAGCTTGTTTTTCAGAGACGATTAGAATCAACATTCAGGGCTGAGGCGAGCTTTTCGGCGAGGGCGACGAAGGCGATGCCGTCGGGGCGGCTGCTGAGGGCAGCCGGCTCGCCTGAGTCGCCGCCTTCGCGGATGCTCTGCACGATAGGGATCTGGCCGAGCAACGGAATGCCGTACTTTTCTGCCATACGCAGGCCACCTCCCTGTCCGAAGATGTAGTATTTCTCGTCAGGATGCTCTGCAGGAGTGAACCATGCCATGTTCTCCACGAGTCCGAAGATAGGCTTGTTCACGCTTTCGTTGCGGAACATGTTGACTCCCTTCTCTACGTCTGCAAGGGCCACATCCTGCGGAGTGCTGACGATTACCGCTCCTTCGAGCGGTATGTCATGCACTAGGCTGATGTGGATGTCTCCGGTTCCCGGAGGCATGTCTATGAGAAGGAAGTCCAGCTCGCCCCAGCGGACCTGCAGGATCATCTGCTTCAATGCATTGCAGGCCATAGGACCACGCCATATGAGTGCCTGCTCAGGCTTTGCAAAGTATCCTATGGACATCCATTTTACACCATATTTCTCAAGCGGCATGATTACTTCCTTGTCTCCGTCCTGGAATGCGTCAGGCATAAGTCCTTCGCTGGCTGTCATTTTAGGAACGGACGGGCCATACACGTCTGCGTCGGCGAGTCCTACCTTGTAGCCCAGGCGGGCAAGGGCTACGGCGAGGTTTACCGAGACGGTCGACTTGCCGACGCCTCCCTTGCCGGAAGCGATTCCTATGATGTGCTTGACTGTGGCTACTTCCTCAAAACCAAGATCAAGTCCCGGCTTCTTCTTGGGAGCCTCATCCTTGATGATGGTCTTGATCTCAACCTGAGTTCCGGCAGGGGCATTCCTGATTATAGCCGCCTTGGCGCTGCCAATAAGGTATTCTGCGAGTGGATCGCGGTGCTTCGAGAATGCAAGCGTTACGGTGACTGTTCCTTCGCCCGCCTCGATGGCCTCCACCATTCCGAGCTCCACTATATTCTTGTCTCCCTTCGCAGGGTGCTCCACCTCCTGGAGCCACTGTCTGATGTTTTCTGTCATAAAAGATTCTTCACTTCGTTCAGAATGACATGACGCCAATCTATTTAACTATATCCATCTCGTCGATCAGCCATTTCGCTCCACCGAACTTCTCCACGATGAAGAGGACGTAGCGGATGTCCACGTTGATACACCTCTGAAGGTCCGGCTCGAACATCACGTCGCTGCTCATTGACTCCCAGTTTCCGTCAAATGCGAGACCGATAAGTTCTCCGTTTGCGTTCATGATAGGGCTTCCCGAGTTACCTCCGGTGATGTCGTTGTTGCTGAGGAATGCAACCGGCATCTTGCCGTTTGCCATAGCATACTGACCGAAATCCTCATTCTTCCAAAGTTCCTTCAGTTTTGCCGGTACTACGAACTCCCAGTTGTCCGGATCCTCCTTTTCCATGACTCCGTCAAGAGTGGTGTAGTGTCTGTATGTCACGGCATCCTTAGGCGAATATCCTCCTACCGTACCGTAAGTGAGACGCATTGTGAAGTTTGCGTCCGGGTATGAAGGCTCGCCCTTCTTCCATTCGAGAAGCCCTTCTGTGTATAGCTTGCGTGCCTTTGCAAGCGGCTCCTCTGTCTCCATTGCCATCAGCTGACCGTTCACGCATTCCATGAACATCTCGTACCCTTCTCCATATGCAGGATCTTTGACTATATCCATACCTGATTCTTCGATGGCCTTCTTGAGGTTTTCTGCAGATGTGAACATGCTGCTGTTGAACATGTCGTCAACAAAAGAATCGATATCGACGCCTTCAAGCAGTTCTGCATATTCGGTATCAGCGATGTCACGGTAGTGCTTAAGCATAGCCTTCGCTACCTTTCTGTCCGTTTCAACAGAATAGTCAGCGTATTTCGGAGCTACGGCAGCATATGCATTGTTCAATGCTGTCAGGGTGTCTGTTCCCTGTCTGATCTCTCTGTTTGCCAGAGATACCAATGATATGGCGAAGTTAGTGAGTTCTATCCTGTATATGGTCTCGTATGCCTTTGTAAATGCATTGTTTGCCTCCTTTCCAGCTTCTACTGCATCGGCCAGATCCTTAAGAACAGTTCCATATTTTGCCTGGCGCTTAGGATTTGATTCCACCCATTTCTGGAATTCCGCTTCTTCCTGTTCTGCGCGTCCGATGATGTCCAGCTTATCGAAAGCCAGCTTCATTCCCTGCCATTTCTTCCAGCCGTTTGATGATCCTGAGTACTTGCTTGCATACTGGATCTTTATCTTCGGATCGGCAAGCATGTCTTCCAGCATCACATCCTGTCGTATTGTGCGGGCTGCAATGCGGATATCGTTCTGCTCGATCTGCTGCTTGAGTTCAGGAGAAGTCTGGAAACGGGTAGTGGTTCCAGGATAGCCCATGATCATGGTATAATCACCTTCTTCTACCCCTTTGAGGGAAATCTTAAGATGGTTTTTAGCCTTGAGGGGAACATTCTCAGGAGAGTACTCTGCAGGGTTGTTGTTCTTGTCTGCATAGATACGGAACATGGAGAAGTCACCGGTATGACGTGGCCACATCCAGTTGTCTGTGTCAGCACCGAACTTTCCGATTGATGATGGCGGTGCTCCGACGAAACGGATGTCCTTATATGTCTTGTATACAATAAGGTAATACACATTTTCATTATAGAATGATTCCAGAACAACCTCACAATACGGGTTCTTCTTCTCCGCCTCTGCAACTTCTGCATCGAGAGCATCTTCTATTGCCTTTTCTATTTTCTCTTCTATATCTGCCTGACCCTTGAATTCCTTCTCAGCCTTCTTGCGTGCTTTCTCTATCACAGGTGTCATATCTTCCATATACTGGAGGAAAGTGACGGTAAGACCCTCGCATGGAAGTTCTTCACTTGTATTCATTGCCCAGTAGCCGTCCTTGAGATAGTCGTGCTCGACGCTGCTGAGTTTCTGGATGTTGCTGTAGCCGCAGTGGTGGTTGGTCACAAGCAGACCGTTGTCTGAGATTACCTCTCCTGTACATCCGCCTCCGAACTGTACGATTGCATCTTTAAGACATGTACGGTTGATGTGATAGATTTCCTTTGGAGAGAGCTTGCATCCAAGTTCCTTCATAGCTTTTCCGTTCATCTTCTGGATAAGCGGAAGCAGCCACATTCCTTCGTCTGCAAATGTTGTCAGACAGATGCTTAGTGCTGCAATCAGGGTAATGATTCTTTTCATGTTAATTATATTTTAAAGGTCCTTCGCTCCGCTCAGGATGACAGAGAGGAGGTTCAGGATAAAGTTTTGCTAAAACAGTGTTGGTTCAAGTTGTTTGAGATGGAAACTTTTGCGGTGGTGCGGGGTATAGCCGTGGGCGATTATCGCCTCGACATGCTCCTTTGTCGGATACCCCATATTGCGTTCCCATCCGTATTGTGGATATTCCTGCGCGAGTTTTCGCATGTATTCATCCCTATATGTCTTTGCCAGTACCGAGGCGGCGGCGATGGAAGCGAATTTCGCATCTCCTTTCACTACACATTGATATCTGTATCCGTCAAAAGGCTTGAACTTGTTGCCGTCTATCAGAAGGAATTCAGGCTTTACGGAAAGTCTTCTGACAGCGCGCTGCATTCCTGTGATGGATGCATTCAATATATTAATGGCATCAATCTCCTCGGCACTGACCTCTTCTACAGCCCAAGCTATCGCCTCCCTCTCGATTATAGGGCGAAGGGTTTCACGGGCCTTTTCGGTCATTTTCTTCGAGTCGTTGAGAAGAGGATGGTGGAAATCATTCGGCAATATGACGGCGGCAGCGAAGACCGGGCCGGCCAGAGGGCCGCGTCCCGCTTCGTCACACCCGGCTTCCACCAGATCTGCGTTAAGATAGTTCAGAAGATGTGGTTCATTGCGCATTCTGCAAAAATACACAATCTATTTCTCCCTGCCAAGCTCTTTTTTGAGCATTGTGATGATTTCCTTGTTGTTTTCGATGATTTCGTTTTTAGAAGCGATGGTTTCTTCCAGGGTCATGACAAGTTTTTCCAGATCTCTCACCTGTTTTTCCAGGACGGATATGCGGCTGGTGTATTTTCCGGCCAATTCTTCCATTTTCTGTCCTCCCATCTGATCTGGATGGTAACCCAGGACCAGTTCCTCTGCCGATGTTTCCAGATGGGTGGCAATCCGACTTATGTTGCTGTTCATCATGGAGGTGCTGCCCCTTTCAATATCGCGGTAGGCTGTAAGAGAGATTCCCAGTTTATGGGCCATCTCCTCTTGGGTAAGTCTGCGTGTCTTTCTGATCCGGCGGATATTCTCCTTTATGGAATTATTGTCCATCTTTCAGTCATTTTAGCATTCAGAAGACAAAATTATCCTATCATCAGGAGTGTTATAAACAAGAAAATCCGGTGAATAGCAAGTAAAACTTGTTAAAGAAAAAGAAATTTGTTTAAAAAAGAGAAAAATTTGCACCTGTTTTGGCTGTTTTCGTCACAAAAACTTGCTTTTTAGGTCGCGTTATGGGAGTTTTGCCGAAAACATGATGCTATGGATCGGATGACTGAAAGGTATTTTTCTGCCCTTTTGGCGGATGACAAGGTTTTTAACGGTGAGATTCCGTATGGATTGGACAATTTATTTTATGAGAAGTTCGGCATGTCTTGCGAGGAAGTTCTCAAAAACTGCTGCTGTTCTATTGATATTATGACATAGTTTTATTAGATTTGCGAGGATGTGTCCATAACGGACGCGGATAGAGACATATAATAAACACAATAACACACAAACTGATGAAAACTTATTCAACTCAAAACATCCGCAATGTGGTCCTCCTCGGCAGCACAAAGTCAGGTAAGACCACTTTATCTGAAGCGATGCTTTACGAAGGTAAGGTCATTGACAGAAGAGGTACAGTAGAAGCAAAGAACACTGTCTCTGACAACGCAGAGATAGAGCAGATGAACCAGAGGTCCATCTATGCGACTCCGCTCTATGCAGAGTTCATGGACACAAAGTTCAATATAATCGACACTCCGGGTGCTGACGACTTCGTAGGTGGAGCTGTTTCTGCATTCAAGGTGTGTGACACAGGTGTTCTCGTGGTGAACGCACAGCAGGGCGTCGAGGTGGGAACACAGATTTTCTCACGTTACGCAAAGGAGTATGGTATTCCTCTTATCGTTGCCGTAAACCAGCTTGACGGCGAGAAGGCGACTTGGGAGACCACTCTCGAATCAATGAAAGAGACGTTCGGCAACAAGCCGGTAGTAGTTCAGTATCCTGTTACTGTAGGTCCTGACTTCGACGGTTTCATCGACGTTCTCAAGATGAAGTATTATCGTTTCGCCGGTGATACAGGCAAGCGCGAGGACCTTGAGATTCCTGCAGATCAGGTAGAGACTGCCGAGGAGCTCAGAAACGAGCTCATCGAGCGCGCAGCCGAGTATGACGACACTCTCATGGAGACATTCTTCGAGCAGGGTGTCCTCTCGGAGGATGAGATCAGAAAGGGTCTCGGTATCGGTATCCGCCAGGGCGACGTTATGCCTATCTTCTGTCTTTCAGCAAAGAAGGACATCGGAGTAAAGCGTCTGATGGAGTTCACTATCCGCACAGCGGCTTCTCCAGCAGAGCGCATCGGCAAGACAAAGGATGGAAAGGAAGTTGAGTGCAAGCAGGACGGTCCTGTATCACTCTTTATATATAAGACAGCTGTGGAGCAGCACCTCGGTGAGGTTGCATACTTCAAGGTGATGTCAGGTAAGCTCGTCGAGGGCTCAGACCTTGAAAACCCTGAGACCGGCGACAAGGAGAGGATCACAGCTATCTATGCAGTTGCAGGTAAGAAGAAGGAGAAGGTTACAGAGCTCGTTGCAGGTGACATCGGATGTACCGTGAAGCTCCGCGCAGCAAAGACAAACGTGACCCTCTGCACTCCAGGTTCGGACATTGCTTATCTCGACATCAAGTTCCCTCACTACAAGTATCGCTGCGCTGTCAAGGCAAAGGATGCAAAGGACGAGGAGAAGGTGAGCGAGGCTATGGCAAAGATCGCAGCCGAGGATCCTACATACATCATCGAGTATCACAAGGAGCAGAAGCAGACCATCCTCAAGGGACAGGGCGAGCAGCATGTCAACACTCTCAAGTGGAGACTCCAGAACGAGAACAAGCTCGAGATCGAGTTCTCAGCTCCTAAGATTTCATACCGTGAGACCATCACAAAGGTGGCTTGCGCTGACTATCGTCACAAGAAGCAGTCAGGTGGTGCCGGACAGTTCGGTGAGGTTCACCTCCTTATCGCTCCTTACCAGGAGGGTGTAGACCCAGGTAACCGCTTCAAGGTTGACGGAAAGGAAGTTGTCCTCAACATCAAGGGCAAGGAAGAGTTCGACCTTCCATGGGGTGGTAAGCTCGAGTACTACAACTGCGTTGTGGGTGGTGCCATCGATGCGCGCTTCATGCCTGCTATCCTCAAGGGTATCAACGAGAAGATGAGCGAAGGTCCTCTTACAGGTTCGCTTGCGCGCGACATCCGCGTATATGTATACGATGGTAAGATGCACCCGGTAGATTCAAATGAAATCTCATTCGTTCTCGCGTCACGTAACGCATTCAAGGAGGCATTCCGCATTGCAGGCCCTAAGATCATGGAGCCGATCTACAATGTAGAGGTGCTTACTCCATCTGATTACATGGGTGCTTGTATGTCGGATCTTCAGAACCGTCGTGCCCTCATCGAAGGAATGGGCGAGGAGAAGGGATTCAGCACCATCAAGGCACGCGTTCCGCTCGCAGAACTTTACCGTTACTCTACAACCCTCAGCTCGCTCTCATCAGGTAGCGCGACATTCACAATGGACTTCGCTGACTACCAGCCTGTACCAGGTGATGTTCAGGAGAAGCTCCTGAAGGCTTATCTCGAGGAGGAGAAGGAAGACTAATATCAGTCAAAAGTATAGATGCAGAAGAGACGATCCGTTTGGGTCGTCTCTTTTGTAGTACGCCCAGCATGGGCATGCTCTAACGGGTGAAAGTCCCTAATGCGCCCTAATGACGGGAAGCATATAGCCAAAGGCAAGGGTGTCCATCGTGAGGTGGAATCTGAAGGAAGCCGGCG